>JAYUKY010000075.1:0-11012 GCA_043764015.1 Raineyaceae bacterium
AAAAACGAGTTCTAGTAAGTTTATTAGTGAAAAAGGCTGGATAAAAGGTAATTTTAATTGGCAAGAAGGATATGGTGCGTTTTCTTACGCTCATTCGCAGCTTGATAGCGTAATTGCATACATTCAAAATCAAGAAATACACCACCAAACGAAAACATTTAAAGAAGAATACCTAGCTTTTTTAGATAAATTTGATGTTAGTTTTGAAGAACGCTATTTATTTGAATGGATAGAATAAAATCTGGATTCTATAAATATTACGTTCCTCTGGAACAAATACAATTTTTTGTTACGGTTTCTATAAATATTATGTTCCGCTGGAACAAATACAATTTTTTGCTATATTTTCTATAAATATTATGTTCCGCTGGAACGAATACAAAATTATTCCTAAAACCTGTCTGTTTTGCTTTAAAATATGATATTATATATAAAAATAACAAAAAAATGTTAGAAATTCTCATCAAAAAAGTATTAGATAACCCAAATAACGCAAGAATATTAAGTTTTTTGAGCATAGACTTAAATGGAAATATTCATCTTAGCAATGGGAATGAAATTGGTGGTTATGATGAAGGTGGCATAATATTTTTTAGAGAGTATGCAAAAGATTTACCAAGTGAAACAAAATATTTGATAGATGGCAACAATGTTCTCATAAACAAAAATAACGGTCTTATATTTGGTTGCCATTTTGGGCGTTTCACTTTTATTTTTAGATGTGATTTTGAAATAAATAATATTGAAAATTCTGATAAATTACGAATGGGTTATACTCTAGATGATTGGATTGATGTTAAATTACTGGGGGAAGATTGGGCTTTGCTAAATAATTTTTATAAAGATGAATCACAACAACTGCAACTATCTTATAATCTTAGTTTCAAAAATGTAAATTAGTAAAATAAATGATATAGCATTCAGATAAGGCAATGCCTTATCTCTACAAATAAAAAATAAACCATAAAAAACCTAAAAAAATGACAAAAAAAATTGTAAAAGTTGGCAATATTGACTGTGGCGCAGACCAGTTGTTTCTTATTTCTGGTCCTTGTGTGATAGAAGACGAAAGTATAATGATGCGCACTGCTGAAAAACTAAAAGAAGTGAGTGAACGCCTAAAAATTCCTGTAATTTTTAAGTCCTCATACCAAAAAGATAACCGTAGCTCACTTAAATACTATATTGGTCCTCGTATTGATGAGGGTTTGAAAATGCTACAAAAAATCAAAGAACAGTTTGGTTTTGCGCTTTTGTCTGATATTCATTACCCAGACCAATGCGTGCCTGCTGCGCAAGTGCTTGATGTGTTGCAAATACCTGCTTATTTATGTATGCAGACAGATTTAATGGTGGCGGCTGCCAAAACAGGTAAAGTTATCAATATCAAACACGGACAGTTTTTAGCTCCTGAAAATATGCAAAAACCTTGCGACAAAGCAGTAGAAAGCGGAAACGACCAAATTATTTTGACTGAAAGAGGTTTTACATTGGGTTACAATGACCTTGTCGTTGACCCACGTAGTTTTTATCACCTCAATAAAACAGGTTTTCCTGTGGTTTTTGATATTACGCACTCTATCCGCAAATATGGTATTCCTAGCGCAGATCCAAATGGTGGTGCAAGGGAGTTTTTGCCAGTTATTTCACGTGCAGGCGTGGCGGCAGGCGTTGATGGCGTGTTTATAGAAACACACCCAGACCCAAATAAAGCTCTTTGTGATGCAGCAAGCCAGCTTTCTGTGTATGATTTGGAAGAATTTTTGAAACCATTGATAGAACTTCACGAAATTGAAGTAAGATATAGGGCTTAATTGTGAATTTTTAATTGTGAATTGTGAATGAATACAAAATGTTAATAATCAATAATTTACAATAAAATAACTATATAATGACTTTGAAATATTGACATCTATATTGATAAATATTTTGCCTTCATTCACAATTTAAAATCCACAATTTATTTTTTTGTATTCATTCACAATTTAAAATTCACAATTCACAATTAATGAAAGCACTTATTCCTGTAGCAGGTATTGGCTCAAAATTGCGCCCACACACACATACACAACCAAAATCATTAGTTCCTATTGCAGGTAAACCTATTTTGGCGCACATTATTGATGATTTGCGGGCTGGTGGCATTACTGATTTTGTGTTTGTTTTGGGTTATTTGGGTGATAAAATTGAGGATTTTATAAAAAAACATTACGGAGATAGCATAAAAACAGAATTTATTTTGCAAGAACCTCGTGAAGGGCTTGCACACGCTGTTTGGAGTTGCAAAAAACAATTAGAAAATGAAAAAGAATTGCTAATTGTGCTAGGAGATACTATTGCTCATTTGGATATTTCCGCAATTATCAAGGCAAAAACAAGTGTGGTGGGCGTAATGAAAGTGTCTAATCCTGCGCTTTTTGGCGTGGCAGAATTAGACGAAAAAACGCATCAAATCATCAAATTAAGTGAAAAACCAAAAATCCCAAAGTCAAATTTGGCACTTGTGGGCATTTATAAAATAAAAAATCTGAAGGCTTTATTTGATGCTATTGAGTATATTATCAAAAATAATATCAAAAATAATGGAGAATATCACCTCACAGATGCGCTAATGCGTATGATAACGCAAGGAGAAGTTATTTTTTCGCAACTTGTACATCATTGGTACGACTGTGGACGCAAAGAAACACTTTTGGAGGCAAATGCTATTCTTCTAAATCAAGACAAATTTAAGCAAAATTTGCCTCAATTTCCTAATACAATCATTATTCCTCCTGTAAGTATTGGTGAAAATTGTCGGCTTTCCAACTGCATCATAGGACCTAATGTTGCTATTGGTGAAGATACCATTATTGAATATTCTATTGTTCAAAACTCTATTATTGGCTCTTTTAGCGGTTTGGAGAATGTTGTACTCAAAAATTCTATCATAGGAAATGATACTTCTATTAAAGGACTTAGTCAAAGTTTGAATATTGGAGATAGTACAGAACTTAATTTCAATAAATAGTTTTTAATTATGAATTTTTAATTGTGAATTGTGAATGAATACAAAATTTTGATAATCAAGTAATTACATGATTTTTTAGTTTAATCAAAGCATAAACTAATTATAGAAAACTACTTAATTTCAAAGATTTTCTGTATTTTTGTAAAATTATTTCTAAAATACTTTAAGAAAATGCTTTTAAATCTCCTAAAAATATGAGAATATACCTTGACAATGCCGCTACCACCGCTATAGATAAAGATGTTTTAGCAACAATGCTACCACTTTTAGAAGAAAATTTTGGTAATCCTTCTTCTACACATTGGCATGGCAGACAAGTACGTTCATTGATAGAAAAATCTCGTAAAACCATTGCAGAACTACTAAATACCACGCCAAGCGAGATTTTCTTTACTTCTGGTGGCACAGAAGCAGATAATACTGCTATTTGTGGTGCAATTCATACATTTCACTTAAAACACGCTATTTCTACCAAAATAGAGCATCACGCAGTAGAACACACACTTTTAGAGCGCAAAAAACGTGGTAAAATAGATATTTCTTACCTTGATTTAGATGAAAAAGGAAATATCAGTTTAACACAACTAGATGCCTTTTTACAGAAAAACCCAAAATCTTTGGTGTCTTTGATGCACGCCAACAACGAAATAGGGAATTTAATGCCAATGGCTGAAATAGGAGAGCTTTGTAAGCATTATGGCGCATATTTTCATTCTGATACTGTTCAAACAATGGGGCATTTTTCCCACAATCTCAAAGAATTAAATATTGATTATTTGGTGGGTGCAGCGCATAAGTTTCACGGACCAAAAGGAATAGGTTTTTTGTATGTAAATGGCAAGTCAAAAATAAATCCTTTCATCACAGGGGGCGCACAAGAGCGTAATATGCGTGGCGGAACAGAAAATATTTATGGCATTATTGGTGTGGCAAAAGCCTTAGAAATAGCCTATAAAGAGATGGACGAACACAAAACACATATTCTTTCACTCAAAAAACGTATGATTGAGAATTTGAAGGAAAGTATTGAAGATGTCCGTTTTAATGGTGAAAGTGGCAACTTAGAAAATAGCCTTTATACTGTTTTGAATGTATCTTTGCCTGAAAATAAAGACAATGATATGTTGCTTTTCAACTTAGATATTGCAGGGATTTCTGCCTCTGGTGGAAGTGCTTGTTCTAGTGGTGCAGAAGCTGGCTCACACGTGCTTGCAGGCATTGCACACCCACGAGAGCGTGCTGCAGTGAGGTTTTCGTTTAGCAAGTATAATACTATTGAGGAGATTGATTATACGGTCAAAACACTTGCTGGAATGTTTGAAACGAAAACTGCTCAAAAATAAATTTATAAAAATTTTGATTTGTAACAGATATTACACATTTTAATTTTTGAACGGTCAGACCTCCCTTCCACTACGGTACAGACCGTTCAAAAATTAGACCAGAGGCTTTTTCTTAAATCAGCAATTACTTGTTGATAAGAAAAGCATAACCTACGGAAATACCAAGCGTTCTATTGTAGGCTTTGAAATCTAAATCATTATCTGGGTCATTGAAAATATTTACAATACTATTTCCATAACGTACATCAAAAGTGAAGCCACGAAGCACCACTCCTATACCAAGTTGCAAACCTAAATCAAATCTTTTGAATAATGCATCATCATCAGTTCCTAGTTTTACTTTATCTGTGTCACTTTTAGAAGGAATAAGAGAAGAAGAAGTAACTGTTCTTATGTCTGCACTCATACCAATTCCCAAAGAAGGACCAGCAGTAATATAAAATTCTGTGTTGTCGTTACCAAACTTCATTTTAGCCAATACAGGAATTTCTAAATAGTTGATATGTAGGTATTCTGTTGTAGTAGAGGTAATAGTTCCAATTTTTGTCTGTTTAGTTCTTTTATCTCCTTTTTGGATATAAAGCAGTTCTGGTTGAATAGAAAAGCCACTATTGATACCCAAATCAAAAGCAAGCCCCACTTGTGTACTTGTTCTTAAACTTACGTCTTTGACATCTTCACTATAACCCACACTAGAAATAGTCAGCCCTATTTTAGGCGTAATTGTAACCTGTGCATTAGCATAAAAACCCGTACTCAACGCCACAATCATTGTTAAAAAAACTTTTTTCATTTTTGTTTTATTTTGATATGAATGAATTAAAGTGCAAATGTATTAAATTTCCTATAAAAAAACAATACATTATTTTATAAAAGTTACTTTTTTTTGTTATTGTAGAAGTTTTTTTATAGCTTGCCTTCACAAAACTTACCTTGCAGGAAGAAACTAATCTAACAAATTTACCTTTATCTCTATGCCAATAGAAAAAGAACCACATACGCCACAACCAGAGCGCAGAAGTGTACGTGAGAGCGTACGTGAGGAAAATCAAACTGTTTTTCATACTGGAGAATTTCCTGGTAATTATGAGGCATCAGGCAAAGACCCTGCTATTGAGGTCTTTTCGTATGATGTCAATGAAGCTACCCGCTACGCTTTTGCCACAATGGAGCAACTTAATGCACATATTGCTCAAAATCAGCATCTTACGCATTGGATAAATATTGAAGGTTATGGAAACACAGCGTTTTTGCAAAAAATGCAAGAGCGTTTTGGCTTGCATAGTTTGGCTTTGGAAGATGTAGTTTCTGTTAATCAACGCCCAAAAGTGGATTATTATGATGGGCATTGGTTTATTATATCAAGAATGCTTTATTTCTACGAACACAAACTCATCAATGAACAAATTGCTTTTTTCATTTTTGATAAAATAGTCATTACCATTCAAGATGAGCTGGAAGACTGTTTGGATACTATTAGAGAACGTATCTTGAAAGGAAAAGGGCAAATACGTTCTCAAAGTGCCGCTTATTTGGCGTATGCACTAATGGACGCTATTGTAGATAATTATTTTCCTATGATAGAGGATATCAACCACCGTATGACAGAACTTGAAGAAAGTATTATGCTTGAGCCTATACCTTCTCACGTAAACGAAATTATGAATATTAAGCGTGAAATCATACAAATACGCAAAGCTGCACTTGCAGAAAGAGATAAACTAAACGAACTTTTGCGTAGTGATTACGTCAAAAAAGATGAAAAATTAGAAATGTATCTGCGTGATGCTCAAGACCATAGCATACAAATTGTGGATTTGTTGGAGGCTGAAAAAGAAATTGCTTACAGTTTGATGGACGTTTATATGTCTAATGTTGGTAATAAAACTAATGATATTATGAAGTTTTTGACTTTGACTTCTAGTATTTTCATTCCTCTGACCTTCATTGCGGGGATTTATGGAATGAATTTCTCTGCCACAGATACACAAGGAAAGCCTATTCCTGGCAATATGCCCGAGCTTTATATGCCTTATGGCTACGAGATTGTTTGGGGCGCAATGGTAGCCATAGGAATTGGTATTGCTTTGTTTTTTAAGAAAAAGAAATGGCTTTAATATAAAGTACGAGGTTTGAGGTACGAAATACGAATAATATTTGGCTTTAAAGTTTGTACCTCGTACTTCAAACTTCGTACCTCAGTAAAAAATGCAACACACTGTTTTATATTCTGCTTTTGATGTTCACCCTTCCGCAAAAGGGGCTAGTACACATATTACGCACTTTTCTAAGGCTCTTTTTGATTTTGGCGGTGGCGGTTGGTTGAATGTTTTAGCTGATGAAAGTTTGCTTTTGAACGAAATAAAACAAGAAAAAGATAAAAATCAACCAGAAAATAAAACGATAGAAATTACTCGTTTTTTGGGTGATATTCCTAATTATCTGATGCGAGCGCAAGCCTTTACAGATGCACTTTTGGAAAAACTTTTTTTGCAAAATAACCTCCAAATATGCCATTTTAGAGATATTTGGAGCGGTTTGGCTATTCTTTCAAACCCCAAAAAAAACTATAAAACCATTTTTGAGGTAAATGGTTTGCCTTCCATAGAACTTCCCTACCGCTACCCCAATTTATCTCAAAAAACGCTAGAAAAAATCATTATTTTAGAAGATTTTTGTTTGAATAATTGTGATAAAATCATAGTTCCTTCTGCTGAAATCAGCAAAAAAATTATTTCTCGTAATATTCCAAAAGAAAAGATAACGGTTATTCCAAATGGTGCAGACCTGCAAAAACTGCGCTCACGTCCAACAGATGCACCTGAAAAATATATTATTTATTTTGGTGCTTTGCAATCTTGGCAAGGAATTGATACTTTACTTCAAAGTTTTGCGCTTATCTCTCCTATTTTTGAAGATTTAAAACTCGTTATTTGTAGCGCAAACAAACCTCGTCAAGTGAAAAATTATCATAAATTAGCGGAAAAATTGCATCTTTCAGAGAAAATTATTTGGAAATATCAGCTTCCTAAACGTATTTTGGCAGGTTGGGTGAGTAATGCGCTATTTTCTGTTGCGCCTTTGAAAGAATGTAGCCGCAATTTGGAGCAAGGTTGTAGCCCGTTGAAAATCTTAGAATCAATGGCACTTGCAACACCTGTAATAGCCTCTGATATTCCTGCAGTGAAGGAAATTATTAGTAATGAGCAAATTGGCGCACTTGTACGTGCAGACCGCCCAGCCATACTTGCACGTATGATGCAAAAATGGTTAGAAAATGAGACTCAAACCCAAGAAATTGGCAAAAATGCCAGAATTTTTATCAGGCAAAATTTTAGTTGGAAAGTGCAAACCGCTATTTTGACAAAAGTTTACAGGGATTTGATGGGATAAATGCAGTAGCTCATAAGTCATATTTTATTTGGAAAATGAAAACATTTTCGTTACCTTTGTGCCTACACTTGTTTACAAATGCAAATCATACTCTCTTTTAAAATTCAAAATTATTGCGTTATGAACTATTCAGTTTTAGATATTGCCAACAAAATTATTGCTAATACAGACGCAAATCAAGGAGAAATAATTTCTAATCTAAAATTGCAAAAAATGCTGTATTATATGCAAGGATTTTTCATTGCAGTTTTTGATAAAAAATTATTTGAAAATGAGTTAGAAGCGTGGCAGTACGGACCAGTTGTTAAAGAAATGTATTATCATTTTAAAGATTTTGGTTCTGGTGCTATTACCCTTAAAGACAATGCAGAAATATTGACTTTAACTAATGAAGAAAATAAATTATTTAATGAAGTAATGGTTGAGTATGGGCAATTTTCAGCTATTAAATTGATGAATATGACCCACGAAGAACTTCCTTGGAAAAAAGTTTTTAACGAAAATCCACAAGGAGTAATACCTTATGATCTATTAAAAGAATATTTTAAAACTCAAATTACAGCGTAATTTCGTAGATATAATGGGTAAAATTAAAAAGAAAGAAGCACAACACAATAAAATTAAAATCCCAACCTCAAATAATACCGAAATAGATTATCCAGTTTTCTGTTTTAGGCATTTGTAAACTGAACCAAAAAAAGATTTTAAATTTTATGCAAATTTTGTTGAAAGATTAAAGAAATTATGTAACCTTTCTTGGAATAAAATCAATGTTTCTGAAAAACACGGATTTGGAACGGAAAAAATACCCATAAATCAAATAAAACCTACTTTACCCGCATTTATAAGCCCAGACGTAACGAATTTAACAGTTTTTAGAGCTAATGGTGATAACAGACCGTTTTTAGGATTAAGAATTGGTAATGTTTTTCATATAATATTTTTAGAAGAAAAATTTGGAGATGTTTATGACCATTCGTAATAATATGACAACAAAAAAACTCCTTATTTTCTTTCTGTTTCTTTGGAATATAGCCACCATTTCAGCGCAAAAGCCGCAATATTTTAAAGGTAAATTTGCCTTTCCAACGCCTAACAAATTCTACCTTACGGGCAATATGGGTGAAATTAGGGCGAACCATTTTCACGGTGGCTTAGACATCTTGGCAGGTGAAACTGTGCCTGTCGTGGCGGCTGATGATGGTTTTGTGGGGCGTGCCAAAAGTTCTACCTACGCCTACGGAAATGCGCTTTACGTTACGCACCCAACAACTGGACATATTGCTCTTTACGCTCACCTAAGTAGGTTTTCAGGGAAAATAGCCGTTTATATCAGAAAAAAACAATACGAACAACATTCATTTGAAACAGAACTTTTCCCTGCCGCTGACGAACTTATTGTCAAAAAAGGAGATACTTTGGGTTATGTGGGCAATACTGGGGCATCTTCTGGGGCGCATCTGCACTACGAAATCCGCACAATAAATGAACATATTTTAAATCCTTTGTTGTTTTTTAGTGAAATAAAAGATACAAAACCGCCTATTTTGCAAAGACTTGCCATTGTGCCACAAGCCCACGACACGCAACTGCAAGGAGAATACAAAGAACTTTTATTTACACCACAAAAATCTCAAAATCAGCCAAATACATACATTATTTCGCAGGTAATAGAGGCTTATGGCTGGATAGGTTTGGAAATGATGAGTTATGATGTGGCAGAAAATGCCTCAAATACTTATGGCACTTCACGTGTGAGGGTGAAAGTAAGAGAGGAAAATACTACACAAAATCAACAAAATGAGCAAAAACAGACTGTTGAAAAACAGATTTTTGAAAAACAGATTTTTGAGTATTTCATCAATAATTATGCTGTTGATGAGCAACGCAATATGAATATGCACCTTGACTACCGCAAACACCGTACAATTGGTTTAGCGTTAGAAAAATGCTATGAAAGTGATGGAAATTATTTGAATATTTATACTTCTGACACTACTTCACCACAAAAATACAACAAAGGTAAAATCAATATTTTGCCTAATCAAATTTATCATATCAGTATGGAAGCTACTGATATTCATAATAATTTGTCTGTTTTGGAATTTAAAATCATTGGAAAAGATAAAAAAGTGCTTTCTTTTGTGCCTGATGCACTTTTAAACAAAGCAAAAATAAACTACGAAGTCAATAATAATACACTTATTTTGAAGGTAAATGGACTTCGTCAGCAAGAAAAAATGTTTGTTTATGATGCAATTTCGTCTGTTCCAGTTGAAATGCCACTTGTAGCAACTATCAAACAAAATAATGTAAGTGGTGTTCAAAGCGTTTATACTTATCCTATTATCAATGGAAAAATGCCCTCAAAAGCACAAATAGGAGATATTTCACTCGTTTTTATGAAGAAAAATTATATTCCTTCTAATGTGGAACATATTTATAAAGATGACTATTTTCAGATAAATTTTAAGAAAAATGCTTTATTTGATAGCACATATGTGCCTATTTGGTCAAATCAGACAAGTTTTAGTATAGGAAATAATTTAGTACCACTCGCAAGAGAAATAGAAGTAACGTATTTTTATAAGAAAGCAGGTGTTAAAATAGATAAAGTATTTGATAATCCTTCTAAAATGGCAGTTTTTGGTTACGGTTATTCTCGTAGTTTTCTGAAATCTGTCATTACAGACAGTACAATCACTTTCAAGACAAAGTATTTAGGAGAATTTAGAATAGAAAAAGACACAAATCCTCCAAGTGTGCGTTTAGTGGGTAAAAATGCTAAACGTGTGAGTTTTTCTATTTCAGATTATGGCGTTGGAATAAAAGATTTTAAGGCTTATCTTAATGGAGAATTTATTTTGATGCAATATGAATCAAAATCTAGCCTTATTTGGACTGATAATGCCTTTGAAAAGCCACTTAAAGGCACATTTGAGCTAAGAGTCAGAGATGAATTAGATAATGAAAATGTTACTAAAATTGAATTGTAGTTTATTTTCCACCATATAGGCGCATAGAAGAGATACAAGGCAAATTTTGGTTCTACTAAGACTTATACGGAGAAGTTTTTAAAGTCTTTATTTAGCAATATTTTGGAGTATTTTTAGGAGCAACATTGTATTTAAGTCCCAGCAGGACGGCATATTTATAGAAAAATAAAATACGAAAAATGTATTTAGCCCCAGCGGGGCGGCATATTTATTATTTGCTATAAATATCTCGCCCCGCTGGGGCTAAATACAAAGTAACAATTTAAGAAA
>JAYUKY010000076.1:0-10872 GCA_043764015.1 Raineyaceae bacterium
ATTGGGGTTTTAGTCTGAATTGTGTTGAATGTAGCATAATAGAAGAAACCCCACCTAAATCCTCCCCTGCTGGGAGGACTTTAAAGACACTTTTTTAAAGTTATAAGACTTTCGCAGGAGGTCTAATGTCGTTATACCAAAAGAAGTTTATTTACTCAAAATTTTGACTAATTAACTAAAACGGGTTGCAAAATCTTTTCAAAAGCCTGCTGAAAGTCCGCTTTTATGTCATCAATATGCTCAATTCCCACGCTCACACGTAATAAACTTGGGTGAACACCTGCAGAAATCTGTTCTTTTTCTGAAAGTTGTTGGTGTGTAGTGCTTGCAGGGTGAATAATAAGCGTCTTAGAATCTCCCACATTAGCTACATGGCTCACAAGTGCCAAATTATTAACAAATTTCTCTACATTTTCTTTGCCTCCTTTCAAAACAACCGACAAAACCCCTCCAAAACCTCTCTTCAAATATTTCTTTGCGAGGTCATTATAAGGGCTACTCGCAAGTCCAGGATAATTGACGAACTCCACTTGTTCGTGGTTTTCCAGCCATTGTGCAAGTTCTAGGGCGTTTTGTACGGTTCTCTCCACACGAAGAGAAAGGGTTTCAATTCCTTGTATCAATAAAAATGAATTAAACGGACTGATAGCAGGACCAAAATCACGTAAACCCTCAACTCTCGCCCTGATGATAAACGCAATATTAGGAAAGCCATTTTGATTGTCTTTTCCAAATACATTATTGAAAACTAAGCCGTTATAACCTTCAGAAGGCTGGCTAAATTGTGGAAATTTGCCATTTCCCCAGTTATAATTTCCTCCATCAACAATAACACCGCCCACACTTGTCCCGTGTCCGCCTATCCATTTAGTAGCAGAGGCAACCACAATGTTTGCACCATGTTCCAAAGGTCTAAAAAGATAGCCACCAGCCCCAAAAGTATTGTCCACCACGAGCGGAATGTCGTGTTTTTTAGCAATTTTGGCAATTTCTTCAAAGTCAGGGATATTAAAACCAGGATTTCCTATAGTTTCAAGGTAAATAGCCTTCGTTTTTTCGTTGATAAGTGCCTCAAAAGACGCAGGTTTGTCGCCATCAGCAAACTGCACAGAAATTCCAAGTCGCTTAAAAGCCACTTTAAACTGGTTGTACGTGCCACCATACAAAAAAGAGGTACTTACAATGTTGTCGCCTGCCTCCAAAATATTATTGAGGGCAATAAATTGCGCAGCCTGCCCAGAAGCCACCACAAGAGCCGCCACACCGCCTTCAAGCGCAGCAATTCTCTTCTCAAGCACGTCAGTTGTAGGATTCATCAGGCGTGTATAAATGTTTCCAAACTCCTTCAAAGCAAACAAATTAGCACCGTGAGCGGCATTTTTGAAGACATAAGAGGTAGTTTGATAGATAGGAACGGCACGTGAGCCAGTTGTAGGGTCAGCTTCTTGTCCAGCGTGCAGTTGTAGGGTTTCAAATTTGAAATTAGACATAATAATTAAAAGTTTTTTGTTGAAAATATATTAAAGATTGGGTATTTTTTCTTGGAAATTGTTAGAATCACGGATTTTAAATGGATTGCGCAAATGACACAAATTACTATAACAGATTTATTTTGATATATTTTGTTATCAGAATTGCAAATTTTAAAGAGATTGCATAAATGATACAGATTTACAATAGCAGATTTTAAAAAACCCGTGTAATCTTTGTAATCCTTAAAAATCCGTGATTTAGAAAGAGGTGTTTAGAGCAAGAAAGTGCAACAACAGCGGCAAAGCGTTGTAAAAATTGAGTTGGAGAAACCTGAAAGGTTGTTGGGTTTTTGTTTGTTGGAGTCTGTGGTTTTCATTTCGTTGAATGTTCGTTTATCTTTCCTAGTATATTTTTATAATGCCAGCAACTGCTAGTTCTAGGTAGGATTTAGCACCTTTTCCAAATTAGCCACTAAAATGGGAGGTTGCCTGAAGTTCGTAGAGCCTAATCTCTCCCTTCATCTTTATAAACCAAGTATGAGTTGGTCAATGCGTTGCAAAAGTAGAAGAAGTTTATATTACTTCCAAATTTTTTGCAATATTTTTTTGATTTTTTTATAAAAACTGCAAAAATATAGCTTAATATCCTCAAAATGCAGTATATTAAGCTAAAAAATAAAATCTTAATTGAATTTTCATACTATTATACATAAGTTTTTGCTTGTCGTTCCCCACGTTCCACCTGGGGTTATGATTGTTAAACCCTTTCAGTTTTTTTTTAATACAGTTTTCTTCGTTTAAACAACCCCAACGGGGTTGAACTATCATAACCCACGTGGAACGTGGGGAAACGGATAAGCGTATAGTAGTATGTTGAATTTTATCTACTTATAATTGAACTTAGCTTACTTTTAATGAAAATACGTTTGGTATAATACCCAGAAATAGCCGCAAATGCCCCAATAACGCCCCCAATAATGGCTACAATAGCAAAAAGCCATTCACTTCCAGCCGTCAAACCAAAAAGTTCTGCAATTCTGCCTGATAAAATTTGTTCATTTTGCAAATCAGCCCAAAATGCTTTGGTTGCCCAAACAAAAAACACGCCAAAAAACGCTGAAAAGAATACTCCCCACGTAGTTTTGCCCAAAATAGCCGCCACAAAATAGCAAACAACTGCCATCAACCACCATTCAAAGAATATTTGTACTGCAACAACAAGCAATATTATTAAAAAGAAAACCATTTTTATATGAATTGTGGATTGTGAATTATGAATTATGAATTGTGAATTGTGAATTGAAATACATTTGATAACAAAAAATATATTTTTAAATGTATTCTAACACACAATTTACGAAAAAAGACTAATTAAATTTAAGTTTGCCTTGCGACACCGCCATAAGGTTACAAAGTTTGTATAAAAGGCGTGATCCTACGTTTCCGTCCCACTCTGAATGGTCGTCAGAGGCAACTTCTACCAAATCAAAACCAACAATTTTTCTGCCTGCTCCCACCATTTTGGTAAATAAATACACCATTTGTTCTAGCTCAAAACCGCCTGCAACAGGTGTGCCTGTGTTTGGGCAAAGTTTTGGGTCAAGTCCGTCAATATCAAAGCTAATATATACATTTTCAGGGAGTTCTGCAATAATTTCATCACAAATCACGCTCCACGTTTTGCCTTCATACATTTGGTGCTTGATATTTTTGTCAAAAAATGTCTTCACACGTCCTTTAGAATTTTGGATATACTCATATTCTTCTTCACAATAATCCCTAATTCCCACTTGTACGAGTTTCTCTATATGCTTCATTTTGAGTGCATTGTGCATAATAGAAGCGTGAGAAAACTCAAAGTCTTCATACGCATCACGCAAGTCGCAATGTGCATCAATTTGCAAGATAGCAAATTTTTCGTGTTTTGTGGCAAGAGCTTTCATAAAGCCAAGCGGTGTGCTATGGTCGCCACCCACAAGACCAACTAATTTATCTTTTTTAAGCAAAGCAAGGGCAGTTTTTTCTACATAATCATTGAGTTTTTTACACTCTTTATTGATTTTTGCAGGAATTTTTGCAAGATATGCAGCATCTTTTCTTTCTTTGTCTTCTCCTTCTTCTAGCCAAGTGATGTAAGACTCCACTTCTTCACGCAAAACATAAGAAGTATCAGCCAAATCTTGGTTTCCTTCAGGCATAAAAATCCCTAATTGCCACGCATCTTTAATGGTTGGGTCAAATAAATCAACCTGCAAAGAAGCATTAAAAACCTCATTTGCGCCCTCCACAGTGCCAGAATTGTAGGAAACCGTAACTTCCCAAGGCACAGGAATAAGTACAACTTCACAACTTTTTTCATCAAAAGGCAAACCAAAAATATGGTCAGGATTTCCCACACCGTTGGGGTCATAAGCAGCAATAATTTGTTTCTTTGTCATAATAATTGTGAATTGTGAATTGTAAATTGTGAATTGAATACAGAATTATTGAAAGAAAATAAAGAATTTATACATTTATTCTAATATTTTTTGTAAACTTACACAAAACATAGAAGTTTTGCAATAAAACTTTTACAGTATTTTAATATTTTTTTGTGAAAATTCATAAGAATATTTTGTCTTGAATTCACAATTTACAATTCACAATTTACAATTATTTATGAATATTATTTGTCAAAATTGTCAAACTAAAAATCATTTTTCCTCTCCTCAAAACGGTTATTATTGCATCAAATGCCAAGAAATAATTACTATTTCTGTGGATAATATGCTTGTTTTTGAAAATGATATAACGGCTTTGCGCAAAGAAATGACCGCAGCAATGAATAAATTTTATGATTCTTACGAAAAAGAAGTTAATAAAATCAGTCAATTAGAAAAAAGTTTTGAGTTGTTTAAAGATGTTTGGGAAGTATCAAAACCTGCTTTAAATATCACTCCAATCATTGCAAATGAAGTTGTTGTTAGTGTTTCAAAAGTTATTTCTGAAAAACCACAAGAAACAATTTCACAAGAACAAAAAGATATTTTAGCAAGAGAAAAGTGGGAAAGAGAGCATCAAGCCGCTATTTTCTTAAAAGAAGCGCAAGAAAGAGAAGCTTTATTTGCAAAAATTCAGGAAAAAGAACAAGAAAAATACAAGCAACTACAAAAAGAAAAGCAACAAAAAGCCCACGCAAAAGCGCAAGAAATCAAAGCAGAAAAAGAAAGACTAGCAGCCATTCCGCAAGAACCAAGTATGTTGGAAGAGGTTTTGGTTGATGTACTTGTGCCGTTTTCGCAGTTGCGTACAATGACGCTCAAAGTTATCAATCATTACAAAGAAAAAAACCAACTTCCCGTGTTTTTTATGGTTGTGGGTGGTATTGTTGCGTTACTTTTAGGTTTTGCCTTTTTGATGCAATACGCTGATAGTACGTTTTCAGAAATTAGCAAATATGTATTTAGTGCGTCTGTGGTAGCTGGTCTGACTATTTGGGGTTTACGTCTCAACAACAATAATTCTGAATTTAAAGAGTTTGGCTCTGCCATTGTGGGGCTGGCGTGTGCGTTGGCGTATTTGGTTGTTTATTCTGTGACTGATTCTCCCATTTTGACCATTTTTAGTAACTCTGCTATAGGTTTTGTGCTGATATTTTTGGTAACAGTTGGTACAAGTTATCTTTCTTTCCGCTACGAAACAAAGGTTGTGGCGGTGATTAGTTTGCTTGGAGGTGCGTTTGCGCCTATGTACATTGATAGCATCAATATTACGGTTTTTTACTTTATTTACTTGTTTATTTTGTGTATTACGGCACTTTTTGTAGGGCGTGCTATCAAATGGAAAGTAATGGATACGCTTAGTTTTGTGGTGGCATCTGTAGCTATTTCTATTATTTTCTATCAAAAACAGCCTGCAATCCCTGTTGTGCAATATACAATAGTGTTTTTGGCATTTGCCTATTTGTTTTTTTATGTAGCTATTTTTGAGAAAAATCTTTTACCAAAACAAACCCTAGAATCTAAAAATATTGTAATGCTAATTGGTAGTGCAGGTTTTTTGGTCATAAACTTGTTTTATTTGTATGATAACACACAAAATCCTGCGCTTGGTTTGCGCACACTCGGAACTATTCATTTGGTCAATGCTAGTGTGTTCGTTTTGGGTTTTGCTATATTTAGAAAAACCTTATCAAATAATATGGCAACGCTGTTTTTTGTACTTTCAGGCGTATTTTTAGGCTTTGCTTTTCCGTTGATATTTGAAAGAAATACTAGTGGTATTTTTTGGGCGTTGGAAGCGGTGGCACTTGTTTATTGCGGATTTCTGTTTAATCTGCCTTTGGTACGCAAAGAAGGCTATTTAGGGCTGATACTTGCAGCTGGAAAAATTGCTTTATCAATGCCCGAAATACTGGATAATTGGGAATTTGTACTTTGGACTGATGGCTACATTCAACTTGTTGGTTTTGTGGCAGTTTTGGCTATTTTGATAGGTTTCTTCAATCATTTTAAAGCAAAGTTAGTAGATATAGAAGAGAATTTAAGCATATTTTTGTACCAAACTGCTGCAACTTTACTACTTGTGTGCGTATGGACAGGCGTGTACTTCTATATGCGTGAGAAAACCTATATTTTGGGTATTTTTGGCGTGTATAGCTATATTTTCTGGGGACACCGTAGCAAATCATTTCTTATTGAGATTTTGGGGCTTGCGCATCTTGGCTTAATTGCTTATGGTGGTTATTTGTCTGTTTTGGAGGTGAATAGTGCAGTTTTTGCCTTGCAAACATTACTTGGGAAAATTGCTATTGTAGAGATTTTTGTTAGTTTGTGGTTACTTCAATTGATGTACGAAAAAACCGCACCAAAATACAACCCACAAGCACCAGAATATCAAGGAGAAAATATGCTTAAAGAATCACCTACAATGTCATTGGTAAAACTTTTTAGGGAATTATTCTATTTGTTAATACCAATATTATTGTTGTTTTCTGTCAATAGATTGTATCCAATTTATCTTCCTGTGGCTATTTGGGCATCTGTGACTATCAATTATGTGCTTAATTTGTTTGTCAAACGCACCTTATTAACTTGGGAACTTTACGCACTTATTGGAATTGGTACATATTTGCTTGTGTTCTCGCAAAGCCCATTAGAAATATCCGCAATGAGCATAGCAGGCGGTATTTTGGCACTTGCAGGAATTTTTATTCACGGACAAGGTTACAAAGATAAAAATTATTTTCAGGCAAAAGAAAACTATCTTTTTACTTATTTGTTTTATTTCGTTGGGCTTTGTAGTTATTTGATTTTCATAGGATTACACGGAGATTTACAAGATGTAGGTATCAATAACTTTTCAGTTTATACAAGTGGACTTTTTGTGGTAAGTGTGTACTTTTTTGGGCTTGCTTATTTTAGTAAAGATACGTTTGTACCAATCAAACATAACCGTTCTTTGGCGTTTAGAGTGGGTTATTTGGCACTTTTATTTGGAATGTTGCTAAAAACTTTTGTTTCTGCAAATACACCAAACGAGAATATTATCTTTACCTTAGATACTGCTATTTGGCTGGTTTTGATGCTGATAAGTGTGGGTTTTTTGGTGAAAATAATTCACCCAAAACAAGTGGAATATCCGCACCAAGGAGAGGAGATTTGGAGAGTGGATATGGTGCTTATGAATTTGTTTATTACAAGTGCGTATGCCCTGATTATTGCAACTATTTCACCAAATTGGCTGGGAGTGTGGCTTTCTGTGGTGATTATCATTCACGCAATGGCACTTTTGTTTAGTTCTACCAAAAAAAGGCTCAAATTCTATATGCGCTTATCTATTTTCTACTTTTTGGGCGTGATAGCTAAGTTGTTTTTTAATGATATGGCAAACTTTACCATTGTTCAGAAGGTTATTGTGTTTATGGTAATAGGCGCAATAATGCTAATAGGAGCGTTTTTATTTATGAAAATCAAAAATGATGTGGAGGAAAAAGAAGCATAGAAAATGTAGGGGCTGGGCTTGTCCCAGCCCAATGTGTGAAATTAACACGACAAACAAAAAAACAAAATAAACAGACAATGGGGCATGCCCCATTGCGTAATGAATGTATATTTTTTACCTAAAATTATGAATGAATTATTCCGTAAGGACAGAGAAACTGAACGCATCACCTTGTTTGTTGATGTTATTTTACCTATTCCTATTCCTAAGTTGTTTACTTACCGTGTTCCCTTTGAGCTAAATGATAATATACTTGTGGGCGCACGTGTGATAGTGCAATTTGGTAATAAAAAGGTCTTAACTGCCGTAGTTCACACAGTACATCAAAATCCGCCCCAACAATATCAAGCTAAATACATCTTAGAACTCCTTGACGAGATACCATTAGTTACTCATAAGCAATTAGAAATGTTTATGTGGATGTCGGAGTATTATATGTGTACCATTGGTGAAGTGCTGAACGCCGCACTTCCTTCTGGGTTGAAAATAAGTAGTCAGTCTAGGGTAGAAATTAACCAAAATATCAATTTAGATGAACTTTCTTTGACAGAAAAAGAACAAAAACTAATTAACATTTTGTATGAAAAGAAGTCGCTTGCGTATAATGAAGCGGCAGTTTTGATGGAAGTCAAAAATATTTATAATCTTATCAAGTCGCTTGTACTCAAAGAAGCTGTAATTGTTTATGAGGAAGTCAAAGAGCGTTATCAGCCCAAAAAATTAAGGAAGATTAGGCTTACTCGTGATTTCCTAGACAAGGCTGACCTTGAAAGATTGTTTAAATTGTTAGAAGATAGCCCAAAACAAATGGACGTGGTGCTTTTGTATCTTCGTAATGTGCCTGTATTTAAAGATTGGACGCTTAATGAAGGAGGTTTGGAGAAGACAATTTTTGTGTCGTCCAAGATAATTTCTAATTCGTCCCTCTCAACGCTTATTAAAAACGGCGTATTTGAAGAGTTTGAGGTAGTTATTTCACGTTTTGCCGACATTGCAGCAGCAGACGACTACGAACTTAATCTTAGTGAAGCGCAACAAATAGCTTCTAACCAAATATTAGATTTCTTTCAGAAAAAAGATACTGTACTTTTGCACGGCATTACAGGTAGTGGCAAGACAGAAATATACATTGACTTAATACAAAAAGTATTAGAGGGCGGCTCACAAGTGCTTTTCTTGTTGCCAGAGATTGCGCTCACCACGCAAATAGTGGCAAGGCTTAGAAAAGTCTTTGGGGACAAGATGGGAGTTTATCACTCCAAATTCTCTGACAATGAAAGGGTAGAAGTTTGGCGTGGGGTCATCTCTGGTAAGTTTCAGTTCGTGGTAGGAGTACGTTCTAGCATCTTTTTGCCTTTTGATAACTTGGGCTTAATGATTGTGGACGAAGAACACGAAACATCTTACAAGCAACACGAACCTGCGCCCCGTTATCACGCTCGTGATATGGCACTCGTAATGGCTCGTAGCCAGCAAGCAAAGGTTTTGTTGGGGTCAGCAACACCTTCTATTGAGAGTTTTTTTAATGCGAGGACGGAAAAATATGGTTTGGTCAGCTTGACAGAGCGTTTTGGGACGGCACAATTACCTGATATACAACTCGTAGATATTAAAAAGGAGAAAAAAGAGAAGACAATGAAACAAGGTTTCTCTTCTGTGTTAATAAATGCACTAGAACACAACATAAAAAAAGGTGAACAGGCAATATTATTTCAAAATAGGCGAGGTTATGCACCTTATGTGACGTGTCAAGAGTGTGCCTACATTCCAAAATGCAATAATTGCAACGTAACACTTACTTATCACATGTATTCATCAGAACTTAGGTGTCATTATTGCGGTCATAAGCAAAATTTGCCAGTAGAATGTCCTGCTTGTGGTGCTGTGAAGATAAAAACAGTTGGTTATGGCACAGAAAAATTAGAAGATGAGATGAAAGAAATTGTTCCAGAGGCAAGAGTTAGGCGTATGGACTTAGACACAACACGTAAAAAGAACGCATATCAGAACATTATCAATGAATTTGAGAATGGGAACATAGATGTTTTAGTGGGAACGCAGATGGTTAGTAAGGGTTTGGACTTTGATAAAGTTAGTTTGGTGGGTATTTTTGATGCGGACAGACTGTTATATTTTGCGGACTTCCGTTCACACGAAAGGGCGTTTCAGTTAATTACACAGGTGAGTGGGCGTGCTGGTAGAAGAGAGCAAAAAGGACAAGTTATCATTCAAACATCTAATATGGAGCATCAAACGCTTCAAAAAGTCATTAAAGGAGATTATGAAGGCTTATTTAGTGAAGAGATTTTGGAGAGAGAAAAGTATGGTTACCCACCTTATACCCGTCTTATCAAGCTAACAGTACGTCATACGGAAAAAAAGATAGCTTTTGAGGCGGCAGAAGTGCTTGCAGAGAACTTACGAATAAAGATAGGGCAAGAACGTGTACTAGGACCTGAATCTCCAATGGTGGACAGAGTACGCAATCAGTACTTGAGAACAATACTTATTAAATTGGAGAAAGAAAAAATAAATTTGAAGGTTGTCAAAGATATTATTAGCAAAGAAGCACAAGCAACTTCGTTAATGAAAGACTTTAAAAGCGCACAAGTTGTGGTAGATGTTGATCCAATTTAAGTAAAAAGCGAAATTCAATAGTTTAGATTTACTATTTTATTTAGAACAAATAAATATAATACGTATATTTGTGGCGTTAATCACACTAAAAAAATAGTATAACCTTAAAATAGAACCTAAGCAAATGATGAATAATGCGGTGTTTTTGGCAGTAGTGGCAATGGTTTTTGCGGGACTTACAAGCGTGATAGCTAAGTTTGGTTTGAAGGATATTACTGCTGATTTGGGGCTTGCGGTGCGTACTTTGGTAGTATTTGGTATTGTGATGCTTAATTATATGGCTTTTCACTCACCAAAAGAACTGCAAACGCTCACAAAAAACAATGTAGTGTTTTTAGCAATATCTGGAATTACGACATCAATTTCTTGGATATTTTATTATAAAGCTATTAAGATGGGAAATGTGTCGCAGGTGGCACTTATTGATAAGGGAAGCATTATTATTACGCTTATTTTGTCATTTACCTTGCTAAATGAGCCAATGAGTGCTAAGGTTTTGTTTGGTGCAGGCTTTATTTTGATAGGCTTAATTATCTTGATGATAAAATAAATACTTCAATTCCGAATTATAAATTACGAATTATAAATTACGAATTATAAATTCCGAATTACGTTAATTTCTTCTAAAATGCCGTTGTTTGTGTCTTCACAAATAACAAATAAAATAAATTCACTTAAAATAAATGTTACTGTAAAAGTTCCGTTGCAAAAAATGTTTTACCTTTGGTTTTTATAAAGAAAAATACAAGTGGTTAAAATGACGTGGCATAAATTAAAAAAT
>JAYUKY010000077.1:0-10839 GCA_043764015.1 Raineyaceae bacterium
TTTTTAATATAGGTTTTAAATAGACCTTTTGCAAATAATTCAAGTTGTAAATAACTGATATACAATATATTACATCCACTAAAAATATCAACAATTTAAATTGTTTTTGATTATTGGTCTGTACCGTAGTGAAACGCAGGTCTGACCAATAATCAAAAATAGGAATCTCAATTTTGGAATAGCTTATGGTCAGACCTACGCTACTCTACGGTACCGACCATAAGCTCTTCCAAAATTGTGTACGATAGCAAATGCAATTTATAGAAAAAATCATACCAAAAAATAGTTTTATTGATTTTAACAAAAAAACCTAAAAAAATTGTACTTTTGCTAAACTAACTGAATTGTGTTAATTAGTTGAGATTTCAATAATGAAAAATGATATGTAACTGGTGATAATAAGCATATTGTATTAACTCACACTAGCAATTGCTAGTTCACAATTCACCATTCACAACTCACAAAAAGATGCTATTTGACCGCACCGTAAAGAATATCAACCGTATCAGACAAATGGTCGCCATTTTGATTAAATACGGTTTTGAAGATGTCGTAACCAATACACCACTCAAACGCCTTGTTTCCGCAAGCAGACGTGTGGCGTGGCTACGTGATGAGCGTCCTGTCTTTGAATACAACCGCTTTGAACGCCTAAGAATGGTCATAGAAGAATTAGGACCAACATTTATAAAATTTGCCCAACTCCTAAGCAACCGCCCAGATTTAATGCCAGAAGGACTTATTCACGAGTTTGAAAAACTCCAAAATAATGTCCCAGCCTTTGATACAAGCATTGCACGAGAGATTTTTGAGAAAGAAACCAACAAAAAAATCTCTGATGTTTTCGTTTATTTTGATGATGTGCCTGTTGGTGCTGCTTCTATTGGGCAAGTGCATAGGGCAAGACTGCATACGGGGGAAGATGTTGTAGTGAAAATTCAACGCCCAAATATCAACGTAAAAGTTACGACAGATTTGGCACTTATCAGAGAATTTGTGCGTCTAACAGAGAACTTTTTTCAGCAACAAGGCATTTTAAATCCTCTTGATGTAGTTGATGCTTTTGAGGAAAGTATGTCCAAAGAGCTTGATTATATGTTTGAGGTGCGTCATTTGGAGCAGTTTAGGAAGCTTTATAAAGATGATGAAGACTTTTCTATACCAAAACCCTACAAAGAATTTTCTACAACCAAAATCCTTACTTCTGAATTTATTAGTGGTTGCAAGATTACAGATATTCATCAGTTAGAAGCGTGGGGACTTTCTCCGCAGGAAATTGTAGAAAAAGGGCTAAATATCTATCTCAAACAAATTTTTGGGAAAGGATTTTTTCACGCAGACCCACACCCAGGCAATATTTTGGTACGCCCAAACGGTACTATTGTACTTATTGATTTTGGAATGGTAGGCAAAATCACTCGTGAGCAGCGTTTTGCTTTTGCGGGGGTTTTTGTTAGTTTGGCACAAAATGACGGCAAAGGAATGGCTACCAGCCTGCGCAAATTGGCTATTGATAGTGATATTGAGGTTTTGGACGCTTTGGGAGATGATTTGAACGAAATGATAGACCAACTCATTACACTTGATGTTGATGATAGCGGAATGGCAGAATTTACGGTGCGTTTACAGAAAATTATCTATAAATATAACCTAAAACTGCCAGGAAATATATTTCTTATTTTGCGTTCTTTGGCTATTTTGGAAGGAATAGGAAAACTGATGTACCCAGATTTGGATACACTTGCTGCCGTAAAACCTTATGGGCGCAAACTACTTGCAGAACAGTTTTCTTTGGATAATATTGGCTTTGAAACCAGTAATATTCTTTCACAAGTGAGTTCTTTATTTTATCAAATTCCGACAGAAGCAAAACTTATCTTACGTAAATTGAGGCGTGGCGAGCTTAATTTTCATGTGGAAGTAAACCAACTAGATAGAATAGTAAACGAAGTAGAATCTATCACAAATAGACTTTCTATTACATTGATTATCTGCGCTTTACTTGTATTTTCTGGGCTGAGTTTGAGTGTTGTTTTTCCGCCTACAATACCGCATTTTGTTGGTATTTCTTTGGTTAGTTGGTTTGGGCTGATACTTACGTTTTTGCTTTCTTTGATACTTTTTATAATGACAGTAAGGAGGAAAAATAGATAAGTGCCAATATTTTTATTCTTTGGATAAAATATTGGCATTATCTTTGTGAACTTGAATGAATATAACCCAATTTGTGTTATTAAAAAAATGAAAATCAATAATTTTACTGGAACTTTATATGAAAACGCTCAAAAATACAATATTACTTATACTTTTAGCCTGTTTTTCACTAGGCACACAATTACATGCGCAAAACTTTACTTTCAAAGTAATGGCAAGCAACGGAGTTATTACCTCGCTTGTCTCTAAAAAACGACTTTGGGCGGGTTCGGAACTAAATAAAACAGAAACTATTGTCGTGCCAAGTGGTGGATATATTGGTTTGATGCACAAAAATGGGCGTACCGTTGAGCTAAAACAAGCAGGAAATTACAAAATAACGGACTTAGACGCCAAAATAGGTGTTTCTGCGACTTTATCCAACAAATATGCAACTTTTGTGGCGGGTGAAATGGCCAAAGCAGACAAAATTGACATCAACCAAAACCATAGAAAGTATAGCTCCATTACGGGGTCTGTAAGCCGTAGAATAGTAGGCTATTCAAAAACGGCTAGTGCATACATGACAGAAGAAGATATGTTTGTTTTTGATAAGAAAATGACTTTACATTTTTTTCCAACTTATGAAGGAAAAACAGATACTGTGTATTTGGTGCGTATTTTAGACCCAGCAGGCAACAAAGAATTAGATAAATTTGAAATTTCTGCCAACAAGAAAAGTGAAGCATTTTTGAGTGTTGATTTTTCTAAATATCATACAAAATATGAAGCAAATAACTTAAAAGTAGAAGTTTCTTTTAAAGGATTTGAAGAGGCGGAAGACAAACGCAATGCTTATTCTGTAAGTTTTGCAGACCCAAAAACAGATTTGAATCATAAAAAAACTGCCAAAGAATTAGCACAAATAAAAACGAACTCGGCACTTGACAACATCATTAAGGCGAGTATTTTTGAGAAAAATGGTTATATTTTAGATGCTATTAATAGCTACGAAACTGCTATTAAACTTGCGCCAGAAGTGGGTACTTACCAAGTAATGTATGCTGATTTTTTGGTAAAAAATAAAATCCGTTATGCCATCAATGAGGAAAATCCTGTCAAAGATAGTGAGCTTTTGAAAGATGGTGCAAAAAAATAATTGATAATTTATTCCCAATAAAAAATATCCCTAAAATATGTTTTTTAGGGATATTTTGTTTATTTTTGATAAAAATTTGATTATATTCATTCATAACTCACCACTCAAAACTCAAAAATATGGGTTATAGCAATTATAAAAGCCTGAAACAAAGTTTAAAAAAGCTCAATATAGAGGAAATAGATAGAAATCTTTTTCCTGAAATAGTGCTTGTTTTGCCTTCTGAATGGCTTTTGCAAACACTTGCTATTGCAGACAGGTTGCCCCTAACAAATGAAAAAGGCAAATCTGAAAGGATTATTGCACCTATTTTGTCGGAAGTGGCATTAGTTTATGAAAATCAAGTTACATTATTTTCTGGTGAAGACTTGGTTGTTGATGTGGCGCAGGATTTGTCAGAAGAATGTGATTTTTTTATAGCAAAACACCCACGTAAAAATGTGATGCAAGCACCTATTATTACGCTTGCAGAGGCAAAAAATCAAGATTTTGACTACGGACAAGGGCAATGTTTGGCGCAAATGTATGCTGCTCAACGCTTTAATGAAGAAGAAGGACACCCACAACCGTTTATTTATGGTTGTGCTGTTACAGGTGATAACTGGAAATTCCTTAAATTAGAAGGAAAACAAGTAATTATAGATACAAAAACCTATTATATTTCTGATTTGCCAAAAATATTGGGCGTTTTCCACCAAATTATACAATCTTTTTTGATTTAAAAATATTTATAAAAAATCAAATTTATTATGAAAAATATATTATTTTTTATTTCTATCATTGGGAATATATTGTTTGTTTCTTCACTAAAAGCGCAAGAACTCAACTGTACAGTTGTAGTGAATAGTAAAAATATGGCTACTAATCAGGGAGCAGAACAGGCAGTTTATGTTACTATGCAACAAGCTATGTCGGAGTTTATGAATACTCGCAAATGGACTCGTGAGGAGTTTAGGACAGAAGAAAAAATAAATTGTAGGCTAGAATTTACACTTTTAGAAGGAAACCCTTCTGCGGGTACTTTTGTGTCAGCGGTGCAATTTACTATCACAAGACCTGTTTATGCCACTAATTATGATACAAATTTGCTTCTTTTCATTGATAAAGGCTTTAGTTTTAGGTACTTGCCTTCACAGCCTTTTGATTTTAACGAAAATGCCTATTTTAATGATTTAAGTACACTTTTGGGGCTTTGCGCAAACCTTGTTTTGGCGTATGACTTTGATAGTTTTACTAAAAGTGGTGGCACAACTTATGTAGAAAAGTGCTTTAATATTATGAATAATGCACAAAGTTCATCTAGTAATTCGTTTAGGAGTTCTGGGGATAAGAAAAATTTTTATTCATTGGTAGAAAACTTGCAAAATGCACAACTTTTGCCAATACGTGAAGGAATTTATAAATATCACCGTTTGGGACTGGATATTTTCTTAGAAAAACCTTTGGAAGCTAGAAATAATATTTTGGAAGTGCTGAAAGAAATGGAAAAAATATATGCCATACGTGCTGATGCAGTAGTTTTGAATACTTTTTTTGATACAAAAAGCAACGAAATAATTAGTTTGTTTAAGGGTGCAACGGCAGACCAAAAACAAAAAGCTTATGACCTTTTGGTACGCCTTGACCCTATTAAAAGTAGCCAATATGCACAATTATTGAACTAAGAAACAGCTACGAAGTACGAGGTACGAATTATGAAGTATGAATTTCTTATAAAATCATCTGTAAATACCTGACTTTACCAAAACAGAAATTTTACATTCGTATCTCGTACCTCCCACTTCGTACCGACTATAATAGTTTTGCGTGGGTTTGTATCCAACGTGTGGGAAGTTCTCCTTGCGTAGCTATCAAATAATCATCATAAGTGCAAGGCACAATAACTGTATTTGTATCCACAAGATTTTCGTCAATGGCTTCTTGTGAATATTCTACTTCCATCCACCATTTGTTGCTAAGAAGATGCTTATAAAATCTTATTTCAAAAATATTATCTCTCTGATTATCACCAATAGGAACAGTATATTTGGTAAATGTATTGCTTTCAAAATCTAAATTTTTGTGCCTATTATAAACACCCTCAATAAAATACCAGACCGCAACGGCTAATACTTTTGCAGTTTTTTCGTTTTCATCTTTGAGCGGATTATACTCATAAATTCCAACAGAATTAGTCTGATTACTAAGTCCTGCAAACCAAAAAAGCTGACAAATTTCCTCTCCTGTAAGTCCAAAAGGTTGCACATTGTCGCTTGCAGGTGCATCTTGCCCACGTATGGCGCAGATATCTAGCGCAAGCATATCCGCACCTCTGATGATAGGCTCAAGGTTTTCCAAATCTTCTCTAATTTTACCAACACTATACATATCAAAATAAAGTCTTTCCAAAATTTCAATTCTTTTGGCAGCATTAAGGTATGCCTGATGCGCTAATTGGCTCATATTAAACAAATAATTTGGGCTATGTGCAATAATTCTCCACAAATGATGTTTATTCATTCCTTCGTTTGGCTGCTCGTCCAAATCCAAAACGGCATCAATATTGACAACAGAAACAATATTATTGAGGTGTTCAAAAGCTAGGTATTGCCCCAACATCAAATCATTTGTTCCGCCCAAAAACAACGGAATAACTTTTTCTTTCAATAATTTTTCACTTACTTCTTTGATGCGCAAATAAGTATCTTCCAAATCAATCCCACTTTTAAGGTTACCCAAATCAACTATCTTATAGTCGGCAGCACTTTTTTTGAGTTGATAAAGTTGTCTGCGGATATGCTGGGCAGCGTTGATGTCCATTATTTTGTTGGTACTTCCCCTGATTTCAGTAAGTCCAATAATGGCAATATCCATTCCTTTCCACTTTGGGATTTTGTCAAAATGTATGTTAATATGATTTTTTAGGGCATCTTCTTTGTTGATGTCTGCAAAATCTTGTTGTTTTAGTGGCGTAAAAAATAATGTAAAATTCAAAATAATTATGAGTTGTGAATTATGAGTTGTGAATTATGAGTTGTGAATTATGAGTTGTGAATTATGAGTTGTGAGTTTATTTTTAACACAAAAAGCACTTTTAATAAAGTGCTTTTGTTATTTTATTAAATTTTCAATAGTAGTATGTAATCAATTCGTTATCATTGTGTTGTATTTAATTCACAACTCACAACTCACAACTCAAAATTCACAACTCAAACTATTTCATTTCTTCTAATTCTTTTGTATTGACAATATGAATACCAAAAGAGCGTGAGCGCAATTTTGCGTCTGTATTATCTCCTTTTGCGTTCTTGCGAGTAGCCACTACGTCTTGTATGAAAACATAATCACCTAACTTGATTTTTGCTTTACTACCAACTTCTGCCAAGTCTGCTTTTAGCATATCAAATGAAGACTCATTTTTTCTAAAAATGACTTTATCACCCCTTTTCACAACCATATCATAGGTTGCAAGCGTATAAACACACTCATTTGGGCTAGTTTTAGCAAAATGTGCATCAGCTTTGATAGCCATATTGATAGCCAATTGTTTAAAGCCTTCAGGTGTGATACTCATCATATTACCTGAGAGATACACAAGGTCTGAACTTGGTTTGCCATCAACTTCATAAGTAGAAACCAATTCAGAATTAGCTTCTGGCAACACTTCAAATACTTTGCTTGTGATTGATTTGTTTTCATACAAAATCTCTAGTTTGATTTCTCCCTCACGAAAGGCATAAATTTCAATATAAGCACGTTCAGGTGAGATTTTGCCCACTACTTCACCAAGACTTGCATCAACTTTGAAAGATAGACGTTTGTAGTCTTCTCTGCCAATATTATCAACGTGAATATCTATTTTATTCAAAATACCTGCATAAATAATAGGCGTATCTGTGTAGATAATGATTTTTTCAGGTATTTTTTTAGGTTCTTCCTTCACCACAACAGGCTCTTTTACAACTTCTTTCTTAATTGGTTTTACGACAGGTTTTACAGGTTTTTTTTGTGCAAAAGTCGTTAAAGAAACGGCTAGTAAAGCACAAACAAGTAGGCTTTTTTTCATTGTAGATGATTGGTTTAGGTTTAGTTAAATATGATTTTTAATACATTATTACCAAGTTCCGTAGGTACGACCTACGGCTATGAAAATTAAATCCTTACAGGATTTTAATACAAATTACAAAAATTGTCAGACAAGCATTGTATTAAAAATTTCGTATTTTGTACTTCAAACTTCTTTCTATTGTTGTCCTTTTTTGTTGAGATTGCCATTAGGAATGTTACTTTTAAAGGTAAATTTCTCTAATTGTTGTTTGTTTTTCCCTGAAAAACTAGCTCTTTCAAACTTTTTATACGTCTTGTAAGTACCTTTTGGGGCTTTTGCCATTGGCTCTGTGATGCTTATTGTGTCGCCATTCAAATCAACTTCTTTTCTTACAACAGGTTGCAAAGGTTTTTCATTTTCGTCTTTTATTTCAACTTTATACTTTTTTTTAAACATTCTACGCCACCATTTCACACCAGAATATGCATCAAGTTCTTTGTGTACGTCTTCACGTTTGGCAACTGCACCATTATTGTCGTTTTCAGCACCAAAAAAGTGCGTATGGTCTTTGATTTGATGACAAGAAGAGAGAGGACAGCGTTTGGCACAACACGCATTAAGCACTAAGCCCAACACAATTACGCCAAAACACAGCAAAAATTTATTAGAAATAAGCCTTAGCTCACGCTTTATTTTATTCATTATTTGATTATTTCATAAATTATCCTCAAAAATAGCAAAAATACAAAACTTTCCAAAAAAATAATCAATAAACTTTTGAGAAAATAATTATGAATTGTGAATTGTGAACTAGCAGTTGCTAGGTGAATGAATACAATAGTTTGATAATTAGGTTTTTATATTCTATTTTGATGTTGTCAAAAATATAAACTGAAAATCTCTTGTAAATCAAAAACTTACAATTATATTTAAAAGATTTTTCTACTTATCTCAAATATTTTTCAAACATTTTAATTCAACAACAAATGTCAAATCTTGCAAGTCTAATAGAACAAGCTGTTGCAGCGGGTTATGGAGCAAACATCAAACCGCTAGACAACAACGCTGGGCATCAATGGGATTATGCCCTCAAATATGCGGACAGCGACAAATTGCGCTATCAATACGTGTATTTGAGCGAATACGTTGACCCAAAACTCAATAAAAATGTCTTTTTTATTAGAAGTTTTGCGGGGCATCTTTCACCTGCTATGAGTAGCATTGATTTGTTGCGTGAGGCTGAATACGGCTTTGTGAGTATGATTTGTCTCAAAAAAATGAAGCAACCAGACGGCACAGAAAAAGAAGGAATTTATGTGCAAACAGTCATTCCTGCGGAATACGTTAATGGAAATTATGCTAATTTTTTGGCTATTGTTCACGAAATAGCCGCTAATGCGGATTATGTGGAAAAGAAATTTTTTGCAGGCGCAGACGCAAACTAAATAATTGTAAATTTTAAATTGTGAATTGTGAATGAATGCAAAATATTGATAATCAATTCACTAAATTAGTAAAATAACTTTCCAAAAGTTTGAAACTTTTGGAAAGTTTTTGATAATCAATCATTTATAAAAAATGTTTTTATGTGTGAATGTGAAGAAATACCAAGCTCTTGGGGAAATAGTTCTATTGATTGGCGTAGTATTGCCTATCAAAAACTAACTTTTGATGCACAAACAATGTATGAAGGCTATTCAGAGGCATTTTTTTATTGTGAAAAATGTCAAACATCTTATCAACTCACAGAAGATGTAGGTTATCATTATCCCACTCATTCACTTGTCAAAATTACTAAAAGATACGAAATTATCACTTAAACTTTCTACTTTTATGAAAAATTGCCTTTTGCCTATTATTTTGATTATCAGTGGTTTGGTATTATCTTTTTTCGTTGCGCCAAAAGTGCTTTTTGTAGAAATAAAAGAAAATCTTACTTGGTACAAAAAACGCCAGAATGACTTTGAAGCAAAAATAAAATCAGAAGTTACAGATTGGCTCAAAGAAGAAGATACAAAGTGGATAAATGCTACAAAAGCTATTATCTTAGATTTTAAACAACTTAATCAACAGGCGGAAAGTCAGAAAAATAATTTTTGGCTACCAAGTTTGTATAGTTATCATTATGAAGTGAGAAGTTTTGGTTGGCAATTTTCTGATAAAATACGGCTTTATGAAGACAAAATTAATCTTAAAAGCGCATTTATTGCTGAAATAATAGAAAATAGTACATCAGAAAAAGCGTTTTTAACTTCTTATGAAAGTTTAAAACCAAGCATTGCTAATAATGCTACTTTGGAGCAAAAAAACAAAGATTATATTTTAGCAGAACTGGAAAAAGCCCAAAAAGCACACCAACTTTGGAAAAGTACCATTGATAAAGCGCAAAAACTTGTTTCCGTTGATTTTAAAGAAAAAACAGAAGTACACACAGTCCAAAATATGCGTGATGAATTGCACCAAGAAAGTGTGTTTCCGCATAATAGAATGATAGAATTGCAATTTTTGTACCAAGATTGTACCACACCAACAGAAGAAACAGAAGAGAGATATAACAACTATATTGAGGCGGTTTCTAACATATATACAGACTATCTGGCAGTGCGTAAAAAGATAAAACCTAAATTTGTGCCTGCTTTTCATAAAGTTGATTCTTTGCTTTTGATTGTGAATAAGGGCGTAGAAGATGCTATAGCGCTGAAAGTAATGGCTGACAATGCAAATACTAGCATAGCATTAGATAAAATAAATATGCCTTTTTCACTCTTAGACCACGAATATGCAGAAAATAAAGAAGGTTATTTTGCTTTTGTGTCGCAAGATTCTTTGTTGAATGTGCAAGCAAGTCTGATTGATATGATAAAAATTGGTAAAACTGATACAAGCATTATAAGAAATAGCTCTGAAAGCTCAAATATGCGTGTTTTAGCCAAAAAACAGGCTTTATCTGGCAAATGGTTTATAGCAAATCAAAATCTTTATGCTGCTGGCGTGAAATCAGACTATAATTATAACAAAATTTATAAAACAAGGACCTCGCCACGCCAACAAAATAGCGTTTCACACGACAATTATTATTCTGTAAAAAAATCAGATGCTAAATCTTGGTCTAGTAAAAGCACTTCTACGCCTTCTACTGGTGCTTCCGCTAGTTCTGGAAATACGTATAGTTCACATTCATATAGTTCTCCTAGTTCAAAAAGTAGTAGTTCACGTTCTTATAGTTCTGGCTATAGTTCTAGCAGTTCACGTAGTAGTAGTTCTAGTTCGTCATCATCTTATAAAAGTTCGTTAAGTAGTTCATCTTCACGCAGTACCGCAAGTTCGTCAAGTAGTAGTTCTAGGCGTTCAGATTCAAGGTCTTGGAGTTCTAGCTCGTCTAGATCTTCCTCACGCAGAAAATAAATGTGAGGTGTGAGATAGGGTGTAGGACAAGTTTGAAAAGATGGTAAAATGTAAGGACTATACTTGCTCAAAGTCATTAGATGCGTTCGTTTGCTCTGGTTTTGGAACTTAAAGT
>JAYUKY010000078.1:0-10781 GCA_043764015.1 Raineyaceae bacterium
AATAAATAAAATTATGAAAATTTTCCTAAGTTGTTATTTTTATGAAAATTCCAAGTCATCTTTTATATATTTGCAACGGAACTTTTACAGCAACAATAAATTTGGGAATGTATCAGAAACGGAGATATAGGCTCTTTACAAAATTAATTAAAACTATATTTGAAGAGTTTTTAGCATTCACTAAAAAAGAAAAAAAGAAATCAAAAAAACAAGCTAAATCTTCTTTAAATGATATATTGAAGACTTAACTTGACGGCTATGGGGCAAGCCCAGTCCCTATATTTTGATATTTACCTTTTCTTTTTTTCTTTTTTTCTTATTGATTTTTGAAAAAACCTGCTTATATTGAGGTCGTTTTAAGGCATTCAAAGCATTTATTTTACTAATCAAAATGAAAACCCTTCTTTTTAAACTCTTTATAATCCTCAAAAACCTTTTTATTAACATTTATCAATTCTTTGTAAACGTCATCAAAGAAATATTCCTCTCACGCCTATTTTATACCCTTCCTTTCCAACTTCTGCTTGTAAACATTAAGAAAAATCAAATCATAATGCTTATTTGGGTTGTCTTATTTCTGATTATTACCAAAAGTATTGGCACAACTATTGGCTTGCCTTATCTTTTTTTAGAGCCTGAATATATGGATAGGGTCAATTTTTGGGGTATTTTCATTGTTGGGCTGACTCTGGGTGGCTTTACAATGTCTTATCACATCACTTGTTACATTTTGGACGGGCATCAATTTAGTTTTTTGGGCGGACTTAAACATCCGTTCTCAAAATTTTGTATCAATAATAGTTTAGTTCCGCTTAGTTTTATGGCACTTTATCTATACAACTACTATCATTTTCAAAATATTGATGCCCTAGAAGATAAAAACGACATTTATCTCAAAATGGGGGGCTTATTTCTTGGTTATACCTTAATGAAAGGGCTTTTTTGGGTGTATTTTCTTCTTACGAACAAGGATATTTTTAAGTTTTTCAAGCTGAATTTTAATATTAAGATACGAAGGACTATTATTAGCAGGGTAAATATTATGGAACGCTACAAATCTGCCAAAGAACAGAATTATAGGGTTGATTTTTACCTTAATGACTACTTTGTGCCCAAGCGTGCCAATGAACACACTGCCGTAGAACGCCAAGCTATCTTCAAAGTTTTCAAACAAAACCACTTCAATGCTGTTTTTATACAGATAATTATCCTAACTGTTGTCCTTGTTTTTGGTTCTAACAATAATAATCCTGTTTTTCAGATACCTGCAGCGGCAAGCGTATTGTTACTTATGACTATTTTCTTGATGTTTTTGGGTGCGTTGTCTTATTGGATGCGTGGTTGGACAAATGCGGCTATTTTTGTTTTGATATTTGGACTTAATTTTGCCTTAAATCACGAGTTTTTTAAGATGAATTATGAGGCTTATGGAATGGATTATCATACCAACAAAAAACCTGAATATTCTCTCGCAAAAATTGCAGAAGTTACCGCAGACTCTAATTATAAAAAGGATTTTGATAAGACTATTAAGCTCTTAGATAATTGGCGTAACAAGTTCCCAAAGAATGAAAAGCCCAAATTAGTCTTTATTTGCAGCAGTGGAGGAGGTCTTAGGGCAACTGCTTGGACTATGCGCACACTTCAACACGTTGATAGCACGCTAGGAGGGCAACTTATGGAGAACACAATACTTATGTCGGGGGCATCTGGTGGTATGGTGGGGGCGGCTTACTTTCGTGAGTTGGCTTTACAGAAGAATATGGGCAAAAATATCAATATTTATGCCAGAGAATACTTTGAGAACATCTCGCGAGATAACCTCAACTCCGTCACTTTTAGTTGGGTGGTCAATGATTTGTTTTTTAGGTTTAAAAAGTTTGTTTATAACAAAAGAGAATACAATGAAGACAGAGGATATGCGCTAGAAGAGAGTTTGAACCACAATACAGGTGGCATTTTAGATAAACCTTTGTCTGCTTATAAAGACTCAGAGGAAAAAGGACTTGTGCCAATGCTTTTGCTTACGCCTATTATTGCTAATGATGGGCGTAAATTGTATATTTCTCCACAAAATATGTCGTATATGTGCGCTCCAAACATCTATCAATCACGTTTTATCAACCAAAAAATTAAAGGAATAGAATTTTTAAGGTATTTTGAGATGCAAAAGAGTGAAGATTTGCGTTTTTTGACAGCTATTAGGATGAACGCAACTTTTCCGTATATGACACCAACCATAAAGTTGCCCAGTCAGCCTGAAATGCAGATAATGGATGCGGGTCTGATAGACAACTTTGGCGTAAGTAGCGCAGCAAGATTTGCTTTTGTCTTCAAAAATTGGATTACGAAGAACACCTCTGGCGTGGTGGTGGTCTCAATACGAGATACGCCCAAAGACCGTCCTATTGAGGACAAGCTAGAAGTTTCTCTGTTTGAGAAATTATTTATGCCGTTGGAGAGCATTTATACCAATCAGGAACATATACAAGATATTCATAATGATGACCTTATGGAGTTCTCACAATCTTGGTTTCCTAACAATTTTGTTCATAAAGTGGAGTTTCAATATGTTCCTATTTCCAAAAATATGCAAGAAATTAGGGACAAAATGGAAGGTAAAATCAAAATAGACCCTAAGAAAATCATCATTTCGGAGCGTGCAAGCCTAAGTTGGCATCTTACGAGGAAAGAAAAAGAGAGTTTGTACCGTACCATTTATGAAATACGCAACCAAACCGCACTAAGACAGTTAAAATTTCTGCTTAAAATCAAAAAACAGTAACCTTTTTTCAATTACGAATTACAAATTACGAATTACGGAATACATTATAACATCATTTTGCCGCTGCTTGTGTCTTCATAAACAACAATTTACTTAAAATATTTTCCTTTTTTCTTCAAAATGTACTCTAATTTGCCGCTTGTTTCTGTTATTTGCTTGTGTTATAATCACACTTGCTTTGTGGAGGAGGCCCTCAACTCAATACTTTTACAAACTTACCAAAACATTGAGATTTTTATTGTTGATGATGCTAGTAAGGACGAAAGCAAAGACAAAATAAACGAAATAATTGCTGATTATGAACTGAAAACACTACAAAATGACCAACCTTTAAGGCATATTCGCATTTTTGATAACATAAAAAACATTGGTAATTGTGCTTCTTTCAACCTTGCGCTGGCTCATATTAAAGGAAAATATATTATTGACTTTGCTACTGATGATATTTTGATGCCAACGCACATAGAAAGCTTAGTAAATGCTTTTAAAAACTTAGATGAAAGTGTTGGGGTGATATTTACGAATGCAATGTATATCAATGAGCTTTCAGAACATATTAAAACACATTTTAAAGTCAATAAAGAACTACAAAATATACAGCATATTCCGCAAGGTGAGCCAAAAGGGTATCTTTTTAAGGATATTTTAGAGAATTATTTGATTTGTGCGCCTACTATGATGATAAAAAGTGATGTCTTTTTGCACAAACAAATAGGTATTTTGGGTTATGATACCACTTTGAGCTATGAAGATTTTGATTTTTGGGTGCGGACTACACCAATTTGGAAATATGTTTATGTTGATACCTGCTTAGTGAAGAAAAGAATGTCTGATTTTTCTCTTTCCAACAAATTTTATCAGAAAAAAGACAACAATTATCAAAATATTCTTCTAAAAGATACACTAAAAATACTCAAAAAAGCTGTTTTGTTCTGTAAAGAAAAACAAGAGTACAAAGCACTTGCCAAAAATACCTTTTATCATTTACGTCAATGTTTTTTTATGGAAGATTTTGAGTTAGTGAATGATTATCAAGACTTTGTAAAGGTAAATAGCTTGACTAATCATTTACCTTTTTTCTCTAAAATCTTACTAAAAATGTTATCTTTACTCTCTAAATACAACATAAAAACAAACTCTTTGTATAATTTTTATAGAAAAATAAATAAACTTTAACTGTCGCTTGGCTCTTGCCAAGTGACGGTTATAAAAGAGGCTTCCAGCCTCAACAAACACTAAATAAACAACCTCAAATCATTACATAAAATATGAAAAAACCTACTCTTTTACTCTCTTCTCTTTGTATTTTTGCTATTATAGGAATAATTATTGCTTGCACGCCTTCTGAAAGCAAACAAACATCAACAAAATATCAACAAAAAATAATATCAAATGAAAATAATATTTTATTTGCAGTTGTTGGTTTTGCATCAGAACAAACAAACATTTCTTTAACAGAACTCAAAAAAAGTTATTCAGAAAATAAAATATACGTTTTAGAAAGCGTAAAGCCACAAGCAGACGTTTTATTTCAAGGAAAGAATACAAAGACAATTAAAAATCTTAGTGATTTTAGCGTGTTGGCAAAAGATAATATCTTAATTGTTGATTTATCTAGCCTAATACCACAATTTAGGGCTTTACAAGTTGATAATATTACTTTTTTTGATGATAATAACACAAAAAATCAACTAAAATATCCTCTCATTATTGACAAAAATACACTTTTTGATTACAAAAATAGTATTACTAAATTTACTTTGACTGGGGTTACTGCCGTTACTCGTGTTACGGGTATGCAAACTGAAAAAAACGGTGTAAAATGGCTTACAGAGAAACTTTTACCAGAATTTAAGTATTCTGATTTGACTCATATTAGTAATGAAGTGTCTTTTATTGCTGATTGCAAACTAGAAAGAGGTATGAAATTTTGTAGTAAAGAGGCGCATTTTCAGTCTTTTCTTGATTTGGGTGCTGATATTGTAGAACTCACAGGAAACCATAACCTAGATTATGGCACAAAACCTTACGAAAATTCTATAAATCTCTATAAAAAGAATAATATACAGACTTTTGGAGGTGGAATAACTCCTGCTGATGCCTTTAAACCACTTATTATTACACTTAAAGACAATAAAAAAATAGCTTTTGTTGGTTATAATGAACTTTGTCCTTGCGCAGAATGTGCTGATAGTCCTAAAAGTATGGGAGCGGCTCGTTACGATAGTGCAAAAGTTAAAAAGATTATCACAGAACTAAAAAAAGATGCTCAAATACAATATATTTTTGCATCTGTGCAGTTTGCGGAGTCTGATAACTATTTTCCAACAAAAGCACAAGAAAAAGTTTCTCGCTATTTGATTGATTTAGGAGCTGATTTTGTGTACGGCTCACAAGCGCATAATGTGCAATATGTAGAAATGTATAAAGGTAAACCAATTTTTCACGGATTAGGAAACTTTATGTTTGACCAGATACATAGAAATGCTGTTAGACAAGGATTTTTTCTACATAATTATATCTATAATGGAAAAGTAGTACAATCTTTTCCTGTTTTTACATTCACCGCAGACGACAGACAACCATCATTAGCCAATCAAGAACAAGTTACAGCTATAAAAAAAGCAATTTATCTTGATAAATGGTTGTATAAAAAATAGCAAAAATAGCAGTTTTTGAGGCAGAATTCCCAAAAAGTTTCCAACTTTTTGGGGAATTTACTAGAAATTTATTTACAATATACTACTTATTTCTCAATAATGTTCTTAACTATTTCATACGAATAACCACACCAGGCGCATCATTTTCATCTTTTCGTTTCTTTTTAAACATAGTAATTTTGTAATCTTTTTTACTTTTCCAATGGAAAATACTGTCTTTGCTATCTTTTCCATCTCTTACGCCATTCATTTCGCCATATTTTGCAGTAAAATATTTCTTAAAAACGTCCATTACTTGACTCTCAAAATTCACAAAAATATCCAGTTCCATTTGTTTTATTTGCTGATTTTTGTCTAAAATATAACGAGCATCAGCCACATCATTTTCTTTGAGTTCCACCATATAAATGCGCAAGGAGTCGTTACTATCATTTTTTTGAAGTTTTCCAATTTCCTTTCTCTTAATGGCACTAATAGAATCTCCAAAACTAAGCCCACGCAAATCTCCTTCTTCTGTGAGCATAAGTTGCTGAACAATAGGGTCATAATCAAGGAAATTGACTTTGTTATCCAACTTTTTGACTGTATCTTTTACAGTAACTTTCGCTACTTCTTTTTTATCTTTTTGCACTGTTTTATTACAGGAAAGTAGTGCAATAAACACGCAAAAGCTTGCTAGAAGTGTTATTTTGTAATTCTTTTTCATAAAATTTAGGAATATTTTTTAATGTTTAATTGTAAATATGATTTTATTTAAAAAATCCGTAATGATTTGTTGTGATTTTGCGTAAATTTACAAATAATCATCAAACCTACAAAAAAATTAAAAAATGTTTTTCCTTCTAAAATATCTCCAAGAAAATAAAAAATCAACCTTCTTAATTGTTTTATTGGCACTTTTGCCTTTACTTACAAGTTCATTTTTCATTTTTTATAGCTCACAAAACGAAATTTTCCTAAGAAATTTGGCTATTTATCAAAAAATAATTTTCTTTTTGATAAGTATTTTTACAACGGCGTTTGCACTCACACCAACCACGCTGATTGCGCTTATGAGTGGGTTTTTGTGGGGTTTTGAGGCTATTTTCGGACTAATTATTAGCTACGGAATGGCAGCAATAGTAGGTTATTTTTTTGGTAAAAAAATAGACAATGGACATCTTAATGATTTTTTCTCCCAAAATGAAAAACTTAACTTATTACAATCTAAAATAGAAAATAAAAGTATCATTATTATACTTCTGATGCGTATTTCTCCAATTTTACCTTTTGCTATTACTAATATTTTTTTAGCAATGCTCAAAATAAATTTTTCTAAATTCTTGGTTATGAGCATATTAGGAATGTTGCCACGCACTACATTGGCAGTGTGGCTAGGCGCACAATCAAGCACACTCAAAGCAGCTTATCAAAGCGGAAATTTGGGTATTTCGCAACTATTTGTGGTTGGTTTGGTGCTATTTTCTATTGTTGGCTTGGGTATTGTAGGAAAACAAATATTAAGTACGAAGTACGAAGTTTGAGGTACGAAATTTGAAGTACGAAATTCTGTTGTATTTTTCGTACCTCGTACCTCAAACTTCGTACCTAATTCAGCGACATAGCAGGCACAGGAAAATTTTGCATATGAAAAGCAAGCCCTTCTATTTGGTAGTTCATCCAGTCTATCAGTGGGAAGGTTTTGAGCGTTTTTATCACTTCTTCCTCACTATTTGCCTCAACAATTATCCATAGTTTGGTGCGGTCAAGCGAGAGCGTATAAGCACGCACCACGTTTTCTGCCATCAAATTATCAACCATCATACGTTGTTTTGGCACAAGCGTAACAAATTCTTCATCAAAATACAAAGGAAGTGTGATACTCACCATAAATTCACTCATAATCACGCTATTTTAGGTCGTTCTAATTATTTTAGATTGTTTTTTAGTAGTTTTGAAGCGGTTTTAAAGCAGTTTTGAAATAATTTCAATTGCTTTTTTTAGTCTATTTTCTTTATTTTCCCCGCTAATAATTTCATAACTAAACTTATATTTTTCTAGTTCATTTTTGTAACATTCAAACAACATTTTTCTGTCGTTTGGGTCTTGATGTTCACGCAGCGAGTCGTATTCCCAAGCAATATCATCATAATTCGTCAGCAAATATAAATCAAAATTTTGTTTTTCTATATGCTCCAAAATCCATTTAGGAACAGTTTTGAAGCTATTTTCTGACCAAATTTTGGTTACAATAAGCTCTGTATCTGCAATAAGTAGTTTTTGATGTTTTTTGTTTTGTTGAATACTGTTTTGCTGATAATTTTGGATATTTTGATATTGTTGTTTTGCAATATTTTCTACGTCTTGCAGGCTGTAAGGCTGTTTTTGATTGTTTTCTTGTTGATTTTTCTGATAAAAATCTTCTAAATATTCTCTTGCAAATTCTTCTATAAAATTCACCTTGAAATAATCAGCAATTCCTGTGGCAAGTGTTGTTTTTCCAGAAGATTCTGTACCAAGAATAGCTATTTTAATCAATTTTTTGAGGTTTTAAGTATGATTTTTATTTTGTGTAGTGGTCATTTTTCAAATTTTAAAGTATTAAAACGCTAATTACCCTCCATTGGTGGTGCGAAACGTACCTCTCTAAAAGGAATAAAACCAGTACTTGGATTTTCAAAAACGACAAAAGGCTGGTATTTTTTGTAAAAACCTAGTTTTTCTAAGAAATTAAATAGTTTTTCTGGATATCTATGGTCTGCTCCATAGCCAATAAGGTCTATTTCTTTGAGATTTGTAAGTTTTGCAAGTTCTAATGGCAATTTCAAAAATACATTAGAATAAATTACTAATCTTTCTAGCTGCAATAGTTTTCCTATTTCTACTGGTAAATTATTATTACCAATATGTATCTCAAGACTTTTAAGTTGTTTTAGCTGCGCTAATTGATTAAATACTTTGGGTAAATCCTCCGTAATTATAATATTCAAATGCCTTAAATTATTCATTTTAAGTATAGCTTCAGGCAAAGTGCTAAATCCACTCCTACGAATACTCAAATTCTTTAGATTGGTAAGCATGGCAAACTCTGGAGGCAGCGTATCTAGTAATACATCAAGTTCTAAGTTATTAAGATAAATCATTTTTCCAATTTCTTTGGGTAATTGACCAACACTACCAGTGCCATAACCGTTACTACTATCTATTATCAGCGTTTTTAGATTAGAAAGATTCCCAAGATGCGTAAAAATATTAGCAAAGTCAAAGTCTTTTCCACTCATAGTCAATGAGGCAATATTTTTCATTAACGTAATATCTGTAGGTAATGTATTGCTGTCAATAAATAACTTTCTTAAACGAGGAAGTTTACTAAGTTTTTTAAATAAATTAGGGTCTTTTAGGTTACTTTCTGATAAATACAAACTATCCAAATTTGTCAGCAATTCCATTTTAAGTGGTATTGTCTCAAAACTATAAAAAGTAATTTTTTTTAATTTTCTCAGTTTTTTTATCTCTACAGGAAACTCAATAATAGGATTTTTATCAATAAAAAACTCCGTTAATTTAGATAATTTACCAATTTCTGGTGGTAAAACCTTGAATTGATTATTACCTAGGGACAAAGAAGTTAATCTTGTAAGTTTACCAATTTCTGGTGGCAAAACCTTGAATTGATTATTACCTAAGGACAAAGAAGTTAATCTTGTAAGTTCAATTATTTCTATTGGAAATACCTGAAATTTATTGTAAGCTATGCTCAGGATTTTTAGGTTAGTCAATTTGGTTATTTCCTGCGGTAGTTCTTGAAGCTCATTCTCACCTAAATCTAACTCTGTTAGTTGTGTCATTTTACCTATTTCTTTTGGTAAGTCCGTAAGTGAGTTGCTGCCAACACTCAAAATTTTCAAGTTAGGCAACAAACTTAATTTATTGAAAGTATCTGCAAAATCTAAATTAGGGCTATTATACAGGCTAATATCCGTTAATTTCTTTAATTTGACTATCTCCGCAGGTATATTTGTGATGCTTCTAGGAAATACCAATTTTGTCAAATAAATCATATTTCCTATTTCTTTAGGAATTTCAGCTATATCAAGGTACGATAAGTCAAGGTGTGTGCAATTAGGGAGTTTTCCTATAACAGACAACGTACTCGCAAGATTTAGATTGTTTAAATTCAAATCTAAAACTTTGATTTTTATAAGATTGCCTAATCCAACAGGAATGCTTGTGATAGGGTTACCCATCAGTTCAAGTTTTTCAAGTTGTATAAGTTTACCAATTTCTGCTGGAAGTGTTGTTAGGTTATTAGATGAAATGTCTAGATGCGTTAAACTAAGAAGTTTTCCCATTTCTGCTGGCAAATTTTGCAATATATTGCCAGTAAGGTATAACTCTTTTAGATTAGTCAAATTACCAATATCAGCAGGTAAAATATCAATTTTATTGCTTTGTAAACGCAAAATACTCAACTTTTTCAGTTGGAATATTTCTTTTGGTAAATGCGAAGTATTACTTCCAAAAGAGTTTGAATTGTCTAAATAACTTAAATCTAGCTCAGTCAAATTTGAATAATTAAATATTTCTTTTGGTATTTCAACAAATTGATTGATGCCAATATTGAGTTTTTCCAAACGAATTAATTTACTCATTTCTGGTGGAAGTGCTTTAAGTCCGTTTGCGCTCACATCTAAATTTTTTAGATTGATTAAATCTCCTATTTCTTTTGGTAAAGTTTCTAATTGCATAAAAAACAATTTCAAATTAGTCAAATTTACTAATTTTCCTATTTCTTTTGGTAAAGTTTTCATTACTGTATAGTGGATATTTAATTCTTTGAGATGAGGCAAAAGGCTTAATTTATTGAAAGTATCCACAAAATCAAAAGCAGGTATCATATTTGAAAAAGATATTAGCTCCAAATTTTTCAGTTTCAGTATTTCAGGTGGTAAAACCTTAAAATCTGTAACTGCAGAAAGGTGCATAGATAAATATAATTGTCTTAAATTAACAAAATTTCCAATTTCAGATGGAAATCCTATGAATTTGTTAAAATCATTAGCATATTTAGGGCTTAAATCCAAAACATACACATCAGTAGGATTTTGGAGGGCTTCTTTCAAGTCAAAATAAGTATGTTTATCCAAAAAAGATTTGTCAATTACCTGCGCATACACACTCATACGCAATGTATGTAAAAGAACAAGGGTTAGAAAAATTCCTTTTTTCATTATAAAAAATTATTGTTTAAAAGTAGACGTCCTGCGAAAGTCGGACAAGTGTATTAAAGTCCCTTTCCCAGCAGGGGAAAGGGACTTAGGGATTGGGGTTTTAGTCTGAATTGTGTTGAATGTAGC
>JAYUKY010000079.1:0-39531 GCA_043764015.1 Raineyaceae bacterium
AATAAATAAAATTATGAAAATTTTCCTAAGTTGTTATTTTTATGAAAATTCCAAGTCATCTTTTATATATTTGCAACGGAACTTTTACAGCAACAATAACTTCACGAAAGTCTCCGACTATGCGTGAAGCATCCCAGTTTTAAATAATAACTAAAAACTCTCTTGAAAAAAGAAAATAAAAGTGGTCAAATATTTGACACACAAGTCCTAAAAAGGCTTTTTAAGTTTATTTTGCCCTACAAAACTACTTTTAGTATAGTTTTGCTTCTGACAATTACGCTTGCGCCTTTGGGCATTATCCGCCCATATATGATACAAATTACTGTAGATAATTATATGGAAGTTGGACAGCAAAATATGCTTATTTATATGTGTGCGTTGATGTTTGGGTTGCTTGCAGTGCAAACGCTTGTACAATATTCGCATAGTTATTGGTCGGGTTGGCTAGGGCAAACCATCATCAAAGACATCAGAATACAACTTTATCAGCATATTCTTAACCTACGACTGAAATTTTACGACCATACGCCTATTGGCAGGCTTGTAACACGTAATGTATCTGATATAGAAACACTTAGCAGCGTTTTTTCAGAGGGTTTGGCGGCTATTTTGGCAGATATTTTGCAGATTGCAGCCATACTTTTCATTATGTTTTATACAAGTTGGAAACTAACTTTGATGAGTCTTTGTACGCTTCCATTTCTTTTACTAACTACTTTCATCTTCAAAGAGAAGATTAAAGCATCTTTCAATGAAGTGCGTAATGCGGTGGCAAATTTGAATACTTTTGTGCAAGAACACATTACAGGAATGAATATTGTACAAATTTTTGGGAGTGAACGCTTAGAATTTGATAAATTTAAAGAAATAAATAGAGAACATAAACGCTCAAATTTGAGGTCTGTGCTGTATTATTCTGTTTATTTTCCTGTAACAGACGTGATTTCTGCAGCAGGAACTGGGCTTATTGTTTGGTATGGTGCAAAGCAAGTTTTGGGAGAAGAAGTTACGCTAGGCGTTTTGGTGGCGTTTATTATGTATTTGAGTGCATTTTTCAGACCAATAAGAATGATTGCAGACCGTTTTAATACGCTACAAATGGGTATAGTGAGTACAGAACGTATTTTGGCACTTTTGGATAATAAAGAAGATTTGCAAAAAAATGGCACTTTTAAGCCAGAAAGTACATTGGGAGAAGTGTCGTTTAGAGATGTTTCTTTTGCTTATAATGAGGATAATTATGTTTTGAAAAATATCTCTTTTGAACTAAAAACTGGTCAAACCGTTGCCCTTGTGGGTGCGACAGGTGCAGGAAAATCATCAATAATCAATCTTTTAAACCGTTTTTATGAGATAAATAAAGGTGAAATTTTGGTTGATAGCGTTGATGTAAAAGAATATGATTTAGATTTTTTGAGAACTAAAATTGGGGTTGTTTTGCAAGATGTGTTTCTTTTTTCTGGCTCAATTAGAGAAAATATTACATTAGGAAATGATAATATTACAGATGCACAAATTTGGAATGCTGCAAAACTTGTAGGCGCAGACAAATTTATTGAAAGATTGGCTAATGAAAAAATGCCCAACGGCTTAGATTATGACGTTATGGAGCGTGGTGCAACGCTTTCAGTAGGGCAGAGGCAACTAATTTCTTTTGTGCGCACAATGGTTTATGACCCTAAAATAATGGTTTTGGACGAAGCCACCTCGTCTGTGGATAGTGAAACAGAGGAAATGATACAAAATGCTATCTCAAAAATGATGAAAGGACGTACTTCTATCGTGATTGCACACCGACTTTCTACCATTCAAAATGCTGATACTATTTTGGTTTTGGATAAAGGAGAAATTAAAGAAAGTGGCTCACACGAGCAGCTACTGGCACTTAGTGGATTTTATAATCACCTTTACCAAATGCAGTATAAAGAAATAGTGTAAATAATTCATTTTCAGACCTTCAAGGTTTTAAAAATCTTGAAGGTCTTGCTACAAAACAGGGATATTTTGATATATTTGTACTTCAAAATATACCTCAAAATAATAAAATTATGGCAAAAAAGAAAGAATGGCGTGAGGGTGAGATAGTGCTTGCTTTTAACCTTAAAAAAATTGGAAAATATTATACACCAACTATGAAAGAGTGGCTTGATGTACCTGCACCAGTATTAGATGCTTTTGAACAACATAATTTTGAGCATATTTTAAGCAAAAAAGATAAAATTAGTACGTGGAGTGAGGAAGACCTCAAAATGAAGTTTATTAGCCCTATTTTGGAACTTGGTAAGGTGATGGAAGATGAAAAATTTGCGTCTTTTTTTGATAAAAAACTAGCTGCAAACGTGCAAGGATATGCTTTATCTGTCAAAGCGGATTTTGTGGTAGCAAAAGGACTTATGGATTTTATGCAAAAACCGTACTTTCATTTTCAGGAATATAAACCTAATAAAAACCCAACAGGGGATTCTATGGCGCAAATTTTGGAGGCTTTTCTGATTGCGCAAGTGCTTAATGATGACGGAAAACCACTTTATGGATGCGAGGTAATTGGCGGAACGTGGACGTTTATTACAATGGAAAATGATAGTTATTGTGTTTCTAAAACCTTTGATAGCAGACATAAAGATGATTTACTACAGATAATAGCCGTTTTACGCAAATTTAGGCATATTTTGGAAACAAGATTATTAGTTTAAAAACGTATTCAAAATAATAAAATTATGGCAAAAAAGAAAGAATGGCGTGAGGGCGAGATAGTGCTTGCTTTTAACCTCAAAAAAATAGCTGGTAATCCTACTCCCATAATGAAAGAGTGGCTAAAAACTGATACTTTGCAATTCTCTAATACAGAACAAGATAATTTCACACATACGCTTGAAAAAGGCATCAAATATTTAAGCACGTGGAGTGAGGAAGACCTTAAAATGAAGTTTATTAGTCCTATTTTGGAGCTTGGCAATGTGATGGAAGATGAAAAATTTGCTTCTTTTTTTGATAAAAAACTAGCTGCAAATGTGCAGGGATATGCTTTATCTGTTAAGGCTGATTTTGTGGTAGCAAAAGGACTTATGGATTTTATGCAAAAACCTTACTTTCATTTTCAGGAATATAAACCAGACAAAAACCCAACAGGTGATTCTATGGCGCAGATTTTGGAGGCTTTTCTGATTGCGCAAGTGCTTAATGATGACGGAAAACCACTTTATGGGTGCGAGGTAAATGGCGTAAACTGGAAATTTGTTACAATGGAAAATGATAGTTATTGCGTTTCTGAAATTTATAATAGTACAGATAAGGCTGATTTGCTACAAATAATTGCCGTTTTGCGCAAATTTAGGCATATTTTGGAAACAAAATTGTTGTAAATATTTTTTACAACTTTATGCTTTTCTCATCAAAAATAAGCTTTTCAGAACATTCTCTACAACAAAGTTCTATTTTATCATTTATTGCCTCTGATGACTGCAAAACAAGTTTGTTTTTCTCTAATTTGAAAACATCATAACTATTGAGTTGTGATGTAAATTCATCATTTCCGCAGCTTTGGCAGGTATTTTTGGGATATTTCATAGGTTATTAAATTTTATTTTATTTCAAACTTATCACTTTTTAATAATTTGATACTGTTGTAGTTGTCTGCTTCTTCAAATCCAAATTCCCAGATGGAATAAAAATCTCCTTGTTTTTCAAAGAAAAGCATATTTACAGTTTTTTGTGTATGAATTTGCCATTGACGAAATGGATAATATAATTGCCTAATAATGGTGTTTTTGCTTACTAAATCTTTTTTAATTGAGTTTTTTGCTTCTATCAAAACAATTTGATTTTTACCTTCGTAACCAGCATCTACTTCTGTTTGTACGCTTTCTGTCTGAATAAGTTGTTGATATTTACCTGCATAAAACTCAAATTTTGGTGTGTATTTTCTGCCACGAATGGTAAGAACAAGGCTATCATCTTTTAAAAAAGTGCGAATAAGGCTTGAGGCGTAAGCAAAATCTAAATGTTGCATCTCTGAATTACCAATTTGAGATGTTTCTAGCTCAAAATCAAGTTTTGAATGATATGTTTTGATTTTGGTTTTTATCTCGGGAATATCAACATAACCTTCACCTTCTAAAATAGCATAATTGCCATTTTTGATGGGTAAAAGAAATAGATTATTTTCAATAAAAATTTCTGGTCTGCTTTCTCTTGTATCTTGTTTTGCCAAAACACGTGCTTCTGTTTCATTTGTGGTTTTGAAACCTGCGTTTAATGTTGCTTCTTTTATTTGTTTTGCAGTAATTTCAAAAGGGCTTTTTTTGAAATTATGTTTATAGATTTTAAAAAAATCAAAAATTGATTGCCAAGGTTTGTGGTTCATAGTTATAATTAGTGATCAACAATTCATTTATTTTCCCTCTTTTTTCTCCATCAGAATTGATACTTCTGCTGGCAGCTACCCTAAAAATATTATAATTTGAGTACGCTTTTTCAAAAAAAACATCATTTGGGTCTTCACTAGTTGGGTCTGAATTGGAAAGCATTAGTTTTGCTTTTTTTTCAGTATCAAGTTTTTTGAAAAAATCAGCTAATTCTAATTGTTGTTTATCCTTAAATTCTTCTCCTGTATATGTTGTAAAACTTGATGTTTTGCTTATTGGGCGGTATGGTGGGTCAAAATAAACAAAAGTATCTTGATTTACTTTGTCAAGGCAAGCGGAATAATCAGCAAAACAAATTTCAGCTTTTTGTAATACTTTTGAAACTGCCAAAAGATTAATTTCATCAAAAATCATAGCTGTTTTGTATTTGCCATAAGGAACATTAAACTCTCCTTTTAGGTTTATACGGAAGAGCCCATTAAAGCAAGTTTTATTCAAAAAAATCAGTTGTGCAGCTCTAGAAAACCAATTATCTGACATTTTTTTATAATTAATTTCAAACCTTTGCGCATTAAAATGCTTACGTATTAGCAAAAACAAATCATTTCGTTTTTCTTGTTCTGTTTTGTCATATTCTTTTTGATATTGCTCCAAAAAATCAAATAATACTTCTGGATTTTGTTGAATGACTTGATAGGTAAGCACCAAATCTTTATTCAAATCAGATAAATACATATTTTCTATTTTGAATTTTTGTGCTAATGAAAAAAATACAGCACCACCACCCATAAAAGGCTCTACATAGTTTTTAATTACGCCATTTCTCAAATCACCTGGGTAGTAATTTTCAAATTGTGTAAGTAATTGGCTTTTGCCTCCAACCCATTTAATAAATGGCTTTGCCTTGATTTTGTTCATTTTGTTTGTCTTGAAAACCTAGTTTTTTATGTAAAAATAAGGATAATTTTTGTATATTTGTGAGATTTTAAAAACTATTATTTTAACAGGATATTGATTGTAAGGTGAATGAAGTAATGGAATGGAAAAAAATTTAAAAAAACTAATAAATTTAAAACAATGACTACCAAGACAAAATTAAGTGTTTATGAAAATGGCGAAAATGATACTCCTGTTCTTGTAGAAACACTAGAACTTGATGATAATGCAGAATGTACAGACATGGAGGAAAAAATCAATATTTGGGATAAATCTGTTAAAGTGGAGGAAAACATGTATTACTGGAACGGAGAGCCAGTAATTACACAAGGGAATTTACCTCATAATGATAAACCTCTTGTAGTAGAATTATTTTGTGGTTGTGGGGGTACTTCCATTGGTTTTGAGATGGCTGGTTTTGAAATAGTGGTTGGTTGTGATATTCATAAACCATCAGTAGAAACATTCAAAATGAATCATCCAAATGTTTCTACTGTGCTTGGTGATGTGAGAAAATTAGACCCAGAAGTAATAAAAACATTATTAGGTGATAAACAAGTTGATGTTTTGATTGGTGGAATACCCTGTCAGGGCTTTTCTTTAAATAATAGAAAAAGACATGAAGCAGATGAGAGAAATTTACTTTATAAGGAATTTATACGTTTTGTTAAAATATTAAAACCAAAAGCTATTGTCCTTGAAAATGTTTCTGGAATGAAAAGTACAGGAGATTTTGTGGCTACAATAGAAAAAGAATTGAGCGAAGTAAGTGGTATGATAGTGAAAAGTAAACTATTGTTTGCGCCTGATTATGGTGTGCCACAATCACGTACAAGACTTGTGTTTGTGGGGATAAAAGGAGAAAAACAATTTGATTTTTCTGAAATAGAGAAAACACACGGAAAAGATAAGAATAAACCCTACGTTACTGTCAAAGAGGCAATAGGAGATTTACCTGATTTGCTTGCTAATGAAACAGCTATAAACTATGTGAAAGAGCCTTTGGGTGAGTATCAAAAGTTTATGAGAGCGAATGTTAGTGATGTTCTTACTAATCATAAAGCACCAAATCACCCAAAAGATGTCATAGAAAAAATAAAAAATACAGTACCAGGAACGCCAATGTATCCTAAATTTAAGCAAAGAATTAGACTTGCTTGGGACATTCAAAGCCCTACACAGGTTTCAGGTGGAATAAGACCACAATTTCAATTTGGGCATCCATCAAATAATAGAGGACTGACAATCAGGGAAAGATGTAGATTACAAAGTTTCCCAGATAATTTTTTTGTTACTGGTGGAATAGTACAGGGAAGAGTTCAAACAGGTAACGCTGTGCCGCCATTGTTGGCAAAGGCAGTAGCATTAGCCATAAAAAAATATTTATGAATTACAGAGTTTGGTACAGTACAGAAAGTTTTGCAGATTATATCATAGAAAAAACTGAACTGAAAAATAAAAATGTGAGTAAGCGAAAAATGTATGAAAGTGATGCAAATAATGCTAAAAACTTTCACACACTACCTGACCACATCAAGCAGATTCTATACTTAGATGCGCCTGATTTGATTGTAGAAATTGATGCAGAGCCTATTTTTTCCATTGAAACCTCAACAGAAGCAGGGACTGGACACAATGCTTTTCAAAGATTTGCACGACTAGCGGCATCTGTTGAGAATAATGTACCAGCATTCTACATCTATCCTGAAGCTGTCATTATTACACGACAAGGCGTAGGCACAGGCTGGGACAAAATAAACCCTTTGATTTTTAAGGCACTAGATGATGTGATGACTATTTATAAAATTCCTGCGCTACTTTATTATTTCCCTACTGATTATGAGGGACAGAAAGATGCAACCACCTCATTATATACCAAAACAAAAGGATTGGCATATGACGAAAATAAAAAGTTTGCAGGCTGCCCTGATAGTAATAATGATGAAATGATATTGATGTTTCAAGCAATGAATGAAATAATTGATGTTGTTGAGAAAGTAGGTGTGAAAGATGGAAGGGAAAAATTACTTGGTAAAAAAACACTAAGTACAAGAAAAACGCTGATGCAACAAGCATATAACTCAAAAGGTGGTAGCGAAAATATGTCACCATTAACGGCTACAGTAAAAATTCCTACTGAATATTTGTTAAATCATTTATCACAATATGAGAAGAAGGACTACAAAATTGGAGAACTTTTGAGAAGTCGGCAAGAAACAATTATTTATAAAGTAGATGCTTCTTTTAGAGGAGACCCATATCCAGGCGCATTGGCAGCTATTGACTATTTACTTTGCAGGGAAGGGAAAACCTTTGAAGAACGGAAATTCAACCTTGTTATGTGTTGGGGCGAACTCATTATCAATCATAAAAATAAAAATTTTGAAATAAGAAGTGATAAAAGTACTATCAACGACTTTGTAAATGATGTCAAACGTAGTGAACGCAAGAACTTATTAACAAAAGATTACAAAGATATTGATAGTAGCGAAATTCCTAGATATTATATGCAGGTGCGCTATGGCTCAATGTTTTCAAAAGTAAAGCATATCAGGGTATTTTCTTATTTTTCAGATGCTATTTTATTTCCAGATGGAGCTTTATGGAGAGACGCATAACGGAGGAGAAAGTAACAAAAGCAATTATCAATTGGCTTGCGTTAAATGATTGGGAAATTATTTGTTTTGATTTCCCACAAAGTGGTACTGGCGTTTCTTTACATCTTAATCAAACACTTAGAACTACCAAAAATAAAGGCACTTTCATTCCTGATATTGTTGCTATTAAAAGTGGCATTGTTGTTTTCTTTGAAAATAAAGACAGATTTGTTCTAACTGACTTTATCAAAGTGCAATATTTGAAAGAAACTAATGACTATGAAACAGCAATAAAAAATTTACTGAAAGATTTTGAATACTCTCAAATATACTATGGTGTTGGATTGATATTTACAGATAAAAATCAGATAAAAGTTAATCAGCACCTTGATAAGGTTGATTTTGTGGTTTATTACCACGCAGATACCGAGATAAATGCTGTAAATGATATAAATAAAATCTTCTAAGTTTATTAAACTTTTCTCCCATTTATGACAACAACTAAACCCCTGCCACAAGATACTATTTTTGCTACTGGCGTGCATTTGCAGGCTATTGAGGTAGAAATAAACGGTACAAAACAATGGCGTTGGGTGGCTACTTCTTTTGAAGATGATACTTATTTTGATGGTGAAATAATAGATGTTTTCACGTATGCCAATGATTTTGAAAAGCTACTGGAAAGCTAAATAAATATATTTTAAAATCCACAACAAAACCCTAAATGCTCACTACAAAAAGCCAAGACCTTTTTCAGAAGGCGCAAAAACTTATTCCTGGCGGTGTAAACTCCCCTGTACGTGCTTTTAAAGCCGTTGGAGGAAACCCAATATTCATTAAAAGCGCAAAAGGTGCGTATATTTATGATGAAGACGACAACGCTTACATAGAACTTATCAACTCGTGGGGTCCTATGCTACTCGGACACGCCCACCCAAAAATTGAAAATGCCGTTAGAAATGCCTTAGAACATTCTTTTTCGTATGGTGCGCCCACACGCAGGGAGGTGGAAATGGCAGAAATGATTATCAATATGGTGCCTTCCATTGAAAAAGTGCGTATGGTGAACTCTGGCACAGAGGCAACTATGTCCGCCATTCGTGCTGCACGTGGTTTTACTAATAGAAGTAAGATTTTGAAATTTGAGGGTTGTTATCACGGACACTCTGACGCTTTTCTGATTGCGGCTGGGAGCGGTATGGCAACTATGGGAACACCTGACAGTCAAGGTGTTACGTTGGGTGTGGCACAAGATACACTTACTTCACCTTACAATGATTTGGCTGCTGTGGAGATGCTTGTAGCTGCTAATAAAGACCAAATAGCCTGTATTATTTTAGAGCCTGTCGTGGGAAATATGGGCTGTGTTGCACCTGCGGAGGGTTTTTTGAAAGGACTTAGAGAAATTTGCACAAGAGAAAAAATTGTACTGATTTTTGACGAGGTGATGACAGGTTTTAGGTTGGCTCGTGGGGGCGCACAAGAACTTTATGGCGTTACTCCTGATATGACCACACTAGGTAAAATCATTGGTGGAGGGCTTCCTGTGGGTGCGTATGGCGGAAAAATGGAAATAATGGACGTTGTGTCGCCTGTGGGCAAGGTGTATCAGGCAGGGACTTTGTCTGGAAATCCGTTGGCAATGGCGGCAGGGCTTGCAATACTCCACGAAATAAATGATAATCCACAGATTTACAAGCAGTTAGATGATATTTGTCTGCAAATAACAGAAGGAATAGCAGAAGGTTGTGATGATTTGGGCGTTAATTACAAGATAAACCGTGTTGGTTCTATGTTTACGCTATTTTTTACAGATACAGAAGTAACGAATTTTGAAACTGCAAAAACGAGTGATTTGGTGTTTTTTGGTAAATATTTCCAAGCAATGCTCAAAAGAGGCGTTTATCTTGCGCCCTCACAATTTGAAAGTATGTTTCTTTCTGTGGCTATTTCAGACGAGAATATTAAGCAAATCATCAAAGCAAGCAAGGAAAGTTTAGAGGAAATTTTAGGGTAAGTGCGAGGTACGAAGTTGGAAATATGAAATACGAATAACAAATGAATGTTAATAATTTAAAAAATGAACTTGAAAATCACCTTCAAGGAAAGAGCCAAAATAGCAATGGAACTCTTATCCAAACAGTCGCCAGTTACCTTAGAGGAAGCCAGAAAACAGGTGCAATGGTTAAAGGAAGCGAGCAATTCAAACAACAAGAAACAGAGGAACTAATAAAAATTATCAACCAAAAGCATCTTTGGAATTGTAATATTAACTTTGATGCTTTTGTTTCAGAAGGTGCTGAACAAAGAGTTTACATACAGAATGAAAAAACTGTTTTAAAGCTCAATGATGGTATTTATTATGAATGTTGGTTGGATTATTTTGACAATCTTTTGCTTAATAATTACTTCTTTCCTGATACTGCTTATACATTATTAGGTTTTTACAAATCAATAGAAAATATCATTTATGCACTTGTGGAGCAATCTTTTATCAAAGCCACCACGCACACTAATTTACAAAAAGTTAGACTTTTTTTACAAAATAACGGTTTTGAGAACACAAAGAACAATGATTATTACAACAAAGAATTAGGTATTATTCTAGAAGATTTGCACGACGAAAACGTACTTACAAAAAATAATGTATTATATTTTATAGACACTGTTTTTTATATAAAAGATTTATCCTGATTTATTTCAAAGTATGTTATTGCCACAGATTCACAGATAAATACAAATTGTATTCATCTGTGAATCTGTGGCAACTCAAAACCTAAGCTCTTGGGTGAAATTGTTGTATAGTTTGGCGCAAATAATCATTGTCCAAATGGGTGTAAATCTCGGTTGTGGTGATAGATTCGTGTCCAAGCATTTCTTGTACGGCACGCAAATCTGCGCCACCTTCTATTAAATGTGTCGCAAAACTATGCCTAAAAGTATGCGGACTAATATCTTTTTTGAGACTGATTTTTTCTGCTAAATTCTTGATTATCATAAAAATAAACACACGAGAAAGCCCACTTCCCAAACGGTTGATAAAAACAATGTTTTCTGCTTCTTTTTTGACTTTCTGATGAATACGGATAGTTTCTAAATACATTTTTATGTATTTGATAGCATCAGTTCCAATAGGTACAAAACGCTCTTTATTGCCCTTTCCGACCACTTTTACAAAACCAATATCAAAAAATAAATTAGTTATTTTGAGTTCTGTGAGTTCAGAAACACGCAAACCGCAACTATAAAGCACTTCCAGCATTGCTCTGTTACGTGTGCCGTCTGGCGTGGAAAGGTCAATAATGGCAAAAAGTTGTTCTATTTCCAAAAAACTAAGTACATCAGGGAGTTTTCTGCCTATTTTTGGAGCGTGAATAAGTGCCGTAGGGTCTTTTGTGATAACATTTTCCCAAAATAAGAATTTATAAAATGCTTTCACACCTGATAAAATACGTGCTTGTGAGGTTTCTGCAATACCCAAACCCCCTAAATATTGCAAAAAAGCGGTTATTTGTTTTTCTGTAACGTCCAAAGGTGAAAAAATGGTATTATTATCATTTGTATTGGAGAGAGAAAGGTATTGTTCCAGTTTTGCAAGGTCGTAAAAATAGCTTTCAATAGAGTTTTCAGAGAGAGAACGCTCTAATTTCATATAATTTTTGAATGCAGTAAGATGTTTTTGCCAAGCCATTTTTTGAGGTGTTAGGTATGAAGTGTGTGATGTGAAGTACAAAAACAAAGCAAATATATCAAAAAGCAATAAAAAAATTTGCTTTTTCTCAAATATAAAGTTATTATTGTGTTATTTTTTACTAAAAATCAACCATTCACAACTCAAAAATGTTAGATAAAAACGGAATTGCTAAAAGAATTGCGCAAGAACTCAAAGATGGCTATTATGTTAATTTGGGCATTGGCATACCTACGCTAGTGGCAAACTACATTCCAGAGGGAATGAACGTGGTTTTGCAGTCTGAAAATGGTTTATTGGGGATTGGTCCGTTTCCTGTAGATGCCGACGTAGATGCCGACCTTATCAATGCAGGAAAACAAACAATTTCTATGGTAAAAGGCTCTGCGCTGTTTAGTTCGTCTGATAGTTTTGCTATGATACGTGGCGAACACGTTGATTTGACTATTTTGGGCGCAATGGAAGTGTCTGAAAATGGCGACATTGCCAACTGGAAAATTCCAGGAAAAATGGTAAAAGGTATGGGTGGCGCAATGGATTTGGTGGCATCTGCCAAAAATATTATTGTGGCTATGCAACACGTCAATAAGGCGGGAGAATCAAAACTGCTTAAAAAGTGTGATTTGCCACTTACAGGCATTGGTTGCGTGAAGAAAATTGTCACAGAACTTGCCGTTTTGGAAGTGCTTCCAGAGGGCGGATTTAGGCTTTTGGAGCGTGCGCCTGGCGTAAGTGTAGGAGAAATCCAAAAAGCAACAGATGGAAAACTTGTTATTGAAGGAGAAATCCCTGAAATGAAAATTTAATGTATGAAATAATTTTAAAAATATTTTATAAGATGGAAACGCAAAAAAGCAAAGCATTAGAAGCATCAAAATATGCTTATGACACGTTACTTAGTGCTTTTGAGGAGCTTGCAATCAAAAATCAGTTAGATGAAAGTGCAATAGTAGCTTTTAAAGAAGTATTGTTACGTATCTATCTTGAAAAAAAAGCAAGTGTTTTTGTTGAAAACAAATTGGATACAATGAGCGCATATCTGGAAGATTTGGCAAATAAGGTGTTGTCAGGAGAAAAAGCAGAAGAAGAGCCTTCCAATTTATTTATGTATAGAACAAAAAAATTAGTAAGTTATGAATGAAGAAAATAACAATCTAGAGAATAAACCTGAAGATGCTGAAATTTTACCTAATGTTTCACCAAATAGTGTGAAAACAATATTTCAACAACTTGAAATGGTAGGATTACAACAGAAAACTGCTAAAACAAGTATTGATTTTTCCAAATTTAATGAAAAACAAGTGGATAAGTTGCTTGATATGATGTCTGTTGGTGAAAATAATGTATTTGCTTTTCAAAACAAACGGCTTGATAACATAAAAGAGGTAGAACTTAAAAAAATAGAAGCATCTGTTATAAATCAAAAAACATTAAGAATAATAGCTATTGCAGGGATTGTAGCTGTTCCAGTTATTACATTGTGTATTTTGTTTTTTAAAGAAAACTATTTTGTGCCTTGGATAGCGTTATTAGGCGGAAGTGGCTTGGGCGTTGGTGCAACAAAGCTATTTCAAAGCCTCAAAACAAACAATAATAGTGGAGAAAATCCATTTACGAAATAGCAATAAAAATACTAATCAAAACTACTAAAAAACACCTTAAATGTCATTCAATCACGATATTTATATTAGTTATGCCAATACTGATTATCAAACAGAAGATAATTGGGTAGCTAATTTTAGCCATTTTCTACAAAAAACTGTTACGCAAATCTTAAATGAAAATGTAAGATTTTTGCATTTTACTAACCACGAAAAACCCACAGAGCAAACGCTTTTAGCCACTAAAATAATGGTAGCTGTCGTTACGCCTGCGTATGTGTTGTCGGCTGATGCGGTAGAGGAGATTAGTGTTTTTTGTAATAATCAACTACAAAATAATCACCTGCAAAATACTGATACACAACTGTTTAAGGTGCAAAAAGAACACGTTAGTGTAGAAAATGAACCTACGCAACTGCGTGGAATGTTGGCATATGATTTTGATGAAGTAACGCAAGAAACGCCCCAATATTGGTCGTTGATGATTGATTTGGCGTATGATATTGCTGATTTTCTGACCAAAAAACAATCAGAAACCATAGAAAATACAGTTAAAAGTAAGTGTATTTATTTGTCTGAAAGTAGCTTAGACTTGATTATTGAGCGCAACATCATTAGGCGTGAGCTACGCAATATGGGTTATACTGTTTTGCCTAATACGGCGTTTCCACACAACCAAAAAGAGTTAGAAATGAATATAAAAAATGAACTAAATCAGTCTATTTTGGCTATTCATTTGTTTGGAAATGATTTTGGAGAGGAATTAGAAGGGAGTGAGGATTCTGTTATGAGCCTGCAAAACCGCTTTTCTAACGAAAAAAGTATGTTTATTGCCTCTGGTGCAGAAAGTAACGACAAAAAGTTTTCTAGAGTACTTTGGCTTGCTCCAAACCTTACTTATGAATCAGAAAAACAGAAGATTTTTGTAGATAATTTGAGGCAAAATGCAGACAATTTGGAAGGTGCAGAACTTTTGGAAGTGCCTTTGGAGGATTTGAAAGTGGCTGTTAGGCGTATTTTGACAGAAAAAAATGCTGTTGTTCCTCAGTATAACTCAAATGCTCAAAAATCTATTTATTTGATTTATGATAAGGCTGATGAAGGTAAAATAGACCAAATCACCACTTATTGCAAAAATGCTAATTTGGAGATTTTGCGCCCTATTTTTGAAGGAAATCTGTTGGATATTCGTAAAAATCATATCAATAACCTTGTGCAGGGAGATATTGCACTAATTTTCAGTCACGATACTACACCAGAATGGACGAAAATGAAACTTCTTGATTTGCTGAAATCTCACGGTTTTGGACGAAAAAAAGAATGGAAATCCAGGTTTTTACTCACAGAAACATTGCCAATTTTGCCCAATAATAAACTTATTAGTAATGTGCAAATTTTAGAAAATGATTTTGGATTGGAAGCAAAATTGCAGGGAATTTACTAGGATTTTTAGGATTAAAAGATTTTAGGATTTAATATAAAATAGAAAATGTTGTTTATATCTTTATAAGCAACATTTTCTATTTTTGTATTCATTCACAATTCCTAATTCTTTAAACAATCCTTTTGCTATTTACCTTGATTTGCGAGCCTTCCGCTAAAAAAACAGAAGTTGGTTTCATATTTTGCAAAAACTTAAAATCTTCTCCATAAATCTCTTCAAAATCAACATTAATAAAATACTCTTTGACTTTATAAATATCCCATTTTGGGTGTTCTACGCCATATTCTGATGTTTTTTTGTCGTTGAATTTGGTATAGCCCCAGTAGTGTTCTGTGATAAATTCTTCTTCACTATTTTCCTCTATTTTGGTTAATTGCGTTTCCGCAATAACTTTTAAAGAATGCCATTTTTCTTTTTTCCAGCTATATTCTACTGATAATGAGTCGTTTGTGGTTTCCCAAACGTGTTTCATTGGCATTGTTTCGTAATGTTCTCTATAAAGTGTGTTTGCAACGAATGAGAGCATTATTTTGGGTACAATTTCTTTGATAAAAACCACGCCACGTTGCCAAGTGTCGCCTTCTTTGTAGCGCACATAAAAGCGTAAATTTACTTCTTCAAAATTGATATGAAAAGGTATTTTCATTCCTAACATCTTGGTATTGAGGAACATAAACCCAACCAAACTTACATAACAATTCCCATTCCAATAATCAATTTCAGTATTATGGGGTACATATTTCTGTAATATTTTTGCATCAATGGCATAGTTTGCCATCAAAAGTTTGCGCCATTCAGCGTCTAAAAATGTTGTTGCCATTTTTGTCAATTATGAATTAAAAAGGACTTTGTTGCAACGGTAGTATTCTTCTCTGCCGTTGCACTTTTTTTAATTTTTTTGATACTTCACACTTTGAGGCATTCGGGTGTAGGACAAGTTTGTATTTTGTAGGGTGCGACCCTTGTGGTCGCCCTGTCTTGCGAAAGCAACACGACAAAAAGCACACAAAATAATGCGTGAAATCAAGTTTTTAGCCTATTCAAAGAGGGCGACCACAAGGGTCGCACCCTACATTTTAATACATTTTAATACATTTTTAAACTTGTCCTACACCCAAGCATTCCCATTAGGGCAAAACGGTTCAAAAATTTTGCATTTAAGTAAGATTTCAGTTTCTTGATTTTCAAATTTTCTAACCTCTAATTCACCTCCAAACACCATCTTAAAATGGAATATTGCCACCTCGTTTAAATTTCTCTTGTGACAGCCTTCTTCCTTTTTCCACTCTTGGAATTCCACTACTGCTATCCGCTCTACTGCCGTACTTCGTTGAAATAAATGCTCTGGAACAGGCTTTTCTTTGTTGGTTTACAGGTAACTGCATTTTTAGGTGGCGGAATAATCTGTTTAACATCTTTACCCAATATAGGGCTTTCGCATCTAATTTAAGGCTTTTTGATGAAAATAACGATATTATGAAAATATTTAATTTTTCAAATATAACATTACAAAAGTTCACAATTATTTGTTTTGCCCCAAAATCACTTTTTATAAATTTAGTATCTAGCTTTCCCAATTAAATTGGATAAAAAGTCTTAAAAGTGCCAAATTAGATGAGGAAGCCATAATTCGTAATTGATAATTCGTAATTGAACAAGTAATTGATTTAAAAATTTGGTTGCAACAAATAACGAGCATAAAAGTCATCAATCACTTGTACGGCTTCTGTTGGCGTATCCACTAGCTCAATAAGTTTCAAATCATCAGCATTGATGTTGCCTTCAGCTCCCAACATTGTTTCTGTTATCCAATCCATAAGACCAGACCAATAATCTTTACCTACCAAAACAATAGGAAAACGCCCAATTTTTTTAGTCTGAATAAGCGTAACCGCCTCAAAAAGTTCATCAAGCGTTCCCATACCGCCAGGCATCACCACAAAACCTTGTGCATATTTGACAAACATTACTTTTCTTACAAAGAAGTAGTCAAAAGCAATCAATTTATCAGGGTCAATATAAATGTTGCCACTTTGCTCAAAAGGCAAAACAATGCCAAGCCCAACAGACTTACCTTTTTCAGACCTTGCACCTTTATTACCTGCCTCCATAATACCAGGACCACCGCCCGTAATCACACCGTAGCCGTGTCTAACAAGTTTTGCAGCAATTTCTTCTGCCATTTTGTAGTATTTATTGTCGGGTTTGGTGCGTGCAGAGCCAAAAATAGACACACAAGGACCAATTTGAGACATTTTTTCAAAGCCATTGACAAATTCAGCCATTATTTTGAAGATAGCCCAAGAGTCGGCACTTTTTATTTCGCTCCAATCACGTGTTGCAAATGCTTTTTTGATTCTGTTTTCTTCTTCTGGATTAAGATTTTCTGACATAATTTCTTGATTTTCTTGATTTTAATTTTAGGATTACTTTTCTTGATTTTGGGCTGTTTTTACGAAAAACCTCGTAAAATTACAATAAAAAAATGAATTATAAAAGTATAATTCATTTTTTTACTATTGATGCACCTAATTGTGTCTAATCAAACTTATAAAACACAGAATTCTTATTTTTTTATTGAATGTATAAAATCTTGTATAATTTTACTTGTTTCTTGTTGATTATCTTGTGTAATATGTTCTATTGATTTGATGAAAGCAGAGCCAATAATCACGCCATTAGCGTAGTTACAGGCTTTTTCGTATGCTTTTTTATCTGAGATACCAAAACCAATCATCACAGGAACATCAAATTTTGTAGCTTTGATTTTGTTGAAGTAAGTTAGTTGTTTATCCGACAAATCTGCGCTTGCTCCAGTAATGCTATTGTCTGCAACGGCATAAATAAACGCCTTAGAAAGACTGTTGAGGTAATTTATTCTATCATTAGCCGTTTGTGGTGTAATCAAAAAAACGGGAGAAACATCATATTTATCAAATAAATCTGCATAAGTATTTGCATAAATAGCAGGTGGCAAATCAGGGAAAATAATGGTGTCAATGCCCAAAGAATGGCATTTTTTGAGAAATTTCTCCACGTCATACGCCAAAACCGTATTAAAATAACCCATCAGCACCAACGGAATAGTTATTTGCGGTTTGATTGATGCCAAATCATCAAACAAATTATCCAATAAAAAGCCGTTTTCTAGTGCTTTATAGCTACTTTTTTGTATGACAATGCCATCAGCCAAAGGGTCTGAAAAAGGTATGCCCACCTCCAAAAGGTCTGCACCAGCATTTTGCAGGGCAATAATAATGTCTTTTGTGCTTCCTTTGTACGGATAATCAGCCGTAAAATAGATAGAAAGCAAATTTTGTCTTTCAGAAATATATTTTCCTGTTTTGTTCATTTTTAGGTGTATTCTTTAAATTTGAATTAAAATGAGGTGCAAAATTACACTTTTTAGGATTAAAAAACTATCAATAAGTGAAAAATCTATTTTTGAGATTTTATTTTGAAATTATCAAATATATTTTTTATATCACTTTTTTTGTTTAATTTTGGGTTAAATATAAAATTTTTGCAGTTTTTTGGAATTTTATTTTGTTTTTTCAAAACTTCGTTATACTTTGCGTTATTAAAGTTGTTTACTCACAAATTGTTTAATAAATAATTTAATAATTCTTTCAAATTCCTATACATTTACTAAAATCATAACAATACTAAATCTCAAGAAAATCTCAATATGGCTAATCTAAAACCTTATTACGAAATAATAGAACTTTGCATAAAAGAATCAGGGAAAGACCCTGTGGCATCTCGTGGCGAGCTAGATGGTCAGTGGAATTTGAATGTGGGTTCTGCCAAAATTTGGATTGATGTTTGGGAAATGGAAAGTAGCAAACAAATCTATTTTCAATTGCTTTCACCTGTGGTAGCTGTGCCTACAGAAAACCGTGAGGCTTTTTACCAAGAAATTTTGCAAATTAACCATACTTTATATGGTGTGGCGTTCACTATAAAAGATAATTTTGCCTACATCAAAATGATACGTGAGGCGCAAGGACTTGACAAAACAGAGGCTGCTGCTATGATAGACCGTATTGGCTACTATGCAGATTTGTATGATGACCAACTTAAAGATAAATATTTTAAATAATAGTATCTATCAAAAATAAAAAACTAGGTAAAACAACTAAAATAACTAATTTTGGTGTTCTTACCTAGTTTTTGTGTTTAAAATATACTAATTTTTATTAAAATGGCTGAAATAATTTTGCGTAAAGGGGCAACTAAAATAGACAAAATCCCTGCTGATGTCTTAGAAAGCCTTAATAAAGGTGAAATGGAAACCGTAAATTTGGTAGAATGGCTGGCTATTGACCATAAAATGCTGGTAAAAACTGTTTTGAAAAATACAGATTATGAAAATGATACAGAATCCATCATAAAATTGTTAGATAAAAATAGTAAAAATGGCAAAATAACTACTTTGCAAGCTACTTTTCTTATTGGAAAGTATTTTTATTGGAGATTATTAGAAGCTACAGAAGAAACAAAAAATAAGGTAATTGGTTTTCTTTCTTGTCATAAATCTGATACTGTTCGCGGGTATGCGTGTTATTTGATTGGTTGTGATGATATGTTTATTGAAAAACGGCTGGAAGAAATCAAAATACTTGCCGCAGACCCACATTTTGGCGTGAGAGAAATTGCTTGGATAGCAGTGCGTCCTGCTATTTGTAAAAATAAAGAAGAGTTGGAAAAAGTTATTGAACTTTTGTCTGTTTGGGCGCAAAATGATAATGAAAATATGCGCCGTTTTGCCTCTGAAATCACTCGTCCTCGTGGTGTTTGGTGCAAACATATTGATATTTTGAAAGAAAATCCTGCGTTGGCGTTGCCTATACTCAATATTTTGTATGCAGATAATTCTAAATATGTACGTGATAGCGTGGGGAATTGGCTTAATGATGCCAGCAAAACCCAACCAGATTTTGTAAAAAATCTTTGTGCAGAATGGGAAGAAAAGACCAAAAAAGAAGATAATATTAAGCAAAAAGCAACCGCTTACATCATTAAAAAAGCATTAAGAACTATCAATAAATAGTATTTCTTTGAAAAACTATAAAAAATAGGGAAATCTGAGTTTAAAAAATTATATTTGTTTTATACTAGATATTTAGATAATCAATAATTTACAAAAACTTACACGAAAATTTTTACAAAATACAATGAAAAAACATTTTTTACTTATTTTAGGCTTATTTTTTAGTCTTAATATTTTGGTTAGTTTTAGCGCAAAAGCACAAACCTTTGCAGAACTCTACAATGCTATGGTAGAAGCTGCAAAAGTCAAAGATTATGCCAAAGCGGCAGAATTGGGAGAAAAAGCAGAGCCAGATGCTGAAAAAACACTTGGAAAAGATACAGAAAAATTAGGCTCTTTTTATTATAATTTAGCAGGATTTCAGACACAAGTAATGGCAACGCCCACTATCACAAATGCACTAAAACCTGAAAAATCTTACCTCAAAACGCTTGCCATACGCAAAAAAGTTTTAGGTGATAAACACGCTGATTATGTCAAAACACTAGACAAATTAGCTACTTTATACAACGCAACAGGGCAAAAAGCTAAGGCAGAAGCACTTTACAAGAGTTTGGAAGGTGTGCCTGTCAAAAACCCTAAAAATCCAAAAGAAAAACCAGATACTTCTTCCACGCTTGTAGCAGGAAAAGATACACCAGAATATGCCAAAACTATTGTAAATCAAGCATTTACGTACGTGAAAGATGGTAAAATAGCAGAAGCAGAAAAACTATTGGATAACGCACTTGTCATTCAGAAAAAGACTATTGGAGAAAACCATTTGGATTATGCCACTACACTCAACGCAAAAGGCGTTTTATTGAGTAACAAAGGTAAATTTGAGGTTGCAGAGCCGCTTTTTGTGCAGGCAGCACGCATACGCAAGGAGAAAAAAGGTTTGGATAGTCCAGAATACTTGGAAATTGCAGGGAATTTAGCTGTTTGTTATGAAGAACTTAATCAGTTGCCAAAAGCTAAGGGTTTGTATGAAGAAATTTTACCGCAACTGCAAAATAAGAAAGGAAAAGAAGAAAATCTGGCTGTGATTTTGTCTGATTTGGGTAGGATTTTGGGAGAGGAAAAAGATTTTGTAAAAGCTGAAAAATATTTTACAGATGCCATTTATTTGCGTGAACAAAACGCCACAACGCAAACTGCGCCACATTCTCGCACTTTGAATTATTTTAGCAGGGTGAAAATGTTGCAAGAAAAATACTCTGAATCTTTGGGACTTTTGGAAAAAGCTCTTGCCATTGTCAAAAATAAAGAGGGTGAAAACAGCCTTAATTATGCCACTACAAGCTATAATATGGCGGTTACGCATACCAAAATGAATAATTTTGTATTGGCTGAACCGCTACTTTTAAAGGCACAAGCAAATCAAGAAAAAGCAGTAGGCAAAAAATCTCCTGAATATGCCACTACAACCAATTTACTAGCTGATTTGTATGATAATTTGCAAAGATATGATAAAGCACAACCGCTTTATGAGCAATCAGCAGCTATATTTTTGGAAACACTAGGAGAAACGCACCAAAAGTACCAAAATGCAATGAATAATTTGGGAACCTGCTACCTAAAAACGCAATCTTATGCAAAAGCAAAGGCAACTTTAAGTAAATTACTTGTTGTTTTGAAAGCAAAATATGGTGAAAATAGCGCAAAATATGCTGATACACAGATTATTTTGGCTGGGTTGTATTACGAAACAAACGAGTTTAAGAAAGCAGAAGAACTTTATAATCTTGGTTTGGAGAGTTATAAAGCAACTTTTACAAGTAAAAACACTAATTATATTGAGGCATTAGAAAATCTTGCAACACTTTACAAAAATCAAGGACGTAATAATGAAGCTGAAGATTTGTATTTGGAGGCTTTGGGAGCTTGTAAGGAGGTTTTGGGCAATGATAGTAATATTTCTATGGACTTGATGGACGAGTTGGGAATTTTATATACCTCAATGGGAAGTTATGAGCAAGCAGCAGAAATTCATAAGGAAAACCTTGTCTCACGCTCCAAAAAAGGCATTAACACACAAGAATATGCACAAACTGCCGCACATTTAGCCACTTTGTATAGCGCAATGGGCAAATACGTAGAAGCAGAGCCACTTTTTAGGCAGGCGTTAGATATTGAAGAAAAAGTTTCTGGAAAAAATACGGTTGCTTATTCCTCTATTTTGAATAATTTGGGCAATCTTTATACCGCAATGGGGCGTTATGCGGAGGCAGGCAAGATTTATGAACAAGTGCTAGAAACACGCAAAGGCACATTAAGTACTAATCACCCAGAATATGCTGCCACACTTAATGCTATGGCACTTTTGTATAGGAAAAACAAGCAAAATGGTTTAGCTGAAAGCCTTTACAAACAAGCATTAGACATCAGAAAGGCAACATTAGGAGAAAAATCTGCAGAATATGCCGCATCTCTTGATAATTTGGCTGGTTTCTATCAAAGTATCAACAAAAATACAGAAGCAGAAGCAAATTATAGGAAAGCATTGGAAATTAGAAAGGTGGTTTTTGGTGCAAAAAGTACCAAAGCAGCAGCCTCAATGAATAATTTGGCTATTTTGTTTGAGGACAACAAACTTTATGCAAAAGCAGAACCGCTTTACAAAGAGGCATTAGAGATTTTTGTGCAAAATCTTGGTGAAAAACACCCAAATACTACCTCCACACTGAATAATGCGGCACTTTTCTTTGAAACTCAGGGCAAATTTGCGCAAGCAGAGCCATTGTATCAACGTATGGTGAAATCTGTTTTTGTTCAGATAGAAGAGAATTTTTCTGCGTTGAGTGAAGAGGAAAAACGCTTGTTTTTTAATACCAATAAGCCCTTTTTGGATAATTTTGTGCTTTTTGCTGTTAATCAATCTCAAAGAAATGCAGGAAAAGCAAATGCTAGCGGGAACGCTACAACTGATGCCTTACTTGGAGATGCCTATAACCTACTTTTAAGCACAAAAGGGCTTATTTTGAATGCTACTTCTAAGGCTAAAAAGAATATTTTAGCAAGTAATGATAAAAATCTTATCAAAAAGTATGAAGAATGGCAAAATATAAGAGAAATAATAGCTAAAAGCTACAATTTGGGTGCATCTGAAAGTCGTCAGAAAAAAGTGAATTTGGATAGCTTAGAAAGGATAGCAAATGCACTAGAAAAAGACCTTTCTACACAATCTAAGAACTTTGATGAGGCTTTTAATACCAAAATTTTTAATTGGAAAGACATTCAGAAAAAACTCAAAGACAAGGAAGCAGCTATAGAAATTGTACGTCTAACTTTGCAAGCTGATACTGTTGTTTATGCAGGTTTTATCATCAAAAAGAACGCTAAAGCACCTGAAGTAGTGTTTTTGAGAAATGGTTATAGTATGGAAGAGGATTTGTATTTCTATAAAAATTCTGTCAAATTTAAGAAAGAAGATAAAATTACCTATAAGTTTTTTTGGCAAAAATTTGCTGAAAACTTACAAGGAATTGAGCGTGTTTATGTTGCACCAGATGGTATTTATACACAAATAAACCTTAATACTTTACTGAATACTGCAACAGGAAAATATGTTATTGATGAAATGGATATACATTCTGTTACGAGTACAAGAGATATTTTGAATGAAGTAAAACCTTCTACCAATAATACAGCTTTGCTTATTGGGCGACCTAGTTACTTGATAAACAAAAAGTTAGAAAAAGAATATGCAGATAAAACACCTATTGATTTGAATAATCAGAAAGATAATTGGTTGGCAAATGCGTATTTTAGTGACCTTCCAGGCACAGAAGCAGAAGTAATTGCAGTAGAAAAAGTATTAAAAAAGAACTATAAAACTGAATTATATTTAGGAAAAGATGCCACAGAAGAACGTATAAAAAATGCAAAAAACCCTGCAATCTTACATATAGCTACACACGGATTTTTCTTGCCTGCGGCTGAAAAATCAGACAAAGACAGAGCAACAATAGGGCAGGCAGAAAATCAGCCATCAAACAACCCAATGCTTAATTCTGGGATTATTTTAGCGGGAATTATGGATTATTTTAAGTTTGAAAGAAGCGGAGAAATGAAAGAAGATGCCCTTTTGAGTGCGTATGAGGTGGCTGGTTTGTCGTTAGAAAATACAGAAGTAATGCTTTCTGCGTGTGAAACTGGGCTTGGAAAAACACAAAGTGGTGAGGGAGTTTATGGTTTGCAACGTGCTTTTCAGTTGGCAGGTGCAAAAAGTATTATTATGAGTCTTTGGAAAGTTGATGACGAGGCTACAAAAGAACTTTTAACTACTTTTCACCAAGAATATGACACAATGAAAATCAAAGACAAACGTCAGGCTTTCAAAATTGCTCAACAAAAAATCAAAGTAAAATATCCTTCTCCATTCTTTTGGGGAGCATTTATCTTGATTGGAAATTAAAGAAATCAGCTACAAATTTCTAATAAAGCAAAAAGCCACACTATTTCGTGTGGCTTTTTGCTTATACAAGTGCTTGAATACATTGTTTGGCGTAGTTTGGTGTCAGGTAGAAAAATCTGATACCACAGAAAACAACGCCTTTGCTTGTGCTTGACCTTGCGTGAGGTGAGCAATCCGTCAGAAATACTTATTTCGCAACGTGAAGAAGATTTAAGTGGTGTTGCTATTGGTGCAACACTAGAAGGAAACCGCCCTCTTTTGATTGAAATACAGTCTTTGGTAAGTCTTGCCGCTTACGGAACGCCACAAAGAAGTTGTACAGGTTTTGATGCAAAACGCCTAAACATGCTCCTTGCGGTGCTAGAAAAGCGTGGAGGTTTCCGTTTGGGAACGCAAGACGTGTTTTTGAACATTACAGGCGGTTTGCGCATAGAAGACCCAGCCATTGATTTGCGGTTTGTGCGTCTATTGCGTCCTCTTATGAAGATATTTTTATTCCACAAACAGCTTGTTTTGCGGCAGAAGTAGGGCTTGGTGGTGAGGTTCGTGCCGTTATGAAAATAGAAAACCGTATTGTAGAAGCTGAAAAGCTAGGTTTTAAAACTATTTTTGTATCAGAATATAACCTAAAAGGAATTGATGTAAAAAAATATAAAATTGAAATTCGTGGTGTGGCAAAGTTAGATGAGGCTTTTAGAGGGATTTTTTAAATAAAAATGCTCATATTTCAACACAACAAAAACAAAAAAGCCTTTCCAAACTTTGAAAAGACTTTTTTTAGTTATTTTTTAGAAATTTACTAGTTTTTAATCCAAATATTGTGGTTGCATACGTACATAAGCATCAAAAACGTCTTGCAGAAATAATTTTCCAGTTGGAAGTACCTTTCCTTTGGCTATAATCAAGGTAAATTGATGATTAATGTAAGGTCTTTTTGAAAAATCTCCTTCATCTTTGTCGCTTTGTGTGCGTTTCCTTCTTTCGTTAGAATGGCGTACTACAAGCATACCATCATAATAAAACATTGTTTTTGCTCTGTCTGATATGTGCAAATCTGCTCCCAAAAAGCCGTCATCATCTAAAATAAAAGGTGTTTTTGCTTTTTGCTTTACTGGTTTTTCCATACTAGATGTTATTTTTGACTTTAAGTCCCAAGAATCCGCAGGTCCTTCTATTTCTATAATGATTTCCTCTTTATTGATTTGAATTACAGGTTTTTGTTTAGGTCTATAAGGCATTACTTGATAATCCCTAATGTTGATAAGTTCCAAATCTTTATTTTTTCTCACAAAATCAACTATATCTTGCATATTACCATACGTTTTGTTTTTGAGTTTTTCAGCAAAATCTTGTTCGTTAGATTTTTTATTATCCACTATAATGGTATTTTCCATATTTTTTAAAAAAATCAAGTCCGCTTTATGTGCTTGTTTGGTAAGACCAGCTTTAAGAATTGCTTTATTGATTTGTTCTCTATTTTTGGATATATCTATTCTAGTACCTGTGGGCATTTTGGCAAATTCTGCTAAAAAAGATTTCCAAATGCTATTAAGTGTCATCAAAACATCTTTTTTGTATTTCTTTATCAATTCTCCTTTTGCTTGCTCACCCAAAACCGTTTTTACATCTCCCAAATCAACAGTGCCATATAACCCTGTGAGAACAATCCAAAGATTTTCTTCTTTAAAATCAGAGAGTTTATCAGTGTCAAAAATAATCATACTTGCCTTAAACGTCATTAATTTATTGTCTTTATAAACAACAATATCACTGTAAGAGGCTATTTTATACACATTTTTCCCTTCCTTTTTGTCTTCCATAAAAGATATTGTGGGATTGGTGGCAGTTTCTTCTGAGGTAATAATCAGAGATTGTATGTCGCTTGAAATACCCATTGTATTGGTAATAGAAAGAGAAAGAGCTTTTTCATCTACACTACCTGGTGGCACATCTGCGGATAAGCGCAAATACATATCAGGTGTTTTGGTATAGGTATAATAAAATCCTTTTTTATCTCTCTCTTTCGCTATTTTCTGGATAAGGCTTGACTGTGCAAAGCTTATATTTAGGCTTGCAAGCAATATTATAAGACCTAGTGAAATTTTTAAATACATATTTTTTTCATTTTTTGAGGTTATATTTTTATTGATAACTCTCCAAAAGTTTAAAACTTTTGGAGAGTTATTTTGCATTTTGGAGTTGGAAAATCACTATTCTTTCATAAATATTTTTTTGAAATTTTGTGCTTCTTTTGGATTTTTGAAATCAATAAGAAGATTTGTTGATTCAGATTTAATAATTTCTTTTCCATTTTTCCCTCCAAAGTAAGACCTATAATAATTCACTTCGTTAAATTTGCTATGTGGTGAATATACAGCCAAATAAGTAAGTCCATTATTGGTTGCTATTGCTGCTGCATTGCTTATATCTACACTTTCTGCTAATCCTCTGATTTTTGTATGGTCAAAAATATTTTGTTCTACTTTTGTGAGTTCGTTTGCGTTGCCTGTAACAATATATGTTACAACATAAAGCCCTTCTGGTGTAATTCCAAGAAAATACTCAAATTTGGAATCAAAACTATCTTTTGTATAAACTTTCCCCATTCTTGTAGATACTGCTACGCCATATATTGCAAAAGTATGTTTTTGTCCATCATCAGCTACTACATTTATTTTACGAGCTAATTTTCTAAGACTAAGTGTTTTATCTTCCAAAATCTGATTTTCTAATACTTTTTCATTTGATGCAACAGCATTATCAATAAAAGCATAAATACTATTTTGTGCAGCAACATTGGCTGGGAGTTTTCTCAAAGAGTTATTATAATTTCCCGTAAATTCTTTGAGTGTTCCATAATTGATTTCAGGTAATTTTTTAAGTAATACAATTCTATCATCAATAGTTTTTTGAGCAAAAGCCATAATTTTAGCTTTATTGGTGTTTGCAATAGCAACAAAATCTGTGTTTTTATCAATGGGAGAGGCAGATAAGGCGTACTGTACTTGCAATTTATCTGAAAGTTTTTCAGTAATAAAAGGTTCTTTTGCATTTTTATGTGGTGGCGTATATGGGCTAGCAAAATACACTAATTTATTATCTATCCACATTACAAAAAATGCCCCAGTCGTCCAATCTTCCAAATATCCATCAGAAATATTTTGAGATAAATTAAATTTACCAACATAACCTAAATTATCTTCCAAAATAGTGATGTCTGTTTTGATAGATTCCATATAAGTATTTGTTTTCAGCTCAAAAGCTTTGTTTTTTTCATCATAGCCTTTAGCTATCGTAACAGTTCTGTATTCTTTGCCATCTTTTCCAAAAAGTGGTTTATTATGAAGTGTTTTTAAACCTTCTACAAGCGTTTGCGCTTGTGCGCCTGCGTACATACACACAAGCACAATTAAGAGTAGTTTTTTCATTTTTTTGTTAGTTTTGATGATAATTGTTTGCATTCATTTGTCTGAAATAGGATTTTTAAGATTGTAGGATTCTGAGGATAATACAAATCATAAAAACGTATTTGTATCATCTTTTGTATTTATCTTAAAATCCTTGAAAATCCTGATTCAAAAGTTGTTCTCTTACATTTCCTTTAATTTTCCTTTGCTATTCACATTAAAGCTGGTTTTTGTGGTAGAAGAGCCACTAACAGTAGAAATAACAAGGTTTCCTTTGTTACTTATTTCTACCTCGCAACGCATACCCAGAAAGTCACTAAAAGTGCCTGCCATTGTTCTAAACTCATCAATCAATTTACCAGTTTTTAGTTGGAAAGTCTGTATAGAAACGCTATACGTGGCATCTTCTGTATCTTTGACTGTTGTTCCAGTAAGAAAAACGCCTACGTTTTCACTTACTTTGTAGTAGCCAAGAGCCATTACGTATGTATCAGCTTCTTTGGTGTATGGACTTTTTTGCAGTGCAAATTCCCACGCCAAAGGTTTGTCCATAAAACTTATCATAACATCTTTAGAAGATATTGTTGAAGGCATTTTTGCCTCAAAAAAGTGGTTAAAAAATCTTGTGAATTTGGTTTGCGCCTGAGCTTGTATGCCTACAAATAGGCAAAAAAGAAGTATTGAAATTGATTTTTTCATTTTTTATTTGATTTAAATCAGAAGTGATTAGAATTTTTATGACCAATATTGTATTTAAGTCCCAGCGGGACGGCATATTTATAGAAAAACAAAATACGAAAAATGTATTTAGCTCCAGCGGAGCGGTGTATTTATTATTTGCTATAAATATCTTGCTAAATACAAAGTAAAAATTTAAGAAAACGTGATTTTCGTATAAATCTTAGTAGAACCAATTTTTTGAAAAATTAGACTTGGTTTTCAAAAATCAGGATTAGAAATTAAATAAATTGATGTTTCAGTTTTTATAAGAACTTAATAATCAAAGTTTTAAATTCGTATTTCGTACCTCTTACTTCGTACCTCTTACTTCGTACTTTGCTTATTGTTTGTCAAAAATCTGCACTATTTTACCAATACCACTTTTATCACCTCCGCCACTCATTTCAATAATAAGTTGATTTCCTTTTATTTTAGCACTCCATTCAATTTTCCTACCACCTTCAGATATAGAAATTTGGCTTTTACTTTCATCAAAAGTGTAATCACTTGTTCGCACATACTCTTTATTTTTATCACTACCATCTGTCATAGTCAAAGCATTTTCATCAAAAACCCAGATTGTTCCTTCAAAACGGGGAAGCATAGCTTTTTTTGATTCTGTAGCACTTTTTGCTTGCTCTGGTGTAAATTTTTTCCCTGCTACGGGCTTGAGGTCTATTGTATTAAATTTCCATTTTCCTATGATGCTTGTTTGTGCAAAAACATTATTTGTTGCGAGAACAGTCATCAAAAGCATTACGAATAGGATTGTGATTTTTTTCATTTGTTTTTTTGATTTAGAATTTGAAATTGAATTTAGAATATTTCCCCTTTTGGTATTGCAAACATAGCTTTTTATGGTGTGCTAAAATTGGACTTTTTACGAAAGTGCATTTTTACTTTACGAAAGTGCGGTTTTGACTAACAAAGCAAATTCTAAAAAATCTTATGGAATACATTTGCAAAATCAATAGAAATGCGTATTTTTACGTTCCATTATTTGATTTTTTCTGCTAAAATGACAAAAAACTACCGTATTCGTGATTTTTATGCTCCAGTTTTGCGTACATTGCAAGATGGCGCAGATGGGCGTAGTGCCTCTGACGTGGTGCAACTCATTATTGCGCTCCTCAACATAGAAACAGAGCGTTCTCCTGAGCTTTGGGGGAACTTTCGCCTAAAAATCAAAAACAAAATCCGTATTGCTCGTGTGCATCTTACGCAGGCGGGCTTTTTGCACGCCAATATTACCAAAAAAGGGCTTCATCTCACGCATAAAGGACAACTTTGGAGCAGCAAAGAAGAGGAATCTGATGAAAAATTGATGAAAAGTATTCGTGTGGAGGTCAGAAGAGAACAACTCGCCAATAAAAGTGCGTATGCTATCAATAATCAAGGGCAAATTGTCAAGCAATTCAGGCAAAACTTGCAAAATTTGCAGAAAAAAACAGTACAAAGAAGCCTTTACAATAGAAAACAACAAACACCCAATTTCGCTAAAAATACACTTTTTTATGGCACAGCGCACACAGGAAAGACTTTTACTGCCATACAGCTCGCTGTCAATATCTTGGGATTAGATAGTGGAGATGCACAAAAAAATAAACAAACTTTTAGAGAAAAACAAGGACAAAATATTGAAATTATTGCCGCTTTTGGACAGATAAATCAAACGGAAATTAATGGTTTTAACCATATTTTTAAAGATTTTGCTAAAAAAGCAACACTACATTTTCAAGCAAATAGTAAAGAAGATAGCAAAGAAAAACCAGAAAATTTTGTTTTTATTGTTGATGGTTTGACTGAACTTGATACTAATATTTTTGGAGAATTAGGCGTTCTTTTAGATGAAACTAAGCGAATAGGCGCAACTGACGAGCTTTCTCTTAGGCTTTCTACAGGTGAGCTTGTGGCACTTCCGCCTAATTTGTACGTAATTGTTACGGCTACAAGCAATTATAATTTGTATGGTGGGCTTTTGCCGTACTTTGAGCAAGTAGAAATGTTGCCAAAATACAATATTGAAAGGCTTTTGTACGTTGATTTTTTGCAAATATTAAACCAGCAAATTGCAGAACAATTTGGTCACGAAGCAATGATTGGACATACACTTTTCATAGAAAATTCGCAATTTGATTTTATACGCCTGCTCAACACAAAAATCATTCCGCTTTTTGCAGAAAAAGAAGACAGAGAAATATTCAGAGAACAGCTTTCCTTGGCACTTTTTGAAGCAGAAAGTACCAAAGATAAATACGAACTTTTAGAAGATGAATTTGGCTTTTTGCAAGTCGTGAGGTCGGCAAGATAAATGAAAAATACGAGGTGGGAAGTACGAAGTACGAATTTACCAAAAACTAAACCAAAACTAATATTATGGCGTTTTCGTCTTACAAAAATTTGGAAATAGTCAAAGCAAAATATCCGCAAATAATGGTGGAAAATCAAGGCTTTATACCTAAAAACCTTGATTTGATTGTGGTAAGCGACAATTTGCAAAATGAAATAGATTTTAATTTGGAAACCTACAAAAGTAATGAATTTTTAGCTTGTGAAATCCTTGTTTCTCCCGTTTTAAGGGCAGTTTGGCGACCTTACTACAGAGAAATCAACTATTGGAGTCATCAAGCCATTACGTATGACGAGGATTTGAGCGGAACTCCTGATTTTATGTTTACGAAATTAGAGGGAAAACAATACCAAATTTTGTCTTATCCAATTGTTACGACTGTGGAGGCGAAAGCAGAAAATTTTGTGGAAGGTTGGGCGCAATGTATTGTACAAATGCTTGCTTGTCAGAAACTTAACACAAATCCTAATGTAGTAGTTTTTGGAATTGTTACAACAGGTAAGTTCTGGGAATTTGGAAAATTAGAGAATGATACTGCAACTATTCATAATTTTTCTTATACCATTAACGAACTTCCAAAACTAATGACTGCCATTGATTACCTGCTAAAAGAAGCAAAAAAACAGTTATAATGATGCTTTGCTGTATTTCTTGATGCTTACTTAGTGAAACCTCGTGAACTTAGTGTCAAAAAACAGTAACAATAAATTTTATTAATAATTAAATTAAAAAATCCTAGTCCAGAGATATGAAAGTAGATATTGTAGAAATCAACAAAAAGAAAAAAAAATTAGAACAAATTAAAAAAGAACTCAAAAAAGAGTTTATAGGCATTGACTACATCATTGATGAGTTGATAGATTATATTCAGATTTGGTATTTGATGCCAGAAGTGCTTTCAAGACCTATTATTGTAAATCTTTGGGGAATGACAGGCGTAGGAAAAACAGATTTGATACGCAAACTTGTTTCAAAACTTAATTATCAAGACCGTTTTACGGAAGTAGAACTTTCTAACGGCGACAGCGGAGGAAGTTGGAGAAGTTCTGTATCTAGTTTGCTTGACTCTAACAATATCACTGATGGCTTGCCTGCTATTGTGCTTTTTGACGAAATTCAGCGGTTTAATACCATTGATGGTGATGGGAATCCTATTCAAAATGCAAAATTCCAAGATTTTTGGGAGCTTTTGAGTGATGGAAGGCTTGCCAAACGTGAGGTAAAAGAAGATATTGATAGCTATGTGAATAATTATTTTTATTCTTCTGCACAACGCAAAAAACGCAACAAAGAAAACCCTGATGACACCACAGACCCTAACCAAATAGGCATTTGGGAAGCAGCACGTATCAAAAAACTTTTTGGTATTGAAGGTGATATTCAAGAAATAGCCCTAATGGACGAGGAAGATTTGCTTAACGTGATGCAAAAACTCAAAGCCAAAAAGAAAATTTATGAAGCCATAGACCATTCTAAAACACTTATTATCATTAGTGGTAACCTTGATGAGGCGTTTACAATGGCAGGAAGTACAGCAGAAGCAGACATTGATGCAGACATTTTCCACGCTTATACGGAGAAAATAACGCTTATGGACATCAAAAACGCACTTTCTAGGAAATTTAGACCCGAACAAGTGGCACGTTTTGGAAATATTCATTTGATTTATAAATCTCTCAAAAGAAAAGATTTTATCAAACTTATCAAGCAAGAAACAGATAAAATTGTCATCAAAAATAAGAAACATTTTGACATAACTTTGCAGGTTTCTGATAATATTCGTACGCTGATTTACCAGAATGGCGTTTTTCCTGTGCAAGGCGTGCGCCCTGTGTTTTCTAGTGTGATTGATATTTTAGAAACAAATCTTGCTAAATTCCTTTTTGAGGCGTTTATGCGTAATGTGAGTGATATAAAAGTGGATTACGACTTTAAAAAGAGCGAAATAACGGCACTTTTGAAAGGAACAGAACCAATAGTTGTGCCTTACGTGGGTCGTGTGGACAGAATACGCCAAAGCAACCACGAAGACGCAGTTGCTAACGTATCCGTACACGAAGCAGGACACGCTGTAGCGTATGGGGTACTTTTTGGACTTGCAGTGTTGCAATTAAAGTCAAAAGTGGCTTCTACTTACGTGGGTGGCTTTGCATTTCCACATCAAATCTACCAAACAAAAGAAAATACCATCTCTCAAATCATTGTATTTTTGGCGGGTGGGCTTGCTGAAGAGTTGATTTTTGGAGAAGGAAATGCCACTATTGGACGTGAAAATGACCGTTTGCAGGCATCTAGTTTGGCTATGGGCTACATCAGAAAATACGGTTTTCACGACGACTACCAAGCATATTATAGCAATGACGTACATTTGCCAATGGACGTTACGGTTACGGATAAAACAGTAGAAAAAATGATTGTTAAACTCGTGAAAGCAACTAAAAAACTCCTTGAAAAACACAAAGATTTGCTTTTGGATTTGAGTAAAGAACTTCAAAAAGAAGGACTTTTGAAACCTGAAAAAATGAAAGAAATAGCCGCACAACACGACCAAACGTGGGAAATTAAAGAAGAAAGCTATTTGCATTTGCATAATTATGGAAAAGAACTTCTCTAAGTACGAGGTTTGAGGTGCGAGGTACGAAATATCAGACATTCAAGGTTTTCAAAACCTTGAATGTCTTGTTGTTAAATTTATTTTTGTGAAAACTATCAACTGCAAAGGGCAGCTTATGCGCCTGCAAACGCCCAAAATAATGGGTATTCTCAATGTAACGCCTGACTCTTTCTATGATGGCGGAAAATTTATAGAAAAAAATAGCATTCTCCAGCAAGCAGAAAAAATGTTGCTTGCTGGGGCGGATATACTAGATATTGGAGGTTATTCTACTCGCCCAAATGCTGAAAATATCCCTGAAAATGAGGAATTAGACAGGGTTTTACCTAATATTGAAGCTGTTATACAAAATTTTCCTGATGCTATCATTTCTGTTGATACTTTTAGGGCAAATGTTGCAAAAGAAGCTATAAAAGTAGGTGCAAGTATCATCAATGATATTTCTGGTGGAGATTTGGACGAAAATATGTTCAACACAATGGCTGATTTGAATAAATTTCAAAATATTCCTTATGTACTGATGCACACACGAGGAACACCAAAAATAATGACACAACTTACTGATTATGAAGACATTTTGCTTGATTTGTTGGCATACTTTCAGAAAAAAATCTACCAATTACAGCAACTAGGAGTAAAGGATATTATTATTGATTTGGGTTTTGGCTTTGCGAAAACACCAAAACAAAGTTTTTTTCTACTAAAAAATCTTTCTTATTTTGAGATTTTAGATAAACCTTTACTTGTAGGAATCTCTCGTAAATCAATGATTTATAAGACTTTACAAACTACACCACAAAATGCCCTAAACGGTACAACTGCCCTAAATATGGCAGCACTTATGAGCGGAGCTAGCTTTTTGCGTGTTCACGACATAACAGAAGCCGTAGAAACTAGAAAACTGTTTTTAGCTCTAAGATAAAATAAATCCATTTTTTGCTAATTTTTCCTCTAAATATATAACTTTATGTAAAAAAACACGTTAATATCAATAAATCTTTTCACAATCTAAAAAATATCCCAAATTATTCTAATGAAAAAAATAACCCTAATGCTTTGTGCAGGTCTTTTTGTAGGTGCTAGCGCACTCACAGACCTCGCTGCACAAGTTAAAAAACCATTACCAAGAAAAAATGTACCGTTTAATAAAAATGTGACAACCACACTTCCAAACGGTATCAAACTAATTGAAAAAGTCGTAAGAAAAGGCAACGAAATTGCTATCCCTTATGAAAAATACCAACTTGCTAACGGACTTGTTGTGATTGTTCATGAAGACCATTCAGACCCAATTGTTCACGTGGACGTTACCTATCACGTAGGCTCGGCTCGTGAGGAAATTAGCAAATCTGGTTTTGCACACTTTTTTGAACATATGATGTTTCAAGGGTCTGACAACGTAGGAGATGAACAACATTTCAAAATTGTAACAGAATCTGGTGGAACACTTAACGGAACTACCAACCGTGACCGTACAAATTATTTTGAAACATTGCCATCTAATCAATTAGAGCGTGCTTTATGGCTAGAATCTGACCGTATGGGCTTTTTGCTTGATGCAGTTACGCAGAAAAAATTTGAAGTACAACGTGCCACAGTTAAAAATGAGCGTGGACAAAATTATGATAACCGCCCTTATGGACTTGTGGGAGAATTTGGTGCAAAAAATCTTTATCCTTACGGACACCCTTACTCTTGGCTGACCATTGGTTATATCCAAGATTTGGATAGAGTTGTTGTTGATGACCTTAAAAACTTTTTCTTACGTTGGTACGGACCAAATAACGCAACTTTGACTGTTGGAGGTGATGTAAAACCTGCTGACGTGTTGAAATTGGCTGAAAAATATTTTGGCTCAATTCCAAGAGGAGCGGAAGTTACTGATACAAAACTGCCTGCGGTTGTATTGGAAAAAGACCGTTATGTGTCTTTGGAAGACAATTATATTAAACTTCCTTTACTTTCTATGACATTCCCAACAGTAGAAGCTCACCACGTAGATGAGCCTGCATTAGATTGTTTGGCGGAGATTTTGGGACAAGGAACAACGTCTATTTTGTATCAGAAATTTGTAAAAACACAAAAAGCAGCACAAGCAAGTGCAAATAATAGCACTTCTGAACTTGCTGGAGAGTTTAGTATGAGTATTGTGCCGTTTCCTGGTCAGAAACTTGCTGATATGGAGAAAATGGTACGTGAGTCTTTTGCTGATTTTGAGAAAAAAGGCGTTACTGATGAAGATTTAGCTAAATTTTTAGCAGGAATGGAAAGTCAGTTTATCAATGGTATGGCAAGCGTAAGTGGCAAAGTGTCGCAATTAGCGTCTTATCAAACGTATGAAAATAACCCAAATTTCTTTCAAACTGAAATAAAACGCTACCGTAGTATCAAAAAAGAAGATGTAATGCGTGTTTATAACCAATACATCAAAGGAAAAGCCTGTGTTATTTTGAGTGTTTATCCAAAAGGACAAAAAGATGTAGCCGCAGAAGATAATTATAAAGTCAATGAAAGTGGCTATACTGCACCCAATTATGGTTATGCTGGATTGAAATATAACAAAGCAAAAGATAACTTTGACCGCACAAAAAAACCTGCATCAGGCGCAAATCCTGTAGTAAAAGTGCCTCCATACTACCAAAAAACGCTTAACAACGGTTTGAAAGTAATTGGTACAAAAAATTCTGAAACGCCAACCGTTACACTTGCCCTTTCTATCAAAGGCGGACAAATGCACGCTACCAACGACCTAGACAAAGCTGGACTTGCGAGTATGTTTGCTCAAATGATGAATGAAGGTACACAAAAGTATGATTCTGAACAATTTAGTACAGAACTTGACAAACTAGGAAGTTCTATTAGGTTTTTTGCTGGTGAAGGTGAGATAAACGTACAAATTCAATCTTTAAAGAAGAATATTGATAAAACTTTGGAACTTTTTGAAGAGAAATTATTACACCCAAAATTCACGCAAGAAGATTTTGATAGACTGAAAAAACAGACTTTGCAAGGTATCAAAAATCAGCAAACACAACCTACTTTTATAGCCTCTGACGTATATAATAAGGTGCTTTATGGACAAAACCATATCAAAGCAGTGGCTATGTCTGGTACTGAAAAAACCGTTGCGGCATTTACTTTGGCTGATGTTCAGGCTTATTATGATAAATTTATTGTACCAAATGTATCTAATCTGGTGGTTGTGGGTGATTTGGAGGATAAAGAAGCCTTTGGAAAAATATCATTTTTGGAGAAATGGACAAGAAAAGAGGTGATAATTCCTACTTATGCACCTGCAAAAGCCATTGACAAAACTCGTGTTTATTTAGTCAATAAAGACAAAGCTGCACAATCAGAAATTCGTATTGGTTACGTGACGAGTATGCCTTTTGATGCAACTGGTGAGTATTACCGTGCAACTGTGGCAAATTATATACTTGGAGGAGCTTTTAACAGTCGTGTGAACCTAAATTTGCGTGAAGATAAGGGCTGGAGTTATGGGGTGCGTACAGGGTTTTCCGCTAACAATATTGATGGTCGTTTTACGGCTAGCGGTGGCGTAAAAGCCAATACTTCTGATAGTTCTGTGGTAGAATTTATGAAAGAAATGAAACTTTATGCAGAAAAAGGTATTACAGAGGAAGAACTTGCTTTTACAAAAAGCTCAATAGGACAATCTGATGCACTAAAATATGAAACAGGTTTCCAAAAGGCAGGTTTTTTATCTCGTATTATTGATTACAATTTGTCAAAAACTTTTGTAGATGAGCAAAATAAAATTTTGTCTGCTATCACAAAAGAAGAATTAGATGCACTTTCTCGCAAACTCGTAACGACTGACAAAATGGCTATTGTGGTTGTGGGAGATAAAAAACTAATTTTTGAAGGTATCAAAAAACTTGGTTATGAGGTAATAGAACTTGATGTAAATGGCAATGTGGTTGTAGAACAAGCAACAATTATTGACCCAAAAAATCAAGTGAAAGAAGTTGTGGAGGAAAAAGTGGTTATCCCTGCTAATGAAACCAAAAAACAACGTAAGGCAAGAGAAGCGGCTGCTAAAAAAGCTGAAAAATTAGCAAAAGAAGCACAAGAAAAAGCTAAGAAAGCCCAAGAAAAGGCAGCAAAAGCTAAGTAATAATAATTTTTAAATTTAAAAAAGCCTTTCCAAACTTTGGAAAGGCTTTTTTGCATGTGTCCAAAACTTTGTTTGAAAGGACTTTTTAAACTGTATTTTTTATTTTGTAATTGAATACAACTATGCTTTAGCTTTTTTAGCTGCTGCTTTTACTTCTGCAACGGCATCTTTGATATCATCTTTTCCTGCATCTAATTTGTCTTCAATAGCTTCTACAACCGTTGCAGTTGCATCAGAAAAGGCTTCTTTTGTACCTTCAAAAGCAGTTCCAAAAGCATCTTTCATTTTTGTAGCGGCTTCTTTTGCAGTTGCAGTTACATCTCCTTCCAAAGTTTCCAATCTTTTCAGAACTTCTTTAAAATCACCTTCAGAGATAAATTTGAAGTTAGCAACTACTTTTTCTATTAAAGATTTTAGTTGAGATTCAAATTCGTCACGTTTGCTTTCTGTATTTTTTAAGAATTCTTCTACCATTTTCTTACCTTCGTCAGTAGATAACTTGCTATCTTCTACCATTTTATCAACAGAAGATTTCAAAGTTTCTGCTGTAAGCGACACTAAACCTACGCCCGTGTAAATGAATTTTTTAAATAAATCTTGCATTTTCTTAAATATTTATTGTGAATTTATTATGATTTTTTTTCTTATCTTTCTAACTAATGCAAAGATAATAAGGCTAAAAACCATTTGCAATTTTTTTGTACTATTTTTTTGTCTTTTTTTATCAATTATTATAAAAACTCTATTTTTCAAATTTGAAATTGCATTTTTCCAAGATTTAAAATGATACTTTTCTATTATATGTTTTATACTTCACTTCTTATTTTTATATTTGATAAACAAGAAAAATTTAATTAGTTTATATTTTTGATTGCTACTGCGTCAATTCAAAAAAAGAAATTATGGTTTGACATCTGTCACTCTATGGAATAGCCCTACATTTCTTTTTTTGATTTTGAGATAATTGTCGTATCTTTATGGGTAGGAAATATTTTTTATTTTAATAAATGCTCAATACAGAAAAAAATACACTTTTTATTAAGCAAAAAGCCATAGAATTAGGTTTTGATTTTTGTGGTATCTCTAAAGCTGATTTTTTGGAAGAAGAAGCTCCACGACTAGAAAACTGGCTCAAAAACAATATGCAAGGGCAAATGAGCTATATGGCAAACCATTTTGACAAACGACTAAATCCTACACTTCTCGTGGAAGGCGCAAAATCTGTGGTTTCTTTGCTATTCAATTATTTCCCTGAAACTGATTTTAATAAAAATTATAATAAAGAAAATCAACAAGAAAATCAACAAGAAGAAAAATCAAAAGAGAAATTAGCAGAAAAACCTTTCAAAATCTCTAAATATGCCTATGGTGAAGATTATCATTTTGTGGTGAAAGAACGCCTAAAACTGCTTTTGGAGGCTATCAGGCAAGAAATTGGTGAGGTGGAAGGGCGTGCTTTTGTGGATTCTGCGCCTGTAATGGACAAAGTTTGGGCAAAAAAAAGTGGTGCAGGTTGGATAGGCAAAAACAGCAACCTTATCAACAAAAATAAAGGCAGTTTTTTCTTTATTGCGGAGCTAATTATTGACCTAAAACTGGATTATGACGCTCCTACGAAAGACTATTGCGGAACTTGCACTCGTTGTATTGATGCCTGCCCAACTGCCGCTATTGTTGCGCCTTACGTGGTTGATGGCAGTCGTTGTATTTCGTATTTTACCATAGAACTCAAAGAGCAAATTCCTAAAAATATGGCTGGAACATTTGATAATTGGGTTTTTGGTTGTGATATTTGTCAAGATGTTTGTCCTTGGAATAGGTTTTCTACGCCACACAAAACGCCAGAATTTGCACCAAATGATGATTTTACACAACTTATGACTAATTCAGATAAAAAAGAATGGTTAGAAATTACTGATGAAACTTTTAAAAAAGTCTTCAAAAAATCAGCTCTAAAAAGAACAAAATTTGAAGGTTTGAAAAGAAATATTATATTTGTGGACGAAAAATAATTATAAAAACCACTACCAAAAATTGTATTAAAAACCCTGAAAGGGTAGGCTGTTCAGAAGAGTAGGGGCAAATTCCCCCACTTTTTGACATAAATTAGCGCAAAGTTAGTAATACATTGTAAATAAACTCCTAGTTTTATTTTTTTATTCTAGGTGGCGTGAACGCCACCTCTCTATATCAAAAGCAAAAAATAGCTTTTATGTA
>JAYUKY010000080.1:0-39319 GCA_043764015.1 Raineyaceae bacterium
GCGGTAAGCCTAAAATATTGAAATAATTTTGGGTCATATTTGATTAAACTATCTCTGACATTGAGCCAATTAACCCGTAATTGCATAGCTTTAAGGGTACTCATTTTAATATGATAATATGAGCAACTTCCACCACCAATAAGTGCATTAGAGTCACAAAAAGCCTCATTTTCTGTACCCGTTATTCTTAGTGTATCTTTGTGCAAAGGGTGATTATCATCTACGGTTTGGTAGTTGATGTTGTTAATTGTGGTAGATGGCGCACCCCACGCATACATATCAGAACTTGAGTTGAAATTTTCTTGTGCGCCTTCTCTCACACCCATACCCTTAGAAACAGCATAACTTGTGAGTATATTATTGCCTTGAATGGTATCATTTGCCGCTAAAAACCAGTCAATATTGCTACCATAACTTGCAGGGTTTTCTACTTTTCCATAGCCTGTAAACAACAATTTATGTGGATAACCATTAGAGGCATCTACGTAATTATCTACGTGTCTTTTAAACCAAGTAACAAAGTTAGCAGGCGTGATAGGTGCTTTTAAAATTATTTCACTTACGGCTTCTCCCAAATTCCATTCATTGTAACGCCACGCACCAGGCGCATACATAAACTTCACATTAGGATTAGCCAGATAATTTTTTGCCTTAAAAGCCAACAAGAATTTCTTAAACTCTGCATCAAAACCAGGATGCCAAATAGCAAAAAAATTTGAGGGACTTATGCCAAATAAATCATAATAACTGCTTGTGTTTGTGCCACCTTCATTTTTTAGGATAGGAATTGTAGGGTGTTTTGCTCTTACCCAACGTGGGCAATGCAAAGTGTCTGATGCCCAAATTCTGATAAAAAACGGCTTTCCAGTAGCAACCGCCTCATCAATAGCTCTCCAATTATAGACATTTTCAACAGGATTCAAATCCCTCCACCTCACGAGCAACGAATACGCATCAGGCACATCATAAGCGTAGTAAAGCCCTGCATTAATAGATTTTGATACCGTTGCAGGTAAACTCCAATCATCTTCACTTGGTGTTTGGTTAAATGGATTAGAGGATTGCGCTCTCATACACGTGATAGTAGCGCACACAAAAGAAAATAATAACGAAATTTTGAGTAAATTTTTCATAAAATTACTTTTTAGTGAAATTTTAGATTTGAAAATTTCTCAACAAATATAATAATTTGGTAACTGTTTAGGTTGTATTCCGTAGGGGCGTACCCCTTGTGGTCGCCCAAACTTTGGAAAGCAATACGTAGAGCATTATTTGTCGTTTTTATTTGTCGTGTTGCTTTCGCATTTAGGGCGACTACAAGGGTACGCCCCTACATTTCAAAAATAAAACCTACCTAAATAATTACATAATTTTAATTACGAAAACCACTATGAAAAGGTTACAAAAAGTGAATTTAATGAAAATTATACATCAATTTAATCTTCTGCATCAATAATTCCTGTTGGTTTTAGGATTTCGTAGCGTGAAAAATCTTGCGCTGCTATCATTCCGTTGCCCTTGATGATTTGTGTAGGAGTAGTAATGACAAGGCTACTATCCGTTTTGATTTGTTTTTCTAACGGCGACCACACCAAAGAAGTCGTTTTGAGTGTTTTTTTCTCTAGTTTTTCAAATACAACTACATCACCTTCTGCTACATAAATATTTTTGAGTTTGTCAAAAGTGGCTTTCTTGGCAGTAAGTCGGGTAGTTTCTTTTTCTGCGGTATCCATAAAAATAATTTCAATACCAGTAGGATAAACAATATTTCCGTTGGCGTAAGTATATTGTTTTGAGGCTTTTACCTGAATTTTTACTTTTGCAGAATCACTATAAATAGTCAGAATATCAGTAGTTTCTACCATTGGCTCATCATTTTTGACTGGTTTTTTGATTTTTTCATCTTGGCAAGATAGCAAAGAAAAAAACAGTAAAAAATAAAAAATAGTCGTTCGTGAGGACACAAACAATGGTAAAAGAGATGTTAAATATATTTTATTCATAATGTCCATTTTATTGTTTCTAGTTTAGTTTTATCTTCATTTCTATTTGTGGGAAAAGTTTTTGAAGTTTCTTTTGGAGTGTATCTGTAATATAATTGACTTCAATTCTTTTAATAGTAGGGATATTTGTGTTAAGATTACCCAAACTTCCTCTGATACCCAGCAACTTAATGGTTTCTATTTCCGTAAATTCTGTAAGTTCTTGTACAAAAAGATATTTTGCATCAATATAAGTGTCGCTAAAATTCAAAATATTGCCTTTTAAATGCTTTTTGAAGATAATTTTAGCATATTCTCCACCTTTTTTCATTCCCCAATCAGAAAAGATATTATAATAGTGATTTTCGTAAGCGTGTTTGACTTCTGCTTTATAAAAATAGTCTAATCCAGCCATTAGAAGTGCTTTTTGGTCAATTCCGTCTTCTCCTAAAAGAAGTTTAATACCATTATCAGTACCTTTTCTATAATACTTTTCAATTGCTGCTAGCAAGCCCGTAGGCGCATATTTGGCAAGAAGTTGGCGTATTTTTTGTGATTTATCTTTGAAATTTCCACCAAAATAACTACTTGCATTCCCCATTATCATCAAAACAAGAATATATAATATTTCGTCAGGAATGCCACCAACATCCATCATTTGTATAGCAAGTTGTTGGTTGTCAAGGTTTTCACTTTTCAGTAAATCCGCTATATTGTTTGTCATCTCTTCCGACACTTCAAGCAAATAGGGTTTTTCCAAAAGTTGCTGAAAATCTTTGAGGTGTTTTGGTAATACTAAGGTGATTTTTTGCTTAGAAATAGCCTCCAATATAGTTTCTAATGCTATTTTTGGTTGTTCGCCAATGCAAATATGTGTAGTTTGGTCTGTTATTTTGGAAATAATTTTGTATTCTTTTTCCTTAAAAAAATTAGTCAATGCCGTTATTTTTATGCCCGCAACATCACCCAAAACGCTAATAATAGTGTTTTCTTTTTCTGATTTTAAAGAAAATGGCGTTTTTATATGGTTTTCTAGAGCAGTCAGCGCATTACGCCTTATGGGTGCATTACCCACATACAAGCAAGCTAATAAATCTTCTTTTTTAGCGGTTTTGAGTGTTTCTGTGCGGTTTTGGATAAGTGCAAGCTCTAGCATTTGTAATTTTGTAGGAAGATTTCTTTTTTTGAAAGAATCCAACAAATTATTAACTGTTGTACTAGTTTTCAGCTCTGTTGTCTTACAAAATGGGTTTTTATCAATATCAATTTCTAATAAATTGGGTAATTGCAAGATTTTTTCAGATAATAACTCCAATTTATTAGCAAAAAGGTTGATTTTTTCCAGTTTCTCACAATTCAGAATGCTATCAGGAATATTTTTGAGATTGCAGGCAATCAGTTCCAGTTCACGCAAGTTATTTTTATTTCCAAAAATTTTGTCAATAAGTAATTTTTTATTTCCATTTAGCACCAATTTGTTCAAATTAGGCATTTCAGACAACAAAAACGGCAATTCTTTGATGTCGTTTGTAGAAAAATCAAGTTCTTTGAGTTGTGTTAATTTCTTAAAAAAAGTAGGAATTTCAGTAATTTTACTATTTGTAATTGATAAAGATTCTAGATTTTTGAGGTCAGTTATTTTTTCAGAAAACGCTTCAAAGCGTGTTCTTTGCTTCATTTCATCTTTCAAATACACAAAATTACCATTAAAATCCAGTTTTTTAAGTTTTTTAAGTGAGAAAATATTTTCTTGGATTTGCGTAGTCATACCGCCATAGCTCAAAGATAATTCTTCTAGACTTTCAAGCCCTAAAAACGCATCTTTTGGCAAATTCTCTACTTGATTGATATTTAAATACAATTTTTTAAGGTTTTTCATCTTAAAAATAGAACTAGGCACATCAAGCAAAGTTTTTGAATAATTATAGCTTTGGTGTTCTGTTTCTTTAGTCTCAATTTCACCAAAAATGAAGAAAATAGTCAGACTTTCTAAATTATCCATTTTATCAAAAATATCCAAAAATAATGTTTTTTGATTTTGGGTATTGTAGACATAATAATGAGGAAAATGAAGGTGTTTTAGTTGTTTCATTTCTGTCAAAAACGTAGGAAATTCCATAGGAAAACTGCCTAAATGCAATGTATGTAGTTTTTTGAAATTAGCAATTTCTTTGGGCAACACGTAATCATAGCCATAAGAAACATTGAGTATTTCTAAGTTATTGAAAACAAAGCATTTACTTAAATCTTCTGCAGGAATATTAAGGTCTGTAACGTCAGAAGGGTTTTTGAGTGCATCTTTAAAATTCTCTCTATTGTAGTAGCCCATAATTTTGAATATTTTTCTGATTTATTTTGTTCCACGTGGAACAAAATTTGACTTATATTGGTTTTTTATCTCCTTTTATTGTGATTTTGAGCTGTGGATATACTTTTTGTATTCTTTGGATAGTTGCTTTTGATATAATACTGACTATAATTTCTTTGATTGTTGGTATATTTGTTGCATAGCCCAAAGTAACACCATCTAGTTTACTTACCTCAATAATCTCTATTTCTGGGAAGTCCAAAAGTTCTTCTCTAAAAAGTTGTTTTGTGTGTATTAAATGTTTAGAAAAATTCAAAACATTACCTTTTAAACAATTTTTATATATAATTTTAAGATATTCACCATCTTTTTTTAGTCCCCACTTGAAAAAAACACTATAATTTATTTGAGGGTAATAACTTGTACTCTCAACTTTATCATATTGCAAACCTGCTTTTAAAAGCTGTTTTTGGTCAATACTTTCCTCTTCTAAGACAAATTTAAGAATGTCATAAGCAGTTTTTTTATAGTATTTTGCTACAACGGCTTGCAAGCTCGTAGGCGCATATTTTTGCAACAATTTACGGATTTTTTGTGATTTCCCTTCAAATTTTGTACCAAAATAATACTGATTTTCTATCACCATCAATGCAAGTACATATACCAAATCCTCTGGAATGCCACCTGTTTCCATCATTTGCAATGCAAGTTGTTGATTACCAGCATCATTGCTTTTGAGTAAATCACCTATGTTTTGCGTCATATCTGCAGACACTGTTGCCTCTAGCAAATAAGGCGTTTCTAAAATTTGCTGAAAATCTTTGAGATGTTTTGGCAAAGAAAGTGCAATATTTTGCTCAAAAACTGCTTTATTGATGTCTTCAAGTGAGGTTTTGGATTGCTCACTAATGCAAATATGTGTAGTTTTTGGGTCAATTTTATTGATGATTTTATAGCCGTTTGCTTTAAAAAACTTTTCAATAGTTACCATATTTGCGCCTGCAATCTTTCCTAAAACACTAATTAAAGTAGTTTTTGGGTCTAAATCTAAAGAAAATGGCGTTTTAATATAATTTTCTAGTGCAATAAGCGTATTTAGGCGTATGGAAGCATTAGAGGAGTATAAACAAGTTAATAAATCTTCTTTTGTGGCATTTTTGAGGTTTTCTGTATGATTTTGTATAAGCGAAAACTCTAATAGTTGTAAATTTTCTGGTAAATTTCTCTGTTTAAAAGATAAAATTAAATTATTGATAGTGCTTGTTTTCAGCTCTGTTGTGTTGGAAAGTGTGTTTCTATCAATTTTAACTGTGTGAAAGTGAGATAGTTTTAAAAGTTCACTTGGCAAAAATACTAATTTATTGGTACTGACATTTAATATTTCTAGCTTTTGACAGTTTTGAATGTTTACAGGAATATTTTTAAGGTTACAACTGGTAATTTCTATTTCACGTAAATTATTGCCACCTTCCAAAATGCTATCCAAAGGTAGATTTTTATTTCTTGAGAGGTTTAATTTAATTAAATTAGGCATTTCAGACAATAAAAATGGAGTTTTTTTGATGTCGTTATCTGATAAATCTAATTCTTTGAGAGATGTGAGATTTTTGAAAAATGCAGGTATTTCTGTTAATTTTCCTTTTGAAATTGATAGTTTTTCAAGTTGTTTTAGGTTTATTATTTTTTCAGAAAAGCCATTTTCAAAACGCAATCTAGTATTTAGTTCTCTATTTGTATAGGTAAAATTACCATTTAAACTAATTACTTTGAGGTTTTTGAGCGAAAATATATTTTCTTGCATTTCTTTTGAAATACTTCCATAAGAAATATTAAGCTCTTCCAAACTCTCCAAACCTAAAAAAGTAGCCTTTGGCAAATCTTCCATTTGGTTGATTTGAAGATGTAATTTTTTGAGATTTTTCATCTTTGAAACAGATGTAGGAAACTTCAAATCTGGTCTGTTTGTATCAAAATACAAACCTATTTTCAAACTTTCCAAATGCTCAAACGTATGAAAAATATCAGGAAAATCTAAGGGATATTGCAAAGAATAATAAGAAGGCAAAATCAGGTTTTTTAGTTGGGTCATTTCTGCCAAAAATACTGGAAAAGCAACTAAAAAGTCATTCAGTTGAATAGTATGCAATTTTTTAAACTTCAAAACTGCCTTTGGTAACGGATTAGCATTATTCCCAAAACCTGTAATATTGAGGATTTCTAGATTTTCAAAATGAAAACATTTATCCAAATCTTCAAGCGTAACATTGAGATTTATCACGTCCAGAGGCATTTTTTGTTCTTGTGCAATGCTTTGTAAGTTGTCGTAAATCATATTTTGCATTTCTTAGTGTCTTCTTAATGTGTATTTCTTAATGAACTTAGTGTTAAAAAACTAAATAAAAATCTTTCTCAAAACATCTATTTCACGCTTTGCTGATGCTTTTTCGTACAAAATCCTGTAAGCGGCAGTCGTAATAGGTAAATCTGCGTTATGCTTTTCGTTGATGGCATAAATGCTTTTAACGGCATAATAACCCTCTGCAATCATATTCATCTCCATTTGAGCGGACTGTACAGTGTAGCCACGCCCAATCATATTGCCAAAAGTGCGGTTTCTACTAAATTGAGAGTAAGCCGTAACCAACAAATCACCTAAATAAGCCGTTTGAGCAAGATTTCTAGGCATTGGGCGCAACGCCTGAATAAAATTCTCTATTTCTTTCATAGCATTTGATACCAAAACCGCCTGAAAATTGTCGCCATAGCCCAAACCGTGTGCAATGCCACACGTAAGCGCAACAATATTTTTGATAATGGCAGAATATTCTACCCCATAAATGTCCCCAAAAGGAGTAGCTTTTATGTAGGTACAAGTAAGTAAATTAGCGACTGTTTGTGCTGTTTGTGCATTTTCAGAGGCAATAGTAAGATAAGATTGGCGTTCAAGTGCCACTTCTTCAGCGTGGCAAGGACCTGCAATAATGGCTATTTTTTCGTGCAAAATACCAAAATCTTCTGCTACGTATTCCGTAATCAGCAAATTGCGTTCTGGTATCATACCTTTTACGGCAGAAACAATGACTTTGTTTTGGAGATAATTTTTTGGTAAATCTTTGAGTGCATCAGTCATAAAAGCGGCAGGAACAACCAAAAAAACCACTTCTGCGTTTTCTATGGCGTGCAAAATGCTAGTTGTAACGGTTACTTTCTCTGGGTTTATCTCTACATCACTCAAATAGCTAGGGTTTTGGTTAAATTTGCGTATAAAAGCGGCATCTTTGGTATTTCTTAACCACCAATGTATTTGTAGATTTTGTTCTGATAAGATTTTAACAATAGCCGTAGCCCAACTTCCTCCCCCAATGACTGCTACAGTACCCATAACAGCCTTTATTTGTGTATTTTCCATAATTTTTTATTTCAATTATTTTTAATCTAGCAATTTGGTTTACAAAATCTCTTTAAATTTACGTAAAATGGCTATTATTTCCAATAAATCATCTTTATCAGTACAAATATAAGATTTTAAAATGCAATAAGTTTTATCATTTAAAATAAAAAAAAAACCAAAGTTTTCCTGTTACCGTACAACCATACAAAGGTTTTCCATTCTTGTTTTTTCTTGTGCAATCAAAAATCCTTCTAATAATTGCGGTACGGAGTCGCCACTTGGGTCTTTTAGTTTTTTGGTAACTGTTTAGGTACTAAAATATCCTGTTTATTTTTAAATTTCAAATTAAAAAATATTTAATTTGGTGAAAAATAAATTGCAATTATTAATATTTGGCAGTAACAAAGTTAGAGTTTTTCAATTAAAAAATACACAGAATATTATTCTTTTTAAAATTATATTTAAAAATAAATTTTTTAAATACAGAAGAATACCAAATATTAGCTATTTTTAAGTACCTAAACAGTTATGTTTTTTGTATTCTTGAAAATAAAAATAGGGCGTACTTGGCTTATCCAAAATGCCTTCTGCAATCGTAAAATCAGCTTTGAGATATAAATAATGGTCATTGATGGTTGTATAAACTTCTCTTTCATAATAGGTTTTGTATTCTTTATTACCTCGTAAATGCCCAAAACAACAATAAACGAAAGGAATTTCATTTTTAATTATTCCTCATTCCAGCCTTCAATTTCTTGTGCTGCATCTGCCAAAATCATATCAAAAAATACCCTTTGAAATGTTTGTTTTTGACACCTCCAACCATAGTTTTGTAGCGCAAAAACTTAAAAAACAAACAGTTGATTTAGGCATCAAGGGTCATAATATTTTTGAAGATAAACATTTGATAATCAAATAAATACTATATTATATGGTTTTGCAAATACCAAAATATGAAAAATAAAACTTGATTGCCACGAATGCACCAATAGTTCTATTTACTCGTATATTCGTGGCAACTACATCAGCAATGTTTTTATATCTAATTATTTTCGTAAAATCTTTTCTATTTCCTTAATATATTGTTGATTTCCGTTCATATTGTTGTGAGATTGCCCATCAAGTAAAATAAGGGTATCTTCTTTTTTGAATAATTTTTGCAATTTAAGAGAAGAATCATAGTAAATTGTCTTATCCTTATTACCGTGAAACACAACCACAGGCATTTTGCATTGTGGTAAAAACACATTTGTTTCTAATTTATATTTCAAAATAAAAGAAGGAAAAATAGGTACAAAGCTGTTTACAAGGTCTGTAAGGCTATAATACGGTGCTTGCAAAATCAGTAGTTTAGCGTTGCTTTTGGTGGCGAGTTTTGCAGCCATTCCAGTACCTATTGAATAACCCAAAATGATGATTTTATCTTCTGAATATTTTTCTTTTAATTTGCCATAAACTAACTGTACGTCCTCGTAAAGCTGTTTTTCACTAGAAATATTGCCCTCACTTTTGCCATAACCTCTGTAATCAAGGAGAAAAACATCATACTTTTCAGATGTGTACGTATGCGCCACATTGCCCCACGTTTCCACGCAACCAGCGTTCCCGTGCAGGTAGAAAATCAAGCCTTTTGAATTTTCTGTCTTAATCAAAATCCCATGTAAAAGTGTGTTATCAGACGTTTTAAAGGTTAATTCTTCTGTTTTTGGGAGAAACTGAAATGGATAGTTTTTTGAAGTTTTTGAAGGGTGAAAGATTAGTTTTTCCTGAAAAAAGTACAATAAAATCACCATAGCAACATAAATAAATACGCAGATTTTAAAAATATTAAAGAAAGTATTAAAAATGGTTGATTTCATAAATTAGGTTACTTTTGTGGTCGGCTATTGTATAAATGCTGAAATTAAGCTATTAAAAGCATATTTCAAACAAAAATTTGCTTTTTTGAATAAAAAATATCATATTATTTTCGTTTTTGAGTGTAAAAATAATATATTTGTCAAAATAATTGTGAATTTTCAGTTGCAAATTGTGAATGAATACAAAATATTGCTAATCAATAAATTACATATTACTTTGTCGTTGTTATAAATCTACTTAATCAATATCTATAAAAATGTTAGAAGAAAAATTTTTTGCTATATTTAAGTCTTATATAAATGATTTGGTAGATGTTGCCGTCAAAAATACACTCAAAGAGTATGGTTTTGATGATAAAGAGAATAATGCAGACAATAAAAAGCAAGACGAACAGGAAAAAAAGTACCAAGAACAAGAGAGAAAATACCAAGAACAACAAAATAAAAAACAACAAGAAACGAAGCAGGAAACCAAAAAAACACCTTTTGACGAGTTCCAAGAGCAATTTAATAAGTATAAAAAATATTCTGACAAGTTTGAAGATGACGATAAAAAAACAACTGACAACAATCAGAAAAAAACAAATGACTATCAAAAAGACTATAAGTCTGATAATCAACAGAAAAATCAGCAAAAAGCCACACGCACACCAACTGTAAGTGAGTTAGAACAGCAATATTACAGTCGTTTGGGCATCACGTCTGCCGCTACGTGGGAGCAAATAAAAGCTGCTTACAAGTCTGAAATGAAGAAATTTCACCCAGATAAGTATGCCAGTGAGCCAGAAAAGCAGAAAGCAGCAGAAGTGATTAGCCAAAAAATCAATGAGGCTTATCATTATTTTGAGAAAAAATTTAAAAAATAACAATATCAACTTTCCAAAAGTTTTAAACTTTTGGAAAGTTAAAACCATAAAATTCATCATTAAAATTCACAATTTCTACCTAACACAATGAACACCAACGGACTTTCGTTTCAAAATCCAACAGTTGAAAAACTGTACGTAAACGATTTTTCAATTGACCAAATTCTTTTGCAAGAAATTATTTTGTCTTCTGCAACTACTCCTGACTTAGTATTAATAGTAGCTGATTCTTTCAAAAATCCTGCTTTTTATACAAGAGAAGGCACTATTAAGTCAGGCGGAGCTGCTCCTTTTCACGCTGTTATGGCACTTCACGAGCAAAAAGCTGATGCTGTAATGCTTCCTCTTATTGAGTTTTTTAAGGGTGATGTATTAGTGTTAGATGACGTTTTTGGCGTTGATTTTTTGACTGATGACGCTTGGAGTTTTGTGTGTCATTTAGGAAAAAAGTACCTCAAAGAGTTGGAAATGCTTGTTTTTGAGGGAGAAGTAGATATTTATGTGAAACTTGCTATTACGTCAGGGCTTGCGCAAATGGCTAACAGTTACCCAGAAACACGCCCAGAAGTTTTAAAAATCTTCTCAAAACTTGTCAAATTTTATATTTCTGATGAAAGTCTTGACCATTTGGCAGAAGAAGAACCTATTTTTGAAGGCTCTGATTTTGATGCAGACATAGAATTTTTGTCTGATGCCTTGCGTGATATACTCAAAATCAATCCACAAGAGCTTTCAGATGATATTGATGAATGTTTTGCACAAGATATTGTTGATGAAGCAATACTTGGATTAGAAGATGTGAATTATAAAAATGTTATCAAAAAACCGCTTGTACTCGCTGCTATCTACAAAACACTCTTAGAAAAAGATGCTGATGGTGAGGATATTCTTGACCTTTCTTCTTCTGATGAAGACATTATAAAGCCAAAAATCAAAAAAATGAAGTAACCTTTATTTCACTTTAATAATACAAAAGCACTCAATAAGATATATTGAGTGCTTTTTTTAAATATTTTGAGAAATAATATTTTTCAAAATATGTAGTTTATTTTTGTATATTTGTCAAAAAATAAACCAATAATCAAAATGAAAAAAAACATCTCTAAAATACTTGCTATTTTTAGCATTATCATCTCTTTTGCTGCAACAGAATGCTCAAAAAGACCTTTAACAATAGATAAAAAAACTAATACACGCCTCAATATGACACAATTAAATCCACTTACGAGCAAAGATTATACCCTAAAAGTAGGTGAAAAAGTCTATTTCCAAATGGAGGTACACGCATCTGTGGGCATTGGACTGCAGTACGAAAACTCAAATGAAAGCGTTTTAAAACTATTTTCTGATGAATATAACTTTAAACGAAAACAAGAACCAGGTATGACAGGCGGTGATGCCGCTACACAAGTTTTGACTTTTGAGGCTATCAAAGAGGGAGAAGCAAAACTTACATTTAAGAAAAATTTTAGAGGTACAATAGAAAATACAACGGAATTTAATATAACTGTTAAATAATTGTGAATTGTGAATGAATACAAAATTTTAACAAATGAAAAAAATAATAATCATTCTGCTTGTTTTAGTGCTTACGTTGGGATTTTTTGATGCGTATTATTTTCTAAGCCAAAATAAACCCCTTTTTACATTTCATTCTGTTGATTATAAAGATGGTGGCACAAATGTCCATTATGGGCTTGGTTATCAGCTAGTTGAGTGGAAAGTTTTGAGTGAAGATGAGCAAAAACAAACTTTTTACTACAAAAAAAGAGAAATTCGTGTATTCCCGTTTTTTAGAGATGTCAATGATTTTGATAAAATGGATAAAAGCACTTTCAAAAAAGAAAAAAGTAACTAATATACAACTTTTGGAGAATTTGAAACTTTCCAAAAGTTAATAAAATCAACAACGAAAAACTATAAAACAATGCTAGAAGCAACTTATCAAATAAATATTACAAATACAAAAAACTCTCGTTTGGCACAAACAGATTTTGACAACCTCAAATTTGGAAGTGTATTTTCTGACCATATGTTTGTGGCAGAATATAAAAACGGAGCTTGGAACAGTGGAGAAATTGTTCCTTTTGGAGATATGAGTTTTAGTCCTGCGCTTTGCACTTTGCATTATGGGCAAAGTATTTTTGAAGGTTTGAAAGCCTACAAAAGTGCAGAAGGAGAGATTTTGGTATTCCGCCCACTCTCTAATTACAAACGTATGATGGTGTCCGCAGACAGAATGTGTATGCCACAATTCCCTGAAGAGATGTTTGTAGAAGGAATGAAACAACTTTTGCAATTAGATAACGCTTGGATTCCAGAAAAAGAAGGCTCTTCTTTGTATATCAGACCATTTTTATTTGCTTCTGAAGAGTTTTTGGGCATTCGTCCTTCTGCTGAATACAAATTTATTATTTTTACTTGTCCTGTGGGTGCATATTATTCTACGCCTGTCAAGGTGAAAGTAGAAGAACATTACACTCGTGCTGCAAATGGCGGTGTTGGTACTGCCAAAACTGCTGCTAATTATGCTGCCTCTTTGTATCCTGCAAAACTTGCACAAGAACAAGGTTACGACCAAATTGCTTGGACTGATGCTCTTACACACAAATATTTTGAAGAATCTGGCACTATGAATATCGTTTTTCGTAAAGGAAATACTATTTTTACTCCAGAACTAGGCGACAGTGTGCTGAATGGCGTTACTCGTGCAAGCGTGTTACAACTTGCTAGAGATTGGGGCTATGTTGTAGAAGAGCGTAAAGTTTCTGTGGACGAGGTAGAGAAATATATCCAAAATAAGGAACTAGATGAGGTTTTTGGCGCAGGAACAGCCGCAACCATTGCGCATATTGTGGTGATGAACATCAACGGAACTGATTATGCTTTGCCAGCACCAGAAACAAGAGAATTTTCTATACGAGTTTTGGAAGAACTAAACGAACTCAAACACGGCAGAATAGCTGATACAAGAGGTTGGATAATGAAAATATAATTAAATCTAACTTTAAAAGCCTTTCAAAAGTGATTTTGAAAGGCTTTTTTGGTTTTGGAATAGCCAATATTAGAAATGCCTAAAAGCACATTTTGTATTATTTTTTATTGCTGATAAACAGTTTTACGCTAATTTTAAATAAATTACATTTTATTTGGATAATAAAAATGCTTTTATTATGTTTGTAATGAATGTACGCAGTTGCGTATATTAACACGTTAGTGGCAAGTGTATGAATGTGTACTCATAACTTCTTATCAAAGAACAATGCAAGAGGAATTAAAAGAATTGATTTTACAATACCAACGTGGTGAAATAACAAACGAGGTTTTTATTTCACAATTATTACTTGATAAATCTCAAAAAACAAGTTTTGTCAGAAACCTCTTTAAAAGCATTATAGTATCAAAGGACGGTGCGAATGTTGATTATGGCTTGACAGTTTTAGGAGTTTTAGAAGAAAATAATGAATTTATAGATATTGTCCACCAATTAATTCTAGAACCTTGGCACGGACAGTACGAAAATATTGCACATGATTTACAATCAAGAATGAGTGAACTTAGTATTCCATTTTTAAAAATTGCAATGCAAAGAAAATATGATTACTTGGAATCATATGGTACTGGAACAAGGCAATTCATAAACCAGTGTGGACACGCTTTATGGCAAATTGGGACAGAAGAAGCTCTTAACGTAATAAAAGATTTGAGCAAATCCAACGACCCAGTAGTCCAAGACGAGATGCTTTATAGAATTAGTAAGATTCAAGGAAATAACAACTACGAAAGAAACTATGACTTGTAAGAAATCCTCACAATGATTTACAACTTTATTTATCATAATCATATAGCTGGATAAAAACACCTGCCGCCAACTTAGGCTTGACGAAAGTAGGGCAAAAGTGCTTTATTCAACTCTTTCTGATAATAGAATGTACTTTTAGGCATTTCTAATGGTTTATTCCAAAGACAAAAAAGCCTTTCAAAATTACTTTTGAAAGGCTTTTTTACTTATTTTTTATTTTGTAGCAATATAAAAGAAATCCAAACAATTTTCTACTTCGTTTCCCAGCAAATAATCTTTATCAGTTATTTCAGCTGCAATACCACTTGCTTGTGCGAGTTTTTTGCGGTTAAAACGGTTCAAAATATCATAAGGAATAGCCAATATTTGTCTTGGAAGATGTTTTTCCAAATTAAAAATATCTAGTTTTTTATATTTAGCAACAGCCTTGCGGTTTTGTTCGTGGTAGGTCATCACTTTTTCACTTCCAGAAATACCTCTGGTTTCTACACTTTCAAAACTTTCCAAAACAAGGTTTTTGAGTTCTGTGGCAGTATATTCTCGTGTATGCCAAGGATTGCGAGTAAGAGAAAGTTTGATGTTGGGAGTTGTAATAATGGCTTTTCCGCCTTTTTTGAGAACTCTATGTATTTCTTTCAAAAAAAGTTTATCATCTTCAATATGCTCAATTACTTGAAATGTAACCACAAAATCAAAGAAATTATCAGGCAAATTAGTGAGAGGAGGAATATTTTGACTAATAAATTTTCCTTTTGGGAATTTGCTGGTCAAATCTGCAATAAGTGCCTCATTTTTGTCAATAGCAGTATATTGTGCTGATTTCTCTAACAAAATAGACAAACCACGCCCCACACCACAACCAATTTCTAGCAAATTCCCGCCCACAAACTCTCCTGCGTGTGCGTAGGCACTAAAAAGCCTTTGATGAATAGGATTATCAGATAAAATTTCGCTAGAAGTGATTTCAGTCGTACTAAACATTATTTTGAAGTGTGAGGTGTGAGGTATGAAGTGTGAGGTATTTACTCACAATTTATAATTCCTAATTATTTAACGCTTGTAATTTGCTTTACAGTTTCATAAGTGTTAGTTTTTGCCATAAAAATTTTGCGTTCTTTCCAGGAAATGGCTAATTTTTTCTTTTTTAGTGCTTTTGCTTGTCCTAAAACAGCTTTTTCACCTTCAAAACTCTCCAAAATAACAAATTTTTGCTTTTCAACGCCAACTTCTAGCACCAAATAAGTGTAATTTTTAGTTTCCATTTTAGAAAAAACACCTTCTGTCGTTTGCATTGGGTCTGCAATTTGTTTGGTAACACTTGTATTTGGGTTACTTTTGCTTGCCACTTCCATAAACGCAGGGCAGTCTTTCATTAGTTTCAGCGCAATTTCTTGTCCCATTTTTTCAGATGCTTTTGAATCTCCACCCATCAAATCTGGGTATTTTTCCATCATATCAGCCATATTCATCATAAAACCTTCAGTCATACAGATTTGCAACAATTCATCACTATTTTTGTCTGTTTTATTTTTATTCAAACAATCACACACAGCCTTTGACATTTTGTCAAGCGCATCAGTTTTAACTTCCGTTTTTGGTTCTACTTTTGTTTGTGCTTGCGTATTATAACCTAGAAGACACAAAAAGAGGATTAAAATATTTTTCTTCATTTGATTTTTATGTAAAATAATTCCGCAAATATAAGATTTTTTTTAAAGTTTTGCAAGTACATTCCTAATTGCTTGAGATTTTAGTAAACATTCTTCATATTCTTGTTGTGGATTCGCTTCTGCCGTTATTGCGCTACCAACCTGAAAGCTAAGATATTGATTTTGAGCATTATACAAAATAGACCTTATCATTACATTAAAATCAAAATCACCATTGGGCATAATGTAGCCAAGCGCACCAGAATACAAACTACGTTTAATAACTTCTTCATTTTCAATTATTTGCATAGCTTTTATTTTGGGTGCGCCTGTCATACTTCCCATAGGAAACGCATTTTGAATTATTTTTGCAAAATTATTATTATTCACTTCATTGCCAGCAACTTGTGCGGAAACTGTTGAAATAAGTTGATGTAATTGTTTGAAAGTATAAAGTCCTAAAAGCTCGTCCACGCAAACTGTGCCTGTTTTTGCGCTACGAGCAAGGTCGTTGCGCACCAAATCCACAATCATAATATTTTCAGAGCGTTCTTTTGGATTATTGAGTAAATTTTGTTTGATAATTTCGTCTTCTTGTGGTGTATTTCCACGTTTTGCCGTACCTTTTATGGGCTGTGAGATGATTTTATTGCCTATTTTCTTCAAAAAACGTTCTGGCGAGGCACAAATAACATAATTATCATTTATTTTATGATAAGCAGAAAAAGGCATTGGAGAAAGTTCATTTAGCAAAAAATATGCTTCTAAGGAATTTAAAGCCACATTTTCCGCAAAAAATTCCATACAAAAATTTACTTCATAAATATCTCCTTTAAAAATATGTTCTTTTAATTTTTGGATAGTTTGGAGATATTTTTCTTGCGTTATGCGTGCCTGAATGTTGATATTGGAGGGTTTTGATAAAGGTTTTTGACAACAATCTTGATAATATTTCTCAATTTCTTCCAAAAGACCTTCTTTACTAATATTATGTGTTGTAATTAGTTCAAAATCAGTATTTTTATTACTATTTTCATCAAAAATCAATAAATATTCTGGTTCATAAAAATAAATATCAGCAAAATTTAAGGCATCAAAATTATTACTTTCTAATTTTTCTAATTCATTTTTCAAATCATAAGAAAAGTAGCCAAAAAGCCAATTTTGGTTATTTTCGTGATGTTTTTGGAGTTGTTGAAAAGAATTATTTTGTTGATTATTTTCTGCAATTTTAGTAAAATTCACTATTTTTTTTGCACCAATGGCAAGCAATTTTTTAAATGGTTTTTGCGGATAAGTATCTCCAAAATCATTGGGATTTAGGTAAGTACAATGAGAAAAACCATTTGCCCAAAACAATATTTTTTTGAGGTGTGAGGTGTGAAGTGTGAGATGTGAGGTATTTTTTATAGTAGTTTTTGTCATTGTTTTATCAATTGTATTTTATCTCACACTTCATACTCACACTTCACACCTCATACCTTATCTCAAAATCACAAAAAAACATTTCAAATTTGGATTATATTTCATTTCTCTAAATGGGTATGCGACCAAATCATCATAGTCATTTATTGTAATAAGATTATTCACAGAAAGCGCATTATTGCCATTATCAGCATTGTAGAGCCAAAAAGGTTTGCTTGGATGAACCATTAAAAACGTATTTCCACCCCAATTATCTGTTCTATCTTTTGCATTTAGGGCGTGATAAAAGACCTTCGTATTAGGCAAAATGGCAGGCACATAATAATATTTTTTTGAATACACATCAATTTTTATCCAGCCGTAAGTATGAAAATTACTTGCTTTTGTGCTATCAATTTTGATGCTATTATTAGTTTGGTAAGCATAAGTTACAAAAATTTGTTTTCCTGTACGGTTTTCCATACATACACAAGTGCTATCAGGCGTAGCAGGCGCACTAAGCGTGGTTTTTAGCGTATCTTTTTGTGCAAAAGCAGTAAAAGAAAACAGTAAAAAACTGAATAAAAGTAATATTCTTGACATAACTTAAAGTATTTTTGATTGTTTTAACAAAGATAAAAATAATTTCCAATAAGTAATTGTGAATTTTAAATTGCGAATTCTAAGTAGATATAAAACATTGGTAATCAAATAGCTATGTTTAACCTTCTTGTGAAGCCAGGTGTTTCCACCATAGCCGTCAAGTTGGTTGTAAATATACGAACAAAAGTGTATTTTTACGTTATGAAAGATATTAGTTTTGCAGACCTTGATTTGACTACTTCTTGTATGTCAGATTTATGTGTTTTTTTTGAAGAATCCAGCTTGGAAGCATTAGGCAAAGAGGTAAAATTTGTTCAGCGCAAGTCTGATATAACCTCTTGGCTATTTTTACAGTTGAATACTTTTTTCATTGATGCAAGTAAAGAAACGAGTTTAAATGATTTAGCAAGTGATTCGTACACAAATTATGGCGTAGAAATAACAAAACAAGGTCTAGACCAACGTTTTAATAGGGGGTTACAATTAGTTACAAAAATATTACACATTTCTAAATAAAACTATACATTATACCTGATTTTGTATACTTTTGTACAGATTTTATACTGTTTCTTAATTTATTTTTCACTATTTGCTTGTTTTTTGAATAATAATATTGTTTATTTGCATTCAGTTAGTGGCAAAAACCAAGCTATTAACTGTTTAGTTCTTTGTTTTGATGTGGATTCAAGGTTATTGGTATAATTCTTACTGATATAAAATCCAAAAGTCTTCTGGGTGAGTTACACCCTTTGAGCCTGTGGAGTGCCAAACCAACCAACGGTTACGACCTAGGAGGCACTGTGAAGCAGGAAACAAACAGCAAATGTATACATTTGTGTAAGTTTTATATAACGGTAGGAGAAGTTTAAAAATGTATTAAAATGTAGGATGCGACCCCTTGTGGTCGCCCTTTTTGAATAGGCTAAAAACTTGATTTTATGCATTATTTTGCGTGCCGCTTGTTGCGTTGCTTTCGCAAGATACGGCGACCACAAGGGTCACACCCTACAAAATACAAACTTGTCCTATACCCATGCTGTTTGTATGGTAAACTAATTTCTATTCTGATTGGAGGGCATTTACTAACCTTATTTAAGGCTTTTACGCAAGACAAGACTGATTTTGAGTTGAGTGAATGGAAAGCATACAAAATAGTTAAAAAAACTCAAAAAAATCTAGAAATGTATTAGAAACGGAGATACAGGCTCTTTACAAAAATTAATTAAAACTATATTTGAAGAGTTTTTAGCATTCGCTAAAAAACAAAAAAACAAGCTAAATCTTCTCTAAATGATATATTGAAGACTTAACTTGACGGCTATGAGGCAAGCCCAACCCCTACATTTTAATACCTTTGTTCCAACTTCTAAATATTTAACCTAAACAGTTATATTTTTCGTACTTCGTACTTCAAACTTCGTACCTAGTATTGGTGCATTCCTGCAAAGAAAAATCCGCCTTCAATTGCTGCATTTTCGTCTGAATCAGAACCGTGAACGGCATTTGCTTCAATAGATTTTGCAAACATTTTGCGGATAGTTCCTGCTTCTGCTTGTTCTGGGTTGGTTGCGCCAATTAGTTTTCTAAAGTCTGCAACTGCATTTTCTTTTTCCAAAATCATTGGAACAATAGTGCCAGAAGACATATAAGCGCATAAATCAGCATAAAAACCACGCTCTTTATGAACTTCATAAAATTGCCCTGCACGCTCACGGCTTAGGTGTGTAAGACGCATAGCTACAATACGAAAGCCTGCTTCTTCAATCATTTTAGTAATTGCGCCAATGTTGCCTGCTGCTGTTGCATCTGGCTTAATCATTGTGAAAGTTCTGTTAGTTGCCATTTTTTAGAATAAGTTATTGGTTATAATTTTGGTGCAAAGGTAATGAAAAATTACTAAATATCAGTGAATTTTTTGAGAAATTTCCAATCCGTATCTCGTACCTCAAACTTCGTACTTTTCCGTTAGCTTTTCCACAAAAACGGAAATAAAATCACAGAAATAGCCACCACAATCACATTCATAGCTAAAAGTGTCAGCATTGCATCAAAACTTACGCCTCTATCAAGTCCGTCAAGGGCATTTTTGGATACTTTTATCAGTAAAAGTAGCATTGGCACAATAACAGGAAAACTCAAAATAGCCATTAATGTAGCATTTTGGTTGGCTTTTGCGGCTATTCCTGCCACCATTGTAAGGGTTGTGGCAAAACCTAACGCTCCCAAAAACAAATTAAAACCAAACAACATTTTATCAACAACAGGATTTCCTAGCAAAATCCAGTAAGCAATAAGTCCCAAAAATGCCATTACAAGCATCAACGAAGTATTATAAATGATTTTTGAGATGATAATAGCCAACGGATTTGCCACGACATAATAATACAAAAAACGGCTTGGACGCTCCTGTACAAAACTTTTACCCACCGCATTAACGGCAGAAAAAAGCATAATTATCCAGAAAAGAGCGTTCCACGTAATAGGATTTAGAGAATTTTGTTGCAGATTAAAGCTCAAATACGCAATCATTACTGCGCCAATAACGTACAAAAGAAGCCCATTGAGGGCATATTTTTGTCGCCATTCCAACAAAATCTCTTTTTTGATGAGGATATTTATTTCTGAAAGAATTTGCACTTGAAGAGTTGTGAGTGTTATTTTTTGCAAAGATAAAAAAAATGCCGTTGTTGAATATTTTAATGTATCAACAATGGTAGAAGTTTTTATCCAAACTGGAAATATAATGATATGCTTTTTTTTTATTTTTTTTATTTAGCTAACTCCACGAAGTTAATAGAGGGTAATATTACAGGTGGAACTCCAGCTTGCAACGTTAAATTTGATATAAAGGCTCTTAAATATGGAAATGCAATTGCAGGGGCATTTATTTTAGGGAAGTCTGATAATTTAAAATCCTCAGTTATTTTATCATCTAGTCTAAATGTAAATAAAGACTCTACTGTCAAGTCAAACATTACATCAATAACGTGAATTTTTATAGCAATCACAAATTCATCATCTTTATTTTCAAGAAAATAATTTGCAATTTCAAGGTCAAAATGTTTATCACCAGCCTCTACATTTTCTATTATTGAAAATGTAAGATTTTTGACTTGCCAATTTGTTAGTTGTATGTTCATATTTGAATTAAGCAGCTGTTGTGTAATTGCTTATCTCATTAATTTGAGAAATAGGAAAACTACCCTTAAAAGTATCTATACTTCCAAAGTGTTTTGTAGGTACTGATGTGAAGTTACCAGAAATTTCTAGCAAAACTTCCACAAATTCATATTTAGTAATAGCCACGTCAAGTAAGTATTCTGGCGTAACTGATTCAAAATATTGGTCAATTTGTTTTTTTAGTTTGTCATTTAGTTTCATATTATTTTACCTATTTTAATTATTTTTTTTGATTTTATCACATTATCAACATCAAAAACAGAACAAATTGTACAATTATTAGTTCGCAAATTTATCTGATAAATTCTTTCTTGTTCAAATTTTATGAAAAAAATTACCCTTTACTACATCAATTTTAAGAATTTTTTCATTCCTCACAAGGTTAATCATTGCGCCATCAAGAAAATTCAATTTTTTATTTAGCGGTTTGACTTTATCCAAAAATTTAGTAATAATATAATTTAATATTTCCACTCCTTCATGTGAAGTTAAATCTAAATGAGTATCATCATCAATTTCTAAAATAGATTCAATAACACAAAAACTGGTATATGTATGAGATTTTATTTTATTGTCCCAAGATTGACAACTTGCCCATTTTGAAGCAAGCTCTTCAATATTATTATTGACCCCATTAACAAAAAAATATGCCCCATCACCTAACCATTCGTCAATTTTTTCAGATATAATAAATTTAGATTGAATTATTTTCTCACCTGATTGTAAAGATGTGCCGTGACAGCCGACAAAAGTTATCATATTTCAATTACTTTTTACAATATTAAATGTTAGAATAATTATGTACGTAAGTGCGTATTTCAAACGCAAACCTAATGAAAATATTTGCTCTCTGCAAATAAAATAAAATTTAATTGATATTTTTGGTATCAGGAGGGAAATAACTGACACAATATAACAAAAACGAACTATGAATATCTTTAATTAGCCTTTAGCTTATCTTCAAAAATTTTATACTCTATAAATCCAATAATTGCAACATAAATTAACCAAATCCACCAACTATATGAAAAATTAAAAGCAGTATTAAATTTTTCACTAAAATTATAATACTGCCAATGAAGACTATCTGGGTCAAAATTCTTCCAACTGTAAACTGATTTAGCAAGCGCAACAAACACTATAAACAGAAAAATGGGAGTGGTAATAGCTAAAATTAGTTTTTGATTGGAGTTCAATTTAGCTATGAATTGTTCAAGTTTTTTTATCATTATTTTTTTGTTTAAAACAGCTACATACTCCAGTTACAAACATAATAAAACTATTTTAATTTTACAAAAATATTTCAATTTAATTCGTATTGATGCCAAAACAAGGTTATTTCTTCTTTTTTGCGGTGATAACTACTTGATATTTAAGTGTTTCTGTATCAACTTCAATGTTTTCAAAGTTAGCTTTTTCTAGCTCATTTGTGATGGTTTTTACATCAAGTTTCATATTTTCTGGCGGACCAAAATCAATGCCCATATCTCCTTTTTTAAACTCAATAATCAGGATTTTTCCTTGTTTTTGAAGTCCGTTGCGTATTTTTTTGAGGTAAACCAAACGGCTACTTATGTGATGATATACGTTCACAAGCATTGCTACATCAGCCTCATTATCTGCAAGGCGTGGGTCTTCTGGCGAGATAAGACGTGTTTCTATCTTTTTTTGCTGATTTTCAGGTAATGCTTTCTTTTTGTTTTTGATAAAATCAATAAAACGCTTATCAATATCAAGAGCAACCACTTTTTTAGCTTTTTCAGCCAGCGCAAAAGTGAAAAAACCTGTTCCTGCGCCAATATCTATGATAGTTGCACCTTCTATGGGTGAGATTTTCTGAAAAATCTTCTCACGTTGTTTCCAATCTTCCCGTTCTGTACTTTCAAATTCTGTAACTAATTTATCAAAATTTTGTACATAAACGTGGTTATTGGAAACTTTATGTGCATCTTTGGCATTTACGGTGTCATTTTGAGTAGTGTTTTCGTTTTTTCTACTTTTTTCGCAAGAAAAAAGAAAGAAAAAAAGCAGCACAAAAGAAATATTTTTAGGCATAAAGTTGTTAAAGAAGTGTAATAAATAGATAGTTAAAGAAGTGTAATAAATAGATATTTGACTTATCAAATTGTGTTTATATTTGGGCGTAAATTACGTGTTTTTTATGAATAAAAGATAGCAAATTGCAACAAATATTTTGCTTTTATAGAAAAAAGCGTAATTTTGCATTAAAATTTAATAGCGTGGACAAGATAAGATTAGATATATTGGGGCTTTCAGCAAGCCAGACTTCTAGCGGCTCATTTGCCCTAATTTTGGGCGAAAGAGGCGGAAACCGCAGACTTCCTATCGTGATAGGAATGTTTGAAGCGCAAGCTATTGCCATTGAAATTGAGCATATTACGCCCAATCGCCCAATGACACACGACTTATTCCGCTCTCTGGCAGAAAATTTTAAGATAAATATTACAGAAGTTGTTATCTCAGAACTACGTGAGGGCGTTTTTTTTGCGCACCTTGCCTGCGAGGGAGACCGTAATGTTACAGATATTGATGCACGTCCTTCTGATGCTATTGCTATTGCCTTGCGTTTTGGTGTGCCTATTTTCACTACTGAAAATGTTTTGTCGGAAGCAGGCATTATTTTGAGTCATAATGATGACGAGGAAGGCGTAGAAGCAACAAAAGAAGATGCGCCAGCTCGTGGCAATACCTCTATCAAAAGTGCCAGCAAAGATGAACTTGATGATATGCTTAAAAACGCATTAGAAAATGAAGACTATGAGGGCGCAGCACGCATAAGAGATGAAATGAGCAAAAGAATGTAAGTTTAAGGTACGAAGTTTGAAGTACGAGGTACGTTAGTTTTTACGTTAAAATGTAAGGGTTGGGCTTACCCAGCCCAACTTGCGAAAGCAAAACAACCAAAAACTGTATTTTAAACCCTGAAAGGGTTTAACAATCATAACCCCACGTGGAACGTAGGGAAACAAGACAACAAAATTTTATGAAAATTTCACATATTATTGGCATTGTGGCTATTGCAGTAGCTATTGGCGTGGTTATTTCGTCTATGGGAAACACAAGTAAATACGTTTCTTTTGGTGAGGCAATTGAAATTGCAACCAAAAACACAGATACAGACGTTCACGTAGTTGGACATCTCAAAAAAGATAAAAAAGGTAATATTTTAGAAATGAATTATAATCCTGTTGTTGATGCTAATTTGTTCACTTTCACACTTATAGACGAAAAAGGAATAGCCAAACCCGTTGTTTATTTTGATGCTAAACCACAAGATTTTGAGCGTTCAGAGAAAGTAGTTGTCGTTGGAAATATGAAAAATGAACAATTTATTGCTAAAAAAATCTTAATGAAATGCCCTTCTAAGTACCAAGATGGCAAATTTAGAGAAGCAGAAAAAGCTGTTGCTATAAAATAGGTACGAATTTTGAAGTACGAGATTTAGAAGTGTTTTTATTTTTTACCTAATCAAATTACAATTATGCTAGATTATGGAGTTATCATTATGATGTATTTGCTCACGCAACTTACACCAACCAACAAAAACCTTACCCTCACCGTTTCAAATGATGCAATGAGTGAGAAAATTATTCTTAATTATGATGCCAAAGCTAAAAAATGGTCTTCAAAAGAAGGAGAAAATGTTACGCTGATTTCTGTTGATAAGAAAAATAAAATATTCGTTTTTGGTAACGACAAAATGAGTATCAATAAACTAATTGCTGATGACGCAAAAATTAACTGGAAAACAACAACTTCTGTGAATGTTCCTGAACGTGAAAATATGCTCAAACAAAGCCCAATCATCATAAAAAGAAATAAAAACTCCATTCAACTCTACCAAAAAGAAGGTGATATGGATAGACTAAAAAATACCACTATTAACTGGTAAACATAGGTGCGAAGTTTGAGGTACGAAGTACGAAAATTAAAATATTTTTTGGTATTCGTAAAAACAATTCACAATTCACAATTCACAATTATTTTGAACATTTACGACCAACTTTTAGAGAAAAAAGCTACTTTGGCAGTCATTGGACTGGGTTATGTTGGGCTTCCTATTGCCCTTGAATTTGCAAAAAAAATTAAAGTCATTGGTTTTGACATCAACAAAAAACGTGTTGAAATGATGCAAAATGCCATAGACCCAAGCAACGAGCTACAAAAAGCTGATTTTGACAACACAGACATTGTTTTTACGGATAACCTTGAAACCCTTTCAAAGGCTAATTTTTTCATAGTTGCCGTTCCCACGCCCATAGACGAGCATAATATTCCCGACCTAAAACCACTACTTTCTGCCTCCGCAACTGTCGGAAAAGTGCTTAAACGTGCTGATATAGTGGTTTTTGAGTCCACGGTTTATCCTGGTTGTACGGAAGAGGATTGTGTGCCTATCTTAGAAAAAGAAAGCAATTTAAAGTTTAATATTGATTTTAAGGTTGGTTATTCTCCTGAAAGAATCAATCCTGGCGACAAAGAACATACGCTTTCTAGCATTGTAAAGGTTGTTGCTAGTTCTGATGCGGAAAGTTTGGCTATTGTGGCGCAAACGTATGAACTTGTGGTGCGTGCAGGCGTACATAAGGCATCTTCTATAAAAGTGGCAGAAGCTGCTAAAATCATTGAAAACACGCAAAGAGATGTCAATATTGCGCTTATGAACGAGCTTTCTATGATTTTTGATAAAATGAATATCAATACTTATGAAGTTTTGGAGGCAGCAGGAACTAAATGGAATTTCTTAAAATTCGTGCCAGGACTTGTAGGAGGGCATTGTATTGGCGTTGATCCTTATTATTTGACCTACAAAGCGCAAGAACTTGGCTACAAACCAGAGGTTATTTTGAGTGGGCGGGCTATCAATGACAGAATGGGTGCACATATTGCTAAAAAAACTGTTCAACTGCTTATAAAACAAGGAAAAAACCCTTCTCAAGCTCGTGTGCTGGTGATGGGCGTTACTTTCAAAGAAAATGTAAGTGACATTCGTAACTCAAAAGTAGCTGATGTTGTAAACGAGCTAAAATCTTTTAGTTTGTCTGTTGATGTAGTTGATACCCACGCAGATAGTGCAGAAGTAAAACACGAATACGGCTTTGAATTGCAAAATGCTCCAACTGGCAAATATGATGCTATTATTTTGGCAGTAAACCACAAAAATTACCTAGATTTGGAGGAACAATATTTTATAGATATGCTCAATGAAAACGCTGTTTTTGTGGATATTAAAGGGATTTTCAGTAAAAAAATTAAAAATATTTTATATTGGAGTTTATAGAAAAAATAAAAAGCCATTCAAAGATAATTTTGAATGGCTTTTTTGTTTATATGCTCAAAACTATTTAGTTAATCTTGAAAGCATCTTTTACTTTTTGCACGTAGTCTAATTTTTCCCAAGTAAAAAATTCTACTTCTTTGCTTGATTTTGTACGTATTTCTGTTTTATGATTATTATCTTCTTTGATTTCAACCAACATAAAATCAACTTTTGCTGTGTATGGCTCACGTCCCATGTGTCCATAGGCTGCAGTTGGAGAATAAATTGGATTTTTCAATCCCAAACGCTCCACAAGAGCTTTAGGACGCATATCAAAAAGTTCTGCTACGATAACGCCAATTTGTTCGTCAGAAAGCCCCAATTTAGATGTTCCGTAAGTATTTACGTTCAAAGAAACAGGTTTTGCTACACCAATAGCATAAGCTACTTGTACCAAAATTTCTTCTGCTACACCAGCTGCAACAAGATTTTTAGCAATATGACGAGCTGCATAAGCTGCACTTCTATCTACTTTTGAAGGGTCTTTTCCTGAAAAAGCACCGCCACCGTGTGCGCCTTTGCCACCGTAAGTATCAACAATAATTTTACGACCAGTCAAGCCGCTATCACCGTGAGGACCTCCAATAACAAATTTTCCTGTTGGGTTGATGTGATAAACCGTTTTATCATCTAACAAATGCGCAGGAATAACTTTTTTAACAACGTGTTCTATTACTTCGTCGTGGATTTTTTTGAGCATTGTTGCCTCTTTGTCAAAGTCGTCGTGTTGTGTAGAAACCACAACTGTATGAACACGAACAGGCTTATTATGGTTGTCATATTCTACTGTAACTTGCGCTTTTGCATCAGGGCGCAAATAAGGCATAAGTTGTAGATTTTTTTTACGAATATTAGCTAATTCTTTTACAATTCTGTGAGAAAAAGCAAGTGCCATTGGCATATATTCAGGTGTTTCTGTTGAGGCGTACCCAAACATCATTCCTTGGTCACCAGCACCTTGTTCTTTATCAATTCCTTCACCTTCATTTACGCCTTGTGCAATATCAGGAGATTGGCTATGAAGTGCCACCGTAACGCCACAAGAAAGGGCTTCAAATTGGTATTCAGCTTTGTTGTAGCCAATTTCTTGAATAGTTTTACGTACTATATCTTGGATTTCTACATAAGCCTTTGTCGTAATTTCACCAGCTACAACAGTCAGACCAGTTGTTACGAGTGTTTCACAAGCAACACGAGAGTGAGGGTCTTGTGCAAGCATTGCATCTAAAACTGCATCAGAAATTTGGTCTGCTATCTTGTCTGGGTGTCCTTCTGAAACTGATTCAGAAGTGAATAAATATGCCATTTAGTATTATTTTGGATAATATTTGAATACTATTTTATCTTTACATTGATTGTCTTTTTGAAAATCTTGCTAAAATGTGTGAAACATTTTTGATTTTGGAGTGCAAATTTAAAAAAAAAAAGATAGAATAGCTATTTTTTTTCTTTTTCTTTTCTTTTTTTCTAATAACTTAATAATCAAGATTTTGAATTCGTACTTCATACTACTGTTGCATAAAGGCTATATTGTAGGGTTTGCAGTTGCCACGAATACACGAATGAACACAATTATTCGTGTATTCGTGGCAAATAAATCAGATATACGTTGATTTATGGTACACTACTTGCTTCTACTTGTCTTTAAGCTAGTGCAATCTTTCCAAATTGCCAAGCTTTATTTTGCCCAAAAAGCCTTTCATTTGCGAGTACCGCAAATAAAACAGCTTCTTTTGCGTCAGGAGAAATACCCAAAACCTCAAAATTTTTGACAGTAAATTTAGGCAAATTTTCCTTCAACAAATCCATTAAAAACATATTATGTACGCCACCACCACTTACATACACACTTGTAGTTAGGTTTGTGGGTTTATTTTCATTTTGTAATTCTTTTATATGTTTTACAATACTTTGTGCAGTAAAATGTGTTAGGGTACATATTAAATCTGCTTCTGAAAGTTTTTTGGAAGATGTTTGAATATCTAAATCTTGTAAAGTATTTTCTACAAAAGTTGGCTTAAAAACCTCTTGTCCAGTTGTTTTAGGCATTTTTTCAGCTAAAAAAGGGTGTTTCAAAAGCTCGTTTAGGAGTTTGTAATGGCATTTTCCACTACGAGCAATGTCGCCATTCTCATCATAATTTTTATTAAAATAAATTTGTGTAAAAAAGTCAATAAGTGTGTTTCCTGCGCCTATATCACTACAAATAATTTCTTTAAAAATATTATTTGCAGGCAAAAACGTAAAATTTGAGATTCCACCAATATTTAGCAAAATCCTGTTTTCTTCCTCACTAGAAAACAAAAAATAATCACCATATAAAGCTAATGGCGCACCTTCTCCGCCAAGTGCAAGGTGTTTCTGACGAAAATCACCAACGGTCAGAATACCTGTTTTTGTAGCAATATGGTCAATATCTGCTATTTGTAATGTGGCGTTGGGCATATTTTGGAGTTTGTGTAGGCGTTTTGGAGCGTGAAAAACCGTTTGTCCGTGGCTTGCTATCACATCAACTTCTTGTGGATTTATTTGCCATTTTTGGAGTGTTTTAAGGATTATTTCTGCAAAAACATCACCCAAATACACGTTTAAAATGGTCAGTTTTTGTAAATCAACAGTTGATTTTACAAAAACTTCTTTGATTTTCTTTTTTAATTCTTCAGAATAAGAAAAAGTCTCGTGTTTGCGTACTTGCAAACGTGTGGCTTTTCCACTACCAGAAATCTCGCATAAAGCCATATCTAAGCCATCTAAAGAAGTACCAGACATCAATCCTAAGATAATTCTTTTGTCTTTTTGGAGTATTTTTATGATTGAATTCATTTTAAATGAGGAATTAGGAATGAATAATTACTAGATGTGTTTGTAGAAATATTATTGACAACGTCTGAACGTGGAAAAATGTATTTGAAAGTTATTTGTTATCTTCTAGGATTATTCTAATTTTAGTTACAAATTTTCTTGTAAAGTTACATAAAAATCAACACGTTTGCAACGGAATTTTTAGAGCAATCACTTTACAACATGGGTGTCATCAACTAAAATCAGTTGTTTTTGACCGCAAAGTGAAGGTGCAAAGAACGCAAAGAAATACAAACAACATAGTGCAATCTTGCATTCTTTGTGTATATTTAAACTTTGCGCCTTTGCAGTTAAAACAAAAATAGCCGCAAGAAAAAATGTCCCCCGTATTGATATTGAAAATAAGATAGTGCTACACTTGTAATGATTTAATATTTATAAATATTTATATAAAAATACCGTTGTTTATGAAGACACGAACAATGGCGGTTTCTGCCACCATTTGAAATCATTACAAGTATAGCATACCAGTTTAGAAACTGATTTTTTTGTTTTTCTAAGAAAAATTGCACAAATTGCATTTCAATTCTAAAAAAACGAATTTAAAAGAATTTTTCTAAGAATTTTCCTAATAAAAATGATAAAAATAACCCTCCCAGATAATTCTGTACGTGAATATGAAGCAGGCGCAACCGCTCATGATGTTGCACTTAGCATTAGTGAAGGACTTGCAAGAAACGTACTTGCAGCAAAAGTAAATGATGAAATTGTAGAGTCAAACCGCCCAATAACGACAGATAGCACCCTTAAACTTCTTACGTGGAACGACACAGACGGAAAAGATGTATTTTGGCACTCGTCAGCGCATTTGCTTGCAGAGGCATTAGAGGCACTTTATCCAAAAATAAAATTTGGAATAGGTCCGCCTATTGAACGTGGTGGCTTTTATTATGATGTTGATTTTGATGATGTTGCAGGTTTTGAGAACAAAGCACGTAGTTTTTCTGAAAAAGATTTTGAAGAAGTAGAGAAAAAAGTGTTAGAACTTGCTCGTACCAAAGCTGAATTTGTCAGAAAATCCGTATCAAAAACTGATGCAATAGCTTATTTTAGTGAAAAAGGAGATAATTATAAACTAGATTTGTTAGAAAATCTTGCAGATGGTACAATTACGTTCTATACACAAGGAAATTTTACGGATTTATGTCGTGGGGCGCATATCCCAAATACTGGCTTCATCAAGGCTATCAAAATTACTAGCGTAGCAGGTGCATATTGGCGTGGCGACATCAATAGCAAACAACTGACACGTATTTATGCCATCACTTTTCCAAAAGATAGTGAGCTAAAAGAATACATAAAACTACAAGAAGAAGCAAAAAAACGTGACCACCGCAAGTTAGGGCAAGAAATGGAGCTTTTTGCTTTCTCTGAAAACGTAGGAAAAGGACTTCCTTTGTGGTTGCCAAAAGGTGCGCTTTTGCGTGAGCGTTTGGAGAGTTTTTTGAGGAAAGCACAAGTAAAAGCAGGTTATTCGCCTGTTGTTACGCCACATATTGGAAGTAAAAAACTCTATGAAATTTCAGGACATTGGGAAAAATATGGCGCAGACTCGTTTCAGCCCATACAAACGCCAGAAGAGAATGAGTTTTTTATGCTAAAACCTATGAATTGTCCGCATCATTGCGAAATTTATAAGACAAAACCACGTTCTTACCGTGATTTGCCTGTGCGTTTTGCAGAATTTGGGACAGTTTACCGTTACGAGCAATCAGGAGAACTGCACGGACTTACACGTGTGCGAGGTTTTACACAAGATGATGCCCATATTTTTTGTCGTCCAGACCAAGTACGTGGCGAGTTTGCTAAAGTAATTGATTTGGTGCTTTATGTGTTTAAAGCTCTTGGTTTTGAGGACTATACAGCACAAATTTCTTTGCGTCATCAGACAGAAAGAGCCAAATATATTGGAAATGAAAGTGATTGGGACAAAGCAGAAACAGATATTTTGGAAGCACTCAAAGAAAAAGACCTAAAAACAGTTGTAGAATACGGTGAGGCGGCTTTTTATGGTCCAAAACTTGATTTTATGGTAAAAGATGCGTTAGGTAGAAAGTGGCAATTAGGCACAATACAAGTGGATTATCAGCTTCCACAGCGTTTTGAGCTAGAATACACAGGTGCGGACAACCAAAAACACCGCCCAGTAATGATTCACCGTGCGCCTTTTGGCTCATTGGAACGTTTTGTAGCAGTTTTGATAGAACATTGTGCAGGTAATTTTCCTTTGTGGCTCGCACCAGACCAAATTGGTATCTTGACTATTTCAGAAAAATTTGCTGATTATGCAGAAAATGTACGTTTGACGCTTGAAGAGGCTGATATTCGTGGTTTTGTAGATGAAAGAGATGAAAAAATTGGTAGAAAAATCCGTGATGCAGAAATGTCAAAAGTGCCGTTTATGCTTGTTATTGGAGAAAAAGAAGCCGCAGAAGGCAAAATAGCCGTTAGAAGACACGGAGGAGAAGAACTTGGTAGCTTGCTAATTGCAGAATTTATAGAGAAATTTAGGCAAGAAGCCAAAGTCTAATAAAATAAAAAGCCTTTCCAAAGTTTGGAAAGGCTTTTTTGCTAATTTTTCTATTTCCCTTCTATGATTTTTTGCTCCTCTGCCGTAATTTCGTACAAATCATACACCAAAGCATCTATTTTGCGCTCATTTTCCAAACTATCCAAACCAGCCGCTTTTTGTGAGATAATGGCATCTACCAAAGTAACAATAGCTTTTTCTTGTATTTCTGTTGGTGTAGGAATTGGTATTTGTTCCAAAAACACTTTTTTATACCTGATTTTGCCTACTAATTCTCCGCCCATATAAAAAGATTTGAAGAAAAAAGTAACAGGTTTTGAGTTCAAAAGTGCTGTGAGGTACTTCAAATTCTTTCCTGATATAAAAAATACAGTTGCTTCTGGATAGTAGCCTTTTTCGTCATAATAAAATTGTGGCTCACTCGTAATTTCTGAAAAAATTATTTTAGGTTTCACAAATTCATCAATATAAGCGCAATTACGCAAGTTTGTCCAATCTTCCCCTTGGTCTTCTCTTGCTTTTAGTTGCATTTCAAATTTTTTCAAATGCGTTTCAATAGTAGGATAATCCGTTTTTACAATAACCCTATTTACCCTAAATTTGTTGCCTTTTGTGGCTTCCAACCTTTTTACAGTTTTCCATTTTTTGGTTTTAAATGATTTGTATTTAAACAAATCATTAGGCAATTTGACAATATTTTTGTGCGTTTCTTTAATCAAATCCATGTAGCCATTATAGGTATTGATAATGTAATATTTAGCAAAATTGCAGTAATATTTCCTTGTATCTCTACCTCTCAAAATAGGCTTTATTATTTCAATATTTTTGCTATCCGCCTTAATCAAAGCATCTTTTTCACTCTCATTGATGATAAAAGCCTCATTGAAACCTGTTTTAAGACCAAAATTTATCTTTATATCCCAATTTCTCAATTTTTTGTGGGTTTCATTTGCTTCAATTTTCTCTTGCAAACTGATTTGAAAAGGAGAAATAAGATTCCAAATACCTGCATCAGTTTGATTATTGAGGGTTTTATGTGTATCAACATACTCACCCAAAACTTTGACATATTCAAAAAACTTACCATCTTCAAACCTTACTGCCTCCATTTGATTTTGATTAAGCTCTTTTCTTGACATAATGATGTTTGTATGCACAATAGCTCTATCAAACAGCAAATTTTGCCCAAAATCAACCAATAACAAAGGATTTGTTTCTGTTATGATATAATTTCTCATTGATGCACCATAACTAGCTCTTAACCACTTGTTAGAAGTAATCAATATTTCGTATCCTTTTGGTTTTAAAATCCATTGCCCCAACTCATAAAATAAAGCATAAATATCACCAGAAGATGCCCAAGTCATATATTTATGTGACATTGGTCTTAGTGCTTCCGCATTACTTACGGAAAAATAAGGTGGATTTCCTACCACCAAATCAAAGCCTATAAAATCTCCGTCATCATTAAGCACCTCTGGAAACTCAAAACGCCACTCAAAAGCGTTCTTATAAATTGCCATTTTATTCTCGTAAACGGCTTTTAAAGCATTGCTTTCTTCCAAAAGTTTGCTTGTGAGTTCGTATTCCAAAAAAGCACTATTAGCAGACACAAACCATTCATTTTCTTTATCTTTCCACGCTCTAAAATCTTTGTCTTTTGGATTAAACATTTTAGAAAAATTAGCTTTATATTCTTTTATCTTCTTGATAATGATATTTTTAGCACCTTTATCTCTTACAGATTTGTACAAGTCCACCTGAATTTTATAATCAGGTATTATTTTTTTGATATATTGCCTTGCTGCAGGTGCAAAATCATTCATTTTGTCATCAAGATTAAACTTGCTAATCAGACTGTTTCCTGTCTTAATATTGATGTCAATATTTGGGAAAGTTTCAAGCTGCTTAAACTTGCTTTCCTGTGTGTAATACATATTTTTGAGCAATTCTATCCACAAACGCAAACGACAAATAAGCACGGATTTTGCGTTGATATCCACCCCAAAAAGACAATTTTCTATGATAATTTGCTTTTCGTTAAACAATAACTCTTGAACTTCTTGTTTTTCATCATCTCTATAGTCATAAACAAAATTTTTGCCATTTTCCTTGTTGATAATCACCAATTCATCATTTTCAGTAGAAATATGGTGTTCTCTTAATCTTTTCCCTTTTTTATCAATTAAAATTTTCAATTCGTGCTTAATGACAATGATTTCATTGAGTGCAGATACCAAAAAATGCCCAGAACCTACCGCAGGGTCGCATATTCTTAATTTATTGAAAGTGTCATTAGCTTGTTTTTTGGTAATGTCATCTATTCTATTTTGCAAATCATTAAAATTTTTGCAATTCCAATCATATTGGTCATTAAATTTTTGAATAACCGCCTTGCGTATGCCCTCACGACACATATACATTGTGATAAATGAGGGCGTAAAGACAGAACCATCTTTATAACCGTTGAGTTTCTCAAAAATAAGCCCCAAAACTGCAGAATTGATGATTGTTTTATCATTTTCTTGAATAACTACATCAGCATCACTCGCAAAATCAAACGCATCTAAAAACTCAAAAAGATATTGGAGTGTGCTTTTTTGACCTACAATACGTTTGCCATTGTCATCTTTCAAAACGGTTGCATTGAAGATAGACATTGTCAAATTGCGTTCTAAAAGACTTATTTGCAACACGTTCTCTAATTCCGTTTTGTCAAATAATGAGCTGTTTAGATAAGGAATATTAGCAAATTTTCCTGCAATATCTTGTTCTCTATCTGCCACAGGAACAGCTAATATCTCAAAAAAAAGTGTATCAAGCATTGAAAAATTTTCAATTTTTGAGCTATTTAAAAACTTCTGTTGTGGGTCTTTTTGGTGGTATTTTAGTAGTTGCCCTTCCAAAAGTTTGAGAAATAAAATGCGGTTGAGCCACGTAATACATAGTTCTAGCGCAAAACTAAACAGTTGCTCTTCGTGGGTTTCTCCAAATTCTTTTATATTTGGATATTGTTCGTAAGACGAATTTCTATCAAGAGAATTAATGATACGCTCCAGTAATGAGCCGTTATTTCTATCCTTTTCATTAATAATTCTGGTAATAATTTTCTTGCTTGTGCCTGTTTCTTCAAGTCCCAAAATATGCAAAAGTTCGTTATAAAATGCCGTATTGAGAGTGTTGGCATCATTTTGGAAAGAAAGTTTTAGCAAATATTCAGGTGAAAACATCTTGTATGTGTCCACAAGTAACATCTCATCTTGTCTTTCCAAAGGCAAATCATTATTTACAACATCTTTGAGTTTTCGTATATCAAAATACGTACATTCCAGCGTTTTATCTTCCAAAAATGGCTTAGCAATTTCCTTATAAAACCAGTCTGTAGTGTTTAAACCTAGTTTTCCTTCTGTCCAATTTTTATAATCTTCTTTGAGTTTTTTATCTTCAAAGAAAAATCTTTCAAAATCTGCGGCATCAAAAACATACCATTCATAAATATTGGTAATGATTAAGTGCTTGATTTCCTTGTTGTTACTTATAAATCTTTCTTTCAAATAATAATGTAAAAGTTCTTGTAATGCCTTTGCGTTAGGATTTTCCGCAGAAATCATTTCAGCTTTATTGCTTGTTCTTTTGACCTCAATAATAACTCCAACGCTAGATTTGGCGGTTTTGTCGTTATGAATAACCAAATCTTGTCTGCCTTTTGTATTTACTTCGTTTAAATCTTTGTAATAAGTATTTTTCAGAAATTCTATGACAATATTTTTCTGATTTTCTTCTGTTTCTTTGTCGTTGATGCCTTCCAGTAATTTGGAAAGATTCTTTTTAAAAGTAGTTGCTTGCGTCAAACCAAGATTAGCCCTGCGGTAAGTGGAATTAAGCGTTTGTACTGGTTGTTTCAGTTCTAATTGCATTGGTCTTGTGATAGAAGGATTACAAAAAATATTACGCACAAATATAGTTTATTTAGTGCGTAATATTTTTGAGGAGAAGAGAAAATATTTTTAATTTTTGGCAAGTTGTCAAGATTTGCAAAACTTTTGCATTTAATTCAAAAGAAATTTTGCTATTCATAAAATTTTATTTAATTTTCCTACAAATAAATAAAACCTTACGAATATGAGCAAATATAACCTTTGTGCCAACGGACACTATTACGAAAATACCCTTCAAAAATGCCCTTATTGCCCTGATGCAGGGCAAACTGACTTCAATAAAACGCAAATTATTCAGAATATCCCCAATAATGATGACAAAACGCAACTTATTGAAAAGCAAGATTTTAATAAAACAGCTATTTTTTCTGGAAATATTGAACAAAATAAGCAAAATATTACACCAAATAATAGCAATACAACTGGTAGAAAACTGGTTGGTTGGCTTGTTTCTTTTACTATTGATGCACTTGGCGTAGATTTTAAATTGCGTGAAGGGAGAAATATTATTGGTTCTGATGCTGGTTGTGATATTGTGGTGCAAGATGGGCAAATTTCGGGTAAACATCTGACTATTTTGTACCGTATGGGTGAGTTCAAATTTAAAGACGAACTTTCTACAAATGGTACATTCATTAACGAAGTTTTTACAGAAGATGGTAACCTCCAAGATGGCGACAATATTCGTATTGGAAACACCGTTTTTAAACTTAAAAGTGCAAATTAGTAGCCCCTAACCCCAAAGGGGAATTTCAAAAAACAAATAAAAAATACTTTTATGAAAAGAATAGTATCAATACTAACAATAGCTATTTGCTTGATTAGTAGCAAAATAAGTTTTGCGCAAAATGTGGATACAGACTCAAAAAATTATCCCAACATCAAACTAAAAGTACAATCTGACAAAAAACTCACGTCAGAAAACACCAAAGTTTTGCAGGCAAATAAAGAAGTTGTTATCCAAATAACTAACGCAAATGCTGGCACAAATAGTGCAGAAAAACCATCTTCAAAAGCTAAAAAAGCAGTTTTTTTGTTGATAGAAACTTCTGGAATGACTGAAACGAAAGTTGTCAATAATTTTAAAAATGGGTTAGCTGATTTTATCAAAAATGCCCCTGATAATGTCGTTTTTAATGCTGCTTCTTTTTGGAAAACTGATGCTGATAGCAAAATTTTGAATACAATGAGCGCAGAATTCACATCAAATAAAAACTCTTTGATAGAAGAAATCAACAGACGTGTGAAAGCCGTAAGCGACAAAAACTATGTTTCTGATGTAAATAAGGCTATTTATGAAGCCATTGAATATCTTAATAAAAATTCTGATGCTACAGAAAAGCAACTTATTGTACTTACGGTGGGAATGAATAACAGCAATTCTACGTTTAAAATTGAGGATTGTATAGAAAAGGCTAATAAAACGGATATGCAGGTTTTTTCAGTTGTACATAAGACTTGGAACGCATACAGTGCAGATAATTTTCAGAAACTTGCCGACAAAACCAACGCAGAAACAAATATTGTTAATTCCGCTGACGAAATTGCCAATATTTTGGGAGAATATGTAGGAAAAAACACCACTACTAATGACAATAATACCACCAATTCAGACAAAAATAATAGTGGGAATTATGAAATAAATTTCGTTATTCCTGATACAACGACCAAAAATAGTGATTTGCGTTCTAATGATTTGATATTGAGTATTGATGGTAAAACGCAACCACTTGCCATTACAAAACCTGCTAATGCTACTGGAAATACAGAAAATAATAGTAGTGAAGCAAACGCTGACAAACCAAAAAATGATAATACTTTGTATTTTATTATTGGTGGTGTGGTGCTTTTGGCAGGACTAGGGTTTTTCTTTTATCAGAAAACGCAAAAAGAAAAAATAGCACAAGATGCTAAAAATCAAGAAGATATGAATCTTCAAAAACAACAAATGGAGCAACAAAAACAAAAATTAGAGCAAGAAAAGCAACAAATACAACAAGAACTCCAAACGCAACAACAAGAAAAACAAAAATTGCAACAACAAATAGACCAAAATAATCTTCCAAAAGAAACCGCAAAATTTGACCCAAAGAAAACTTTTATTGGCACAGGAGGTGGCACGCCTACTATTTCTGTGGCTGGGCAAGGTTTTAGTCAGAACTTTATGTTGCACAAAACACCTATGAGCGCAGGGCGCAAAGAAGGCAATGATATTGTTATTCCTATTGCGACTGTGTCTAGTAATCACGCTATTTTTAGCAATGAAGGCGGAAATTGGTACATTATGGACAACGGCAGCACCAACGGAATTATTGTCAATGGCAACAAAATACAAAAACAAATGCTCAAACAAAGCGACAAAATACAGCTTGGCGGTGCGTTAATCACATTTAATTTGTAATATTTCACTCATTATCATTAAAAACGTGAATCTCAACGAAATAAAAGAATTTTCAAATATAGAACTTTTAGCACGCCAAATGGTAGAAGGTTTTATTACGGGCTTGCACCGTTCACCTTTTCACGGCTTTTCTGTAGAATTTGCAGAACACCGTTTGTACAATTCTGGGGAAAGTACACGCCATATTGATTGGAAAGTTTTTGCAAAAACTGATAAATTATTTGTTAAAAGATATGAAGAAGAAACCAATTTGCGTTGTCAAATTGTCTTAGATGTTTCTTCATCAATGTATTATCCAAAAGAAACCAACGGCAAACTCAAATTTAGCATTATGGCAGCGGCTGCACTAACTTATTTGCTTCAAAAACAACGTGATGCCATTAGTTTGTGTGCTTTTGATAGCGAAATTTTGGAACATACACCTTTCAAATCAACATCAGTGCATACTAATAAAATGTTTGTTTTGTTGGAAAACTTGCTCAACCGTACAGAAAATAATCTCAAGAAAACCGCCATTACAGACGTTTTACACGAGATTGCGGAGAAAATACATAGGCGTTCTTTGGTGGTTATTTTTAGTGATATGTTTGAGAATTTGGAAGATACTGAAAAACTTTTTTCTGCTCTCCAACACCTCAAACACAACCGCCACGAAATACTGCTTTTCCACGTAATGGACAAGAAAACGGAGCAAGATTTTGATTTTGTGGAACGTCCTTATGAATTTATTGACTTAGAAAGTGGAGAAAAAGTAAAATTGCAACCCTCACAAGTGCGTGAGAGCTATCAAACGCACATAGAAGAGTTTAGCAAAAATCTAAAACTCAAATGTGGACAATATAAAATTGATTTTATTGAAGCGGATATTGCCGCCTCTTTTGACCACGTTTTGAATGCCTATTTAATTAAAAGAACAAAAATGAGATAGGGGAAGTAGAAATAATTGGTTGTCTGATAATTTTTGTGGAGTAAAGTAACTCCTAGTTACATTTTATATATAAAATTCTGATAATCAAACCTATAAGGTTTCTAAAACCTTACAGGTTTAGCCTCTTCACAAAAATTGTCAGACAACCGAATAATTTTAATACACAGGATATAAAAGCCTACTGATTACCCACATCTTTTTGCATAAGCCAAGTTTCTCTAATGATGAGAAACTTGTTCCATCCTTTCCATAGGCTTACAACGCCTAGATGCCTA
>JAYUKY010000081.1:0-38190 GCA_043764015.1 Raineyaceae bacterium
TTCATTGTTACAGCTGATGGTGATGAGTCTGCAAAGCCAATAGTGGTTGCTTCTAATGTTTCACCTAACTCTTGTAAATAATCTATGAAAAAAATATTGTTAATAGGTCTGATTACTATTATTTTCTGTTTTGTCAAATCAGGAAAAGTATTTTGTCAAACCCAAAAAGTAAATGAGCTTGGCATCACAGGCACATACCTCTGGAATAAAACTACTATTTTTAATGTGTATAGTGGCGCAAGAGCAAAAAACATAACTGGAGAAGCCTTTAGTAGTGGTTTTAATCTCAATTACTCACGCACTATTTACAAAAACTTCTTTGCTAGAGTTGGTGTAGGTTTGTTTAATCAAAGATTTGAAATAGTGAGACCCTTTGATTTTGACCAAACTGGTGGAGCATTAACAAAAATACTGTTCTCTACAAAATACTACTCATATTCAACGCTTAATTATTCTGGAGGAATTGGTTATAACTGGGATTTGAAAAAATACAAACTTAGACTAATTGGATTGTATAATCTTTTTACTACTTACAAACAAGAGTTTAGAAGTGATGCTAGTGATATTTTTACGAGTACATATGGACACACTAACCCTCAAATCAGAAAAGATAAATATACTTTTGGTCATTCTGTTTTTATGCAGCTAGCCATCAAAAGAAATCTTGGTAAAAACTTTGGTATTGAATTATCTGCTGTATTGCCCCTATACACTAAATGGAAGAAAGATGAGATATTCAAAGAAGATACCAATGCGTTTTATAGTCCAGATGCTTCTTTGGGTGGTGCTTTTAGTTTTATTTATCAATTCAATTCTAAATAATAAATTTATGTACAAAAAACTCTTTTTGATGCTCTTGACGGTCGCATCAACAACATCTGTGCTTACGGCACAGGTAAAAATGAATTACAATAATTCAGAAAAAATAAGCCTTGAAGGGAAATTTAAGGCAAAATATGAAACCAAAGCGGTTGAAATAATGCCACCAGATTTGAACTCCGCAATAGAGCGTGATAAGCGTGAAGCTTTAACAGGCTCTAAAGTTCTTTATATTGCAGAGCCTATAACAACCAACATAGATGTCGTAAAATCATGTAGCTGGGTTGTTGATGGCAATAATGTTAGTGGAAAACTCACGTTAAAAGCCAAAGATGCAAAAAGCCTAAGTATCAATTTTAGTGATTTTTATTTGCCAAATGAAACCGAAATGTACATTTATAGCAAAGATGGCGAAATGATTAGCGAGATTATAACGAAATTAGAAAATAATAAAAATAAGAGTTGGGCTAGCCCAATTTATAAAGGTGAAGAACTTAATATTGAGATTAAACTGCCCATAGAAAATAAAGAAAAATTAAATTTGGTGGTAACAAATATAGCTTATGGTTACAAACATATATTTATTAGCAAAGTGGGTGGATTTGGAACATCTGGACGTTGTAATTTTAATGTATTGTGCCCAGAAGGAAATGGTTGGGAAGGTGCAAGAAATTCTGTTGCCTATATTGCAAGTTCAAATGGAGTGGCTTTATGCTCAGGTGTAATGCTTATGAATACTAGTTTTACAAGTACACCTTATGTACTTACCGCAAATCACTGTTTTGTATATGATAATAATGTAACTGGTTGGCGTGTTCAGTTTCAAGCTTGGAGTGCTATTTGTACACCAAGTCAAAATAGTGATGGTATTATTTTCAATGGTACCACGTTAAAAGCTAATTGGAACGATAGTGATTTCTGTTTGGTACAGCTCAATCAAACACCAACTCCTAGTTCAGGCATTACTTATGCAGGTTGGTCAAGGTCAACAACATCAGCTACTAGTGGGGCTAGTCTTCACCACCCTTCAGGTGATGTAATGAAAATATCAAGGTACTTTACGCCCTTACAAAGACTAGATAATGTTGGTTGGTTTATAAATGGTGGGCAGAACGTTTTTGCACCTGGCATATTTCACTGGCGTGTGCAATGGCCAACTGTAAATGGTTCAGCTACTAGTGGGGTTACAGAAGGTGGTTCATCTGGTTCGCCACTATTTGACCAAAATGGAAGAGTAGTTGGACAACTTGCGGGAGGACCTTCCTCGTGTGACATTAATGCTATTACACAAGACCATTATGGTAGATTTGATAACTCTTGGACAGGTGGAGGCACACCCTCCACACGCCTAAGTGATTGGTTAGACCCTAGTAATTCAGGTGCTATTACGACGAACACTACTGGTATAGCTTGTTTAACTAATAATACTAGAATTTCTCGCTTTTCCGCCTCACACTTATGTACAGGCACAACTCAGTCTGTAAGTCTGGCAGATGTACCAATAGGGGCAACGGTTACGTGGCAAGCTTCCAATGGTGCGGTATCTCCTAGTTCTGGTGTGGGCGCAGTAGCTACCCTTACGCCCACAGGAAGCGGTTTTACTACAATTACCTTCACTGTGATATCAAATTGTGGCATTACAAGAACATTCACACGAAGAGTAACAACAGGGTTGCACTTAGATTTCCCTCCTGGTAGTAATATTGCACTTAGTGGGAATTTTAGCCCAATCATAGGTACAACACAATTATATACAATTCCTTTACCTGATAGTTATGATAGCTATAGTTGTGTAGCAACGCCAATAGGCTTTCAACCGCCTTATCCCTATCAATGGCAAGTGCAAACCCGTAATATTAACAATGGGCAAATAGTAGCAGGGGTACAAGTAGGCACAGGCATTGCTAATGTAGGTATTGAGGTATATAGATGTGGGGTTTTGGCTGGTAATTTTACTTGGCAAATTATGCCAGTAAAAGACCCTAATTGTGATTATGGTTTCAAAATAGTGTATCCAAATCCTACAAGAGAAAAGCTAACTATTGAGAGAACTGGACCAACGCCACGTTGTGTCGCAGGTTTTAGAACAAATAATGAGGTTTTGCCTTACGAAGTGAAAATCTATGATAGCTATGGCACTTTGAAAGGTTCACAAACAACAAAAATAGACATTACCACGCTTAATGTGGCAAATCTTCCAAGTGGTTTGTATGTCTTGCACATCATTCATAATGGGGAAATTGAGCAGAAAAGAATTTTATTAGAATAAAAATATTCATAGAAAAACAAAAAAAAGCCTTTCCAAACTTTGGAAAGGCTTTTTTGTTTAAAACTACTATAAAATTATTCTTTGATAAGACGTTTTGAAATGCGTCCTTTTTGTGTATCAATTTGCATTAAATACATTCCTTTGGCAAGTTTTTCAAGCGAAATAATAATAGTATTATTAGAAGTTGAAGTCATCATTACTTGTTTTCCTTGCGTATCATATATGCGTAGAATGGCTTTACCTAAATTCAGACCTCCAAAGTCCACATTAAAATCTCCTTTACTTGGATTTGGAGAAACTTTTACTTGATTAAAAAGTACGTTATCAACACTCGTAGTAAGGTTTGCACCCACGATAAGCGTATAATTACGTGTTGTAGCACAATTTCCTTTCGTAACTGTTACGACTATTGTTGCTGTGCCTTCTGCCGTTGGCGTACCTGAAATAATGCCACTTGTCGCATTGATACCTAACCCAGCAGGAAGCCCTGTTGCTGAAAAGACAGGTGCAGTTGTACCTGTTTGAGTGATAGTTGTAGTATAAGATTGTCCTACTGTTGCAGGTGTAAGTATGCTAGCACTAGCAGGCAAAACAACTATTGTAGGGCAAGTAACAGTCATTGTATAATTTCCTGTGGCAGTAATAGGGCAAGTAGGTACTGCTGTCACAACCGTTACATTAAAACTACCACTCGCAGTTGGCACACCAGAAATAACTCCCGCACCATTGATACTAAGACCCACAGGTAAACCAGTTGCAGTTGTGCTTCCTGTTGATGCAACAAGTGTAGGAGTAGTATAAGTCGCACCCACAACACCTGCATTTAACACACCAGCAGGAGGCGTAAGTGTTACAACAGTAGGGCAAACAATTGGTGTAGCAGTTACTGTAAAATCATCAATAGATAAATAATATTCATTCAAACCACTAAAAATACGAATACCAATATAGTAAGTACCTGTCGTAGTAGGTGCAATAGCCATAGTTGTAGCAGTAAGATAAGCGGTATTAGTAGCTAGTGTTGTGAAGATTTGAGGTCCTGTTGCAAGCCCTGCACCCGTTTGTGTATTTCCCCAACGTACCTCAAAAGTTTCTGGATAAGTTGTTCCGCTATCCGTTCCTGGTATATATTTAAAAGAAACATTATATGTTTGCCCTGCACTCATAGCAAAACCAGGTGAAATAAGCCAATCATTCGCTGCATTTGGCGTGCTATACGAATACACCGCAGAATTATTAGGGCTACTTGCCAAACCACTACAATTAAACCAAGAACGGTTATCATTATTTACATTATTAACTACCCAACCACAAGCCATATTCGTATTTGTAGGAAAAGCAGAAGTAGGTATAACTGCTGTATTAGGTGGGTCAGCGTAAGGCAGAGCCGTTACTAAATCAAAAGTTTCTATATGCGGATACGTAGAAATAACTGCTGTAGGCACACAGAACGGCGTTATTACTACAAGAGAATAAGTAGCAAATATAGCACAAGCATTACTAGCTGTTATGAGTACCGTGAAAGAAGTAGCAGTTTGTGGGAAAGGAGCAGTACCAGAAATCACGCCAGCAGGAGAAATAGTAAGTCCAATAGGCAATGCACCAGAAGACAAAGCAAAAGTATAAGGTGCAACGCCACCAGAAGGCACTAATGCTTGTGTGTAAGCACTACCAGCAGTAGCACTTGTGAGCGTACCCGCAAGAGGTGCAAGCGTTATAGGCGCACAAGCACCAGCCGTAACAGACATTGTGTAAACTCCCGTAGTACCAACACAGGTAGTAGATGTTGTTACTAAACCAGTAATAGAAACCCCAGTCGCACCACTTACTTGAATACTAAAATTGTAACTCCCTGCTGATGTTGGCGTACCTGAAATAACGCCAGTAAGAGCATTTAGGGTAAGTCCAGGCGGAATTGCACCTGCTACAACAGTATGTGTATAACTTGCGCTATTAGTAGCACTAGCCACACCACCACCAGTTCCTAAATTAGTTTGAAAGTACGCAGAGGTAGTTTGTGCAGGCGGATAAGCACCACTAGCACGTGTAAGCCCTAGTGTAGGGCAATTACCTACTGTAGCTGCCGTTAGGGTGCTGCGGTTAGGTGATACATTCATTACAGTAACCATTCTTGTAACTTGATTAGCAGTAAAAATATTCATACACCCATCATACACATAATCCATATAATTCATAAACATTTCAGGCTGACCACCAGCACAAGTCGTGTTTTTTGGGTGAGTATAACATACACCAGCTCCTCCTGGTCCATAATTAGCAGTTTGTGCTACAGGTGTATCTACACAAAAGTCGTTACCACAAGTAGCATCTCCCCAAATATGAAATAAACCCAATGCGTGTCCTAGCTCGTGGGTAGCAGTGCGTCCTTTATCTGCGCCAGAAGAAAACTGATAGCGTTGTCCAGCAGGCAGAATAGTACCAGTTGCATCATAATTACTACCAAAGGCATCAGCCGCAATGACAAGCCCATCAGTAGGATATCCCCCGTTATTAGCACCAGTACCAGTAAGTCCAGAGCCATTAGGGAACTGTGCATAACCATAAAGGGATGTTGCTCCAGCAAGAGGAGAGGGAACAGTCCAAATATTAAGATAACGAGTTGGATCCCAAGAATTCTGAGGTTTGATATTAACATCTATGTAAGAAGTTTGATACGAAGTTTGTCCTCCAAAAACCCTGTGTACACCTGCTTCTTGCAAGATATTTCCTGCAGGGTCAACCTTAGCCAACTGAAAAAGAATAGCATTAGAACCACTAAAAGAGCCTGCAACCCCTGCAAAAACAGCAGGGGTATTAGCAGCATCAGCATTGGTACGAGCAAAATCTTCATTAAGAACCCTGATTTGAGAAGCAACCTGTGCCTGTACTAAATTTGGGTAAGTACCAACGGCTTGCCCACTATGCACTATGTGAACAATTACGTTCACCACAAAAGGCCCTGCAAGTGGTTGTACGCCTGTGCCACGGGTTGCCTCACGAGCTGCTTTTTGTCTAGCAATTTCAGCTGACATAAAGTCTTCAAATTGCTTTTCTGTTTGTATTTTAGGATTTTTCTTGCGAAGTTCGTCCATATACTCACTTGTATGGCATCTAACTGTTTTGGGGGTTTCTCTTAATACTTCTTGAGAAAATTGTTTTTTTTGAGCAAACAAAATGAATTGTGTGCAACAAAAAAACATGAGTAGGATTATTTTTTTCATTTGATTGAGATTATTTTGATTTTAAATTACGATAAACTTACAAAATTATTATTTCATTTCAAAGCTGTTAGTTATTCAATAAAGATTATAATTATTTTTAAACGCCTCTAGTAGTATTTTAACATAGCAACACCAACAAAGAATGAAAGGTTATTCAGTCGGCAACACTTATAATAAATAGTGCCTAATCAACAGCAATTACGCTTTTATTGATAATGGTTTTCTGATGTGGTGAATATTTTGAGGGAATGTTGGACTTTTTAGGGTGCCTTACGTACAAGGACAAACCAATAAAATCAAATATAATCATGCTTAACTCCGTAACGAATGTATCAAAAGTAATAAATTATTTTCCAAAAGATGCAAAACAAGTATTTTTATTTTTGGATAACGACAAAGCAGGACAAACCGCCACAGACGAACTAACACAATATTTCAAAGATTTTACATTAGTCAAAGATAAAAGAAATATTTTTGCAGACTATAAAGATTTTGGAGAGTTTGTAGCAAAATCAAATATGTAGATTTATTCGTTCAAAAAAAGTATCAAAAACGTGTACTTTTTTCGTGATTTTTTGGAGATTTTGGCAAAAAAGTATCGTTTTTGAAAATAAAAAAGTGCCTTTAAATACGTTTAAAGGCACTCGTTTTTGTAAAAGGTGATCCCGACAGGATTCGAACCTGTGACCTACTGCTTAGAAGGCAGTTGCTCTATCCAACTGAGCTACGAGACCATTTTTTGAAGGAAGATTACTAACTAAAGTCTTAGACTTTTTATAAAAGTATACTCACTAAAAAAGGTAAAAAAAATTGACAACCGTTGCAAGTTGTCAATTTGTCGGGGTGGCAGGATTCGAACCTACGACCTCCTGCTCCCAAAGCAGGCGCGATACCGGGCTACGCTACACCCCGAGAGGATTTACTAACTTTACTCATAATATTACTTTTATTTCCCGTAATAAAAGTTTACTACTCCAGAGGTGGAGGAGGGATTCGAACCCTCGGTACAGTTTCCCGTACGCATGTTTAGCAAACATGTCCTTTCGGCCACTCAGGCACTTCACCTTTTAAGCTATCAATGGATTTTCTACCAGATTTCCTTATTGAGAACACAAAGGTAAGAAAAAAAAACTAGATACCAAACTTTTTTTTGTATTTTTGTAAAAAAAACACTTTTTTCCTTGCGAAAAATATGTAATTAACTGATTTTCAAATAAATAATTTTCAAATAATTTCTAAATAAATGACTTTCTTTCAAAATAAAACGGTCTGGATTACTGGAGCATCTTCTGGAATAGGTGAAGCACTCGTTTATGAACTTGCCAAACAACAAGCAAATATTATTATTTCTGCTCGTCGTCAGGAAGAGCTTGAACGTGTCAAAAAAAATGCTAACTATAATAATATCAGTATCTTAACACTTGATTTGGTGCAATTTGATACTTTTGAAGACAAAACAAAAGAAGCTATTTCCTTTTATGGACAAGTAGATGTACTTATTCATAATGGGGGTATCAGCCAAAGGTCTTGGGTCAAAGAAACTAAACTAGAAGTACATAGAAAACTAATGGAAGTGGATTATTTTAGTTATGTGGCACTTACAAAAGCTATTTTGCCACATTTTCAAGAAAGAAAAACAGGGCAATTTGCTGTAATTAGTAGCGTAATGGGCAAAATAGGTACACCTATGCGCTCTGCTTATGCTGCTGCAAAACACGCATTACACGGTTTTTTTGACTGTTTGAGAGCAGAAGTTTGGAAAGAAAATATAAAAGTAACTATTATTTGTCCTGGATATATTCATACAAATGTCAGCCTAAATGCCCTTACCGCCACAGGAGAGAAAAATAATCAGCTAGGAGAAGATATTGGTGCTGGGTTTCCTGCGGACAAATGTGCGCAACAAATTCTGAAAGCTATAAAAAATGGTGAAAATGAAGTTTATGTAGGCAAACCATTTGGAAAAGAATGGCTTGCAATGCAAATGCAAAGATTTTTCCCTAATATTTTAGCCAATCTTGTCAAAAAACAAGTACCAAAATAAGTAAGAGGTACGAGATACGAATTTAAAATACTGATTATTAGACTTCCTGCGAAAGTCTGTATTATATGTAGGGACACGCCTTGGCGTGTTGCTACTAAGCAAATACAAACTTTTTGGACTTTCGCAGGAAGTCTATTGAACTATACTGTGAACGGGAAGAATTTCGGAAAATGTATTACAGTCCAGCGGACTGACATATTTCTAGAAAATAGATATGAAAATGTATTTCGCTCCAGGGGAGCGTGACTAGCAAGGGCTAATTTTATAAATATTGCGCTCCGCTGGAGCGAAATACAACTACAATAATATTTCTATAAATATACCATTCCGCTGGAACTAATACAAAATTTGTTTTCCGAAATTCTTCCCGTTCGCAGTATATTGTAAAAATAAAAAGATTAAGTCGTTGATTTTTATAGTAACCTAAAATAAACAAAATTCCAAATTCGTATCTCTTACCTCGTACCTTTTCTTTATTGCCAAATTTCCCAAGATTTTTCTGCTTGTAAATAAAGCATTTCTAAACCGTTTTTGGTACTTGCACCTTGTTGTCTACCGTTTTTCAAAAAAGTAGTTTCTTCAGGGTTATAGACTAAATCATACAAAATATGCTGATTAGTGATGTACTCATACGGAATTTGTGGACAAAATTCCGTATGTGGGTACATTCCTAGTGGTGTAGTGTTAATAATTAGCTGAAAATCTTGCAAAAAAGGTTTTTGATGTTTGAGGGTTGTCAAATCATTGTAACTAATAGTATTTACACTTTTCTGTCTAGAAACTATTTTATAATGTATTTTGAGGTCTTCAAGTGCCACTATTACAGCTCTTGCTGCACCACCATTACCCAAAACAAGTGCGTTTAAACTACTTAAATTGGTGTTTTTAGTGGTTAGATTTGTATGCAAAAGAGTTTCTAAGGATTTTTTGAAACCAAAATAATCAGAATTATAACCAATCTTTTTACCATTTGGAAGTATTTTAATGACGTTTACTGCACCCACACGCAAAGCGGAACTATCTAACTCATCAAGATAGGGAATAATATTTTTTTTGTGCGGAATAGTTACGTTCAGCCCAACAAGTTTTGGATTGTTTTTGATAAAAACAGAGAAATCTTCCAAATTTTCTAGCGGAAATAAAAAATAATCAAAATTATCTATTCCTTCCTTCAAAAATTTTTCTTTGAAATATCTCTCTGAAAATGAATGAGATATAGGAAACCCAATCAGCCCAAGCTCGTGTATTTGCATCATTTTAATAAAAAATTATAGTATTTTGAAAAATATTTTCATAAAAATACGAAAAAAAAGTATCAAAAAGTTTGTTTATACTAAAAAAGTTCTTACCTTTGCATCACTAACAGAAACAGTACCAAACGGAGTGGTAGTTCAGCTGGTTAGAATGCCTGCCTGTCACGCAGGAGGTCGCGGGTTCGAGTCCCGTCCATTCCGCAAAAACCCCTTAATTACACTAATTAAGGGGTTTTTTTGTTGTACCCAACAAAAGCCACATTCTGGAACTAGAATGTGGCTTTATTTTTACAAAATATTTTTCTATTTACGTAGAATTTTCATTCTTCTTGGTACATCTAAGTATAACAAAAAGAAAAGAAAGAATGTCATTACCCAAATTATCATTACATTAAAGTATAAAGTATCTATTTTAATACCAAAAATAGATTTATTTGGTGCAAAAAAGTGACTAAAAATGCCCTCTCCGTCCCTGTAAACAGGTTGCGTCTTGATATCTAAGTGATTATTGAACTCTATAACCTTTGGCGAAATGTCCGTATTGCGTACAAGGAAGGCAACAGCTTCATTATGCGTGCTTTTTTGGAGTAAGTCTAGGCTTTCTTTACTCTTTTTGTTCTTTATAAAGTCATAAATATAATCATCTTTTGCTTTTTGGTTGGTATTTTGTGTAAAAACTGCATCTTTTTTCAAAACTGATAAGATAAAAGGTGCATCTTTGATATTTTTTACCTCAAATTTTGTGAAATTAGTTAAACTTTCCTTAACAAAAAGCTCATTCGTCTTATTTATAACATGATTTTCTATGATAGGAAAGCAAAAAGATAAGTTAATTTGATTTTCAATTATCTTTTTATCATAACCATACAACATTTTATTATAAGAATTATCTTTAAATTGCGCTACCATTAGGCTTTCAAACGCCCATCTTGACACCATCAGCTCACCAAAGAACGGAATATGGGACTTGTCGCTAATTAACATTTGAGGATTTACCTTATTGAACTGAATAACTATGCCTCCAAGTACAAGTTGTGGCACTAAAAGTATAGGAATCAACACATACGTTGTAACAGCGGAGCTAAAAGCAGAAGAAATATTAAGACCAAGCAGATTAGCAAAGCAAGAAGACGAAAACAATACTAGAAAATATTTCCCAGACAAGCACCATTCTATCCCAAGCATTAAATTACCTACAATCACCAAGAAAAAAGTCTGAATACTTGAAATAAAAAACAAAATCAACACCTTAGAAAGTAAATAACTGCTCCAATTAAGGTTTAAAAACCGCTCTCTACGAAGAATTTTCCTATCTTTTAGTATTTCTTCTGCACTAATCACCAGCCCCATAAAGATAGCAACAATAATGGAGATAAAAGTATACACAGGCAAGTTTTCATTATCTGCAAAAACGTAGCTTTTATCCTCTAATGGGTAGTATCTATTCACATACGCCAGCAAAAAAGCTAATAAAGGGGCTTGCCCAAAGCTAACAAGCAGGTATTGTTTGTCATAAACTTTGCTCAAAAAGTCCCTTTTTAGAAAAATTTGTATTTGTTTCAACCAACTTGGTAGAATAAGCGGTTTGTTAGTGTAAACTTTTGGTTCTTTAGCTTGCGGTATTTCTATATTTTGCTGAAAAAGGCTGTGCCATTGGTAAGGTGTGGTTTTTCTCTTCTCTGTGAAGCGACCATATTCATTGACGACCTTAGTTTCTACTATATCAAAGATAAGTTCTGCATTAACATTCCCGCATTCGTGACACTCCGCAATGTTACTATTGATTTGTTTGGATAGTTTTTTGAAGTAAAGTAGTGATTCTGTAGGATTTCCATAGTAAATAGGGTAGCCACCAATGTCCAAAATGTAAAGTTTATCTAACATTTTGAAAATATTGGAGGAAGGTTGATGAATCACAGTGAAAATTAGCTTTCCTTTTAAGCTAAGTTCTTTAAGTAAGTCCATTATATTTTCAGAATCTCTAGAAGAAAGTCCAGAAGTCGGCTCATCTACAAACAAAATGGAGGGAGAACGGAGAAGTTCTAGCCCTATATTGAGTCTTTTACGCTGTCCACCACTAATAATTCGTTGTAAAAGTGTTCCTACTCGCATATTTTCTACTTCTATTAAGCCTAAACTTACAAGTGTTTGCCTAACAAGTGCATTTATCTCGTTTTCTGTGAGATTTCCCAAGCAAAGTTTAGCAGCGTAGTACATATTTTCTCTAACGCTCAACTCTTCTATGAGCATATCTTCCTGTGGAACGTAACCAATCAAGCCCTGAAATGTATGTTTCTCTATATTTACGCCATTTATGATAATTTCTCCCTGCTTTGTGGGAATAGTGCCATTAAGTATCTCCAAAAGCGTTGATTTGCCCGAGCCAGAAGCTCCCATTATGCCAATAAGTTTGCCACCATTCTCGTTAATATTGATATTTCTTAAGCCCGAAGCACTATTTTTGAAGCCAAAATATACGTCTTTTGCAATAAAAGATATTTCTTCTTCAATATTATTTACTCGGAACTGGCTCACAACGTCACTATAATAGATACTTTCTAGCCTATTTCCTCTAATAGCACTCCCTGTTGGGAAAAGATATGTTTGATTATTATTAAGAAGTAACCCATTTAGGTAATAATCTTGAAAACCTAAGTATTTAACGAGATACATTTCAATAGTTGGTATTCGTAAGATACAAATAAGCCCACGCAAGCTATTAAAATACTTATTATTTGGAATAATAAAATTAAGATTACTATAAATAACAACACTTTCAGGAACTTTTGGTGCAGTATTTTCGCTAAATTCTGTAAATTCTACAAAATTCTGAAGATTTTTGAAGTCTGAAGGGTGAAGATTAAATACACTAGCAGCAGTATCTAGATATTCTTGCTCTTGTTGCGTTATAATATCATTAACGGTGATAAGTTCTAGCATACGTAAGATAATAATAACCTTCTGTTGCTGTGTAAGTTCTCTATTTATCTGGTAACAATACTTAAGCATTAGTGAAGATACCTTCATTGGCGTGAGTTTTTCACCTTCTTTTGGCGTGTTTACTGTATTTATCTTTTGATTAGATGCTTCTTCAAAGATAGAAAGGTACTTTTGTACATCATCAGCATTGATTTGCTGACTAAGAAACTCTTTTACCACTACAATAGACTTACTTGTTTGCTTATCAAGTATAGTTGTAATACCAAAAAGGCGCATCAAGGCTTTTAAAAGTTCTTCACTCATATTATTTTATTTGTTTTTAGGGAGTTATAAATACGCCATTCCGCTAGAATTAAAATATATTTTTCTAAAAAACAGTTTCTTGTAGTTCTTTTTGATAAGAAGGTAGTAAGTCAAGGAATTTTTTGAGTGTTTTATCAAAAGAATCAAAGCTATGACCTCCAGCAGCGTTTTTATGACCTCCACCGTTGAAATTATTTTTAGAAAAGAGATTAGCAGGAAAGTCACCAACTGACCTAAAAGACATCTTTATGGTGTCTCCTCTGTCAATAATGATAGCTGCAAACACAATTCCCTCAATGGAAAGGGCATAATTTACAATTCCTTCTGTGTCGCCTGTCTGTGAATGGAATTGTTTTAGTTCCGCATCAGAAACGGTGAAGTAAGCAGTACGAAATTCTGGCAAAACAATGAGTTTTTTTGACAACATATACCCCAAAAAGCGCAATCTTTCCTCTGTACTGTCGTCATAAACGAGATGATTTACCTTAGAAGTATTAACGCCCAAGTCAATAAGTTGCCCAGCGACTTCGTGAACGTATTTTGTAGTGCTAGGATGTTTAAAAGATGCCGTATCAGTCATAATTCCTGCATAAATAGCCTCTCCAATATCCTTCGTAATCTTATCTTTTCCATCAAGAAGTAGAATTAGCTTAAAAATAAGCTCTGCAGTGGCAGCGGCATGTACGTCCCAGAAGTCAAAAAGTGGCTTTATGGTAGGTTCTATGTGGTGGTCTACCAAAAGAATAGGCTTATCCGCCTTAATAATGAGGTCAGCGAGGTTATTTATTCGTCCCATTCCAGAAAAATCAAGACAACAGACAAGTTCTGCTTGATTGAGCAAGTTTCCTATGTGGTTTTTTGTCTTATCAGAGAGAATAATGACGTTTTCATTGCCGCTCATCCAGTTAAGAAACCGGGGATAATCACTCGGTACAACCACGCTGACGTGATGTCCGCAGGCTTTTAAGTAACCCGCCCAACCTAGCGCAGAGCCAAGCGCATCAGCATCAGGTTTAAAGTGTGTGGTGATAAAAATATGTCGTGGCGTGCTTAAAAAAGCCTTAAATTCCGTAAAATTATGCATTTTATTTGAGTTATATTTTAAAACCACCCCTAGCCCCTCCCTTCAAAAGAGGGGAATAAAAACTCCCTTCCTTCCTAAGGCTAGCGTTTCGCTTGGGTTGGGGGTGGTTGTTTTTTCGCTATTTTTTGTATATTAAATACAATATTGAGAAATATTTTCGTAAAAACAAAGTGTAATCAAGGTAAATCCTTATATTTGTTTTTGTTAATCATTTTAGAGCTATTTCATTTTATTTTTTACATTATTTTTATGGAAAATCAACTTATTATAGGACTTATTACGCTTGCCATTTATCTGATTGGTTTCTTTTTGAATAAGAAAAAAGAAAATCCAGATGAAAACGCACCTCAAACGCCTAATTCCACAGAAAAAGCAGAAGATTCTTTGCAGGAAATCTTACGTAAATTTCAGCAGGATATGAAAAAAGAAACGCAAACAAAGCCTATTCAGGCTAAAAACCAAGAAACAGGGCAAAATATCCTTTTAAATGCCAAGCAAGATGCCAAACAAGAAGTGATGCGCAAAATGCAAGAAGATAAACAAAAAGGCAAGAAGAAACCTAAAAAACAATCAGAAGAAAGTGTTTTAGGTAGAAAATATGTTGATTATGACTTGGATTATAAAGGTTTGACGAAGGAAGACAAGCAAGCAATGAAAAAATTTGATGCTTACGCCATCACCACACAAAAGAAAAATCCTATTCTTAAATTGCTTTCTGATAAAAAGAATTTGAAGCAAGTTTTTATTGCTAATGAGATTTTTCAAAGGAAATTTTAAGCATCCATCCATATTTGTAGAGACGTTGCTTGCAACGTCTGAGCGCAGAAAAAGTATTTAATTTGATACAACTATTGCACTTTCGTTTATCTTGTTGGTTGCTTGTCATTTAGACGTTGCAAGCAACGTCTCTACAACCAAATTACACAAAATCTACTAAAAAATGAATTTAATTCAGTCTTTTACTTTCAATAGTTTCCAAGAAAATATGTATATTATTTCTGATGAAACCCACGAAGCCATTATTATTGACCCTGGTTGCAGCAATGCCAAAGAAGAATACATTTTGCAGGCTTATATTGAGAAAAATAAACTTGTAGTAAAAGGTGTTTACAATACGCATTGCCACATTGATCATATTTTAGGCGTGAATTTTGCTAAAAATCTCTTTGAAGTGCCGTTTTACGCCCACGCTTTTGAGGAAAGGAATTTCTCTGCAGAAGCAAAAGCTATTATACAAATGTGGGGTATTACTTGTCCTGACATCAAAATAGACCATTATGTCAAAGAAACGGATAAAATTATGTTTGGAAATACGGTTTTGGATATTTTGTTTGTGCCTGGTCATTCTCCTGGTCACTTGGCGTTCTATAATAAGGCTGAAAAATACTGTATCAATGGTGATGTTTTGTTTAATATGGGCGTTGGGCGTACAGATTTGCCTGGTGGCAGTTACACAACACTAATGAAATCTATTTTTGAGCAGCTTTTTACTTTGCCAGATGATACAGTAGTGTATTCAGGTCACGGAAATAAAACCACTATTGGCTTTGAAAAGCAATATAATCCGTTTTTAATTTAATAAAAGTTAGTTACGTAAAAACATAAAAACCACTCCCAGCCCCTCCTTAGCAAGGAGGGGAGCTTTATCCCCCTCCTTCAAAGGAGGGGCAAGGGGTAGTTAAATTAATTATCATATTTTAAACCTAATCATCTTAATGAAACTACTTTTTAGCATTCAAAAATACCAATATTTACAAGATAAAGTGCTTGCAATAGATGCACAAAGTGAAAAACCACAGTTTGAAGTAGGAAATTTGGAGGTTAAATATTTCCCTGACGGTGAGCGTTATCAGCGTATTTTGAGTGAAGTTTCTGGGCGTGAGGTTGTGATTATTGGAGGTACGCCTACGGACTCTGACACATTAGAATTGTATGATTTAGCTTGTGCCATAGAGAAGTATGGGGCAAAATCTTTGGTTGTGGTTGTGCCTTATTTTGGTTATTCTACAATGGAGCGTGCCGTAAAAGAAGGAGAAGTCGTTACGGCAAAGAGTAGGGCAAGACTTTTGTCGTCTATTCCTCGTACAGGCTCATATAATACGTTTATTTTAATGGATTTGCATACTGACGGCTTGCCACATTATTTGGAGGGAGATATTAGTACTGTTCATCTGTATTGTAAAGAGGTTATTTTGGAAGGAGCGCAGGAACTTGCAGGCGGAAGAGATTTTATCTTTGCTTGTACTGATGCTGGACGTGCAAAATGGGTTGAATCTCTTGCCAAAGACTTAGGAATAAATGCTGCTTTTGCCTTCAAAAGGCGTATTAGTGCTAGTGAAACCGCCGTTACTTCTATTAGTGCAGACGTTCAGGACAGAGATGTTGTGATTTATGATGATATGATACGTACGGGAGGCTCACTTATTAGTGCAGCACGAGCTTATAAAAATGCGGGTGCAAGCAACATTTATGCTCTCACAACTCACGGACTTTTCAGCAATAATGCACTCATACGAATCAAAGAAAGCGGTTTATTTGGAAAAGTAATCAGTACAGATACGCACCCAAATACATTAGAACTTGCCAAAAATAGCAGTAATAGTGATGGTTTTTTGATGGTGAAAAGTGTTGCAAAATTACTTTATGATAAATTAGTAAAGAAATAATACTGAAAATAATTTTTAATTTAATTGCCACAAATGCACAAATCAATACAAAATGTATTTACTCGTGCATTTGTGGCAAATGTCTTTTTATAATGTTCAACTAATCATTGAAAGCATATTGTACCAGTGTTTCTTTTAGTTCTTTTCTTGCTATGAAAATACGGTTTTTGACCGTACCAATAGGAATATTCAGGCGCAAAGCAATTTCGTGGTACTTAAATCCCTTATAATACATCATAAAAGGAATGCTATAAACATCTTCCAACTTATCAATAGCTGTTGTTATTTCTTGCATAGCAAAGTTAGAAGTAGCATCATTATGAGAAACTACACTCGTAGTAATGTAGTGCAAGTTTTCTGTTGTGTCTATAAAAGTTTTTTTACGAACTTGTCTTTGATAGTTCGTGATAAACGTGTTTTTCATTATGGTGTAAAGCCACGCTTTCAAGTTTGTGCCTTCCGCAAATTTATCACGGTTGAGGTAGGCTTTCATTAGCGTTTCCTGCAACAAATCATTAGCATCATCTAAATCTTTGGTCAGTTTCATTGCAAAGGGTTTCAAGGCAGTTGAAACTTCTTTGATGGACGAGGTAAATTCTGCTATTGTCATAATTGTATTTATTTTGGGTAGGTTTTTCACTCTTAAGTAGTTCTTCTTGTTGTAGCTTTCTACAATTTTGTTTAACTTCTATAATGCAAAGTTAAACAAAATAAAATAGCCTACAAATTTTTGTTTAATTATTTTTAATAAAAGTTAAACAAAAAATATAAAAATAGCTTTATGGCATTTTAAAAGCATTTTTGGAATGCTAAATTTTTAGGTTATATTTGTGAAATAAAAAATAAAGAATAATTGCCACAGATGTACAGATGATTATCTCGTATTTATTTGTGCATTTGTGGCAATTAAAATAACATAATTATTTACAATTATTTATATAAAAAAGATGAAAGCATATATTTTTCCTGGTCAGGGTTCTCAATTTGTCGGTATGGGCAAAGATTTGTATGAGCGTTCAGATGTTGCTAAGGCACTTTTTGAGCAAGCAAACACTATTTTGGGCTTTAGAATTACTGATATTATGTTTTCTGGGACAGAAGAAGAATTAAAACAAACCAATGTAACACAACCCGCTATTTTCTTGCATTCTGTTATTTTGGCTCTCACAACAGAAAATTTTGCACCTGATATGGTGGCTGGTCATTCTTTAGGAGAATTTTCTGCACTTGTAGCAAACAAAACCCTCACTTTTGAGGCTGCATTGCGTCTTGTGGCTGCTCGTGCTGATGCTATGCAACGTGCTTGTGAGCAAAATCCTTCTACAATGGCTGCCGTACTAGGTTTGGAAGATGCTATTGTGGAGAAAGTTTGTCAAGAAATTTCTTTGAATAAAGAAAATTTAGTAGTTCCTGCTAACTATAATTGTCCAGGACAACTAGTTATTTCTGGTACAAATGCAGGAATTTTGGTTGCTTGTGAGAAAATGAAAGAAGCAGGCGCAAAACGTGCTTTGATGCTTCCTGTAGGTGGTGCTTTTCATTCGCCACTAATGGAGCAGGCACGAGAAGAACTTAAAAATGCCATTGAAAATACGCAATTTTCTACGCCTATTTGTCCTGTTTATCAAAATGTTAGCACAACTGCGGTAAGTGATGTAGAAGAAATTAAGAAAAATCTTATTGCACAACTTACTGCACCCGTAAAGTGGACACAATGCATACAAAATATGTTTAAAGATGGCGCAACGGATTTTATAGAGTGTGGACCAGGCAAGGTTTTGCAAGGACTTGCTAAGAAAATAGCTCCAGAAGCGGCAGCAAGTTCAATTAGTACAACATTGTAAATAATTTCCTATTGATGAATCAAGTGGCTACAAATTTCAAAATACAATTTATCAATGTCGTTATCTAATTCAAAGTGAAACAACATTGACAAAATATACATTTGACAATTTGTTTACAAAAAAAAGCAAGTTTTTTTTGTAAAATCAAAAAATATTTTCTTTCTTTGTGGTATCAATGACAAGATTTCACAATATAATCTTCATAAACTAAAAAAAATATGTCTTCTACAACCCTTACAGTAGAAATAAACCAACCATCAACCACGAGTGCTTGGGCAGGTGGCAAAGAGCCAATGAATGCAAGCTACGGCAAACTAATGATGTGGTTTTTCTTACTTTCAGATGCTTTTACGTTTTCAGCCCTGCTAATAACATACGGATTTATTAGATATAGCCACGATGCCTACGAAGGCGCAGTTTCTGCCTTCCAGTTTTCACAAACGCATTGGCCTATCCCAGAAAAAGTGTTTGCGTCTTTGCCAATGCTTCACGGAGTAAATGCACCACTTATTTTTGTGGGTATTATGACCTTCGTTCTGATTATGAGTAGCGTAACAATGGTACTTGCTGTAGAAGCAGGACACAGAAAAGACCGTGAGGCAGTTGAAAAATGGATGCTTTGGACACTTTTGGGCGGTGCAGCTTTTCTTGGTTGTCAGGCTTGGGAATGGTCTCACTTTATTTCAGGTTCTGACGAAGGAGTAATGATAGATTCTTGGAAATATATTGCAGAAACCAAACAATATGGTTGGGTGAAAGAGAAAATTTATGGTGCAAACCTTATGCAAAATGAGTATGGACCTCGTGCTTTTGCTGATTTGTTCTTTTTTATTACAGGATTTCACGGTTTCCACGTATTTAGTGGTGTTTTGCTTAATGCTTTGATTTTCTTTAATACTGCTTTTGGTACTTATGAAAAGCGTGGTACTTACGAAATGGTAGAAAAAGTAGGACTTTACTGGCACTTTGTAGATTTAGTTTGGGTGTTTGTATTTACATTCTTCTATTTGATTTAATTGTGAATTGAGTATATTTTTTGTATTCATTCACAATTCACAATTTAAAATTCACAATTACTTTAAACTAACAATAAAATGGGAGAAATGGCAATGGCTGACGGTGGCGCAGCAGCACGAAAACAGATTTGGAAAGTATTTTTTATCCTTTTGGCAATCACAGCAGTAGAATTTATCTTTGCATTTGCATTAGACAAAAGTTTTTTGCGTACATCAATATTTTTGGTACTTACCATTGTGAAAGCATTTTACATTGTGGCTGAATTTATGCACCTAAAACACGAAGTTAAATCTTTGATTTGGTCTATTATTGTGCCTTTGGCTTTCATTACTTGGTTTATTGGCGCAATGATTTATGAAGGTGGTTCTGTATTAGACAAACACCCAAATACACCAACAATCACCAATTCCAAGTAATTTGTACAAGTTGTTAAATAATTTTTGTAAATAAAATAACAAAAACCCATTTAGAGAGTAATATTCTTTAGATGGGTTTTTTTAGTACCTAAGTTTTACTTGAAAATCTATTTTTTATTAGTATTTTTGTGGATTGTATCACGTTGATACGTTTAATTTTCATACCTCGTACCTCAAACTTCGTACTTGACAAACCCTAATATGAAACTAATTTTATTGCTTTGTTGTGTGTTTGAAGCAGTTTTTACATCTGCATACGGACAGACAAAAGCTCAATTAGAAGACCAAAAGAAAGCCCGACTGCAAAAAATCCAAGAAGCTAATAGGATTTTGGAGGAAACAGCACGCAACAAAAGTGTTAATATTGGGCAACTCACTGCCTTAAATGAGAAAGTAGCCAATAAATTAGATATTATCAATGGTGCAAAAAAAGAAGTTGCACTCATAGATGACGACCTAAGAGAAACACAACAAATAGTTGTTTCACTAGAAAATGACCTTGCAGAGCTTAAAAAAGAGTATGCCAATATGATTTATGAAGCCTCAAAAATTAGTAATGCCTACAACAAATTGAGCTTTATAATGTCTTCCAAAGATTTCAATTCTCTTTTTAGACGCATCAAATACCTGCAGCAATACACAGAAGCACGCAAAAAACAGGTATTAGAAATTGAGAAAACTAAGCAATTTTTGCAAGAACAAAACCAAAAAATAGCCTCACAACGTAAGGTAAAGCTAGATGTTGTAACTACCATAGAAACAGACAACGCAGAAATTTTTCAGTTGCAAGCAGAAAAATCTTCTCTTGTACGTGAACTTATGGGCAGAGAAGCGCAAATAAAAGCAGAAATTCAGAAAGAAAAAGCCTCTATCAACCAACTAGAAAACCTTATTTCAGCACGAATAAAAGAAGAAATTAAAAAAAATACAGAAGAAGGCGCAAAAAAACCTACACTTACACCTGAAAAAGAAAACCTTTCCAATTCGTTTGCAGCAAGCAAAAATAGTCTACCGTGGCCTGTTGAATCTGGCTTTATTTCCAGAAAATTTGGAAAACAAAAACACCCACTTTTTCCAAGTATTATCTTAGAAAGCCCTGGTGTGTATATTCAAACCAAAAAAGGAGAGAAAATACGTGTTGTTTTTGAGGGGAAAGTAGATGCCGTAAGTGAAACTACAAGTGGTTATTTTGTAATGGTCAATCACGGAGAATATTTTACGGTTTATAGTAATCTAGCTAGCGTAAATGTAAGTGTAGGCGACAATTTACGCCGCAAACAATCCATTGGTGTAGTCAATACAACAGATGCAGGCGTTTCTGAAATGCTTTTTTGCGTTTTCAAAAATCAAAGAAACATAGACCCAGAAAACTGGCTAAATGATAAATAATTGTGAATTTTAAATTGTGAATTGTGAATGACTACAGAACAAAAAAATTACGAATAACAAAAAATGTTATTCGTAATTTATATTATCCTAAGATCAGCGGAACGCTTTAAATCCTCAAAATCTTAGTTATTTTTTTGCAGTGATATCAAGTTCCAAGTTTACCTCGTTGTTGATAATTTTGTTTTCTGCTGATTCTTTGCTACCGTAGTTGATATTCCAGTCAAAACGCTTAATATTGAATTTTGCTTGCGCTTTAAGTTCTGTGTCAGTCAAAGATACTTTTGCAGGAAAGGTAATGCTTTTTGTAACGCCTTTCATCATCAAATTGCCTGTAATAGCGTGAGTTGGATCAGCAATACTAAATTTTGGGTCAAGGTCGCCACGTTTTACGCTAGCATCCCATTTTTCAACTTTAAGGATTTCAAAAGAAGCGTCAGGGAATTTTTTTGCATCAAAAAAATCTTCTCCTTTCAAATGCCCAACCAAATCTCCGTTCTTTTTGGTATCTGTAATGTCTGTTACGGTTAGTTTGTCCATATCCAGCGCAATTTTTCCACCTACAAGCGCACCATCTTTCACGTCAAGCGCACCAGATTTGATACCCAAAAAGCCGTTATGTTTGTCACCTAATTTTTTGCTACCAACCCAACCAACTTTACTGCTAGCCACATCAATAGTAAGTTTGCTGGCTGCTGCTTCTTGTTTTTGTTGTTCGTCTGTTTTGCTTTTTGCCTCTGTTGTTGTTGCATTATCACTTTTTGGAGCTTCTCCACAACCCGTAAAAACAAATGTAGAAAGCGTTGTTGCAAGTACAATAGCACTAATTGATAATATTTTCATTATTAAAAAATTATTTAGAATGATTAAGTTTAATTTAAAACTGTTTACTGAAATTCAACAACAAAACTATTTTAAAAGTTCACAATTACTTAAGACTTAAATTATTGTTGAATTTTGCTTTTTAGAAGTTTTATGTTTATTTTTGCCTTTTCAAAATAAAACATCTAATAATGAAATTCTTAATAAAAATTACTAATAAACCATTTGTTTACCTTTTTCTTTGCTTTTTTGCGTTTTTTGCTAATAATAAAATTACTTTTGCGCAAAATAATGCTACACAATTATTTGAAAAAGGTAAACTGCAAGTGATTTGTCAAGCAGTAAAATTTAATTGCCTACAACAAGGTAAAATGGATATTATAGAAAAAATTAGTTGTGAAACACTCGGAAGTTTAGAAAAATCTATTCCTGCTAGTTTTAAAGGCTCAAAAAAACTTGTTGCTGATTATAAGAAAAAAATATATCCCAACCTAAAAACTACTGATGCAAAGCTGGAACGCATCAATAAAGATATTTTAGACGAACTCAAAAAAATGGGTGCAAGGATAAATAAAGAAGCAGACAAGCTGGTTGCTTGGGAAAAAGGTGTGGATTCTTTGGCACTGGTTTTTGGCAAAATCAGGGAGGAAATTGTAGCAGAATCACCAGAAAGCAATAATAATCAAGAAGAAAATATTACCACAAAACCTCCAACAGAGAACGGAGAAGACGTTACTGCTACTATTGTTACGCCACAAACAAACGAAAATGGCACAAAAGGTGCAGAAAGTAACACAGGACTTTGGATTATTACTATTGTGTCTGCGCTAGCGGCTTTTGTGAGTTTAGGAATGGCTTATATGGTACAGAAAACATCTGAACACAAAATACGTGAGCTAGAAATGCTTGTGAAAGAGCGTTATCAGCACCTAGACACTCGTATGGACAAAATGGCTACAAAAGAAGAACTTGCTATTTCTCAAAAAAATACAGAAAAAATTATTACACAAACCAATATTCAAAGTAATATTCAAAGTAATGTTCAGTCAAATATTAAGCCTAATATTAACACACAAAACGACAATCAAACACACAACAATACCGACATAAATGAGTAATACAAGCACAGAAGCCACTTTTGAGATAAAATTACCCCTTTTTGAAGGTCCATTTGATTTATTATTGTTTTTTATTGAAAGAGATGAATTAGATATTTATGATATACCTATTTTCAAGGTTGCAACCGACTTTTTAGGTTATCTGAAGCATCTAGAACAGATGAATATGGAAGTAGCAAGTGAATTTATTTTGGTGGCGGCTACACTTATCAAAATAAAAGCTAAAATGCTACTCCCAAGACCAGAATTAGACCTTTTTGGCAATGAAATTGACCCTAGAGATGAGCTAGTACGCAATCTTTTGGAATATAAAAAATACAAAAATGTACTTTCAGAATTTGCAAAATTAGAAGAAGAAAGGCTTAGTAAAGAACGTAGAGGCAATATTTTGAAGGAAATTAAGAAAATTTCTGCCGTTTCTGACGTTGATGCAGAAATGCAAGATTTGGATTTGTATAAGCTCCTGCGTGTGTATGAAAAGGTGATGGAACGCTTTAAAACGCAAAGCAGGCAGGGTTTGCATACTATTATGCAGTATCCGTATAGTATTGAAAACCAAAAAATATTTTTACTGACTAACCTTGATATGCGTTCTCGTTTATCTTTTTTGGAAATAATTGAGCTAAATACAGAAAAAATTGCGGTTGTTTATAATTTTCTTTGCATTCTGGAAATGCTAAATACGGGTGATATTAGCATACGTGTTGGTGAGGGTTATAACAACTTTTGGATAGAAAAATATGCCCCAGAGGAAATTTTAAATGAAAATTTGATTGAGATTTAAGCAAAGCTTCCCGAAAGTTTCCAACTTTCGGGAAGTTAAACTGGATAATTATTATAAAATATGCAAAAAAACATTATTTATTTATTTATTATTGTAATTATTTGCATTTTTTATTCAAATAGTTTATTAGGACAAGTACCTGCGCAAGTGCAAATATTGCAAACTTACTCTTTGCAGCAAGCTATAGAAATTGCACAAAAACAATCCCCAGACTTCAAAAAAGCAGAAAACGACCGTCAAATTAGTTTTTGGAAATATAAAGAATATAAGGCTGGCAAACTCCCTCAAATGATGTTGCGTGGCGAACTGCCTGATTTAAGTCGTACAATCTTGGCTGTTACGCAAAATGATGGCTCTGAAGTTTTCCGTGATAGAAGTATTGTTAATTCTGGTTTAGAACTTAATTTGACGCAAAATATTACTGCCACAGGTGGTTCTGTATATGTTTCTTCACAAATTAGCCGACTTGATATATTGGGACAAAATGCCAATGTTTCGTATCTTACAAACCCATTTTTGATAGGTTTTCGTCAGCCTATTTTTGCTTTTAATCCTATGAAATGGGATAAAAAAATAGAACCTCTCAAATACGAAGAATCTGTAAAGCAGAATGCAGAAGATTTGGAAATGATAGCGCAAAAAACAAGCACTTTATTTTTTAATTTATTGATTTCTGATTTTAATTTAGAATTTTCTTTGAAAAGAGAATTAGAAACAGATACTATTTTTAAACTCTCGCAACAACGCTATAAAGTTGGCAAAATTACTGAAAATGAGCTTTTGCAGGCGGAACTCGCACTATTGAATGCGCAAAATCAAACAGAAAGAAACAGAATAGAACAAGAAAACGACTTTTTTTTGTTTAGAACTTACCTAAAACTTTCGGATAATAATCCTATAAAACTTATTTTGCCAAATAATATAAATACTTTACAAATAAACGAAGAAAAAGCAATTTTAGAAGCAAAAAATAATAGAAGTCGGGTGATTACTTTGCGTAGAAAACTTTTAGAAGCAGACAAACTCTATGCGGAAGCAAAGGCAAATTCAGGTTTAAATATGAATGTTACTGGTTCTTATGGTTATACAAAAAATGGATTTTCTTTGGCAGATGCCTATCTAAGACCACAAGACCAACAGCGTTTTCGTATTAGTTTTGATATTCCTTTGTATGATTTTGGTAAGGCAAAAGCGCATACACGAGCAGCAGCAGCTATGCGTGATAATATGCGTTTAGATGTGGAGCTTGCGGAACAGCAACTATTAAGGGAGGTTGTGTCGCAAGTAAGACAATTTAAAATCTACCAATCTCAATTAAATATTTGTGAAAAAACAAATATCATTACAGAAAAACGCTACCAACTTTCTATAAACAAGTACAAAGATGGAATAATTTTGTTGCAAGATTTGCAAATTGCTATTCAAGAACAAGATGATGCACGCAGAAATCATTTAATCACTATTAAAAATTATTGGAACGCTTATTATCAAGTAAAACAACTCACAATGTATGATTTTAAATAGTTGTGAATTTTGAGTTGTGAGTTGTGAATTAAATACAATAAACTAATTATCAATATTTTACATTTAATTCACAACTCATAACTCAAAACTCAAAATGAAATTTCTCCTTTTGCCCTTTATGTGGCTTTTTGTGCTGATTACGAAGTTTCGTAATTTTTTGTATGATAAAAGCATACTCAAAACTACTCATTTTGACTTTCCTATCATAAATGTAGGAAATCTTACAGTTGGGGGAACAGGCAAAACACCTCACGTAGAGTTTTTGGTGCGTTTTTTTTTAGATAATAAAGATAAAAATATCCATGAAAAATACCAAATAAATGTACTTAGCAGAGGTTATGGGCGCAAAACGAAAGGTTTTTTGTTGGCAAATAATGATACTTCTGCCACAACAATAGGCGACGAACCACAACAATATTTTGAGAAATTTGGAGAAAAAATTAACGTGGTTGTTTGTGAAAATAGGGTTTTAGGCGCAAATTTAATAGAGAATTTATTACAAAAAAGTAACCAAAACTTACATCAAAAGCAAAATTTAATTATTTTAGATGATGCTTTTCAGCACAGAGCAATAGGAAGAAACGTAAATATATTACTTACAGACTATAAAAGACTTTTTTATGATGATTTCCCTTTTCCTGTTGGACGGCTACGAGAACAACGCAAAAATGCACAACGTAGTGATTTTGTGATAGTTAGTAAATGTCCTGCTGATATTTCAAAAGACGAAATGAATGAGATTCAGACGCATATACAAGTATATGCAGGCGTTGCAAAACCAGTTTTTTTTACTAAAATAATTTACGGAAATCCTACAAATTTAATCAGTAACTTAGAAGAAAATTTTATAGAAACCCCAGAAAGAAACAAAAATTTTAATCTTATTTTATTATCAGGAATTGCCCAACCACAGCTTTTTGAAGATTTTTGCAAAGAAATTTTTTCTCAGAAACACACCATAAGCAAGCATTTTATTTTCCCAGACCATCACGAATATACGCAAAAAAATATAAATGAAATAGCATATTTTGTAAAAAATTTAGAAGAGAAAAACACGCAAAATATAAAAATTCTTACAACTGAAAAAGATGCCGTAAAATTGCGTAAATTGCTACCTCAAAGGCTGGAAAATATCTTTTATTATTTACCAATTATGGTAGATTTCATTGAGAAAAAAGAAAAGTTTTTACAATTATTAGTGAATAAAATATAAAATAATTACTTTTATGTTTTTGGCGGTATGACCTACGGATGCCTACGGTACAGACCTACCAAAACATAAAATGACTAAAAATAACTAAAAAATGATAATAATAGATAATACTTACATAAGTGATGATATTGCAGAAAAGCATTTTGTTTGTGATTTGCTCAAATGTAAGGGAGCGTGTTGTGTGGAAGGTGATTTGGGCGCACCACTAGAAGAGGACGAGTTGAAAAAACTAGAAGAAGTTTATCCTATTGTCAAAAATTATCTTCCAGATGCAAATATAAAAGCTATTGAAGCACACGGGCTTTATATTAAAGATTTTGAAAATGAATTTTCTACCTCTACTGTTGATGGGCGTGAGTGTGTTTTTGCTATTTATGATGAAAGAAAAATCTTAAAATGTGGCATAGAACAAGCATACAGGGATAAAAAAATTGATTGGGCAAAACCTGTTTCTTGCCATTTGTACCCTATTCGTATCACAAAATATGAACAATTTGATGCCGTTAATTATCATCAATGGGAAATTTGCTCACCTGCTTGCGCTCACGGAGATGCCCTCAAAGTGCCTGTTTATAAGTTTTTGAAAGAACCTCTTATCAGAAAATATGGTGAAAAATGGTACGAACAACTTACTATTGCCATTGATGAGTTGTGAGTTGTGAGTTGTAAGTTGTGAATTATGAGTTAAATACAAAAAAAGAATAAATATGAGAATTTTTAAATTTGGTGGTGCATCTGTAAAAGATGCTGATGCAGTCAGAAATGTAGCAAAAATTATTAAAGAATATGGCACTACGACTAATACACTTGTAATTGTGTCGGCTATGGGCAAAACAACTAATGCCTTAGAAGTGCTTTTGGAACAGTTTTTAGATAAAGAAAATGAAACAAACAATTATCTAAATACCTTAAATAATCTCAAAAACTATCATTTGGAGATTATTAAAAATTTATTTTCTGAACAGAAAACACAAAGAAATCTTGCTTTTACGACATTAGATTATCTTTTCTTACAACTAAAAGATACATTAGAAAATAAAATAAATATCCAAAATTATGATGAAGCCTACGACCAAATCATTAGTTTTGGAGAAGTGATTTCTACGCATATTATAAGCCTTTATTTGAATGAAGAAAATATCAATAATGAATGGATAGACGCAAAAAATTTCATAAAAACGGATAATACTTGGCGTGAGGGAAAAGTGGATTTGGTTTGGACTGAAAACCTTGTCTTGCGTGAATTAGTACCTGTTTTGGCACAAAAAATAGTGATTACACAAGGTTTTCTGGGCGGAACGCTGGGCAATAAAACTACTACGCTTGGGCGTGAAGGTTCTGATTTTTCTGCAGCTATTTTTGCGTATTGTCTTAATAGTCAGTTTGTTGATGTGTCTGTTACTATTTGGAAAGATGTACCAGGCATACTCAATGCAGACCCAAAAATTATCAAAAATACGCAGATGTATGATACACTTTCATACCGTGAGGCTGCAGAAATGACGTTTTATGGCGCAAATGTGATTCACCCAAAAACCATAAAACCATTAGAAAATAGGCAAATTCCGCTTTATGTAAAATCTTTCCTAAACCCTAAAAATGCGGGAACTTGTATAAAAAATATTGATACCCAAACTATTAATAATCAAGGAATTAGCAATAAAATTCCTACTATTATTTTCAAGCCAAATCAAGCACTTGTAAGTTTTGCTGTGAAAGATTTGACCTTTATTACAGAAGAAAATTTAGGCTTGATACTCAATGCCTTTACACAATTCAATGTAAAAATCAATTTGATGCAAAGTACAGCCGTTTCTTTTTCCGTTTGTACAGAAAATAATGCTAGAAAACTATCAAAACTCAATGATTTGCTTGCTAATGAATTTGAAATTAAGGTGCAAGAAAACCTAAAATTAGTAACAATTTTGCATCATAATGCTGAAATTATCAACGAAATTATGCAAGAAAAAACCATTTTTTTGAAGCAAGAAACACCCCAAACGTATAGTGCAGTAGTTTTAGTAGCCCACAACTCCAAAGGGGAGTAATGCAAATACATTAAAAATTTATGGTTCTACCAACATTTATACGGAAACCCTATTTTGTAAATTGTTATTTTGTACTCAGCCCCAGCGGGGCGAGATATTTATAGTGATAAATATGCCGCCCCGCTGGGGCTGAATACATTTTTCGTGTTTTGTTTTTCTATAAATATGCCGTCCCGCTGGGACTTTAAAAACTTGTCCGTATAAATCTTAGTAGAACCAAATTTATGTTTTAAAGTTATTTTTCTCCCACAATCAGCCACCTAAACGCCCAACACCAAGAAATAGAATAATTGATATTATTTTTATATAATACTTTATTAGAATTTGCTGTTAAATTTAAGATTATTTTGCTCCAAAAGGCTTTATCAAAACCACGCAAAACAGATAATTTTGCGTCATTTTTGACAAGATAAGATTTTGAAAAAATATTTGTTAATATTTTTATACTATGATAAGCAAAAAAATTTCTGTGCAAATCATTGATTACAAAGCCTTTATGTGCGTGTATGCCTGCATAAAGCACAAGTTTTTCTATTTCATCATCTAGCAAATGATGGCAAAAAAGTGCAGAAATAAAAATATCTATTTTCAAATCATATTTATGAATTTCTCTATAATCAGACTGAATAAAACTTATTTCTGGATAATTTTCTGATGCTTTTTTTGCATACAAAATAGCATCTTCTTTGAGGTCAATACCTATCAAATTAAGTTTCAAGCCACTTTTTCGTCCCCAATCTGCTATTTTTCTTAGCGTGTCACCACCACCAGAGCCAATGTCAGCAATGGTGTAAGTTTTTTGATTGTTTTGGTTGTTTTTTATATCATTATCAATAATCTGTTTGATGCCTTTTATAGTTGGTTTATAGCCTCCTAACCAAGTATTGATAACTTCTAACTCATATAAGTTCCTAAAAAGGTCTTTTTGAGGAATATTTTCAGCATCTAGTAACTCTTTTTTATAACTTCTTTGAGCAAACATAAGTAATTTTAGTTGTGAATTATGAGTTATGAGTTGTGTTACGCAAGTTTTTTAAAATTCAGATAAAACAGGCCTGTACCGTAGTGAAACGGAGGTCTGACCGTTTTATTTGAATTTTAAAAATAAGATATGATTTGATAGTAAAAATGTATTCTTTCAAAAAAGCCCTTGCTAAACTTTTGAACGGTCAGACCTCCGTTCCACTACGGTACAGACCTTATCAAAAATTTAACTGCGTAACTTCAGCTATGAGTTGTGAGTTATTTTTTTAATACAAATGAAATATTTAATTTATTTGTATTCATTCACAATTCACAATTCATAATTTAAAATTCACAATTATTGAATTAGGTTTCTTGGAATTTTTCACTTACAATTTGCCCATCAAACAGGCGGATAATGCGGCTTGCATAACTGGCATCTTGCGCAGAATGTGTTACCATTATGATTGTAGTGCCATTTTCGTTGAGTTTTTGGAGAAGTTGCATAATAATCTGACTGTTTTTGGAGTCTAAATTTCCTGTTGGCTCATCAGCTAAAATAAGTGCCGGTTTTGCTATTATTGCTCTGCCAATAGCTACTTTTTGTTGTTGTCCGCCAGAGAGTTGTTGCGGAAAAAAATCACTTCTATGTATCAAAGAAAGCTCTTCTAAAACCTCCAAAACACGTTTTTTGCGTTCTTTTCTATCAATATTGAGGTAGGTAAGAGGCAGTTCTATATTTTCAAAAATAGTTAATTCATCAATTAAATTAAAACTTTGAAAAATAAAACCAATATGTTTTTTTCTGATTTCTGCCCGTTTTTTCTCCGAAATTACACTGACATCTTCTCCTAAAAACATCATTTCTCCTTTCGTAGCCGTATCTAAAAAGCCCATAATATTGAGCAAAGTAGATTTTCCGCACCCAGATTGTCCCATAATAGCCACAAAATCACCTTTTTGAACGTGCATACTCACGTTGGCAAGTGCTAAGTGTTCTCTGTCTTCCAACTGATATTTTTTCTGAATATTTGTAATATGAAGCATCTTTTTTAGGTACGAGGTTTGAAGTACGAAGTATGAAGTATGAAGTATGAAGATTTACTATATTTTCGTACCTCATACTTCACACTTCGTACCTCAAATGGTGGCAATTACTTTGAGTTCTATGGCTATTGGTGTAGGAAGTGCGGTTATTCCGAGTGTGGTGCGACAAGGCAAATTATCTTTAAAATATTCTGCATAAATTTTATTATATTTGGCAAAATCAGCCTTCATATTGGTCAAATAAACCGTTACATCAACTATATTTGCCCAGCTTGCGCCTGCATCTTCCAAAATATAACGAATATTTCTGAAAACAGAATGACATTGCACCTCAATATCATACGACAAAATCTCGCCATTTTCGTCCAGCACAACGCCTGGAATTTGCTTGTTTCCTCGCTCACGAGGTCCTACACCCGACAAAAACAACAAATTACCCACTTTTCTGGCGTGTGGGTACAAGCCAACAGGCTCAGGAGCTTTGCTAGAATTAAGGATTTCATTCTGAATTTCTTTATCAATATCTTTATTTTCTTCCATTTTAAAGCAGTTTTTTTAGTTTTTTTGCTGATTTTTTATTTCTTCAATGCTGATTTTAATGTTGCTTTTGGTCAGAATGATAAGAATAATCAAAGTAATAATTTGACTTATGAGCAGGCATTTCCAAAAGAATACCAAGAAGCACTAAATTTTATCAAAAATAACAAAAAAATCATTGATAACGAATTTTCTAACGTACCAAAAACACTTTTATTGTCAATTATTTTCCCAGAACTCACTAGATACAATATTATCAAGGATTTTGGTGAGGCAACAACGCTAAAAGTTTTGTATGTTAATTTTGGAGAACATTATGCTAATTTTTCTATTGGAAATTGTCAGATGAAACCCACTTTTGCAGAATATTTGGAAAAATACCAACAAAAATACTCCCTCAAAAACCTTGTCAAAAGCCCACTAAAATATGAAGAAATAAATGATAAATCAGATAAAAAAACCTTGCGTGAGTTACGTGTGAAGCGTTTACAAGATTTTGCTTGGCAACTCAAATACCTAAAAGTTTTTTATTTGATGATGGAAGATATTTTTTCTCAAAAAAAATGGGAAAATGATACTGAAAAGTGCGTTTTTTATGCGTCAGCCTATAATTTGGGGATTTATGAGGAACAAAAAATAAAGAATTGGGCAACTATAAAAAACTTTCCAAATGGTAAAAATAAGGCTTTAGCTTATGCCTATGCAAGTGTGGCGCAAGAATATTTTTTGAGAAAATGAAATATTCGTGATTTGTACCCGAGGTAATATGTTCAAAAATTAGATTTCTTTTATCAAATTTGAAGAAATTTTTTCTTTTAGTTGCTTGGTTTTGAAAGGTTTATTATTTCAATAGTAATTATTTCTTCGTACAGTTAATTTAACATACCACTCTTAAGATGCAAAATCTTACGTTTCAGTTCTAAAATACTCCGTTTCAGTTAGTTTTGGTTTATTAGAATGTTTTATTTAGTTTATATTTGTGCAACAGAACAAAAAAATCTAACAAAAATCTAATGAAAAATCTCTTTCAGTTCTTTTTTATTTTGATAATATTTATTTCTTGCAATAATCAAAATCAGACCAAAATGACAACACAAACCTCCAACAACGAAAAACTCGTAAAACAGTATTTTGAGCATTTCAATGCGCACAACTGGCAAAAAATGTCTGAAATGTACGCCCAAACAACGCAATTCAAAGACCCAACACTTGGTCAGGGCATTGTGCCACAAACACGCAAACAAATTTTTGACAAATACTCGGAACTCAATAAAGTGTTTGCAGACCTCAAAGATGAAGTTATTGCCACATATCCGTCAGGTGAGAAGCATATTATTGTGGAATTTGTTTCAAGCGGAACTGCGCCAGATGGCTCAAAATTCACTTTACCTATTTGCGCTATTCTCACCATTGAAAACGGGCTGATTACCAAAGATTTCACGTATTTTGATAACTTTGAAGAAGGAAAATGATTTTTGATGCAATTTTACTGATTTACACGCTAAAAAAACTAAACTAAACTTTCTAAATACAATGAAAAACATCTTTAATTCCGCAGATGCAACGCAACTGATTGAACGCATCAACCAAATAAAAAGTGGCTCTCAACCTCTTTGGGGCAAGATGAACGCTGGTAAAATGCTGGCACATTGCAACGTTTCTTTTGAAATGGTGTACGAAACTAATCACGAAAAACCAGGTTTTTTTATGAAACTCATCTTGAAGTTTCTCGTCAAAAATGCGGTTGTGAGTGAAAAACCTTATCCAAAAAATGATGGTACTGCGCCTGCAATGGTCATCAAAGAGGATAAAAACTTTGAAGTAGAGAAAATTCGTCTGACGAATTACATCATCAAAACGCAAGAACTAGGAGAAACTCATTTTGATGGCAAAGAATCCCAAAACTTTGGCATTTTGAGCAAAACAGAGTGGAACAATTTGTTTGTAAAGCATCTAGACCACCATTTAAGGCAGTTTGGCGTGTAAAATAGGTGATTTAACTCTCCAAAAGTTTTAAACTTTTGGAGAGTTCTAATCAAACCAAATATGTCTGAATTATATGATGCCAAACGCCTAAAACTTCTTTTAAATCTGTATAAACTTTGTTATCTATATAAAAAGTGTTGTTTTCAAAGCGCAAAAACTGCCATTCAACGCCATCAGTAGCACAACCATATAAAACGGGAATATTTTTGCCTTCTGCTTCATTGAATAGTTTTGCGCCATAAAGTTGAGCGGCACATTGAGCTGTCCCCCATTCTATGTCCTCATCTTTACATTCAGTAATAGCAATAATAGGAGCTTCTATGTATAATTTTGGCGGTTGAAGAGAAAAGAAAAAGTCACATTCTCCAGATAAATCTTGTTGCGGGTCTATGTCAATATTTTCACCAGAAAAAAAGGAAATTTTATCAGCATATTTCTTGATAACTTCTACCAAAATAGGCGAGATAACACGCTCTGCTTTTGTTTTTTCATTCATCAAAGGCATCATTTTGGAAAATGAAAGTGTTTCTATAAGCCATGCACTAGGTGCTATTGGCATTACATTATCAAACAATTCCATAAACCTAGAGTCTAGATTAAATCTCTTGACAACTGTTTTTATTTTTTTAAAAATGCTATAACTCATTGAATTAAGTGTTTAATTTTTTTACAAAGATACAAAATAAACCTTCAATAACTACTAAAATGCTCCAAAATCTCTCTATTTACGTCATAATAGGCTTTTTAGCAACAACTTTGCTAACACTTTTTCTTTTCTACTTCACAATTAAAAACGCTGATTTGCAGGAAATTCATAATAAAGCTAATTTTATTTTGATTGGAAGTATTGTTTGGATTGTCCTACAAACCATTCTGACAATAAACAACGTCTATAATGCTAATCTCAATGCACTTCCGCCCAAAATCTTTGTTTTTGGAGTTTTTCCTACATTTTTTTTGATGATTAGTTTGTTTTTGACGACAAAAGGAAAGATTTTTATGGATAGTTTGCCACTCAAAAACCTCACGTATATAAGCGTGGTGCGTATTCCTGTGGAAATTGTGCTTTATTTGCTTTTTGCGGAGAAATTCATACCAGAAATAATGACTTTTGAGGGACAGAATTTTGATATTTTGGCAGGAATAAGTGCTTTAATTGTGGGTTATTTTGGCTTTAAAGATAATATTCCTAACAAAAAACTCCTTTTAATTTGGAATTTTATCTCGTTTGGACTGCTTATAAATATTGTCATAACGGCTATTTTTTCTGCGCCTTCACCTTTCCAAAAATTTGGTTTAGAACAGCCAAATGTAGCCATTCTGAACTTTCCTATAAGTTTTTTACCAACTTTTATTGTGCCTGTGGTGATGTTTAGCCATTTGGTAGCATTTAGAAAGCTTTTAAAATCTCAAAATCAATAAAATACATTTTAATTTCTTAAAATCATATAATGTTTGATGCACTTAAAATATATTGCAAAGCAAAAGTTTCTTTGACAGATGAAGAACTTGAACTTATTGAAACCCACTTTGAAATCAAAAAAATAAAGAAGAAAGAATTTTTATTGCAAGATGGGAAAATCTGTAATTTCATTGGATTTATTAAGAACGGAACGATAAGACATTTTCACGTAAAAGATGGTGTAGAAAAAACTTGTGATATCTCTTTTGAAAATTTTTGGGTAACCGACTTTCAAAGCTTTACGCAAAATACGCCTTGTATAATGAATTTGCAAGCTATGGAGGATACAACAGTTTTTCTTATAAAAAAGGAAAATCTTTATAAATTGTATAATAAATGTAATAAATATGAAACTTTTGGCAGACTTATGGCAGAACAAGTAGCACAAAGAGCCACAGAAATAGCAATGTCGCTTTCATCTGATAAACCTGAAGAAAGATTTCAAAATTTACTACAAAAGCAACCAGACTTATTTCAAAAAGTTCCACAAAAATATATAGCTAATCTTTTGGGCGTTAGTCCAGAAAGTTTGAGCAGAATCAGAAATAGAATTTTTACTAAATCAAAATCTTAGACAAGTTTTGCTAAAGTCTTACCTTAAGTCATCGTTTCTGTGCTACATATATCATAACTTTGTGTCATTATTAATTTAAACCAATAAAAAAATGAAACAAATTATTATTACAAGCATTGTGATTGCTTTTGCATTAAGTTTAGCTGTAAATGTTTTTGCGCAGACTGAAAACACACCGTTTTTCAAAAAATTCTACAACAATCAAATTCGTGCAAAATCAGACCAAAAAGAACTGCAATTATTTGCAGAGATAAATCCACAATTTTTTGCATTTGGAGGATTTGGAGGCGGTTTAGGAGTGGAGTTTTCAAGGTTTCAAACTGGGTTTATTTATTTGAACACCAAACTAACGCCTACGTTTAGAGATGCTATATTCAATGATGCCAAAAACTTAGATGTTCCTGTGAACTGGGCTGCTGAAGTTTTTGCAAATGCTTTTTTGAGAAAAGACAGAAAAGGGTTTTATGCAGGCTTGATTTATAGCTATGATGGCTATTTTGTTACGGATGTGCCAACCCAACAAAAAGAAGAATACAGTAAATCATATCTTGTTACAAGAGTTGGTTTTCGTTGGTTTCCTTTTAAAGAGTATTTTTACATAGATGGTGGCTACGGCGTTTCTTTTAACCTCAACGGAACGGATAAAAGAATACTTGGTAGCTCTATTTACAGTCCAAGGTCAGTTTTAACACTTCCATTTTTTGCAGTTGGTGGGAGATTTTCTTTAAAATAAGTCCGCTAAATAATTTCGTATTTCTTGCATAAAAAAATAACTTATCTCAATGAAAAATTTTCTAGAAACCCTCAAATCTCGCAATGAAGCCTTATATTACTTTGGTTTGGCAAATTTAGTGTTAGCTTTTATCTTTTTGATATTATCACAAACCACTACCACACAAGTTTTGGGCATCAATGCGTGGATAAAACCATTCAAATTTGCGTTTTCAACAATGTTATATACGTTTGCAATGGCTTGGTATTGCTTTTATCTCAAAGATTTTAACGTGAAAAGGTTTAGTTGGACACTTATTTTGATATTTATTTTTGAGAATGGTTATGTTTTTTTCCAAGCTGCAAAGGGACAATTATCTCATTTCAACGTCAGTACGCCTGTTTATGCGGTTTTGTACTCAGGAATGGCAATGGCAATTACTGTTCTAACGCTTTATACAGCATATATTGGCATATTATTTTTCAAAAATGATTTTCCAGAATTACCTATTTATTACGTCTGGAGCATCAGATTAGGCATTTTGATATTTGTGATATTTGCTTTTGAAGGCTTTGTGATGGGTTCAAAACTTACACACACAATAGGTGGCGCAATAGGTGGGCAAGGCTTGCCACTCGTAAACTGGAGTACCAAATTTGGCGACCCAAGAATAGCCCATTTTATAGGAATGCACGCCCTGCAAGTTCTTCCTTTGTTTGCTTTTTATGTTTTGAAAGATGTCAAAGCTACTTTTTTGGTGAGCGTTTTGTATGGACTTTTGGCGGTTTTTACGCTTATGCAAGCATTACAAGGAAAACCATTCATCAAACTTTAATCAGGATTTACAAGATTTTAAGATAAATACAAAGATAATACAAAATACATTTGTACCATTCTAGGAATCTTGTGAATTCTGATACTCTATTGAAGAAATATTTTCATTTGATTATAATTAAGAAAATCATTACTTTTGATTTTTCCTACACTAAAGTCAATGAAAATGAAGAAAAAAATCATTTATAGTCTGTTTTTTCAGCTATTTATTGCTTGTTTTGCAACTAAAACAATGGCACAACTAGGCATAGATATGCCTTTTTGGTTCAAAACGGGTTTACGTGTGCAAACAAGCTACACGCCTATTCAAAATGATAGCACTTTGAACTTACGAATGGCTCATTATCAAGTACAGGGTATTTTTTCTATTAAAAGTAAGCTAAGTGCCAACCTCAATGCAGACATAAAACTTAAAGATATTGGTAAAAAAGGTGCTTTTAAAAATATTTTTAGAAAATCAAACATAGGCTTCAAACAGAGTTTTATTGCTTTCAATGTAGGTATGCGTGTGGTAGAGGGTAATATTTTTTCAGACCAAAACACGCATTATTGGGCAAACGCCAACATTAGCTATACAAATATCAAAGCAAGTTTGCGTGGAGGTGTTTGGGTGCGTACTTTGCAGATAGGTGCAGTACAAGACGTTCATAATCTGGCAGATACACGTCCTTTTGCGCTAGTGGCAATTGCCAAAATATACGTGAAAGGACTGCGCAAACAGAATATTTTTGGGCTTGGTGCTGCCTACACGCCAAATGGCAAGATTTTGCCCATTCCTATCATTGGATTTAACAGGCGTTTAGCCAAAAAATGGGACTTAAATGTCCTAATTCCTGCTAATATTGCGGTTTTGTATCAAGCAAATAAAAATCTACTTTACAGACTTCGTATCAATGCAAATAGCCTTCAAACAGGTGCTACACGCCTTTTGCCTATCACTCAAAACGCTCAAATACGCACTCCTGACCGCTTGCAATACACACAACTAGAAACTAATCTTAGTTTACAATACAAAATTACTAAAAACTTGCTTTTGCTAGTGCAGGGCGCATATTTGAGAGGTACAAACCTAAATTTTAGTGAAAACAAACACTTTTTGTATGATGCAAAACTCTCCAAAGGCTTTTTTTATGGCTCTGTGGGCATACATTTCAATTTGAAAGATGGTTTGTTTGGCTCACAAATGTTTATGGTAGATTAGGAAAAATTACGAAATACGAGGTATGAAATACGAGGTATGAAATACGAGGTATGAAATACGAGGTATGAAATACGAGGTATGAAATACGAGGTATGAAATACGA
>JAYUKY010000082.1:0-10185 GCA_043764015.1 Raineyaceae bacterium
TAAGGCTATATTATTTATACATTCAAAATTAGTTAAAATACTGATAATGATATTTTTAAAATTAGTTGAATATATAATCTACCCAGTCCTAGCACTTAGCACTTCCTTATTTGTTGGTGCAAAAGTAGGTGTATTTTTTGCTAAAATTTGCCATTGGAACTATAAAAAAATAGCTACCTAACTATAAAATTTATTTGTTTTCTATTTAAAAATATTTTTGTAGTTTTACCAACAAATAAAACCCTAAAAACCTTATATGAAAAAGTCAAAAATAGATATTGGAGGTAACTTAATCAAATTACGCAAAGAGAAAAATCTTACACCAAAAGATGTATATCTCAATGCAGGCATCAAACAATCCAATTATTGTGATATTGAAAGCAACACAGTAATGCCTACTATTCCTACGCTTCAAAAAATAGCAGATATTTTTGAAGTGCCTGTCAGTAAATTGATGGAAGAGGAAAAAGAAAAAAGCGTTTATAATACGGAAAATATGGGTACTTTAAATAATGGCATAATCAATGGAGATACTGCTAATAATTTTTTGAGAAAAAGGAAGTAATAGAAACGCTTCAGAGTACCATTGCTGATGCAGTAGCTGAAGCACTAGCAAAATTGACTAAAACGACATAAACCATAAAAGCCTTTCCAAACATTTGGGAAGGCTTTTATTTGTTTTTATACTGCAAATGAATGATATTTTGGGACAACTGAAAACTATTCCGTTTCTCCAAAAAAGTTACAGCCTTTATATTCTGGGTCAATATCTATAAAAACATCATCTTTTGCTTTTCTAAACCATTTTAAAAGCATTTGGTTGCGTTTTTCGTTCAGTGTTGCCTGATACAAACGTGTATAATCTAGCTTTAAATCTGCTTGATGTGTGGCGTGGCGTTGTTTTAAATACAAAATACGGTAAGCCATTTTGCCATCTTGTGTACGGTAACTAAGTGGTGCAGAGATGTTTCCAACAGTCATTGTGTCTATTGCAAAAAACACAAAAGAATCCAGCGTTTGCATAGCAATACGCCTAGAACCATCAGGAGAAGAGATATAACCCCCATTACTTGATGTTTGCATAGAATTTGCACCTTTGTCATCAGAATAAAGTGCTGCTGCTTTCTCAAATTTGATACTATCTGTTCTTATTCTTTGTGCCAAACTATCCAAAAATAGGCGTGCTGGTTCTGTTTCTACTTTTGTCCAGTCAGGCATCATTAAGATATGTTTGCAATTATATTCATCTCCACGTCTTGCAATAAGTTTGATAATATGATACCCAAATTGCGTTTCAACCACGCCTGACATTTCGCCTGGTTTCATACGAAATACAACCGCCTCAAATTCCGCTACAAAATTACCACGTTTTTGCCAGTCCAAATCTCCGCCTTTTTCTCGTGAGCCATCTTCACAATAAAGTTTAGCCAAATCCTCAAAAACCTCACCTTTATCCACAATACGCTTACGAATTTCAATTAAATTATTTTTTATACGTAATTTTTCTTCTCTATTGATTTGTGGAATTTTGACAATTTGCCCAACTTCTACCTCTTTGGGGAACATTGGCAAACTATCCGTAGGGATGCGTTCAAAAAACCTTCTCACCTCACTTGGCGTAACCTCTGCATTTTTGGCAATACGCTCACGCATCATTCCAGCAATTTTTTGTTCTTTCAGAGATTGGCGAAGTTCTGATTTAAGCACATCTAACTTCTTTCCATAGCGTTTTTCTATTTCTTCAATAGTAATTCCGTTCATAAGTGAAGCAACGCGTTGGTCTGTTTCCAAATCAATAACGGCATCAGCCACCACAACTGAATCAATTTCAGCTTTTGCCATAAAAAGTTTATTGATAGCCATTCCACGAAGCACCTGACATTTTGCCTCTGGCGTATTTTTAATTTGTTTGTCTGCTACAAGTTGTAAAAAATTCAGCGTAAGGTCAGATTCCGTCACAATTTGATTATCAATTTTGATGATAATACGGTCTAAAGAAGTATTTTGCGCTTGTACGTGTATGTATAAGGCACACGTGAGCAGAGATAAGATTATTTTTTTCATTTTAAACTGGTTTGTTTGTTTTAAACCACCCCTAACCCCTCCTTGAAAAGTAGGGGAATAAAGCTCCCCTCCTTCCAAAGGAGGGGCTGGGGGTGGTTATTTTATTTCAAAATCTTTATTTTTGAGTGCTTTTTGGTAAAGTTCTTCTTCTAATTTTCTTAGTGCGTCTGTGCGCCTTTGCATAATGAGCATTGCTTTTATTTTTTCTTCTACAAACACAAGTGGCGCAGGCTGATTGGCATTTTTGAAGGTTTTTATTTTCAAAAAATACGTTCCTGTACTGTCTGAAATTTCTTTAAATCTGTTGTTGCGTACAAAATTTGTTTTATCTGTAATTTTTTCAAGAGGAGAATTTTTTATAAGTTCCTCAAAATCAACCCAAGTCGTGTCTTCTATTTTAAACATTGAGGCGTTAGCAATGCAAGCATTTTTTAATAGTAATAAATCTTCATTTTTATCAGAAAGCATTAGTTTTTTGATATTATCTTTTTCTACTGATTTTGTAGGAATTTTGGCAAAATACGCCTGCACAATATTTTGTTTGAGCATAAATTCATCTTGATTTTTGCTATAAAAGTCGTTTATTTCTGCTTGCGAAACATCTTCTTTGATATTTTTTTTGAGATAATTTTTCTCAAAACTGTACCTAAAAAGCGACTGTTTGTAGTCTTCTACTTGTTTTTCTATATTTTTCTCATCTTCAGGACTAATTTCTTTTGTGTTGAGCAAAAAAACTTCATTTTTTATCCAACTTTCAATATAATTTTTTGTTACTTCTGCGCTATCTTTTTTGGAGATTTTGCCTGTCAGATTGCCCTGCAACACCTGTTTTAATTCAGATAAATAAAGATTTTTATCTTTGACGCTGGCAACTATTTTGTCGGTTGTTTTTTCTTTGGAACAAGCCACAAAAAGAGTGCAAAAAAGCAAAAGTAAAGGTATTTTAAGGAAATTGTTTAGCATTTGGAGAAATGAAAATATTTTTTGTGAAGTTGGGCGAGTAAGCTAAAAAATATTCTTCTAATTTCAAATTGGTTTGTAAATCAATGCAATAATACCACACTCAAAATGCTTAACATTCAAAACACTAAATTTCTGCATCTCAGTTAGTTCTCTAAAAATAGGCATTCCAGTTCCTATGATTGAGGGATTTACAAATAAATGCAACTCATCTATTAGTTTATTTTTTATTAGTGCAGAAACAAATGTGCCACCACCATAAACAATAATATCTCCTCCATTCTCATTCTTTAAATTAGTGATTTCTTCAATTAATTCTCCATTAGCTATTGTTGTATTGTTCCAAATAGATTTTTTAAGTGTTTTAGTAAATACAACTTTTGGTGTTGATGTATATTTTAAACCACCTTCATATTCAGGATTTTTGGTGTCTTGCGCTACATTTTCCCAATGTGGGATAAATCCTTCCGCAAGTTTTCTACCTAAAATAATGGTATCAACAGTTTTAGTCATCTCTCTTACATAACTTGTAACATCATCTGTCCAAGGAAAACACATCCAACTCATTTGACCATTTTGACCTGTAATGAAACCATCAATAGTTATCTGTACTTGCAATTTTAGTTTACGCATTTTTATTATTTTTAGAATTATCAAATATCATATTTTATATCTCGTGTGTCGTGTGTGAAGAAATATGCATAATTAGAACATAATTCTTCCCAACCTGCTTCTGTTGCAAATTTCTCACAAATAACGTCTTCCCACGCAATACGCATAGTTTTGGCGCAAACTATTGGTGGCACTTGCCCAACTCCTGTACCCAAACCCGAAATAGCCACGCTTTTTATTTTGGTGTTTATGAGTTCTCCATTGTCAAATTTGCCATATTTGAGCAAAAGTAAAATAGCTTTCATACTCAAATAAATGTTTGGACTACGCAAAATGGTCATTGGTGTACGCATTGTAGGCGCAGAAATCAGATAAGGAAAGTTTATATTTTCTGTTGTAATAATTTCTGCTTGCCCAACTAATAATTCTCCAAAATACTTTTCACGAATAATTTTCTGTAATTTTTTCTCAATATGCCAGCCCAAGTTCTTAGAAATAGCAAAATCAATACCACCATTCATATAGCCAAAACTATTAGCAGGGCTTACAATAGCATCACAAGGATAATCAAAGATAGAACCGTTTTTAATGGTAATATTAGGCATATTAACAAAAACTTTTTCCCAAGCATCTGTCATTTCTTTGTTCGTATCCACGAAATAAAATTGTATTTCCTCCATATTTTGTTGATTTGGGTTGTCATTTTTTGTTTTGTTGCCCTTTTTATTTTTTTGCTACCTCAAATTTTGCTTCATAAATAGTTGTATCTTTCTCACTAAACACAATTTTTCTATTTTCTTTATCTTTGAATTCAAGTTGTCCGTTGATGCTAAATTTTGCTTCTGTAAACTTATATCCAGTAACCAATGAAAAAGTAGCAGTATAAAGGGAGTCTTTAATAATGGGCTTTAATTCCATATCAGATTTCCAACTTAACGGTTTCTCTTTGCCACGAATACCAACTGTTTGAATATCTTTTATTCCTGCAACATTTAGTTTTACAATGATTATTTTATTGCTTGATTTTTGCACACAACTCGTGAACGCAAAAAACAGTATTATGGTGATAATTAGGTTATTTATTTTCATTGTTCCAATTTTTAGAGATTAAATAATCAATTCCAAAACGTCCAGAACCAAGTACCAATGTGTATAAACTCACCCACAAAAAACCAAGTGCAGGCAAAGTATTCCATAAACCCTGATGGATTTGTTGCATAAAAATTGCCACAAGCATTGTTGATAAAATCAAAAATGAGGCAATTCTAGTCTGAAAACCTAACAACAACAAAATACCGCCAACTGCTTCACTAAATCCTGCCATCCAAGCCAAAAAAGAAGAAAATGTGGCAAATAATCCACCATATTTTGCGACATCTGTAGGAAACCAAAAAGCTACTTCAAAAAGTCCTAAATTTTTGTCTGCTGGCGACCAAGGCAAACCAAATTTATCTGCACCAAAATGTACTGCTAGCAAATATCCGCATACAATTCGTGGTATTGCTACCAAAATATCTTGCCACCAAAAAGGAAGCATAATTGGTTTTATGATTTTTTTTATAATTTCTTTCATTTATTGTATGATTTATAATCCTTCGTAAAGTCAAAAAAATGTGTTTAACTCAAAATTTACAAGTTACAACTCATTTAAACTTTTGCTAATTCATTTTTGAGCTTAATAATCACGTCAATAGCAAAGGCATCAACTTTATTTAGCTCCGAAAGATACCAAGAAGCCCAATCAAACATATAAATCAAGTACAAACTTTGCTCTACAAAACTCTCGCCCAAAGGCAAAATATCCACAACATTATGTGCTTTTGCTTTCCAAATAGGCTCACAAATGCCCATACGCACACGTACACGCTCATTATCAAACGAACTTTTGACAAGCGCCACCGCATTATTTTTGTATTGTGAAGCGTTTCCTTCCCAACCAACAAGCTCGTTGTGGTTCATTTCTGGTAGGATATTGTGGTGCAAAAGTTGCTTAGAATTTTCGTTGATTTGTTGTTGCAAACGTGTTACAACTGCTGCAAATTTGCCATCAGAATACACAAAAGGCATTTTTTCAAAGAAACTTTCTGCTAGTTTTTTAGCGACAATTTTAAGATTTTTTTCTTCTGAAGTAAGCAAACTAACGCTTTTATGCAAATCAGGCACAAACGCATCAGAAACCATTTTATAATTTTTCAGAACGTACAATAATTGCACAAAAGAATACGCCAAAAAAGCACGAGGACAAGGTGCTTCGTTAGGGATTTGGACATAATCAAAGCCTTTTTCTTTGGCAAGTTCTAATAATTTTCCGCCTGCGGTGATAAAAGCCATTTTTGGGTTTTTAAGCATTGCTTTTTCTACTACAGAAAGGGTTTCTTCTGTATTCCCAGAGAAAGAAGACGCAATAAAAAGCGTATTTTCATCTACAAAATTAGGCAAATCATAATTTTTGGTGATGATAAAAGGTACTTTTAACTCATTTCCAATGATGCTTTCTACTATGTTTGCGCCAATGCCAGAGCCACCAAGACCCGCAATAACAATATTTTTAATTTCTTTTTTTGGTAATGTAAGTGCTTGACTTTCACCAATTTGAATAGCTTTTTTTAGTTGTGGTATAAATCCTTCTATCAAAGATAACATCATAAAAAGTTGTGCGTTTTGAGTTGTGCGTTTTGAGTTAAATACAAAACACGTTTTTATAAAAAATGATAAATTTTAGGTCAAAAATAAAACGCAAATATAACAAAAAACTTGCAGTTAAACAAGAATTGTTTTATTTGCGCTTTGCAGCCTAATCAACAAGCTATTTATTTTGCAGGAAAATTGTCTTTCAAAAACTCAAAAATCAAGTCAAAATGTTTTAGAGGCTCTGCGTGTCCGCCTTCTATAACAATATGCTTGTTGGCATATTTAAGTTTGTTTAGTTTTAGACGTGTTATCATTTTATTACACATTTCCATGCCAGGAATATGGTCATCTTTGGTCGCAGATAAAAGCAAAACTGGTCCATTAATTTTTTCTACTTTAATTATGGCTTTTTCTTCCGCCACGCTATCTTTTAACATGGCAGTAAATGCTCCCCTTAAATCTCTTTTCATCAAAAACGGAACAGCCTCCTCATTTACAGGGACAAAAGGTAATTCTTTGTTTTGAAAAGTCCAACAAGAAGTGGTGAAATGATTGGTATGATCTGGAAATGTTACGTGGCTTGGCACAATAGCTACCACACATTTAATATCTTTGTAATAACTTCCCAAAAGTAGTGCTAAATCTCCACCTCTAGAACCGCCAACAATGGCAATTCTGCTTTTATTTATTTTTTTATTTTTGGTGGCTACTTCAATGGCATAATGCACCTCTTCAATAGCAATTTTATTCAATGTATCAGGTGTTCCTTTTGCACCAAAATAGCCAATAGCTAAGAAAGCGTAGCCTTTTTCAATAAATTGTTCTCGTGTTTTTTTCCAATAATCACTTGTCCAAGCGTTGCCACCTTCAGAGCCACCAAGCCCAACTATTAAAGGCTGATTTTTGCCATTTCCAAGATATAATTTGCTTTCAACATTTGGCGTGGAGAGCGTTATTTGAGAAAAGATTTTGGACGAAACAAGTAGGAGAAGCCCCAAAAAGAGGTATTTAAGATTTTGCATTTTTTGTAAATTTTAGGTATAAATTTTAATTTGAAATGCAAAGGTGGGGATTTTAATTTTGATAACTTTTGACCTAAATCAAAAAACATTTTAAAAAAAGTACCCCTACTTTTTAAGGAGGGGTTAGGGGTAGTTTTAAAATTATTTTTCTGCTCTAATTCTGCTCAAAGTTTCTTGTGTGATGCCTAAATAAGTAGCAACCATTCCGAGCGGAATACGAGCATAAATATCTTGATAAATTTCGCAGAAATGTGTATATTTTTCTTTGGCGGTTGTGAATTTCAAAGAGGTGATTTTTTCTATCAAATGTCCTAAAAGAGTTCCCATAGAAAGGCGTGCGTAGCGTTCCATTTCAGGGAAGTTTTCAAATAAATAGACAAGGTCGTTTACGTGTAAGCTAAAAACTTCTGTATTTTCAATGGCATCAATGTAATAAATATCTAATTTCCTTTGCATAAAACTGCGTGGAGAGTTCATCCATTCATTTTCGCTACAAAAATACTCACTAATTTCCTTTCCATCTTTGATAAAATATATCCGTAAAATTCCTTTTTGAATAAAGTAACTTTTAGTGCAAATTGTGTCAGCATTGTGGATAAGCTCCCCTTTTTTGAAAGTTTTAAGCGCAATTCTGTCAGCTAATTCACTTTTTAAGGTGTCGCTAAGTTTTATGTACTTTTCAAAGTGCTTGAATATTTCGTTTTTCTGTTCTATTTTGGGCTGTTACTTTTGTAATTTAAAAATTGATTTTGTGCCATCAGGATTTAGGCGAGTGATTTGGTAGGGGCGGTAATTGCCATTATCTTCTTCTTGTGTGCCTATCCAAAATTTAAAAGTGCCTTTTATATTTTCAAATTTGAAGTAAATACTACGGGAATTTTCTACTAATTTAGGTTTCCCATATTCATCACCCACATAACTACCTTCGCCACCGTATTTTTCAGAGTCCACAATCATCTCTTTTTTGGAGAATTTGGGCGTTTCGTACATAAATCCGCCATCTGTATAATAAACTTTCTCTACTAATTTTTTGCCCTCGTGTATATATATGTACGTTACAGGCACACGTGGAGCTTCCACAACCGCATCATACGCCCATTGTGCAGTTTTTTTCTCACCACTTACATACGACATTGTGCCTTGTCCTTGTTTCATTCCATTTTCCCAATCACCTTTATAAACATCACCGTTAGAGTAAAAATACTCCCCAAAACCTGTTCTATTGCCATTTTGCCACGTTCCCTCATAACGGTCGCCGTTGCTCCAAGTGCATTTTCCTTGTCCATTTTCTTTGTCATTTTGCCATTCTCCATCATATTTTGTGCCGTCTTTCCACGTACAAACGCCTTTTCCGTGTCTTTCATTATTTTTCCATTCACCTTCATAAATGGTTTCATTTTCATAATAAAAAGTGCCAGTTCCGTTGGTACAGTTGCCTTTTTTGCATTGCGCAGATGCCACAAATGCGCTCAAAAACATTGATATAGCCAAGATAAAGCTATTTTTGATTAGATTATTTTTAAAGATTTTCATAGAAATTGTTAGTAAAAAAATTATTAAATTATTTTGTAAGTTTTTTCAAAGATAAACAAAAAATATGCCTAAATAGTTGTGAATTTTGAGTTTTGAGTTATGAAATAATATAAAATACTGATAACCAAATAATTAAAAACATTTAAAATATATTTCTCGTACTTCTTACCTCAAACCTCGTACTTCAAAAACCTACCATTTCCTGCTTCCAAGCACTAATTTTGTGGCTAAAAGCATCAAAAAAATCACACTCAAAAAATAAATAATATCTCTGGAATCAATAAGTCCTTTGCTAAGTGCGCTATAATGGTAATCTATGCCTAATTGCATCACAAAGTAAGAAAAATCAGTAGTATTATTGATATTTGCTATTGCTGTAAAGCCGTAATAAATCAAAAAACAAAGGAAAACTGCCAAAATAAAAGAAATAATTTGATCTTTTGAAATAGAGGACGCAAAAATCCCAATAGCTGTAAATATAGCTCCAAGCAATGCAAGCCCAATATATGACCCCATAATGCCTGCATAATCCATATTGCTAGCAAAAATAATTTCATTTGCCTTATTTTTGACCTCCACCATAGACAAATAACGCACCGTAAAATAATACAAAATAGTCGGAATAAGTGCAAAAATGACCAAAATCCAACTTGCAAAATATTTTCCTAAGATAATATTCCAGTCTGTGAGCGGACGTGTGAGCAAAAGTTCCATTGTTCCTGTCTTTTTTTCCTCTGCAAAAGTGCGCATAGTGATAGCAGGAATAAGAAACATAAAAATATAAGGCGCAACAGAAAAAAGCGTGTCCAAATTGGCAAAACCGCCATCAAGCACGTTGGTATCAGGGAAAAGCCACACCATAAGCCCCATAGCAATCAGAAAAACCGCTATCACAATGTAGGCTATCAGCGACCCAAGAAAAGTATTAATTTCTTTAAAAAAAATTGTTAGCATCTTTTTGAGGTATGAAGTATTTTTTTACGAATTTTTTATATTTTTGATGATGAAAAATAAAACAGTCAGGATAAGAAGTATCGTCTAAAATACTGTAAATGAATTAATAAAATATCAAAGCACTTCTTTTTTGTACCAAAAATTCTAGAATTATTTGTGATTTATAAAACACTTAGTTTGTATATTATTACCGCTTTTTAGCCTAGTCGCAATAGTACAAGTTATTATTGTAAATTACAAATATTGAGAAACATTAGTAGTCTTTATTATACTTTTTTGTCATAAATGTTTTTCTTATATCATAAAATAATCGTTGCTGTAAAAGTTCCGTTGCAAATATATAAAAGATGACTTGGAATTTTCATAAAAATAACAACTTAGGAAAATTTTCATAATTTTATTTATTGAG
>JAYUKY010000083.1:0-37162 GCA_043764015.1 Raineyaceae bacterium
TTTTTAATATAGGTTTTAAATAGACCTTTTGCAAATAATTCAAGTTGTAAATAACTGATATACAATATATTACATCCACTAAAAATATCAACAATTTAAGAAATACACTAAGTGGGCACTAAGAAATATAAAGTTAGAAACTTATTTACAATGTATTACTAAGGAAAGTAGCCATTCAAAGTAGAAACCATTATTTCATAGCTTCCGTTGGCTTTATAATCACTTTTTTTAAAAGATTGTTCTTCCAATGACAAAACACCTGCCGTAATATTACTTAACATTGCGTCAGAAACCGCAGAAATAGATGCTCCTAGCTTAGACATTTTATTGAAGTTACTACCTAATTCATAAGATTTTAGGTCAATGGACTCGCCTAAGTCATTTTCTAAGATTATTCTAATTTTAATCATAAGATTTTTCTCGTAAAGCTACATAAAAATCAATATATTTGCAACGGAACTTTTACAGCACCAATTATTGCACTCAAGTATCTCTGCTTTTGTCTTGCTTTTTATTATATTTTGCCAGAATCAGAACAAACCTCGTAAGATAACAACTTGAAAACACCTAAAAAAACTATGAAAAAAGACTTTTTACTTGCGCCCTCTATCTTGGCAGCAAACTTTGCTCATTTAGAAAAAGATGTGCAAATGATAAACGAAAGTAAAGCAGATTGGCTACATATTGACATTATGGACGGTGTTTTTGTGCCTAATATTTCTTTTGGAATGATGCTGTGCAAACCTATCAACAAAATCTGCAAAAAACCTCTGGATATTCATTTAATGATAGAAAAACCAGAAAGATATCTAGCAGAATTTGCCACGCTTGCACCTTATATGCTTACTGTTCATGTTGAAGCGTGTACACATCTGCACCGCATTATTCAGCAAATAAAGGCTTTTGGTATTCGTGTGGGCATTGCGCTCAACCCACATACGCCCATCAGTCTGTTAGAAGAAGTAATAACGGATATTGATATGGTTTGTGTGATGTCAGTTAATCCTGGTTTTGGGGGACAAAAATTTATCCAAAATACGTATTCAAAAATCAGAAAACTAAAAAATTTGATTACTGAAAATCATTCAAAAGCCTTAATACAAGTAGATGGAGGAGTTCATTTGGAAAATATCCCACTTTTATTGGAGGCTGGTGCAGATGTACTTGTTGCTGGAAGTGCTATTTTTGGCGCAGAAAATCCACTGAAAACAATGGAAGATATGAAAAATTATGAATTATAAGTTGTGAGTTGTGAGTTTTTAATTTAAAGGTTCTACTAACATTTATACGGAAACTTTATTTTGTAAATTGTTATTTTGTATTCAGCCCAGCGGGGCGAGATATTTATAGTAATGAATATGCCGCCCCGCTGGGGCTGAATACATTTTTCGTGTTTTGTTTTTCTATAAATATGCCGTCCCGCTGGGACTAAATACAATATCTCCAGTAAGATTGTCCACAGTATTGATTATAAATGAATACAAAAAATGCTCTTAGACGAAATAGCACAAAATATTGATAATTTCAAACAGAATATAAGCCTTCATTTGCCTTATAAGCCTCTTTTTGTCAAAATAAAACTCGTGTGGGATTGCAATTTGAAATGCCAAATGTGCAACCATTGGCGTAGCAATAGTACAACATTAGATATAAAAGTATTAGAAAACCTCGTAACAGAACTTAGTCTGTTGGGTTGTAAGCGTATTCATCTTACAGGCGGAGAGCCAATGATGTACCCAGAGCTTCCTAGACTGCTTTCTCACATCAAAAAGCAAGGTATTCGCCCCACAATGACTAGCAATGGCACACTTATCAGCAACGAAAAAAAAGCAGAAAGATTAGCGTTGTCGGGTCTTAGGAAAATAAATATTTCTATTGATAGTCCGCAGGCAGACATTCACGACGAAATAAGAGGGATAAAAGGTAGTTTTAAGCGTACTACACGTGGTTTTAGGCTTTTACGTGCTTATATGCGTGAAGGCAGTATGCGTGTGAATATGGTTGTAAGCCCACTTAACTTCAAGACTGTCAAGGATTTCCCTGATTTGGCAAATGATTTGGGTTCAGATTATGTACGCCTTATTCCGCTCAATGCACATACACCTGAATTACAACGACTTACAAACGAACAAATAAGTATCTATAACAACGAAATTGCACCTTTTGCCTATGAAAAAGCTCTAAAATATGGGCTTGTACGCACAGAAAAAGAGATTTTTATTTACGGGACAGCTCAAAATGAGGTAAATAAAAGCATTGATGGGTTTTATTCACAGGAATATTACGCTCATCATCATTGTTTTGCGCTAGAAACACACACTTTAATTGACCATTTGGGAAATGTAAGTGTGTGTTGTATGCTACCAAATGCTCCAAAAGTAGGCAATATTTTGGAAGAAAGTTTTACTAAGATTTGGTATGGACAAAAATATGCTAATTTGCGACAATCTGACAAACATATTCACAAAAAATGCCTAGAATGCACAATGTTTCAGAAGAAAAATGAACAAATAGAAAAAATGATTTATTAATTTCTTAGCTTTATGAACAAATATCTCTTAAAAAATACGCTAGAAACCCCGCAAATGTTGCAAAGTATCAATGATTTGCTACAAAGCGACAATGATACAAACGTACTTTTGGCGTTTCAACTTATCAAAACAGGCGGTTGCCCTATGTCTTTATTATCTTCAATATTGGCGTTTGCTATGTGGCACGAAAACCGTAAAATTAGGTCAAAAGCGCAAACTATTTTCAAAAATAATGCTTCACAAGCCTTTCAAAATGATATAAAAACTAATTGTGGCATTGATTTTAGAGAATATTTCCCACAAACACAAGAATCTGTTATGAATTGGATTGAAAAGATTGTAAAAAGTATCCACATCAATAAAAACAATTATGTAAATACAACTTTCCAACTAACAGAACTTGCGTTAAACTATTGTATTGCACACAAAACAAAACCAGTAATGGCGCTTTTAAAGCAATTTTTAGAGAATGATTCTTTGGATTTAGATACTCGTTTTTTAATTGAGATTCCCAAAGAAATTGGAGAATTAACCTCATTAAAATCTCTTTATTTGCGTTATAACGACATCAAAAAAGTACCTAGAGAACTTGCCAAATTGACACATTTAGAAAGTTTTTTGATAGATGAAAACAAGCTTTATTCATCAGAATTGATGTTTTTATACGAAACTTTTCCTAGAGTTTTTGAACAGCAATATGTAGCAGAAATTTTAGAGGATATAGAAATGAAAAATTTTCAGAGGGGTGGGAAATATGTAACTAAACTCAAAAAAATTGTTCCTAATCATTGTGTGATAGATTTTTTGGAAGCAAGCAAATTTAAAAATAAAAAAGGCTCAAAGTATAATGAACAAGCACTTTTTTATTATGAAAAATGCTTAAAGGGTGATTTTGATGCGACTACTTGGAAAGATATTGCTCACGACTTATGCAATTTGCGTGCCTCTGATTTGGCACTACAAGCCGTAGAAAATGGTTTACAAGCTATAAAAAATGGTGCAAATACCATAAAAGATGACGAGGCAAATCTTTATTTTTATGAAGGATTAGCGCACTTTTGGGCAAAAGATTATCAAAAATCTATCCTATCCAATGAAAAAAGCCTAAGCATTAATAATTATGCTGGTTCGTGGTTTAATAAAGCCTGTTGCTACGCAAAAACGAACATAAAAGACAAAATGCTTTACAATTTGGAAGAATGTTTTAAATTGAGCGCGTGGCATTATGTGCCAATGGCAAGTGTAGATGAAGATGATGATTTTGAAGATTATAAAAAAGATGCTAATTTTATTAAGTTGGTGGAAAAATATAGAATAAAATAATACTAATTTTTAGTTGTCACAAATACACAGATGAATACAATAATTTATCTGTGCATCTGTGGCAATTTTATATATTTTCTACATTTTTTCCTTCAAAAAATCTGCCGTATAACTATCTTTTTGCTTAATTAAGCCTTCTGGCGTGCCTTCATAGCAAATATAACCGCCTTTGTCGCCGCCTTCTTTGCCCAAATCAATGACCCAATCAGCGCATTTTATCACGTCCAAATTATGCTCAATAATCACAACTGTATGTCCTTGTTCTATCAGCGCATTGATGGCTTTAAGCAATTTTTTAATGTCGTGGAAGTGCAAACCTGTCGTTGGTTCGTCAAAAACAAACATTTTAGGCATAGTTTTGCCGCCAGCCGACAAAAAAGCTCCTAATTTTACTCTTTGCGCCTCACCACCAGAAAGCGTGTTAGAAGATTGTCCTAAACGTACATAACCTAGTCCTACGTCTTGTAAAGGGCGTAATTTATCTAAAATCTTCTTTTCTTTTTCAAAAAAAACTAAACTTTCTTCCAAAGTCAAATCTAGCAACTGTGCAATGTTTTTATCTTGATATTTGACATCTAGGGTACTTTTTTTAAATCTTGTGCCATTGCAAGACTCACATTTTAGGTAAACATCAGCCATAAATTGCATTTCAATTTTCACTTCACCCTCACCATTGCAGGTATCACAACGCCCTCCATCAACATTAAACGAGAAAAAACCCGCTTTATAGCCCAACGCCTTTGCGAGTGGCTGATTAGCATACAAATCTCGTATGGCATCATACGCCTTCAAATACGTTACGGGATTGGAGCGTGAGGATTTTCCAATAGGGTTTTGGTCAATAAATTCTATGCTATGAATGAGTTTCAAATCTCCGCTAATGCTATCAAATTTACCTGTAATTTCTCCATTAAAATCATTATAATGCTTTGCAAGTGCAGGATAAAGGATTTTTTTGACAAGTGTAGATTTCCCAGAGCCAGACACGCCTGTAATGACCGTAAGCACGCCCAGAGGGATTTTTACGTCAATATTTTTAAGATTATTTTCTCTTGCGCCCTTTATTTCAATGAAATTAGCAGATTTTCTACGGATTTTGGGAATATCAATTTTGTCTGTTCCACGCAAAAACTGCAAAGTATAAGATTTTTCAATTTCAGCCGTTTTTGCGTCCTCAAAACTGCCCTGAAACACCAAATAACCGCCTCTTGCGCCAGCTTCTTTACCAATATCAATAATTTCGTCTGCTGCCTGCATCACCTCTTCCTCGTGTTCCACCACAATAACGGTATTTCCCAAATCACGCAACTGATGCAAAACTTCTATCAATTTTTGCGTATCTCGTGGGTGCAAACCTATGCTAGGCTCATCAAGTATGTACATAGAGCCAACCAGCGCACTTCCAAGCGAAGTAGAAAGTTTAATGCGTTGATACTCACCACCAGACAGCGTGGAAGTAGTACGGTTTAAGGTGAGATACGGCAAACCAACATTTTCAATAAAGCCCAAACGACTCTCTATTTCAGTTAGAATGCGTTTTGCAACTTCTCTATCATAATCAGAAATAGTAAAATTTTTGAAAAATTCTACTAATTTATCAATAGGCATCAAAACCAAATCCTGTATAGATTTATTGTCTATTTTGACGTAATGGGCATCTTTTCTTAGGCGTGTGCCTTTACAATCAGGGCAGACAGTTTTGCCACGATAACGAGATAACATTACTCTGTATTGGATTTTATGAATTTCTTTTTCTACAAGTTCAAAGAATTTATCAATACCATATAAGCCTTTTGCACCATTCCAAAGCAGTTTTTTTTCTTTTTCGTTTAAATCTTGGTAGGCACGATGCACAGGGAAATCATAATCAATGGCTTTTTTAATGAAGGCTTTTTGCCATTCTTGCATTTTGTCGGTGCGCCAAGGCACTACTGCACCCTCATAAACAGACAACGTTTTATCAGAAATAACCAAATCTTCATCAATTCCTAAGACATTCCCAAAACCCTCACAACGCTTACAAGCCCCATAAGGATTGTTAAAAGTGAAAAAATTAACGCTTGGCTCTTCAAAAGTAATGCCATCTAATTCAAATTTATCTGAAAAAGTGTGTTTTTGAGATTTTGAAGTGGTTTTTACAGAAGTTTCATCACTCAAAACAGCAATCACACATTCTCCCAAACCCTCAAAAAATGCCGTTTGCACAGAATCCGCCACACGAAAATAATTATCTTCGTCATCTTTTTTTACGACAATACGGTCAATCACAATATAAGTCAAAACCTCACTAGAAACACTTTCTTTTGCTGATTTTTTTGGTGATTTTGCAGGCTTTTTGGGAGATTTTTTTTCTGTTTTTTCTGTTGCTTTTTCTGTTACTTTTTCTTCTGAATTTTCCGTTGAATTTGTAGCAATTTCAGCTAAAAAATCTTCAATGAAAATTACTTTATCATCTCTCAAAATACGTGTAAAACCCTTTTGAAGGACTATTTTTAGTTCTTGTTCTAATGTACGAAAATGTTGGTTTTTGATAGGCGCAAGAATAGAGATTTTTTTATTTTCCTCGTGTGTATGCACCCACGCCACCACCTCATCAACGGTATTTTTGTGGACTTCTGCGCCAGAAACAGGAGAAAAAGTACGTCCAATGCGTGCAAACAGAAGTTTTAGAAAATCATAAATTTCTGTGGTTGTACCAACAGTAGAACGTGGATTTTTGGTAGCTACTTTTTGTTCTATGGCAATGGCAGGAGAAACGCCCTTAATCCATTCAACATCCGGCTTTTCCATACGTCCCAAAAATTGACGTGCATAAGAACTAAGGCTTTCAACATACATTCGTTGTCCTTCTGCAAAAATGGTATCAAACGCCAAAGACGACTTTCCAGAGCCTGAAAGCCCAGTAATCACTACCAATTTGCCACGAGGAATGGCAACATCAATGCCTTTCAAATTGTTGGCACGTGCGCCCTTGACAAGAATAAATTTGCGTGTATCAAGGTTTTCAAAAGCATTTTCAGCAGAAATTTCTACTTCAGATGCTGTTTGTTGTATATTTTTTGGAGGTGTTTTTTTTGCCATTTTGGAGAAGATTTATACTGCAAATCTAACGAAAAAGGCGCATACTTTGTTGGAAAATGATATTATTTATTTGTCTATTTCAAGTTGTAATGGAACTCTCAAATAGTATTTTACGGGTTTACCTTGATGTATTGCAGGTTTCCACTTGGGAAATGAAGCAAACACACGTATTGCTTCTTGTGCGAGTTCTGGGCAAATGACATTCATTATTTTTATGTTGTCTTTTGAAATGCTACCATCTTTTTCAATAGCAAAACTAACAACAACTTTGCTTCCGCAATTTTCTGCTTGATTGGGATACTTGAAATTAGTAATTATAGACTTAACTTGTAGAAATTAAATCATTTGTATCATATTGATTACCAGTTGTTTATTTATATATAATTTTGCAAAAGGTCTAAGAACTCTGACTCAGAATTAAGGATTCTCTGCAAGGAAATAAATCCTTTATGTGCGAAGCCCTTTATTTTTCTTCTCAAAAATTTCACTAATTTTTGTGCTTGCAAAGCTATAAAAGCAAAAGTTAATAATTTATTTTCAAATTTATCTTTTGTTCCAACTCTTGCCTGACTAATTTATAAAACGTGCTTCAATATGCTTCAAACCGTTGTGTCCGCCTGCAGAACCTTTTGATTTTAGACGAATTTTGCCAAATGGCAACGACAAATCATCAGTAATCACGAGCAGATTTTCTTTGCTAATTTTGAGTTGTTGCAACCAATAATTAACAGATTTTCCGCTCAAATTCATATAAATGGAAGGTTTTAGAAGCGTAATAGTATGGCTTTTGTACGAAAACTCTGCCACATCACCAAGTTTTAGGGTGGTGAAAGTTGTTTTTTGCTCATCAGCAATATAATCCAGAGCCAAAAAGCCAATATTATGGCGTGTAAGCTCATATTCTGCTCCAATATTGCCCAAACCAACAATTAAAAATTTCATAATCAAAAATGTATTTTCTAAATTTATTCTCAAAAAAATGCTAAACCTTCGAAAGATTTAGCAAATTTAGAATTTATTAAGGATTTTTATTCTTTTGGGAATAAAAAGTTTTATTTCTTTATTATTGACAATAAAATCATCATTTTTTAGGTTAAAAACTCAAAATAAATTAGAAATAAGTTGCACTTTAAAGCAACTTTTGTATATTTGCATTATAAAATAAATATTGTGAATAAAAACGAAAAATATAGGTCTATTATTTTTTACAAAGATTACTTTGAGGAGTTTTTTGTAAAACAACGAGAAAAAGTAAAAGACAAAATTATCTGGACTTTTGACTTGATAGAAGAACTGGAACGCATTCCTGAAACGTATCTAAAACATATAGAAAATACAGATGGGCTTTTTGAAATAAGAATACGGCAAGGAAGTGACATTTTTTGCTTTTTTGACAAAGGACAACTCATTATTTTAGCGAATGGATTTCAAAAGAAAATACAAAAAACACCTAAAAAAGAAATAGAAAAAGCACTTAAAATCAAAGAAGAATATGAAAACGACAATTAGAACGCTTGACCAATTCAAAGAGAAACATTATGGAAAACGTGGTACAAACAAACGAGATGAACTAGAAACAGGTTACAATACTTTCAAAATTGGCGCACTAATACACGAGGCACGCTTAGAAAAAGGATTAACACAACAACAATTAGCAGAAAAAGTAGGCACTACGAAATCATATATCTCAAAAATTGAAAATAATCTTAAAGAAGTACGAATTTCTACCCTTCAGAAAATTATAGAACTTGGTTTTGGTGGACAACTCCAACTAATTATGAAGTTCTAGACAAAAAAGCCTTTCCAGATTTTGGAAAGGCTTCTTGTTTACTTCTAAAACTTAGTTTTCCTTTTCAGCTCCTCCTTCAAAAACTTAGCTGTATAGCCTTTATTGAGTTTTACAACTTGTTCTGGTGTGCCTTTTGCAATGATTTCACCACCCTTGTTGCCACCTTCTATGCCAATATCAATGACGTGGTCAGACACTTTTATCACATCAAGATTATGTTCTATGATAAGTACCGTATTTCCTTTGTCCACAAGTTTATTCAAAAACTCAATAAGTCGCCCAATATCTTGGAAATGAAGCCCAGTTGTAGGTTCATCAAGGATATAAAGGGTTTTTCCTGTATCTCTTTTAGAAAGTTCAGTAGCTAATTTGATGCGTTGTGCCTCCCCACCTGATAGCGTAGGAGCTTGTTGTCCGAGCGTAATATAGCCCAAACCAACCTCTTGAATGGTTTTTATCTTCCTCAAAATGCGTGGCTGATTTTCAAAAAATGCTACTGCTTGTTCAATGGTCATATCCAGCACATCAGAAATAGATTTACCCTTAAAACGCACTTCAAGCGTTTCTCTATTGTAGCGTTTGCCTTTACAAGTTTCACAAATGACGTTTACATCTGGCAAAAAATCCATCTCAATGGTCTTCATACCACCTCCCTCGCAGGTTTCGCAACGCCCTCCAATCACATTAAACGAAAATCTACCCGTTTTGTAACCTCTTATTTTCGCCTCTGGAAGTTGCGTAAACAAATCTCTAATATCCGTAAAAACGCCTGTATAAGTGGCAGGATTGGAGCGTGGCGTACGCCCAATAGGAGATTGGTCAATTTCAATAACCTTGTCAATATGCTCCAAACCCTCTATTTTATCAAATTGTAGTGGTTCTTTTTTGGCAAAGAAAAAATGTTTATTCAAAATAGGAAACAACGTATGATGAATAAGTGTACTTTTCCCTGACCCAGAAACGCCTGTAACGGCTATCATCTTGCCTAGCGGTATTTCTAAAGTAACATTTTTGAGGTTATGCCCTTTACAACCTGAAAGAACAATGTTTTTGCCATTTCCTTCACGTCTTTTTTGAGGAATTTTTATACCAATTTTATCAGTCAAATATTGGGCAGTAAGGCTTTCTTTATTCTTCAAAAACTCTTCTGGTGTGCCTATTCCCACTATTTGTCCTCCGTGTCTGCCTGCGCCAGGTCCAATATCCAACAGGAAATCAGCGGCAAGCATCATATCTTTGTCGTGTTCTACCACCAAAACGGAGTTTCCCAAATCACGCAAATCTTTGAGTGCTTGTATGAGTTTGTCGTTATCTCGCTGATGAAGTCCAATGCTTGGTTCGTCCAAAATATACAAAATTCCTGTTAATTGTGTTCCTATTTGCGTTGCAAGGCGTATTCTTTGGGCTTCTCCACCTGATAATGTGCGCATTGGGCGGTTTAGGGAAAGATAATCTAAACCTACATCAAGCAAAAAATTTATTCTTTTTCTGATTTCTTTCAAAATCTCTTTTGCTATCAAATTTTGCCTATCAGAAAGTTGTTTTTCTATGTTTTCAAAATACAAAGCAAGGTTAAAAATATCTAATTCAGCTATTTCAGAGATGTTTTTATCTGTAATTTTGAAAAACAAAGCTTCTTTTTTGAGTTTTGCGCCATTGCAGTCTGGGCAGATGTTTGTGGTGATATATTCCGAAATATTTTCACGCATTTTGTCTGTTCCTTCCGTTTGTTGTTGCTGCATAAATTGCATTATTCCATCAAAAGAAGTATTCCATTTTTGGTTAGGATATTTGACAGATTGTACGGCAATCTTAGTTTTTGAGCCGTAAAGCAAAATATCCATCACTTTTTGAGGAATATCTTGAATGGGTGTGGTGATGTCAATATTGTGTTTTTCCAAGATAACGGCAACTTTTTTGAATATCCAAATGTCCCTGTACTCACCCATAGGCGCAATGCCGCCTTCTGCAATACTTTTGGTTTTGTCAGGAATGATACTTTTTTCTGTAATTTCTTCAATAACGCCCAAACCTTTGCAGCATTGGCACATTCCGTAGGCAGAATTAAAAGAAAAAGTATTAGGATTTGGCTCATCATACGCCATTCCAGAGGTTGGGCAGGTCAAATTCCTAGAAAAAAAGTGAATTTTACTATTTTCATCTAAAAGCATCATTGTATTTGTGCCTTCCTCCAAACAAATATGCACGCCTTGCGAGATACGCAAACGGTCTGTTTCGTTGCCTACGAGCCTGTCCACCACTATTTCAATGTCGTGGATTTTGTAGCGGTCAAGTTCCATTTTTGGCTTAATATCTATCACCACGCCATCAATACGCACTTTTGTATAACCCATTTTGGCTATTTTGACAAAATCTTCTTTATAATGCCCTTTCCTGCCTCTTACGTAAGGCGCAAGGAGGAGGATTTTTTTATTAAAAAACCTTTCTATAATAGCGTCAGTTATCTGGTCTTCAGATTGTTGTATCATTTTCTCGCCTGACACATAGGAGTACGCCACGCCTGCACGAGCAAACAAAAGCCTTAAAAAGTCGTATATCTCTGTTGTAGTGCCTATTGTGGAGCGAGGATTACGAGAAGTTGTTTTTTGTTCTATGGAAATAACAGGGCTAAGACCATCAATTTTATCCACGTCAGGGCGTTGCATATCTCCAATAAATGAGCGTGCATAAGCAGAAAAGCTCTCCATATACCTGCGTTGCCCTTCCGCATACAAAGTATCAAAAGCCAAAGAAGATTTTCCACTTCCGCTGATACCTGTAACGACCACCAATTTATTGCGTGGAATGCTCAAATCAAGGTTTTTGAGGTTGTTTGCTCTTGCACCGTAAATGTCTATTTGTTCGTTCATTATTGTAAGGAATATTTTTTATTTCTTTTCTAAAAGGCTCTTCAAAAAACTGTTTTCTTGTCGTAATTGTTCTATTAAGGCTTCATAAGGCTTTTTTATACTCTCCAAAAAAACTTCAAAATTAACAGTATAAATATTGTTGGTATAATTAGGAAAAGAAATAGGGCAATCCGTAATTATAAGAGCCTGCTCAAATTTATCTATTTCATCAATGCTTAGCCCTAATAACTGCGCAATTAGGGCTAATCTCTCTTCTGAAAAAGTAGTTTTTCCTTTTTCTAGAGAGCTATAATTTTGTTGTGTCATTCCTAAATACTTTGCCATACTCCCTTGCGAAATACCACGAAATTCTCTGATTTTCTTGATTTTTTCAGCTCTGTTTGTTTCGTTCATTTTATTCTATTGTGATATATTTTTATTGTTAATTTGTCTTAAAACGGTTTTTGTTTTTCTGTTTCACAAGAGAAAAGCAAAAAAAGTAAACCAAAAACTAAAACTATATTTTTCATTATTTTGAGATTTTGGTTAGTAGACCTTCTGCGAAAATCAATAAAATCTGTATTTCATTTGTAGGAACACGTCAAGGCGTGTTCCTACATAGAATACAGACTTTCCAAGGAAGTCTAGTTGTTTTACCTTTGCAAAAATACAAACATTTTCCCTAAAATCTCACTTTTATTATGTGAATTTCTAACAAAAAAGCTAATAATTAACACTATATTTGTGTTTAATTCCCAAACAAAAAACTATGTTTATAAAGTATTTGAGTGTTTTTTTGATGGCTATGGTAAAATTTGCCTTAGCACCACCGCTGGCTTATGGCGTTCAAATTGGATTTTTAGGTGCATTTTTACTGACACTCTCAGGCTTTATGACAACAGTACTTATAATGTCATTTTTTGGTGAAAAAATACGTATTTGGTATCAGAACAGACCAGCTCAAAAAAATAAAGTAAAAAAAGTATTTTCAAAGCAAAAGCGTTTTCTTGTACGTGTGTGGAGGCGCACAGGAATATGGGGCATAGCACTTCTAACACCTATTTTGCTTAGTCCTTTGGGTGGAAGTGGTATTGCGGTTGCGCTTGGCGTACCAAAAGAAAGAATTATTTTTACAATGTTTATTAGTGGGATTTTGTGGGGACTTGTCTTTTGCTTGTTTTTAGAATTTGGAACAAGTTTTATGAAAAAGTAAACAATTACTAATAAATCACATCTAATTTCAAGGTCATTTTCTCGCCTGACGCCTTAAAACTTGCTTGTTTGAAACTAGGACTTTTGATAGTTGGGCGGTAATTATTAGAAAAAGCATAACCTTCTTTGGGAATGCCAAAAAAGTTTTTGTCCATATCTCCGTTATTATTCTCGTCGTGGACAAGCGCAATGGCATATTCTTTCTGCGGTGTGCAAGAAAATTCTACAAATGCTTGTTTGTTTTTTATCTCCAAAACATAAGATTTGAGGGCATTTTGAGGATTTGAAGGAAAACCTGTTGCTCTATCAAAAAGATTTATCAAAACCTTTCCATTGCTGCTTTTCAGCCCAATTATTTCTACCCTCACAATACTAAGATTCGTATTTTGCGCCTTAGTAGTTGTGTAAATGCCTAAAAAAAGTATTGACAATATTAAAAGTATTTTTTTCATTTTTGTTCAGATTTGTTTAAATTTCATTCTATCTTATGCAACAATTACAATAATTGTACCACATTGTATTAACTCACAATTCACAATTTATAATTCAAAATTTCTTAGTATTCAGTTCTTACCACTTCACTTACGGCATTAAGCGCACTAAAACGCACACGAATAGCATTGCCATTGATATTGGTGTTTTTGCTAGCATTTTTTGATGTTTTTTGCCCTGCTTTGTTACATTGTGCACCTTGTTGAAAATAATAATAGAAGAATTTTTGTTGTCTGTCTTGTAGTTGTTGGTAATCTGGACTACCAAACAAATCAATTACTTGCATTTGAGAAATTCCAAGTATTTTATCTTTCTGATTTTCAATAGATTGTACCATTTTTTCACGTTCATTTTGACAAGCATTTTTGTCTTTTTTCCAAGTATTTTGGTCAAAATTATCTAATTTTGGTGTGTTTTTACACGCTGAAAAAAACAGTACGACAATAAAAAACAATAGAAAACGCATCTTTTTTGGTTTGATTTTTGATTAAAAAATTATAAACATAAATTTTCTGAAATATACACAAAAAAACGTTATATTTGAAAGTTAGTTTAATTCAATTTGAGAAATACAATTTAAGTTCCTAATTATCAATATTTTGTATTTACTCGTAACCTACAACTCACAACTAATATGCGTTTTTTAATTTCAATATTTTTTATACTGGCTTTGGTGGCGTGCAATCCACGTTCAAAATGCCCTGCCTATTCTGACGTGCAGAATACAAGCGTAGCAGAAGGCGGACAATATGACCCCGTTGCGGCTGGGGTGCTTTACGTAAAACGCAATAAAAAGAATAATCTTACATCAGAAAAAAAATATACCAATACGCCTTCTACAAAGGCTAAACAAATCAAAACAGACAAAAAATTAAAGTCTGACCCAAGCCTTTTCCCAGATTTGCAATCAAAAAAAATGCAGAAACAAAAGAAAAACGCTTCCAAAAATAAGGCTAAAGCACCTGAAACTGACATATTTGCACCAGAAAAAAATCCTTAAAATGTCGTTGAAAATGCCGTTTAGTTTGTCTTTTGATACAACTTTGTCAAGACGTAACAAAATCATATTGATTTGTTGTGTATTACTTTTTCTACTGATAAGTAGTGTTTTTGTTGTAACAAAATACTATAAAACAAGGTTTTACAAAACGCCTATTTACAAAGAATTTGGCATTCGTCTTCCCAAAAGCTATGCGGTTCACGGCATAGATGTATCTTATTATCAGGGAGTTATAGACTGGCAAAAAGTACAACAAATGAATGTAAAAAATATCAAAATTTCGTTTGCACTTATCAAAGCAACAGAAGGGCAAAGTATGGTAGATTCACAATTTGCGCAAAATTGGCAAGAAAGTAACAAAAAAATTATTCGTGGTGCATATCATTATTTTACTGTTTACCGTGATGCTGCCACACAAGCAGAGAATTTTATTCGTACTGTAAAGCTCCAAAAAGGTGATTTACCACCTGTTTTGGACATAGAAGATGCACAAAAAATGCCCCCACAAGAAGTTAGAAAACGTATCAAAATTTGGTTAGAAATGATAGAAATTCACTATAATATTCGTCCAATTATTTATACTTATCATAATTTTTATCATAATTATCTCGTAAAAGATAAGTTTTTTGATAAATATTACATCTGGATTGCCCATTATGATGCAGAAAATCCAACACTTGCAAACAACCATAAATGGCATTTTTGGCAACATTCGGACAAAGGAAGAGTGAGCGGAATTGGCGTTCCTGTTGATTTCAACGTGTTTGATGGCTCTTTGTCTGACTTAAAAAAAATACTTAAATAATTATAAGTTATGAATTATAAGTTATGAATTAGGACTAAATGCAAAAACTTGATAATAAAAACACGTAATTGATAATTTGTAATTGAATTACGCTGGTATATGAAGAATTATCTTTGTACCCACAGCATTATTTTGGTTATCTTTCAAATCTTTTATTTCCAAGAAAATTGTGTTTGTTCTTGCGTGATTAAGAAGTTCTAAGCGTTTTTGTGTGGCACTCATAGCAAAAGATTGATGTTTATCTGGGCGGTTTTTCTGCAAACTTGCAGAGCGTTCTCGTCCAATTCCGTTATCTTCTATTTCACAACAAAAAACTTTATCACAAACGGTTTTTGAAGAGTTTTTTTGATTATTTTCCGTATTTTGATTTGTAGGTTTTTCTATCCAAAAAAATCTTATAAAAAGTTTTCTATCTTGTTGTTTATGCAAAAGACCGTGTTTTAGGGCATTTTCTATATAAGGTTGGATAAGCATTGCAGGCAAATTTATTTCGTCTGTATTGATGTTTTCATCTATCTCAAAAACGTATTCTAAGTTCTCAAAACGCAGTTTTTCTAGTTCTAGATACAAATTAAGAATTTTTATTTCCTCTGTAAGAGAAATTGTTTTTTTGTTGCTCATATCCAACGTAAGGCGCATAAGGTCAGCAAATTTGCCCAAAAACTGATTAGCAAGGCGTTTTTCATTAAGCAGGATAAATTCTTGTATAGAATTTAACGCATTAAAGATAAAATGAGGGTTCATTTGTGCTTTGAGGGCAGAAAGTTGTGACTCTCTGATATCGTTGTCAAATTTATTTTCTTTTTGGATTTGCTTCAAACGTGCTGTTACTATCCAATAAATTAGGAGCGCAAAAAATGTAAATAATAAAGCAGAAAACCAATCTTCTTTCCAAAAAGGTGCTATTACTTCTATTTCCACAATAGCCGTTCCTATGCTCTCAACGCCATCTTCATTCACGGATTTCACCTGAAACTCAAACTTTCCTGCGGGCAAAGACGGATAACGAGCAAAATTATTCACACTTTCAGAATAAACCCAACTTGTATCAATGCCAAGCATACGGTATTTATACTTAAAAACGCCACGACTGCGAAAAGAAAGCCCTTGAAAAGCTATTTTAAGGTTATTTTCGTCATAATTAAGTATTTTAGATGATTGTAAAGGCACTTGTTTTTCCCACACAAACAAATCACTAATATAAATTTGTGGTGCAACAGTATTGATAGATTTTTGAGAAATAGGCAATTTTAGCAAACCTTTGGAAGTTGCCAACCAAACATTATTATTGACTATTGCCAAATCATTGATTTGTTCACTCAAAAGCCCATCTTGACGTGAATAAATAAGCATTTCATAGGTTTTTGTATCTAGGAAAACAACGCCTTTATCTGTCCCAATCCAAATATTTTGGTTGTCGTCAGCTACTATTTTATTACAAAGGTTGCTAGGCAAGCCGTTTGATGTGCTAATATGTTTGAAAGGTTTCTCATTTTCAAAGATAAAAATGCCTTGTGTGAGCGTTCCTACATATATTTTGTTTCCTGCATAAGTAATAGTTTTTGCATAAATGCTATTATTTTTTATTTCTATGTCTTTTTTATCTTGTGGAGAACTAGAAAACTTCGTATCCCATTTAACTTCTGTTATTTCGCCATTTTTATAACAAAAAAGCCCGTCAGCATATCCCAACCACACCTTTTTAGTCAAATTATCTGCAAATACTGTTCTTGTCCTTCTCGTATTTTCATTGAGTGTATAATGAATGGGTATTCTTTTATTTGCTTTATCAACAAAACGCTTACTTAATGTTTCAGAAAATGGTGGTTGTGTATTATAAGGTTGTTGAAGTGAAGCAATACTAATACCTGTAGCACACGCTATAAACAATGCATTATCCAAAATAGTAAACTCCTTTGGGGCGGAGGCTTGAATAACAACATCTAGAGGGGTATTTTTATTTTTTTCAAATAAAAAAGTCTCTCCACAGCCAATAATAGTTATTTTATTTTTTGTATCATATTTAATAGCCTCTATTTCTTTGATATTTCCTGTATTATATTCGTTAGTAATAGTATTTTTTTTAGGGTTAAAAATTGCTACACGACCGTTATTTAGCCCCAAAAGCAAGTTGTTATCATCATCTTTGGTTATTTTTGAGATATGGTCATCAGAAAGCGCAGGAAAAAAAGTTTTGTTATAATGTAAAACTTCTTTGGAAGGCATAAAGAAAAGACCGTCAGCAAGTGTAGAAACCCAATAATTGCCTTCTCTGTCTTGCAAAATATCAGATGTGCCTTTTCCTTGAAAAAGTAGTATATTTTGTTTTTTTTCGTTGGTATAAAGAGGTTCTAAATCATTATTATAGGCATAAATCCCTGAAAAAGTAAGAATAAAAATATTTTCTTGTGTATCACTTCTAATATCAATTATATTTATTTTTTGATTTTGTAGAAGTTCAAATTTTGTAGAATGCACCCATTGGTTGTTTTTTTGTTCAAAAATACTTTTTGTTGCTCTACACGAGAGTAACGTATTCTTTTGAGAAGAAAAAATACGATAAATAGACGGAATTATACGTTTTTCTACTGTGGTACTTGTCCATTTGTTTTGGTAAAATTCTGCTACACCACCTTCTGCCTCTTGGCTAATTAAAATTTTCCCTCGTAAATTTTGTGTGATAGTGCCAACACTAATATTTAGGAAAGTGTTTTGCTTTGTTTTAAAGTCATAGCTATACCAGCCGTTATTGGTGCAAAACCAAATAGTATCATCTTCTTTATTTATCATAAAGTATTGAAAATTAAGGTTTTCAATACCTTTTTTATCTTTTACTTCAAATGCAACAATGCTATCATTTTCTGTATGAAAAATCTGTCCAGAGAAATTCATAAACCAAATTTTACCATCTTTGCTTTCTTGTATATAGCTCATAGCATTTGATTTGGACTGTTTTATCTTAAAAGTATTAAATTTATTTCCATCATATCTTGCAATTCCAGCATCAGTTCCTAGCCAAATAAAGCCCTTAGAATCTTGAAAAAGGTCATAAATAGTCATAGAAGGCAAGCCATTATCATCTGTAATTTGCCAATACGTAGGGTGCTGCGCCCATAATGGCGTATTTGTATGTAAGAACAGAAAAAGAAGAATAAAGGATAGAAAGCGCATTTTTATGATTTAATTTTGACAAAAATAAAAAAAATCCTTTCAAATACTTAAATTTAAAAGGATTTTTTGTGTTTTTTACTCGTGATTTAATTTTAAATGCTTTTTATCAAACGAATAAGCAGAAGCAAAATCAATGCGCCCAAAAATGCAGAAATAATGCTTCCAAGATACGGAGTTGCAATATTTAGCCCAAATCTAGGAAATAAATAACCTCCTAAAAATGCACCCACAACACCTACCATAATATTGCCTAATAAGCCAAAGCCGTAGCCTCTGACCATCTGACCCGCCAACCAGCCCGCTATTGAACCAATCAACAAAAAAATAACTAAACTTTCCGCACTCATATTCAATATTTGTTTAAAATGTTAAAAATAGTATTAAGGATAGTTACACTTACATTACGTAAAATTCACTTTAAAAGTTTAGATTTGAGAAAACAAAACCCTTTCAAAAATAAATTTGAAAGGGTTTTTTATTTTCTGTAATTATGCAGTAAACGAGAGAATCAATAACTGATTTTGTATTAAAGTCCCCTTTGGGGATTTAAGGACTATTTTTTTGGAGTTACAACTGCAGGCTTCACCGTTGCTGGCGTTACGCCTAGTTTTTTTACAACCATATCAGAAATATCACCACTTTTGTCTTCTGGCTCATAAAGCAACGCTTCTTTTTTGAAGATATACGTATAGCTACCTTCTTTTGCAACTGCTTTGATAGCATCTTCTACTTTTTTAAGTATTGGGTTCATCATTGCCATTTGTTTCTTTTGTACAGCTTCTTCCGCACTTTGTTGAAACTCTTGTAAGCCTTGTTGCAAGTTAGAAAGGTCTTTTTCCATTGACTGACGAGAAATATCAGGCATTGTAGCAGCATCTTTGGTATATTTGTCGTATTTCGTCTTAAATTCCGCTTGTTTTGCAGCCAAATCTTCCTGTAATTTTTTTGAATATGCAGCAAGGTCTGCATTAGCAGCTTTTGCCTCTGGAAGTTGTGGCACAATGTACGCCGCATCTACATAACCTATTTTTTGTGTTGTTTGGGCGTTTGCAGCAAATACGAAAGTAAATAGTGCTACCATTGCCAATAAGAATGTATTTTTTCTCATTTTTTGATTGAATTGATTTTTAGTTGAAACTTATTTGATTTTTCCCTGAATCCCCTTTATTGTATTCTGTATTATTCCCCTTTGGGGTTAGGGGCTACTTTTCTATTTTTTATTACTGTTATCTTTTGGATTATCATCTTTATCACCAAGCCCTAGTTCTTCTAGAACGAAATCCGTATAGTCGTGTGTTGGGTCAAGGTAAAGTACAATAAAATCACCTGATTTGTCATAAATGGCAGCTAAACTTTTCTTTTTAGCAACTTTTTCTAGTGCTTTGTTGAGTTCGTCACGTATAGGCGCAAGAAGTTCTTGTTTTTTATAGAAAAGCAAACCTTCAAAGCCAAATGTTTTTTGTTGCATTTCTTTTACTTCAAGTTCTCTTTTGTCTATTGCTTTAAGCCTGTCAGCTTTCATTTCGTTTGTCATTAGCATTTCTTCTGCCACATAACGAGTGCGCAAATCTGCTACTTCCTTTGTTTTTTGCTCAATTTGTTTTTCTGCTTTTTGAGAAAATCCTGTTATTTCGTCTTGCGCTTTTTGATACGCAGGCATTTTCATCAAAATAAAGTTAGCATCAATAAAACCAAATTTTTGCGCCTGCAACTGATGCGTTTGCAGTATATTTGAGAAAAACAAAGCAAAAAGCAATAGAAAACTATTTTTTTTTATCATAATTAAATTCTTGAATTTTTCTCCAAATATTATTTCTAAACCTTGAGTATCATTTAAAAGGCTAAAAAGACATTTTCAATCCCCATTTTATACGTATCAAAAACCTAGCCAAAACTTTCAGATGGTTTTATTTAGTCTAATTTTGTGCAAAGATAAGGAAAAATAAATAAAATCAAAAAACAAGTAGTACATTTTGAAAATCCTACTAACCAAGCAATATTTTCAAATATTTCAAATTTTAGTTCCTATTGGTTTTAGTTCTGTGAGCAAATTAGCAAGCATAGCCACCAAAACAAGCATTATACCCAAAAGTCCAGTGTGCATATAGGCATACAAAAATGCACTTACAGACAATAAAAGTGTGAAAACACTAATAATATATGATGTAATTCTGTTTTTATAATTAATTTGATGAGCAAAACTATTGCTTAAATCATTTACAAAACTTGTGATGAGTCCCAAAATCATTACAAAAAAGATAGTTGTATTAGAAACTTCTTGATGGTTTTCTATCCAAAATGTAGGCAAGAAATATTTTACAGAAACCCAAGCAGAAGAAGCTAAAAAGATGTTTAAAACAATTTTTAAAGATATATTTTGCCAAATATTAGTTTGTATAAACCCTAATATTTTTGCAGTTTTGATTAGAGAGGAAGAAAAAAGTAGTATTCCTGCCCACAAAAGTCCAAAAATAATGCTGTGTGTATCATTTGAGATTATATTATTTTTGATGATATTTTGTGGAATATTTGCACTCAAAACAACAATACTCATTAGCGTAGCTAGTAAAATATCTGTTCTTTCGTGTGAAATAAGTAGGTTTTGGTAAGGCATTGGCGCATATTGCGTGCTATGTTTCCAAAGTTTATACGAGATTTGTACAAGTGAAAAAGCCACCATCATTACAGACAAAAAAGCCATTATTAGTGTGTCGTTGCTGGCAAATAAATCTCCATAATGCCAAAAAAGCAAGATATTACTACTTATCCCTAACAAAATAGTGCCGACACTAATTGGCATATTGGTACAAAAGACAACATATAATATTTTTTGTATTCGTGAAGATTCTTGGATTTTGCTCATAAGTGCTTCCAAATACATTGCAAGCCCCAAAGATGTACCCATCAGCAAGATAAAAAGCCAAAAAACCCCTGTCAAAGTGCTACTTAGCGTATTGCTAAGCGTGGCATTCATACTATTTGCCCCATTTGTTATAAAAAATAACACAGAAACACTTATTATCAAGGCAATCAAAGACTTATATTCAACTGCAAAAAACAATCTGAATTTATGTAAGATAATCTTACCTACACGTAAACCTCTATCAAATGTTGCTGCCTGAAATATAGTCATACTCACTCTAAACGCAGTAAAAAGCATTGCTATTACTCCCCAGACAGACAAATTACTAATAATATTTTCCATTATATTTTTTTTCGTGGAACAAAATAAAGTGCAAAGTTACCCTTTTTTCTGATAAAAGTAGAGCTATAAGAATTTTTATCTCAAAAAAGTACAATTTACTTCATTAAATTGTACTTTTTTAATGTTTTATGGGATTATGTAGGTGCGAAATAGACTTTAAAATCTTACATGCTAAATAACTAAGGAAGAGGCACAAAATAAAATCTAATAATAAAAATGGCTTCCAAACTTGGAAGCCATTTTTATTATCCTGATCATTTAAAAATCCCCTCCTTCCTAAGGAGAAGCTGGAGGTTATTTTGAAGATTACTCTTTCACAATACGTTTAAGTATTCTACCTTTTTGGCTTTCAATTTCCATTAGGTACATTCCTTTTGCAAATTTCTCCAAAGAAATAACAGTTGTATTGTCAGACGTTGAAGTCGTAAATACTTGTTTTCCTTGTACATCATATACACGTATAGCCACTTTACCTAAGTTCAAACTAGCAAAATCAACATTAAAATCCGCTTTACTTGGATTTGGATAAACTTTTACCTGACTAGAAAGCGTACCATCAATAGCTGTTGTAGGATTTTGACCCACTAAAAGTGTATAAGTAGCAGTTCCAGTACAAACACCAAACGTAGCTGTTACAACGACATTAGCAGTTGTTGTAACTACTGCAGTTGGCGTTCCAGAAATAACACCTGCACTGCTCAAAACTAAACCTGCCGGTAAACCTGTTGCTGTAAATGTAGCACCAGTTCTACTTGAAGTAATATTAACAGAATAAGTATTACCAATCACACCAGCTGTAAGCGTTCCAGCAGTTGCTGGTGTAAGCGTAATAGTTGGGCAAGCTGTAGCAAGTGTATAAGTACCTGATACTGTACACGTTCCTAATGTAGCCGTTACAGCAACATTATTAGCTGTTGATACTACTGCTGTTGGTGTACCAGAAATAACACCTGCACTAGAGATGCTAAGACCTGCAGGTAAACCTGTTGCAGTAAATGTAGCACCTGATAAGTTAGAGGTAATAGTAGCTGTATATGCTGTTCCAATTACTCCTGCTATAAGTGTAGCACCAGTTGCAGGTGTGATAGTAGTTGTTGGGCAAGCAGTAACAATGGTATAATTACTTGTTACTATTGGGCAAGACCCAATGACTGCACTTACTATGACTGTAAAGCTTCCAGTTGCATTTGGTATGCCAGAAATAACACCTGCTGTTGTCATACTAAGACCACCTGGCAAACCAGTTGCTGTTACTGTTCCTATTGATGGAGCAACACTTGCAGAATAAGCCGTACCAACAGTTCCTGGTGCAAGCGCACCTGCTACTGGTGTGAATGTAATAGTTGGGCAAGTAATAGAAAGTGTATAACTTCCTGTTGCAGTACAACCATTATTAAGTGTTGCAGTAATAGAAACCAAACTACTACTTGTGGCACTTGCCGTTCCTGTGATAACACCAGTTGAAGAAATAGCAAAACCTGCAGGCAAACCAGTTGCCGTAAAACCAGTTGCCGTAGAACCTGATGGCACTGTTACGGTTGCTGAATAAGCAATTCCTACATTACCATTATTGGCTGTAGTAGGGATTGTAAGCGTTACGGTAGGACAGGCAATTACAAGCGTGTAAGTAGCACTTGCTGAGCAAGTTAGAGGTGTATTTGCTGCTGAAACAACTACTGTAAATGTACCTCCAACTGCTGGTGTTCCAGTGATACCACCAGAAGTTGGATTTATACCAAGACCTGTAGGCAAACCAGTTTGACTAAAAGTAACTGTTCCACTAATACCACTTTGAGAAATAGGTGTAGAATAATTAACATTCAATGTACCTGCTGGAAGTGCTGAACCTGTAATAGGTGTGAAATTTACAGGACAAGCCACTACATTATAAGTAAATACTTTTGTGGCAGTACAATTAGTGCCATAAGTAGAAGTTACTGTAAATGTACCAGATGCAGTTAATACTGATGGATTACCAGAGATAACACCTGCACTCATTGTTACACCTGTTGGCAACGCACCTGCCGTAATTGTATAAACAAAAGTGCCTGCTGCACCAGTTGTACTCATTGTAATACTTGGCATAGGCGTATTTACCACAAGTGTAAGTGCTGATGCTGGTAACGTAGAATCTACCGTAAGTGTAGGACAAGCAACTCCGTAAGTAAATACTTTTGTGCCTGTACAAGTACCATTAGTGGCTGTTACTGTAAATGTACCAGAAGTTGCTGCCGTTGTTGGTGTACCAGAAATAACACCTGCCGTAGTCATTGTTACACCTGCAGGCAATGCACCTGATGTAATGCTATAAGTATAAGTACCTGCCACACCTGTAGCAGACATTGTAATATCAGAAATAGCAGTTCCTACTGTATAAGACAATGCAGATGCCGTTGGTGCAGATGATACAGTTGTAGTAGCACAAACTGGTGTAGTAGTTATAGAAAAATCATCAATATTTAAGAAATATTGATCCCTAACACTATTCACAAAAATCCCAATGTAGATAGGTCCCGTTGTTGTAGGAGTAATGCTCATTGGTGTTGTGGCAGCATAAGTAATATTTGTAGCACCTGCCAGAGGTGTAGTAAATAATTGGTTAGTTATAGGCATACCTGCTACTGTTTGAGAAGTTCCCCAACGTACTTCAAATTTTTCAGGATATGTTGCATTAGCGTCGTTCCCCACTCTATATTGTAAGGAAATATTATAAGTTTGCCCAGCATTCATATTAAAGCCTGGAGAAAAAACCCAGTCATCAGCATTTCCTGCAACTCCCGCAGCATTGCTATACAAATACATCATTGCTTTTGTACCGCTATTTGCTGTTGCTTGTGGAATGGCTGTTGCAGCAACATAAGTATCTATAGAGCGAGCATCACCATTGGCATTATAAACTTTCCAACCACAAGGCATGTTAGTATTTGTTAAAAAGCCTATGCCTGTAGGTGCAGGAATACTAAAAGGTGCTGTAGCTGCTGTTACACTTTCAAAGTTTTCCAAATATGGGTATGTAGAAATAACCGCTGTAGGTACACAAACTGGTGCTACTACCGCAAGTGTATAATTGATAAGTGCTTGACAAGCTGCAGGCGTTGTAGCATCAGTAGCTAGAACTGTAAATGAAGCCGCAACCTGTGGAGAAGCAGAAGTACCAGAAATTACACCAGCACTAGAAAGTGTAAAACCAGCTGGTAATGTACCTGAAGAGATAGTGTAAGTATATGGAGCAGTTGCGCCAGAAGCTGTAACAGATTGTGTATAAGCTACCCCAGGAGCTGCATTTGGCAATGCGCCTGTTGCAGGTAGTATAGTAATTGCAGGGCAAGAACTAGGCACAACTTGTATAGAATAGGCTACTGCATTACCAAGACAAGCAGTACTATTCCCTGCTGCATCAACACCAGCAGCACCACTAGGAGTAATACTAAAATTAGATGTACCAACAGTAGAAGCAACACCAGAGATAACACCAGTTGCAGTATTTAAAGTAAGACCAGCAGGCAATGTACCCAGAGTAATTGCATATACATAACCAGCACCAGTTGCTGCATTAGGTGTACCTGCACCAGTACCTACATTAGTTTGTGTATAACTTTGTCCTACTCCAGCAGCAGGATAAGCGCCCGCAGCACGTGTAAGCCCAATAGCACCCACAGGACAACTACCGACAGTAGCAGATGCCGCAGTAAGTGTACTACGTCCTGGAGAAACATCCATTACTGTAACCATACGAAGTACTTGATCTGCTGTAAACATATTCATACAGCGGTCATCAACATAGTCCATAAAATTCTCAAACATTTCGTCTGGTGTACCTGTGCCACAAGTATTAGCTTTTGGGTGAAACTGCCCTGGAGTGGTATTATTGAAACATGCATTATAATTAGGACTTTGTGAGGTAGGGGTGTCTGCACAGTTATCATCACCACAAGTACCACTTCCCCAAATATGTTTCAAGCCCAAACCGTGACCTAGTTCGTGTGTTGCAGTACGACCTTTGTCTGAAGGAGAAGGCAAATTAGGAAAACGGTCTGCTGGAGGAAGCAAAACACCACCAGCCGTATAATTGCTACCAAAAGCAGTTGCAGCCATTACTAAACCATCTGTATTAGCAGTTCCATTGTTACTACCTATACCAACTAAACCTGAACTATTGGGAAATTGTGCATAGCCATAGAGTCCAACTGAACCTGGAGGGTCTGAAACAGGATTAGGTATTGTCCACATATTTAGATAAGATCCATTGTCCCAAGCAGCACTCATAGTTGCAGGTTTGATTGTGGCATCAATATAACTCATGGTATAGGTTGGCTGTGCAGCTATTAACTGACGGTGTACGCCAGCTTCAGCTAATAAATTGCCTGCAGGGTCTCGTCTAGCCAATTGAAAAGTTATACCACCTGTCATACCAGCACCCACATTTTGAAAAGCTACTGGAGCATTAAACCTATCTACGTTAGTGCGGTTAAAATCTTCGTTTAGCACTCTGATTTGAGAGGCTACCTGTCTTTGCGAAAGATTAGGATAAGTGCCTATTGGCTGCCCCGTATGTAATACGTGAACAATCACTGTAATCACATAAGGTCCTGCTAGTGGTTGTACTACACCTCTTGCAATATCAGACTTGCGCTTTGCAATAGCCGCTGCCATAAATTGCTCAAACTGTTCCTCAGTTTGCATTTTTGGATTATTCCTGCGGAGTTCCGCCATATACTCCGTAGTGTAACATTTTACACGTGTGGGAGCTTCGTTTGTATTCGTACTTTTCGTTTGTGCGAGCATCATCAGATGCGTGCAACAAAACAGCACGAGTAAGGTAATTTTTCTCATTGTTATTTTTTATTAAGTTGAAGAATTGGATAAATAATTTAGTTTTATAATAGTTTTTCAATATTACTGCGCTTTTAAACGTAAAAACACGTTTACAAAGTTAGTGATTATTTGTATTATATCCAAATTATGTTGAAATATAACAGAAATAAGATTTTTATAGCTGTCTTTAAGTTGTTTTTCAAGCAAATTGCAAGATAATATTCTGTTTAAAATTTTACTGGTTTATTGCAATGTTCAGAAAGATTTTATTTATATCGTATCCGCAAATTACTCATAGAATTTCAGAAAAGAAAATCAAAAAGCAATAGTTTTTTTAGTAAATTGCGTTTTAATATTGACTTTTGCTAGATTTCTCAACAAATCCCTATGAAAAAATTATTTTTGCTAGACTCTATGGCACTCATTTATAGAGCGCATTTTGCCTTTATCAACAACCCACGACAAACATCACAAGGACTAGATACAAGTGCCGTTTTGGGCTTTATCAACGTGCTTTTAGAAATCCTCAAAAAAGAAAAACCTACCCATATTGCTGCCGCTTTTGACCTTTCTGCGCCTACTTTTCGCCATATTGAATACACAGAATACAAAGCAAACCGCCCTACGCAGCCAGAAGGCATTACGGCGGGCGTTCCGTATATCAAAAAGTTGCTTAGAGCTATGAATATCCCTATTTTGCAGTTGGAAGGCTACGAGGCTGATGACGTGATTGGCACTATTGCAAAGAAACTTTCTGCGCCAGATTTGGAGATTTATATGATGACATCTGACAAAGATTATTGTCAGTTGTTGGAGGAGGATAGGATTTTTATGTTTCGCCCTGCGTCCAAATTTTCGCCCAACGAGGTTTGGGGCGTAAGTAAAGCATTAGAAAAGTTTGGAATTAAGCGTGTGGAGCAGGTTATTGATATGCTTGGTTTGCAGGGTGATGCCGTTGATAACATTCCAGGACTTCCTGGCGTGGGTGAAAAAACAGCTCAAAAACTTTTAGAAGAATATGACAACATAGAAAATATTATTGCTAATGTCCAAAATCTTAAAGGAAAACTAAAAGAAGCCGTTGAATTGCATTCTGATAAAGCATTATTATCAAAAAAATTAGCAACTATTGATATAAATGTGCCTTTGGTGTTTAGTTTAGATGATTTTTTGTTGCAAGAACCAAACAAAAATGACCTTTCTGATTTGTTAGATGAGTTGGAGTTCAAAACTATTAAAACACGCCTTTTAGGCGCATCAGAAGAGGAAAAAACTGCTAAAAAATCTACAAAAAAAGCCCCTGCAACAGGTCAAATGGATATGTTTGGGAATGTTAGCACACCAAATACAACTCAAAATGCGACACTTTCTGACGACACAGAAACTGCTTCTACTTATCACATTGACAATATCAATACAAAACTGCATCAATATCACTTGATTGATACGCCTGAAAAACGTCATCAACTTATTCAATTCCTACAAAATCAAACTGAATTTTGTTTTGACACAGAAACTACCAGCCTTGTTGCCATAGAAGCTGAACTTGTAGGGCTTGCGCTTTCGTATTACGCAGGTGAGGCATATTATGTGCCTTTCCCTGCTGATAAAGCGCAAACACAGGCTATTTTGGAGGAATTTAGAGGAGTTTTGGAGAATGAAAATATCAAAAAAATAGGACAAAACCTTAAATATGATATTACCGTTCTCAAAAAATACAATATTCAGATTAAAGGGGAATGTTTTGATACAATGCTTGCCAGTTACCTTTTAGACCCAGATAATAGGCACAGTATGGACGCAATGGCGGAAAAACACCTCAATTATTCTCCCGTCAAAATTGATACTTTGATTGGCAAAAAATCTACAAAAATCACCACACAAGGCAATATGCGTGATGTAGAGGTGCAAAAAGTGGTAGAATACGCAGGAGAAGATGCTGATATTACTTTGCAGTTGAAGGCATTTCTTGCGCCAAAAGTAGCGGAAAGACCTGTTTTGGAAAAACTCTTTAAAACCGTAGAAATGCCTTTAATGCACGTTCTCGCACATATAGAGGCAACAGGTGTGCGCATAGACACGCAAGCACTTGCAGAAAGTTCCGAAATTTTGGATAAAGACATCAAAATACTAGAACAAACCATTTATACGCTTTCTGGTGAGGTTTTTAACATTGCTTCTCCACAACAATTAGGTAAAGTTTTGTTTGAAAAACTCAAACTAATGAAAAATCCGCCCAAAACAAAAACAGGGCAATATGCCACAGGTGAAGAGGTTTTGACAAAACTCACCGACAACGAAATAGTACAACAAATACTGGAAATCAGAGAGTTACAGAAACTCAAAAGCACTTATGTAGATGCTTTGCCTGCGCTTGTGAGCAAAATTGATGGCAGGCTTCATACCTCTTATAATCAGGCAGTTGTGGCAACTGGGCGTTTAAGTTCTACCAATCCAAATCTTCAAAATATTCCTATCAAAACTGCCAAAGGACGTGAAATTAGAAAGGCTTTTATCCCAACTGATGACAATTTTGTGATACTTTCCGCAGATTATTCACAGATAGAATTGCGCCTAATTGCGGCTTTTAGCCAAGATGAAACAATGATGGAAGCATTTAATAATGGTACAGATATTCATACGGCAACGGCAAGCAAAATCTATAAAGTTGATATTCAAGAGGTTACGGCTGATATGCGCAGAATGGCAAAAACAGCTAATTTTGCTATTTTATATGGTAGTTCTGCTTTTAATTTGTCGGCACAACTCAAAATAAGCACTTCTGAGGCTAAAAAACTCATTGATTCTTATTATGGAGAGTTTTCTGCGGTGAAAAAATTTAAAGATGAAATGATACAAAAAGCACGTCAGTTTGAATATGCAGAAACTTTTTTGGGGAGAAGGCGTTATTTGGCAGGCATCAACGGTGGCGCAATGGTGAGCGGGCAAGCAGAACGCAATGCCGTAAATTCGCCCATACAAGGCACTGCCGCAGATATGATAAAACTCGCAATGATTGATATTCACCGTTTTATGATGAAAGAAAAAATGCAATCAAAAATGATTTTGCAAGTACACGACGAACTTGTTTTTGATGCCCACAAGTCGGAAATAGACTTTTTGAAAGAAAATGTCATCAAACTAATGGAAAATGCCTTGCTTTTGCCTGTACGTATAGGCGTGGAAGCTGGAATAGGCAAAAATTGGCTGGAAGCGCATTAAAAAGGTACGAGGTATGAGGTACGAAGTACGAAATTTTCTAAATATTTTCCAAATCTTTAAGATTTGGAAAATATAAATCAATAAAATATTTTTTTGGTACGTTCTTTGATAGCAAATATTTACTTAGAAAAATCTCCAAAAACAACCTCCAAAAAATTATAAAAATGAAAAAAACTATCATTTTGCTGCTACTGGCGTGCTTTGCATACGCATACGCACACGCACAAGGACAAGCCATAGAGGCAGTTGTAGAACTCAATAAAAAATATTTTTCTTTGAGTGATAGCGTGGGAATGATAAATAAACAAAACCGCTCAAATATACGTAATACACACGAAAAAAACACAGAAAGCATACGCCAAACGGCACATTCTGTGGAAGCTATGAACAAAAGTTTAAAGGCTTTGGAAGCATCTTTATCTGCTACAGAATATTTTACAAGCATTGCTGCGCTGAATAATCCTACAAATGATGAGTTGGGTTTTCGTTTGGAAACAGAGATTTTGAAAGTTATTGATGATAAAATTCTCAAAAAAGGTGGCGGAAAAATTAAAAGAATGGATAAATTCAAGAAAATTGTTTCTAATATCGTCAATAATCCCATTACCAATTTGCTTACATCTTTTGTACCTGCGGTGAGTTCTATTACTTCTGTGGTAAATCTTGTGAATAGTCAAGCCCTTGATAATGATAATATTGAAGCAGAAGATTTGAAAAATTTTCACCAAGAAATCAGAAAATTTACAGAACATTACGAAAACCTAGCGCAAGCAAATAACAACCTTATAAATGGCATAAATACGCTAAATATTAAGGTAGATGCGCTGGATAGGCTTTTATTTGATTTTGCAAAAACGTCTGCAACTGATTTGTATAAAAAAGATATTCAAAAAAATAATATCAACGAACTCATCAGAGAGTATTATAATTATGCCAAAGTTGATGCCCAAATCAAAGCCGTAGAACGTAATAATATGTTTTCTGGGAAATTGAATTATGAGAAAATTATGACAGAAGAACGCCTTAATTATTCTGTTGTGGGAAGGCAAAAACTTGCTTTTATGGGAGATGAGCTAGATAAATGTGTGACAGAATACCAAAATATGCTAGATGCTTATCACAAAGACATCACCAAAATATTGGAAAAAGCCACGCAAATCTCTACAGATAAAGATAAAATTAAACTAAAAGTAGATAACCTTAACCGTCAATATAATAATCTGAAAAGTACCTGTGAGCAAAGTATTGACCTAAAAACAACAAAATCTCGTTTGCTTGAAGTGCCAATGTATTGAGTTATGAATTAAATACAGAATACATTCTGATAAAAAACTAAATATTTTAGTTATCTTTGCAGACTAAATTTTAGTTTAAGAAATTCAAAAAGAATTTAAGTGAGTAATTGATGAATAAATTGTCAAATTTTATAAAAACTTTGTATTCATTCACAATTCACAATTCACAATTAAAAAGAGATGACTATAAAGAAAAAAAATGCGTTAGGACGTGGTTTGGGTGCGTTATTGTCAGATACGCCACAAACAGAAGAGGACGAAGTAATCAAGGCGCAAGTTGCCAGTATCAATGAAATAGACTTATCAGAAATAGAAGTAAACCCTTTTCAGCCTCGTACAGATTTTGATGAGGTGGCGTTGGGCGAACTTGCAGAATCAATACGTTTGCAAGGCATTATTCAGCCAATTACGGTGCGCCGTTTATCAGAAAATAGTTATCAACTTATTTCTGGAGAAAGGCGTTTTCAGGCATCTAAGCGCATAGGTTTAAAGCGTATTCCTGCCTACATAAGGCTTGCTAACGACCAGCAAATGCTAGAACTTGCTCTTATTGAAAATATACAAAGACAAGAACTAAATGCAGTTGAAATTGCTCTTAGTTATCAACGACTTATCTCTGAATGTGGCTTAAAACAAGAAGAATTAGGCGACAGAGTAGGCAAAAATAGGGTTACTGTTACCAATCATTTACGTCTTTTACGCCTTCCTCCTGCTATTCAAGCAGCTTTGAGAGATGGAAAACTCTCTATGGGACAAGCTAGGGCAATAGTAAATATTGAAAATATTGATACACAACTTACAGTTTTTAAGAAAATTATTGAAGAAGATTTGTCTGTACGTGCCGTAGAAGAGGTTGTACGCAATATTGGAAAAGGTGGCAAACAAATCATTGCTAATAAAAAAGAAACCGTTAGTTATGAAATAAAGCAACTTCAAACAAAACTTACTTCACATTTTGGCACAAAAATAAACATCAAAGCAAATGCAAGCAATAAAGGTGAAATAAAAATACCTTTTGCCTCTGCTGATGATTTGAACCGTATTTTGGAGTTGTTGAGTTTGTAAATAACCACCCCTAGCCCCTCCTAGGAAGTAGGGGAACTTTTGATAATGATAATTGATAAAAAAACGCTTTTTGTTATAATTTTTTCTCTGTTTTGTAATGTTATTTTTGCTCAAAAAGATACATTACCTAAAACAGACAAACCTACTATTATTATCCCTAAGACAAACCAATTATTAAGGAAAAAACCTGAAAGAATACCCTTAGAATCAGCTTTGAGGGCAGCAGTTATTCCTGGTTGGGGACAAATTTACAACCAAAAATATTGGAAATTACCTCTTGTATATGGTGCGCTTGGCGGTTTGGGTTATGCCGTTTATTGGAATGACGCCGCCTATAAATCTTTTAGCAATAGTTATGATGCTATTCTCATCAATAATCCGACAGATGTACGAGTAGATAGATTGCGTACATTGCGCAACAAATACAGACGAGATACGGAATTTATGGTTATTCTGACTTTTTTTGCGTATGGTTTGAGTATTTTAGATGCAACTGTTGATGCGCATTTTAGCACTTTTGATGTTTCTGATGATATTAGCCTAAAAATTGAGCCTTATTATAATCAAAATAACTTTGGGACTGCCACAGGTCTTACTTTTAAATTAGATTTTTAGGTTTTTAAAAGCACTAAGAAATAAAAAACGTCTTCAATATTTTCAAAAATATTGAAGACGTTTTTTTGCTACATCACGCACCCAAATGTTGCTATTTTATCTGTTTCTTTGAGTTTTTCAATAGTTACACTTTTTGCTTTTACATCAATTATACTTAGGTTTATGCGGAATTTAGAGCCTATTTGCATTGGTTTTTCTGCAAGGATAAAATCTGTCAAACCGTATTTTTTGAGCTTTTTTTTATCCGTACCAATTTTCCAAGTGATATTTAAAAGCCCTTCATTTTTATTTTTCTTACTGATTTCTGTCAAAGAAACACCACTAAAAACAGTACCATCTTTGAAGGTAACGGCAATATTTAGCCCAATTTCATCAACTGAAAGGTTATAAACAGCTTCTTTTTGCAATGGACGAATGTCTTTTGCATTTTTTAGCTTAATAGCAAAAGCCATAGTTTCAATAGTCCAAATGCCTTCTACCTCTTTTTCAAAAGCGGCAGATGTTTGTGCAAATAAATTATTCATAATGAACAAGTTAATAATAAATAAAAATACGAATGTGTTTTTTTTCATTTTGATAATTGGTTTGGTTTCTTTGTTCAAAATTACCTAAAAAACAACAAAAAGCTATTTCTTTTTTACAGAAATAGCTTTTTAATTAATGAAAGTCGGTTTTTATTTGATGTACTTATTTACAAAATAATACAATAATCAATGAGCCTACTTGTTAAAACAAATTCATTTGAAATTTACTCTCTTCTTTTTCTGAAATGACTTCCGCAATATTTTCTGTAGAAATCATTTCAGTTATTTCTTTCTGAATTTCAACTGAAATTTTAGGGATTTCTTTGACAACATCTTTAATGACCTCTATTTTTTCTAAGATTTTAATAGTTTTGATGCCTGTAAGTCCTATTTTCGTACCTAGAATACGGAAATTTTTGACTTCCGCCAAAATATCCAAATCATACACAAAAGTCTGCAAATCCTTTTCTCCTAGCTTTTGGTAGGTAATTTCTGCTTGTGGTTGCACCTGCGTAGTTGCACATACAAGGCGTGAATTTTTGCTTTCGTGCAGAAAACTAAATTTCTTATCTTGTGTAGTGGTTTCTACCTGAAAACGCTTGACAAAATATTGCTGATGTTCTCCACTAAAACAAACCGCAGAAATAATATCTTTTGGGTCAAATTTCTTTATTTCAATGATATTTTTAGGCTCAAAGCGTTGCGTAATTTCGTAGTTGCGTAGCTCGTAATTCCCATCTGTATAAAGCACCAAAATTTTATCATCATTATCAAATTGTCCAAGCAATTTGCCTCTGTTATCTGTATTGAGATTTCCAAGATTTTCATCATAATAAATCTTTAATTTCCCTAGCGTAGATACCCCATTTGATGTTTTTTCAATTTTTCTGATAGGATATTTTGTCAAAATATTCCCCATAGAATTGCGCCCTTTGATGTCTAACTCATAAAAATTATACTCCAAAACTTTGTTTTTAGCGGTGCAATTAGCCGTCAGATAAGAGGTTACAATTTCTGCTTCTGCGTTGGCATTTGCCGTAAAATACAATACTTTTGATTTGGCTGTGCCTTTGGTAAGGTCGTTTTCTTTGTCACGAGTGATACCAAAAACCTGAAAACGCTTGACAAAATTGCCTCCAGTTGCGCCATCTCTATAAATCATATTATAAACCATTCGTTTGTCATCTTTATTAAAAATGGCAACGTGCAGTATTTCTTTGCCTACAAAGGTTTTATCAGCTATTTTAGTAACAATAAACTTGCCATCAGCTCTAAAAACAATCACATCATCAATATTAGAACAATCACAAACAAATTCATCTTTTTTCAGTCCAAAACCTACAAATCCTTCCGTTTTATTAACATAAAGTTTAGTATTATTAGCTACTACTTTTGCCGCCTGAATGGTTGAAAACGTAGTTATTTCTGTTTTACGTTCTCTATTTTTGCCATATTTTTTGAGCAAATCTCTAAAATAAGCAATAGAAAAACGAGTAATATTATCCAGATTATCTTGCGTTTGCTGAAGTTCTTGCTGAAATTTGCGCATTTGCTCATCAGCTTTGAAGGCATCAAATTTGGAAATACGTTTGATTTTTATTTCTGTAAGTTTAGTATAATCTTCAACAGTCAAATCTCTAAAAAACTCACTTTTAAACGGAGAAAGCCCTTCTTGTATCATTTTAAGCACCATTTCCCAAGTTTCTGCTTCTTCTATTTTTCTATAGATTTTGTTTTCTATAAATATTTTTTCTAGTGAAGAATACAATATTTTTTCTTGTAAATCCAACTTCAAAATCTGCAATTCTTTCTCCAAAAATGCCTTTGTTTGCATTGTAGAAGTCTGCAAAATTTCATCAACGCCCAAAAACATAGGCTTTTCTCCCACAATCACGCAGGCATTTGGCGAGATAGAAACTTCACAATCCGTAACAGCATAAAGTGCGTCAATAGTGATTTCTGGGGATATTCCTGCTTGTAGATTTATCAGAATTTCTACTTCTTTGGCAGTATTATCCACTACATTTTTTATCTTTATTTTGCCATTTTCTACGGCTTTCAGTATAGAATCAATGATACTTGTGGTAGTCGTCCCAAATGGAATTTCACGAACTGCAAGCGTTTTTTTGTCAATTTCTTCTATTTTGGCACGCACACGCACTTTTGAGCCTTTTTTCCCGTGATTATAACTGCTGGCATCCATCAGTCCGCCTGTCTGAAAATCAGGCAAAATCTGCACTTGATTACCTTTCAAAATCTCTATACTTGCCTCAATGAGTTCACAAAAATTGTGGGGCAAAATCTTTGTAGAAAGCCCAACAGCAATTCCTTCAACGCCTTGTGCCAATAAAAGTGGAAATTTTACAGGAAAATTGATAGGTTCTTTTTTACGCCCATCATACGAGAGTTGCCATTCTGTGGTGTCTGCATTAAAAACCACATCTAGTGCAAATTTGGTAAGGCGTGCCTCTATATAACGAGCGGCAGCAGCTCTGTCGCCTGTACGCACATCACCCCAATTGCCTTGCATATCAATTAGAAGCTCTTTTTGCCCAATATTGACCATTGCATCAGTAATAGAGGCATCTCCGTGTGGGTGATACTGCATAGCTTGCCCAATGACGTTGGCAACTTTATTGTACCTGCCATCATCCATTTGCTTCATTGCGTGCAAAATACGGCGTTGCACAGGCTTAAAACCGTCTTCTAGGGCAGGAATAGCACGTTCTAGGATTACATAAGAGGCGTATTCCAAAAACCAATTTTCGTACATTCCCGCTACGAATGTTGTTTCTTTTTGCATATTTTTAAGTAATTGTGATTGCGTAATGTATTGTAGATACGTCACCGCAGTGCGTATCCACGTAGAAAAATGTATTTGTGTATTGTTAGATGTTTTCACCTAACAACGCAAATAAATTTTGAGAACTAATAAAATTTAAAATCTCATAATCTTGATGTTTAGAGCTATTTTTTGTCATTTTCTAAAATTTCTAAGTGCAAATAAAGCCCACTACTCCGTAATTTTTTTGAGGAGTAGGGTTTTATTTTTGATATTTTTAGTAGATTTGATATCCCAATCTATTTCTAAATTTTGTGAGGTTTATTGTGCCTGTAAATTCATTGGAGTAAGTAGTAAAATGAGGTTCTCGTCCCCATCTATTAGCATAACCTAGCCTTAATTTTATTTTAAAACTACCTTTAAAAATTGGAACAAGCACAATAGCTAGTTTATTTGCAGGTAAAAGAGTTGTATTTAAGCCAGTGCCACAATCATATATAAAATACTCTTCAATTGGTTTCCATATTCCTTTTTCATTTTTTGCTTCTAATCTCATAGGAAAATGATTACCAGCACCAATAATAACTGTATCTTTTGTAATATTTTTTATAAATACTGGGTATGATTTTAAACTATCTGTTTTTGTGAATTTATCAACAAGTATGGTAGTTGTATCAACTTCAATAGTTATTCTCGTAGAATCAATTCTTTTGTATGTTTTGGCTTTGTTGTGATTATAAATGTAATTTTTGTATAATTCTCTACCATTCATCAAAAAAATAGTGTCTTTTTTATCTCCAATATAAACCTGTCTATAATTTCCTTCCTTACACCACACGTTATCCCTGTGAACTTTGAAATCTCTTGCTGATTGAGCAATGGTATCAATAATAAACGGGAAATAACGTTTTTTCTTATTTTCCGCAACTATTAGTATTTTTTCATTATTTTTCATTTTATTATTTCCTTGACAAGAAAACAATAAAATGAGCAGAATTGAGCATATTATTTTCATAAACTTTTGATATTTTTTTGCAAATGTAAGCAAAAACCAATCAAAAGGATAAGAATTATTTTTTGTTTTTTGAGGAGAGTTTTTTGTATCTTTGTTATTTGCTACGGTACACTATTTTTTATTATTGGTCTGTACCGTAGTGGAACATAGGTCTGACCAGTAATAAAAAACAGGGATTTCAATTTTAAAAGAGATTATGGTCAGACCTACGCTACTCTACGGTACAAACCATAATTTCTTCTAAAATTGTGTACGGTAGCAAATCTTTGTTATATTTGTTGCTGTAAAAGTTCCGTTGCAAATATATAAAAGATGACTTGGAATTTTCATAAAAATAACAACTTAGGAAAATTTTCATAATTTTATTTATT
>JAYUKY010000084.1:0-36872 GCA_043764015.1 Raineyaceae bacterium
TATTTTTTAATTTATGTCACGTCATTTTAACTACTTGTATTTTTCTTTATAAAAAACCAAAGGTAAAGCACCTTTTGCAACGGAACTTTTACAGTAACAAATAATTTGTACAAGTACCGCAATTAATAGAACTGTTTCAATGAAAATATTACGATAAAATAGTCGCAAAGTACGCATTACTTCAATATGTCTGTCAGCACCAAAAATGCTTAAAGTGTGATTAAACAAGTGTAGTCCAACAAAAACTGTAATTGTAAGTCCTGTTATGAAATGAATTTTCTTTATTGTCATTTTTTGTCTGTCAGTTTAATTTTTGTAGGGTGTCGGTTACAATGACCGCTAACGGGGAAGGCTTGGCGAAGGTGGGGAAATCTTAGCACAAAAGCCCAAATACTTACAAATCCCCAAATAAATTCCAAAAGTTCAATTACTTACCTCTGCCCCACTTTCGCCAAGCCCAAGTTAGTGGCTGGGCATTTTCGTAGCTAAACCTTCGGCTTCTATAAGCGTTCGTAAAAGTTTGTCTGCTGTATAAAAAACATCCACTTGTTTTGTCAATACTATACAAGTTGAGAGTTGGATGCCGTCTAGAGTTCTTAAACCTTCAATTCCATATTTTGTCACCAAGTTTCGTGCTTGTTCTAAAATCAAACTGTCAGTTGCTACAAAATTATATTTTGCAAGGTCGCTTTCAAATAATTCCAATGTTATTTTGGCTTGCTCTGTCGTAATTTCTTTTGTTCTAACTTTCTTCCAGATAGTTGAGGTGAACTCAACTCTGGCAAGTTCTGACAAGTAAATATGGGTGATTTTTGTTTGAGAAAACAAGTTCTCCAGTTCTTCCGTACCATCTTCTTGGTGATAAAGTTTGAACAATGAAGAGGTATCTAAAAATATTTTCATAGGTCTGCACGTCTTTCATCAATTACAGTGTCTGTAAATGACCCCTTGAAATTTTGAAGATTTTTTTTGCTTTTGGAGAATGAAAAATCTGTCAAAGCAAGAGCATTGTCAGATTTGCTTTGTATGTCTTCCAAGAAAGTTACTATTACTTTTACAGGATTTTTTGTTGAGTAATCTTTGTCAAGTTTCAAGTAACCATTGTCGTATGTTCCTACTATTGATAGCATATTTTTATTCTTTATATTTTTTACAAAGATAAAGAAAATTGTCAAGATTCAAAAATAGTTTTATTCTTTTGGTTTGTCTGTTGTTTTTCTGCCTAGCCACTAACGGAAAAGGCTTGGCGAAGGTGGGATTTTGAAATACTACTGTCCAAACTTCTGCCCAAAAATAGCAAAAAAGCTAATTCAAATTACAAAAGTTGAAAAATATTCATTTGCCCGAACTAATGCTAAATAGCATTCCAAAAGTTCAATTACTTACTTCTGCCCCACTTTCGCCAAGCCCAAGTTAGCGGCTGGGCTTTTACGCACCATTTAAAGCTAGTTTTCAGATGCTACTTTTTCTCTTATTGCTGTTATTGTATTCTTTAGTTGTTTTTGAAAATCATCAATTTTGTCAAGCGAATAAGATATTGCCCGAATATGAACTTTATCAAAGAATAAACTTTGTTCTATTTCTGTATTTTGTATTGTAATAATTTCCTTGTCCTTTGCTGCTGCATATCCAAATTCAAAGAAAGCATTTTTGTTAGGATGCGAAGTATCCGCAATAATAAACTCGGCTTGCTCTATTTGGTTATAAATTGTGTCAATGATTATGTCAGTATCATTAAAGTCCTCTGCTCGTAAAATATTTATTTTTAGCTCTGACTTTAGGTATTCTTTAATGCTTGATTTGTAAAAATCATTTAATTCCTCAAATTTGAACGGCATAATCATAAACGCCTGTCCAACGCTTACTATTTTTGGATTGTTAAGTCGTTTTAGCACTACAGTCAGTGGTTTTGTTGGAAGTATTTCAATTAACCTATAAAGAGTTACTTGGTCAAAGCTAAAGTAAACTGGTTGTCTTTTTTTATACTCTTCAAAGTACGTGTAAGAACTTGCAATACTTTCGTGGAAGCATTCTCCATTATAACTGCTGTGTCCTAAATATCCGTGAACGAAATTATTGTCCACGTATTCTATCACTTTAAAATAGCAACTTGGGCTGTAGTTGTGGAATGGCTGATTTTTTTGTAATGATATGAGTCTGTCAGAATCAGAAATGTACCAACAAGGGAGTGTACCTTCAGGAGCGTCCCAACCAAGAATTTTATTGAATTTTATGTCCATTATTGTTGTTTTATTGTTTGTATAGCCTAGCCGCTAACTTGTTAATATACGCAACTGCATGTATTTGCCACAAACATAATAAAACTATTTTTACTATCCAAATAAAATGTAATTTATTTAAAATCAGTAATAAAAGTTGTTTGTTAATCCTAAAAACAATACAAAACACGCAATACGTATTTTGTATTGTTTGTAAATCAACAATACAAAATACGCAACGCTTAATCCATTGTGTCTAGCGGACTTTTAATTTTTTTGATACTTTTCTCGCTTACGTGTATGTAGCGTAAAGTAGTTTTTATGTCGCTATGTCCTAGCAGTTCTTGTATAAACTTAATATCTGTACCACTTTCCAACAAATGCGTAGCAAAACTATGCCTTAAACCGTGAATGCCTACCTTTTTATTGATTTTAGCTTTTCTCATAGCATTTTTGAATACTTGTTGCGCACTTCTGATGCTGTACTCATTACCGTATTGCCCTTCAAATAGGTATTTAACGGGTTTATAGACTTTGTAATACTCTCGCAACTGCAATAAAATACTTTCTGGCAAGTTTACATAACGGTCTTTTTTACCTTTTGATTTTTCCACCAAAACCTGCATACTGTTACTATCAATATCAGTAATCTTCAAATTTATTATCTCACTCACACGCAAACCCATTCCATAACACAATTTGAGCATTGTATTATGTTTTATGTTTTCTGTGACCTCAAACAATTTCTTAATATCTTTCGCATCTATCACCTTAGGCAAAATAGAGGGCTTTTTAGGGCGTGGAATATCAAAAAACATCTTTTCTCTATGCAAAACCTGCTCAAAATAGAATTTTACGGCATTGATACGACTATGCAAAGTATTTTCAGAAAGTTCCAACGTGTTTGTACAATACAAGAAGTAACTACGCAACTTTTCAGCATCTAAATCATCTACACATTTGTCTTTCAAAATATGTAATAATTGCCCAAACTCGTTTCTGTACGTGTTTATAGTGTTGATGCTATAACTTTTGAGTTGCAAAGTTTCTACATATCTGACAAGTGCAGTATAATTCACCTCGTCAAGATGACTTAATGCCTCTTTTCCCACAATTGGTTTTGCTGTTAAACCAAATTTCTCACGATATTGGGCATTATCCAACACATACCACGCTTTTTGGGACTGACTCCACTTCACACCAACAAGTTTTCGTACTCTTTCGTTGAGTTTGGCATTAGACGCAAAACGAATGAAAATCACCTCTTGCGCTCTGTGAGTACCTAATTCATAATTTATTTGATGTTTCATCATTAGTTGTTTTTTTGTCCAATAAAATTACTTGCTCTGCAATAATCTCGGTTACGTACTTTTTTGCGCCTGCTTTGTCGTCATACGAACGAGTTTTTATTTTCCCCTCAATATACACCAAACTGCCTTTTGACAAATATTTTTCTGACAAATCAGCTAAACCACGCCATAAAATAATAGTGTGCCATTCTGTGTTAGAATGTAGTTGTCCTTTGTCATCTTTGTAGGTTTCTGTGGTTGCAAGCGAGAATTTAGCTACTTTTATAGCTCCTTCCAATGTTTGTATTTCTGGATCTTTGCCCAAATTTCCAATTAAAGTAACTTTGTTTAGTCCTTTCATAGCGTTAAGAATGATACTTTTATTATATTATTTATGGCTGTAAAGGTTTCGTTATAAATTTTATGAATTTTATTTCTCCAAAACTGATTTTGGCAACATCAACAAAAAAGGCAAGGCTAGAGTTGATAACCTTGCTCTTCTGCGGTACTGGGCTAATGTGGTATATTTTTGTGCTATCTATTTAGCTTGTAATATACAAAACTTTTGGAAAGTTCGGACAGGATTTTTTATTCTATTTTCTTAAATTTTATAGTTGCTCTTACACCAGAAATTTTACAACCAATAATATTGGAATTTTTATCTCTCAAAAATTCAACTTTACGAAAAAACCATTCATTCGTTAGGAAAATATTAGGCTGAAAAATATTCATTTTTATGTCTTCATTTCTGATGTGAGTTGCTACTAAAACTCCATTTTTAATTGTAAAAACATACTCTGTGGCAAGTTCTGAGCTATAATATTTTCCTGCAAATGCTGATAGCAGATGTTCGGATTGTGCTTTTTCTTTGTCAAAAGGTACAATCAAAATGCGTTTTCCTTTGTATTCAAAATCATAATATTGGAATTTTAGTAAATCAATTTTTTGTTTGGAAATTTCACCCGTTTTATGAAAAGAAATTTTGTCATTTCCATCACCAATAACAAATTCATTTTCAGAAATTGCAAATAATTCACTTTTTTGAGTATCACCCAACGTCTGTAAATAGAGTTTTTGTGAGTTTTTAGTATCTCTATGAATGTTAAAAATGATACCTGGCAGGATTTCAAAATTCCCTTCATAAGATTTTAGTCTTTCCTCTTTAATGACAATTTTTTTCGTATTATTTTGTTTATTTTCTTTAATTTGCTGATTTTCAAGAAAAAAATCAACAATTTTATAAGCAATTTCTAGTGGATTAAAACCTTCAAAATTAGCCATAATTATGATAGAAAATTGATGTTTTGGCACTCGCAACAAGTAAGAACGAAAACCAGCATCTCCGCCACCGTGAAAAATCACCTCCAAACCTTTATACGTTTTTATTTCTTGTCCCAACGCATAAGAAATTTTCTCACCATTATTTAAAGAACTTTTTTGTTGCATTTTATTGAAAATATTTGTATCTCCAATAATAATATTTTCAAAATTTAAAGCCCAGAAACTTAAATCCTCAATAGTTGTACACAAGCCAGTAGAGCCAATTATTGAATGATTTAACATATTTTTCTTGTATGTTTTTTCATCAACTGGCGTGTAGGAATACACTCTATTAGGAATTATTTTTTCGTGATTATCCAAAAAGAAAGTATTATTCATTTTTAAAGGCGTGAAAATTCTTTCAGAAGCAAATTCTGCAAGGGTTTTACCTGAAATTTTTTCTACAATTTTTCCTAATAAAAGATAATCAGAATTGCTATACTCATATTCTGTTCCAGCAATAAAATTACTCTCTTTCTGTTTTTTGATAATTTTGTAGGCTTGCTCATTGGTGATAACATCGTCCATTCGTGCGCCTGCAAGCATATTTAAGTCGGTTTGTTCTCGCAATCCGCTTGTGTGATTGGCAAGATTACGCAAAGTGATTTTTTGCCCAAAATCAGTTATTTCAGGTAAAAATTTCCTTATATCATCATCTAATGACAATTTTCCTTCTTTTTCCAACAACAAAATACAGAAAACAGTAAATTGTTTTGATATTGAAGCCACACTAAACACAGAATTTGGCATAATAGGGATATTATACTCCAAATTTGCTATTCCAAAGCCTTTTTTATAGATAATCTTGCCATTTTGCACAACAGAAACAGCAACGCCAGGCGCATTTTTAGTGTCATACTTTGATAAAAGGTCATCAACTTTTTCAATAGGAGAAAGCGTTTTTTGTGTTTTTACTTGTGCTTCTAGCAAATTTGTCAGATTTATTTGTAACAAAATAACTAACAAAATTAGTGAGATTTTTCTTTGAAAATTTTTTGAGATTTTTTTCATTTGATTTTTTAGAATTTTTTGATTGATAAATTTTTGAAAATTATCTTGATGAATTTATCTTGATAAATTTGTCCTGCAAAAATCTAATAAATAATTTTAAAGTCCGTAGGACATAAAAAAGTCGTACCATTTTTTCATTAAAAAAATGGTACGACTTTTTTATGATTATTTTATTAGAAAGTAATACATTGTTAAATATTTAATAATCAAGTATTTCTAAAATCCGTTGGCGTGAGGTTGGTATATTTTTTAAAATAAGTATTGAAAGAAGATTTTGAATTAAAGCCAACTTGGTACAAAATTTCTAAAATAGTAAGTTTTTTTTGGTCAGCATTTTTCAGTATTTTCATTGCTTTTTGTATTCTGTACTCATTGACAAAATCAAAAAAATGTTGATTTATATGATGGTTTATCAAAATAGACAACTCACGAGTAGGCATTTTTAACTGACTGGCAAGTTCTTGGATAGTGAGAGAAGGCTCTAAATAAGGCTCTTTTTCCAACATATAAGTTTTTAGAAAAGTGATTTGCGCTGCTATTTGAGTATCTAAAAATCTCTCTTCTATAAGCTCGTTGATTTCCAATTTTTGTGGAATTTTTATTGTTTCTTCAACAAATTTTAAATTTACATCAATACCCCTAAATAATTCTGGGTGATAGAGAGCTTTTAAAACAAACCAGCAAAGCACTAATAAAGCATTTATTCCTATAATAACATTTAATAAAATAAAAATATTTTCATATTTAGTAAATTGCAAAAAATCTTTTATAATAACGAAAATATGAGCAATCAAAAATCCAATACCCTATATTAAACAGCCATTTATAAGTGAAAACTTGCGTATCTGTATAATTTTGACTGTAAATCTTTTTATATCTTCGTAAAAGAAGGAAAAACATAATCATATAAAAAACATACTGAATTTCTAAAAAAAGATTGGAAACAATAATTTTATAAATTTCCTGCAAATTATCTATAACGTATTTTTTTTCTGTAAAATCTAGGAAATAAAACCCATTTATTAGAAGCAAATTAGCAATAATAAAAGGAATTAAGTGTAATAAATGTTTTATTTTTAATTTAAAATTGATATAACAAGCTGACAAGGCGTAAAAATAAAACAAAGGCATATTCAGCAACGAAATTGTCCATTTGAACATTTCCAAATTAGGGTTAGCTTGAATATTTTTGTAGATAACAAATCCGCTAAAATCAATGGCTGTAATGATAATAAAAGTCGCAAAAAGGGAATTTCCAAGTTTATTTTTAGTTTTGACCGTAAATAAAAAAAAGGAAAGGAGCAAAGCAACAAAAATAAAAATAGCACCAATAATATTTATTAAAGCAAAGTTATCCATTATTTTTTATTTATTTAAAACTGATTTTGGCAACATCAATAAAAAAGGCAAGGCTTTGCTATAATCTAATAATTCGTATTCTAATCCTAAAACCCTTAAATTATCATAATATGTTTGATGATAATTATAATAATTTCTCTCTGATTCTATAAACCACGCCTTTAAACCTAGTTTTTGAGATATAAACCATTTTTCTAGAAGTCGCCCTGTGCGACCATTTCCGTCATTGAATGGGTGGATTTTTACAAAAAACAAATGAATAATACTTGCAAAGAAAAAAACTTCATCAATATCCATATTTTTTTCAAGTAATATATTTATGTCAGCATAAAATTTCATCATTTCTGCTTTTACTTCAAAAGGTGTTGCCGCTACATATTCTATGCGTCCATCTGGCGTGGTAACATACATATTTTCTGTTCTTATTTTCCCCTGTTGATACTTAGCAACTACGTGTTTAGCTAATATTTTATGCACGTTTTCAACATTCTTTTTGTTTAGTATATTATTTTGGGCATAGGAATAGCCGTTATACAAATCATCTATTTTTTTTGTATAATCTGGTAAAAATGCTATTCCAAAACGTTTATGTTTTACATAACTATCTAATTCAATATTTTCTCCCTCTATTTTACTAGAGAAAACGGAAGACACAGATGTATAAAAACTAAACGTATCATTAGAAATTTCGGCATCTTTGAGGGCATCAAAAGCGGTTTCTAAAGCTTCATTATCAATATTGAGCTGATATTCTGCAAAAAGTTCGTTGAGTAAAATCTCAGGGAATATTTTGAATTTATTTTTTTTCATTTAAAATTCGCAATTACTACGTTCTTTTTCTTCCACGCTTATTAAAATGTTTTCCTTCTGGAATTTCGTCATATTTCTTATCCTTGAAATACGCTTCCAAAGCTGTTTTTATCACTACTTTATTAGTGGAGCGTTCCCAATACGCCTCACGCTCAATCATTTCAAAAAGCGGTTTGTCAAGTAGGAGCGTGGTTTTTATCTCGTCATTTTCTGGTGAAGTGGAGGAGATAATTTTTTTTTCAGGTTTTGTGGTTTCTGTGTCTAGTCCGACTGTGCCACGTAGGTTGCCCAAAAAGCCTTTTCTGTCTGTTTCTTTGGTTAATTTTGCCATTTTTTATTTAGTTAATGCTCCTTTGTCTGAAGCAGGATTTTTAGGATTGTAAGATTTACAGGATAATACAAATGCTACTTTGGTATTATTTTGTATTTCTTGTATTATCTTGTGTATTTATCTTTTTATCTTGTAAATTCTGGTTCAGACTACTTTAATCATATCGTATCTATGCATTCCCACACCATAAGAATCATTGGTTATTTTTGTCGTTACGAAACCATATTTTTCAAAGAATGTAAATGAATGTTGTGTTGTGTCTAATAAAATATTTGCTTTTGGATATAATTTTTTGATTTCTTCTAATCTAAATTGCAATAATTTTTCTCCAAAACCTTTTTTATGAAAATCTGAATGTATCAAACCCCAAACAAATTTCACCTCATTTTTTTCTTCACTAAAAGCAAAGCCTCCACAACCAATTATTTTTTCAATATTTTTATCATCAGAAGATTTTTCAAAATAGTGGACACTATAATAAAAAGTTTTTTCGTTGTATTTTTCATCAATAATTCCTGCTGAAAAATCTTCTAAAAAAATATCAAATAAATGTGTCTCATCTTCTGTAAAAAATTTTGGCACACTACTTTTGAAAGCTAACATACAACTTTCTTTATCTTCATTTTTGTATTCTCTGATTTCAATTTTCATAATTATATTTTGTTGATTATCTAAAATCTGTTGATAAAATTGCATATCCATAATTATCTGACCAGCCGGATTTTAGTGGTAGTAATTTTCTTGTGTGTGCTTCTCTTATCATTCCTATTTTTTCTAAAACAGAAATTGAGCCTATGTTTTCTATGGCACAACCTGCTTCAATTCTATGTAATTGCAAATTTTCAAATCCAAAACTAAGTATTTTTCTTGCAGCTTCTGTGGCGTAACCTTTATTCCAATAATCTTTATGAAATTTAAACCAAATTTCTGCATTTTTATATTTCTCTTTTCCAAGATTTATTCCAATAAGTCCAATAGTTGCTTTGATTTCTTTTTCTTTATTTATCTCAATGATAAAAGTAAAGTTTGTCTTATTTTCTTTTTCATTTTCAAAAATCCATTTTTCAAGTATGATTTCTGTTTCTTTGATATTTTCAGAAATTCCTAAAGTATTAAAAATGTCAGTTTCTGGCAAACAATGTAACTCGTGAATACAATCTAAATCAAGTTTTACAACGGGTCTTAAATTTAATCTTTCTGTTTGTAAGATAATATTATTCATATTGTCGTATAGGTAGATTTTATTACTAATCATTTAAATAATTTTGTATTTTCCTAAAATCTTTAAATCCTAAAAATCCTAGTTTGTCTTTTTTATTTTCTTCAAAAATTCTTCTGTAAGTTCTTTATAATCTTCCGCACCATTGCTAGTTTTTTCCGTTTGTTTGTCATACTCAAAAATAGAAATTCCCATACTTTGCGCTTCTGCAATAGCAATATTTTCTCTCACATAACATTCATAAATTTTGTCCCCCATACTTTCCTGCACAAAAGAAAGTACATCTTTACTTAGTGTTTTGCGTTGGTTGAAACGAGTAAGAAAAATTCCTGCAAGTTCTATGTTGCTTTGGGTTTCATCTTTTATCATTTTTACAGCATTAACGAGTTTGGCAAGTCCTTTGAGCGCAAAAAATTCTGCTTGTAAAGGTATCAAATAAAAATCCGCAGCCACAATAGCATTGATAGTAAGCAACGCAAGATTGGGCGGACAGTCAATAAGAATATAATCATATTCCTCTTTGACAGGCGCAAGAATTTTCTTGAGCATAAACTCCCGCATAGTGCGAGTATTAAACTCCGCATCAGCCACAGACAAATCTAGGGTAGAGGGGACAATGTCAATTTTTGACTTAGTGATAATGCTATCTTTGACTGTATATTCGCCACGAAAAATGGTATAAATATTTTTCTCCAAATCATCTTCTATTCCAAAGCCGTGAGAAAGGTTAGCTTGTGGGTCTAGGTCAATGACCAATACTTTATTTTTCTTTTTGGCAAGGTGCGCCGCTATATTAATGGTGGAAGTTGTTTTACCAACGCCCCCTTTATAATTCGTAACGGCAATAATATGTCCCATAATATATCTTATGATATGATGTGTGTTAATACGTTCAATACTTAATACAATAATACTACTTTATTTTGGCAAATGCAATATATAAATACAATAAAATGTTTATAGTATTTAAAATACTTTTAATATAGTAAATATAAAAAATATGTTAATTACAGTAAATATTTGTTTACTGTATAATACTTATTAAATATATTTACCGTATTTTATGTTATTTATGTTTTAAATATATTTTAAGGGTAATCAATTATTTGTGTTTAAACAATATTTAAAATATTTACCGTATTTTATGTTATTTAACTTTTAAATATATTTTAAGGGTAATCAATTATTTCTATTAAAACAACATTTAAGATATATACCGTTAAAAATGGTATATATATATTAAAAGTGCTATTTATATTTTATGTAAAATATTTTTATTATTGCTGATATAGTTTTTGTTTTGAATATTTTATATATAGAATTAATATTGTAAAAGTTTGATATTTATTTTACAGATATTCTTTATTTTGTTTTTTAGATGTATAATATTGACAAAGCACTTTTAAAATATTAAATAGAAAAAACTTATAAAATATTTTTAGTTTATTAGATGTGTAAAATATGTTGCATTTATTTGATGTAAAATATTTTTAAGATGGGAGAGAAGTTTTTTATAGTTGATATTTTGAATATTCTTTTTGAGTAATTTAAGTGTGTGAATATTTTATGGGAAAATTGTATTTAGAATATAATAGGTAATTTATATAAATGCTACAGAACCTCACGAATAGTTAGAGGCTTTTGTGAAGTTTATTTTTTGCTGTAAAGAAATAATTTTTAAGAATTGTAGTCCTCTCTTTGGAGCTGGAAACAAAAAGTGCGTTTCCAGCTAATTGAGAGGTATTTTCTGCATTTTACTCTATTTTCACCTACTTTTTAGATAAAAAATAGGTGAAAATGCCATTTTAGTTTATATTAACAACTATTGAAATAGATTTTAGCAGCATTTTTTATTTTTGACAATTACTTCTATTATTTGAAATAACAGCATTTTTACAATCATTTTTGAGCTTCCTATTTAACTTAAAATCAACTAATATAACTACTTGATTATCAATACTTTATAACAATTTTTGCTTTATTCTGATAGAAATAAAGGATATGATAAAAATTAGTTGTAATATTTGTTATTCACGTTAAAAATTTCATTCTAACTGTAAAATAATGCCAAAACAACGCTAAAATAGCTTTAATCAATGCTTGAAGTTGGAGTTTGTAATTGATTGATATTCAATAAGTTATATAACTTTTCCTGATAAATGGTGAATAGAAGAATAATCATAAAAATAATTCCTGCAACGGTGGCAATAGCACCAGCCGTAGAGCAATTAAAGATATAAGAAAAATAGTAGCCTAAAATACAATCAATAATTCCAATAAGACAGGAAAGAAATAACATCTTTTTGAAATCTTTGATAAGTAAATAAGCACTTGCAGGCGGAACAACAAAAAGTGCAATTACCAAAATTGCGCCAACGCTTTCAAAACTTGCCACAGTTGTAATGGACACATTTGTCATCAGAGCATAATGCCAAAAAGTAGCAGAAATCCCAATAGTTGTTGCAAACTGATTATCAAAAGTGGTGATTAAAAGTTGCTTATAAAAACCCTTAATAAATAAAATTATGTAAACTAGTAAGGGCACAAAGATAAAAAAGGACTTTGGAATTTGCCAATTACCAAAAATATTTATCATATCTAAAGGTACATACAGTATTTCTCCATACAAAATACAATCTTGGTCTAAATCCACTTGGTCTGCAAAAACCGTAACAAGTATAATTCCAACAGAAAACAAAAAAGTAAAAACTACACCAATAGAGGCATCAGCTTGTACCTTCGCTCTTTGACTTAAAAATTCTATTAAAAAAGTAGTAAGTAAACCAATAAGACTCGCACCCAAAATCATTAAAAAAGAATTTTTACTTCCAGAGAGTAAAAACATAATTACTATTCCTGGTAAAACAGCGTGAGAAATTGCATCTGTTAGCATAGCTGTTTTTCTCAAAATAAGAAAACAACCAAGTAAACTACAACAACAAGAAACCAAACAAGCAATTAAAATAATCCAAAAATCTATCATAATTCTATTATATAGTTTTATTATAAATAAGTTAAATATGGTTAATAAGTATTAAAAGTATAATCTTTATTTTATGGTATATTTTTATTATGTGGGTCAGTTGTTGGATAGCCTAATTCTTTGATAATTCTCTCTTCTAATTCTGGCGTAATAATATGTTCAATAGTTTCTGCATCTTCGTGAACGTGAGAAGGCGTAAGATGTAAGTTCTTGGTTAAGTATAATTCCCAAAGTCGGTGCAAACGAGTAATTCTCTTTCCTTTTTCTAATCCTTGCGGTGTAAGTTCTAAATTTTCATTTATATTATTTTTACTAATAAATCCCTGATTGCAAAGTCGGTTAATAGTATTTCTCGCTTTAATAGGATTTTGGTTTCGTTTCTTTAAAATATTCTTAAGTGAGTATGTTGCATTATTTGTATTATTGTTTGTACTATCTTCCATAAGAGCATACATAGTTTTTAAAATATTTTCATCTTCAATTTTTCGTCTATTCAAGAAATCTCTATAAAGTTTAGAAATAAAACCTTTTTTGGGTGCAACCGCAAAAGAGATAAAAGCAAAAATTGACATAAAAACTACAATCCAAGGTCCTGTCGGCATATTTTCATAGGTATAAGAAATATAAGTTCCGCCAAAACCAGAAAGGATACTAAAAATACAAGCAATAAAAATCATTAAACTTAATTTATTTGTCCAGAAGCGAGCTGTAACTGGAGGAGTAATCAGCAAAGCAGAAATTAAAACAATTCCTACCGACTGAATCCCAATGACAATTACTAAAACAGTCATCATTGTAAGTATAAATTTAAAAAGTTCTACTTTCAAGCCAATAGTTTTAGCGAAATTTTCATCAAAAGAAACTATTACTAAATTTTTATATAATAAAATAATAGTCGCTATTACTAATAATGAAATTATCACAATGGTAATTACATCTGTATCAATCATAGATGCGGCTTTCCCAAAAATGAATTTATCCAGTCCAGCTTGCGCAGAGGCACTTTTCCCTTGAATAATTGTCAATAAAACTATTCCAAAACCAAAAAACACAGATAAAATGATGCCCATTGATGTATCCTTATCTATTTTGGAGCGACTGTACACGAATTGAATAGTTGCTATTGACAACCAAGCAGTCAAAGATGCGCCCCAAAGTAAAACATAAATGTTTTTATTTTCAAACAACAAAAAAGACAAACAAATTCCTGGTAAAACTCCGTGAGCAACAGCATCACCTATCAATGATTGTTTTCTCAAAAAACTAAAACAGCCCACCATTGCAGAAGACACAGAAAGAAAAAATATTCCTATTGCTATAATCTGTAATGTGGGATTTTGAAAAGATATAAATTCTATAAAATTATCCATAAAGTTAAACAAAATTGTTTTTTATTACTAAAATAATTATTTTATCAATATTATAACATTATTGAAATAGTGCAATTTTGCTAAAATACTTGTATTATTCATATATAATATTGGTAAAATCTAGGAATTTTTCTCTCTTTGTGGGAACTGCTGTTTTTGAATCAAATCACTAATCTTTGACAAAATTGTTAGCTTTCCGCCATAAGTTTCTTGTAAAAGTTCCGCCGTAAAAGCCTGACTCATAGGAGCGGAAGCTACCAACCGCATGTTCACCAAAAGTAACCAATCAAAATATTCTGCCGCAGACTGCAAGTCGTGATGAACAACAATAATAGTTTTCCCATTATTTCGCATTTCTTTCAAAACGTCCATTATAGTTGCTTGCGTTGCAATATCTACTCCCGCAAAAGGCTCATCCATAAAATATAAATCTGCGTTTTGCATCAAAGCCCTTGCTAAAAAAGTTCTTTGTTGTTGTCCGCCAGAAAGTTCAGAAATTTGGCGGTTAGCAAAATTTTCCATACGTACTTTTTTAAGATTTTCCATTGCCTCTTCTTTATCCGCTTTTCTAGGATTTTGAAAAATTCCCAAATGATGATATTTTCCCATCAAAACAACATCTAAAACAGAAACAGGGAAATTCCAATCTACATTTTCTCGTTGAGGTACATACCCAATTTTCTTACGAACAGCGTTTATATCTTGTTTAAATAGTTGCACATAACCACTATCTATACTAATAAGTCCCATAAGTGCCTTAATAAGTGTAGATTTTCCAGCTCCGTTTGGTCCTATTATTCCTACAAGCGTTTTTTCAGGAATTGTAAAATCAACTCCCCACAAAACTGGCTTTTTATCATAACTTACTGTCAAGTCGTGAACTTCTAAAATAGGATTTTCTACTTGTATAATCATTTATTTAATCTTTTTGAATAGTTGTTATTATAAACCTTACTGCAAACCTTTCACAATAGTTTGAATATTTTTCTGATACATTCCAATATATGTTCCTTCCAGCGTACCAGTATTTCCCATAGAGTCGGAGTAAAGGTTATCATATATTTTAATATTATAATTTTGTTTTTTACAAGCAAATAAAATAGCTTCCATAGATTTTGAAGATACAGAAGTTTCTGAAAAAATAGTTTTGATATTATTTTTAATTACAAAATCAACCAAATTATTTACATCTTTTATTCCAAATTCTGCTACCGTAGAAATCCCTTGTAAGCCTCGTACTTGAATATCAAATTTTCTGCCAAAATAAGAAAAAGCATCATGAGAGGTAATAAGTATTCTTTGTTGTTTAGGGATTTTAGAAATAGTATTTTTAGAGTTTTCTTTTAAATCATTTAGTTGCTTAATGTAACTAATTTTATTTTTAGTGATATAATCTTTTAATTGTGGATATTCTAAAATAATTTTATTAGAAGCTAGTTCAGCGCACTCCAACCATATATCAAGGTCAAACCATATATGAGGGTCATAATGAATTTCTGTACTAGCACCTACACTTCTACTTTCAGAAACACCAATTAAATTATTTTTACTGACATTATCTCCAAGAGAATAAACTTTTTTAATTCTGCTATACTTTTCTAAAACTTCAGTCATTTTTCCCTCTAAATGTAAGCCGCTATAAAATATCAAATCTGCTTTATATAATTTATGCAAATCTGATTGTGTTGCTTTGTATAAATGTGGGTCAATTCCTGACTGCATCAAAAAATCAACTTTTGCAGAATCTTTGACAAGGTTTGTAACAAGGTCGCCAATCATTCCTGTTGTTGTTACAATAGTTATTTTTGTATTTTTTGTATTTTCAGTTTTGCAAGAAACTAAAAATATAAAAAGGTTAAGTATAACAACTATTTTAATATAGCTAAAACGTAGTATTTTAGTATTGTTTATAAGAAGTTTTAACATAAATTTTTTCGGAAACATTTTTTGAAATGGCAACTACTTGATTATCTATAATAATTTGCATAGATAAATCATAAGAAATCTTATCTATAATTTGGATTTCCGTACCTATATTGATATTGAGCTTATCAAGATATTCTAAGAACAGAGAAGAGTCTTCACCAACCGCAATAACTTTTACTTTATCACCTTTTTTAAATTGTTGCATTGGAGTTGCATCAGTAGAGTAGAGTTTTCCGTTTGCATCTGGGATAGGCTCACCGTGAGGGTCAAATCTTGGATAGTTAAGAAAGGCATCTAATTTTTCTATAAGCTTGGGAGAAGAAATATGTTCTAATTGTTCCGCTATGTCGTGAATTTCTGACCAATTAAAGTTAAGTTTAGCAACTAAAAAAGTTTCCCAAAGTCTGTGTCTTCTAATAATTTCTATGGCAAAAGTATTTCCCATTTCTGTCAGACTTACTCCGTGATATTTAGTATATTTTATCAACTCTTTCTTAGAAAGTTTTTTGAGCATATCCGTGACAGATGCGGCACTAATATCTATTTTCATTGCTATATCATTGGTGCTTATTTCTTTCGTTGAAATATTTACTTTATCTACATTATTTTCTGCTGAATGGTTGTCATTAGCAATAGAATAGGAGAGTAAAAAAATAGTTTTAAGGTAATTTTCTTCTGTATAACTTAACATAAAGCACAGTATTTTTTAAATTTTTGATGAATATTTAATGAATTTTAGAAGTAAATCAGCAAGAAATAGGGGCGTAGCAATCTAAATTTCACATACAAATATAACCTATTTTAGACAAATATAAAGATAATATATAAGATATTTTCTAATTATATTTTAGCCTAATCTAAATAAAATACTAACCAAAATAATTTACACTAATATATTTAGTAATTACGTTTTGCTAAATATATTAGTAGGTTGTTTATCTTTATTTGATGTAAATTGACGTGTTTACTTGCTGATTTCCTACTGTTTTGAGAAATTTTAAAGTAGAGTAGGAGATATTAAAAGAAGTTTTGTATATTGGTTATTATTCTCACACAAAGGCTGGCACTTCAATATCCTTGCACAGTCCGCTAAAGCAGACAGCAAAATAGCGTAAATAGGCGGGATTATTTTCTTATACTATTTGATTTGACTTTTATTTAGCACAAAAACTATAGCAGAAAACTATAATTAAATTTTAATTAAAAAGTAGAAAATAATGTAATATAACTTATTTAAAATCAGTTATTTAACTCATTTGACTTAAAGTAGAAGTTTAACCAATATCAAATAAATAAATCATCCAAAAAACATCAATGTTAGCATTAAAAAACACAATAGAAAAGGCTTGGGAAAACAGAGAATTGCTTAATGAGCCAGAAGTTTTGACCGCCATAAGAGCCGTTGTAGAACAGCTAGATAAGGGCTTTTTGAGGGTTGCAGAGCCTTTAGAAGACATCAATGGTGTAATTACGTGGCAAGTCAATGAATGGGTCAAAAAAGCCGTTATTTTGTACTTTCCTACGCAAAAAATGGAAACTATTTTGATGCCTCCTTTTGAATTTTACGACAAAATCCCCCTAAAATCTAATTATGAAGCCTTAGGTGTGCGTGTCGTACCTCACGCAATAGCCCGTTATGGGGCTTTTTTAGCAAAAGGAGTGATTTTAATGCCCTCCTACGTGAACATAGGCGCATACGTGGATAGCGGAACAATGGTTGATACGTGGGCAACGGTGGGGAGTTGCGCCCAAATTGGTAAAAATGTGCATTTAAGCGGCGGTGTGGGCATTGGTGGCGTGCTTGAGCCTGTTCAGGCTGCCCCTGTGATTATTGAAGATGGGGCGTTTATAGGTTCTAGATGTATTGTTGTGGAAGGCGTGAGAGTGGGTAAGGAGGCGGTTTTAGGCGCAAATGTCGTACTTACGCAAAGTTCTAAGGTAATTGACGTTACAGGCGAGAAACCTATTGAATATAAGGGCTTTGTGCCTCCTCGTAGCGTTGTGATACCTGGAAGTTATACTAAAAAGTTTTCTGCGGGTGATTTTCAAGTGCCTTGTGCGCTTATTATTGGACATAGAAAGGAAAGTACCGACCTCAAAACATCTTTAAATCAAGCACTTAGAGATAATAATGTAGCCGTTTAGGTGTGAAGTTTGAGGTGTGAAGTAAAATACAGTTTTTTATGTCAAAAAACACCTCACACCTCACACTTCACACATCAGGAGGTTTTTTTCTTAAATCTACGTGCTACAACAAGGTTTTTGTTAGTTTTGTCGCTCCAATCATAGAAACCTTGCCCAGATTTTACGCCTTTGTGTCCTGCCTCAACCATATTGACGAGTAGGGGACAAGGGGCGTATTTTGGGTTGCCAAAACCGCTTTGAAGTACATTTAAAATAGATAAACATATATCCAAACCTATAAAATCAGCCAGTTGGAGAGGTCCCATTGGGTGCGACATTCCTAGTTTCATTACGTCATCAATTTCAGAAACCCCCGCCACGCCCTCGTAAAGGGAATAAATTGCTTCATTTATCATTGGCATCAGAATTCTATTTGAGATAAAACCTGGATAATCATTGACTTCCACAGGGATTTTGCCTATTTTAACAGAAAGCTCCATAATAATAGCCGTTACTTCGTCAGAAGTGGCATATCCACGTATCACTTCCACAAGTTTCATAAGCGGCACAGGGTTCATAAAGTGCATTCCAATCACTTTATCAGGTCTTTTCGTGGCTGACCCCATTTTTGTAATGGAAATAGAAGAAGTATTGCTTGAAAGAATAGCAGAAGGCTTACAGAAAGCGTCTAAGTCCTTGAAAATCTTTTGTTTAAGTTCTATGTTTTCAGTTGCAGCTTCAATCACCAAATCAGCATCAGCCACGCCCTCTTGCATACTCGTAAAGGTTTTGATACGAGATAGGGTAGAAGCCTTTTGTTCTAATGTCAGCACCTCTTTTTTAACCTGACGGTCAAGATTACTAGCAATAGTATCTAGCCCTTTTTGGAGAGATTCTGCTGAAATATCTATCAAAGCTACTTCATAACCGTTTTGTGCAAATGTATGACAAATGCCGTTGCCCATTGTTCCAGAGCCTATTACTGCAATTTTTTTCATTTTGAATGTATGTTGAGAGTTGCCCCTAAATCCCCAAAGGGGACTTTAATACAAAAACTAATAAAAAGTATTTGTATTGTTCCCCTTTGGGGTTAGGGGCTATGATGCAAAACAACAAACAATTTACCAAAAAAAGAAATTTTATAGAAAACTTTTATGTAAATTATCTACGTAAATTTAATATAGCTATTTACAATTAGAAATTCTTAGCATTATTTAGCTAAGAATATTAGTAATTTAAAATGTAAATAGAAAGTAAACCGTTTGTAAATTAACGTAAATGTTAATTAGTATAAATTAAGTTGTAACTAATTGATAATAAAGTAGTTTACATATAATTTACATTAAAATTATGGTTAGATAAGTTTACAGTTTTATGTAAATTTACATTTTATTTGGAAATGCGAAAATGTAAACTGAAAAATAATTATAGAAATATTTGTAAATTTACAAAATAAAGTTTACATTTGCTTTTAGGAAATAGAGAATTTACAAAATACTAAACCCAAAATAAAATGGACATCAACGAAAAAATAAGAGAGTTTATTATTTACAAAGATTTGCAACCATCAAAACTAGCTGACGAGTTGGGGATTTCTCGTCCTATGATGTCGCACGTACTTTCGGGCAGGAATAAGCCTAATATTGAAATTGTAATGAAAATTCTTTCTAAATACCCAGACCTCAACCCAGAATGGTTGAATGGAAATGCACCAAATATGTTTCGTGAAGGAGCTTCGCAGGAGAGTTATCTCCAAGAAAATAGGTACGAAACTAAAACCATAATTCCTACTATTCAGCCAAATAGTACACAAAATCTGTTTAATAATCAAGTCAATAATCAGCAGGAAATAGAAGAGGAAAAGGCTAAAAATCAAGAGAAATCAACAGAAAAACACCAAGAAAACAATGAAAATCAATCAAAAAAATACAAGAAATCAGAAGGAAAAACCATTGAGAAAATCATTGTTTTTTATACGGATAAGTCGTTTGATACGTATTTGAATTAAATTTATCTTTGATTTTGAAACTTAAATAGCTTCTTTTGTTTTATGAATTATTTAGTGCGTAAAAATACTGATTATCAACAAGGTAACTATAAAATAGATGCTGGTGTGGAAGAATTTGTTAAAAAAAATCTTATTCTAATGCCCGTTTTACTTGCTATTCCTTTGATTATTCAAAAATATTTCAAAAATGCAAGCCTTGAATTGTCGTATAGAGAAGATTTGGAAGAAAATTATAGCAATTTATTTTTAAAAATTGCTACTGATTTGTCTATTAGTGATGCTTTTCAACAAAAAAGAGCGTTGTTTAAAGACACTTTTTTTAAACAATTCATAGGAAATCCTGAAATAAATAATCTTTTAACCTTTCATATAGTGCAAACAAATGATTTTTAATTGGAGGGATTACTTTACTTCAATATTTCTTTAATATTTTTTCATAAATTTCATTAAATATTGCTTGTCTCATTTTTGAGTTTCTTTGGTTTAAAAGTATAATAATTCCCCAATTTTCAACTCGGTTGTAACATATAATAGAAGATTGTCCCATAGAATCTCCAGTTTTTAAGTAAAATGTGTGTTTGTCATCAGTATTGATGTTAATTCCTAAGCCTAATTCCCTATTTTTATCTTTATAAAATAGTTTTTCTGTCATCACGCCCGCCTTAGAGATTGGGTTTTCTTTACTCAAAATCATTTTTAAGAATTTAAGCATATCAGAAGTATTAGACTTTACGAGTCCAGCAGATGCCGTAATATTCCATTTGAAAAACTCCTGAACGCCACCATTGGGATTATAACCAGTTATTTTATTTTTTACATCAAAATCTTTAGTTAGCGTATTGGTCATTTTTGATGGTGCTAATATTTTTTTGCGAATGATTTTATCATAACTTTTCCCATAAACTTTCTCCAAAATCTGCCCAAGCAAAGTGTAGCCAATGGTTGAATACCTATATCTTCCATAATCAATTAATTCATTACAATTATTGATAATATTTGCCAAAATCTGAATATTAACGCTGTTTACAGGTTGTTGTGGGTCTAATTCTATCAATTTCCCAAAATCTAAATCAGGTAAACCAGATTGATGAGAAGCCAAATCTGATATTTTTATTTTATTTTTTATGTTTTTATGTAAGATGTACTCTTTTGGAATATAATTGTCTATGTAGTCATCTAGTTTTATTTTGTTCTCAATAACTGCCTGTGCAATTAAGTTTGAAGTCAAAATTTTAGTGATAGATGCAATTTCAAATATAGAATTTTTGTCAATATCAATTTTGCTTTCTTTGCTCAATTTGCCGTAGGCGGTATAATATTCTTCATTATTCTTGATGAAACCTACGCTAATCCCTATTTCTGGATTTTTTGTATGATAGCTTTTTACCAAAGAATCAATTTTTTTAGGAATGTCCTGCCCAAACAAAGAATTATTTATCAACAATAATATTATCAAAAATTGCATTGCGTTTTTCATTGTATTTTTCATTATGTTGTGTTTTAATGTTGTGAATTTATTTGAACACAAACATAGAAAATAAACAAACCTTATGCGACTGATTAAAAAAAGTCGTACGCATTTGTTCAAAAAAATAGGTAGGAGTAATTCACAAGATAAGTACGAGTAATTACAAAGTATTGTTATTCAGTAGATTATGATATACGGTTACGGTACGCAGTTGGTGTAAAACCAGTATGATTTTTAAATGCCGTATTAAAAGAAGATTTTGAATTAAAACCAACTTCATACAAAATCTCAAGAATTGTTACTTTGTTTTTTGTAGAATCCTTTAGAATTATCATTGCATCTTGAATGCGGTAGGTGTTGATAAAGTCAAAAAAATGCTGCCCCAACGTGTGATTTATTAGAATAGATAACTCACGAGTAGGAATTTCAATATCAGCAGAGATGTCTTGAATTGTCAAAGAAGGGTTTAGATATGGTTTTTCCTCAACCATATATTTTTTTAATTTTATTATTTTTGCATTAAATTCTATTGTAATTTCAGCCTGTATCTCTTCTGTTTCCTTTTTTTCTTCTAAAATAATATCTTTGATAAGTTTTAATTTTGAATCAATATTTCTAAAGAGAGTAGGGTTATTTAATGCCTTAAACAAATACCAACTGGCTAGGAGCAGTTCAGACACGAAAAGTCCAATTTTCAACCATTCCGAAATATAAGGATAGTCAGTAAATTTAAAGATATTTTTTACAAAAGCAACAAAATAGAAAGCTGATAATGCCAATATCAATTCAAATAACCAGTTAAAAAAATCAATACTTGTTCCTGCATAGTTTTCAAGATATATTTTCTTTACTTTTCTCAAAGTTAGAAAAACTACAACAATGTAAAAAGCAATCTGAAAATGTAAAAAGATATGAATAAATTGTATTTCCAGCATACTTTTACTATTTTCAAGAAAAGTAATTTTAGAAGATAAATCCACTAAATAAAAACGAGGAAATAAAATTAAATTTGCAATTAAAAAAGGAGTAATATGTGTTATATGTTTTATTTTTAGTTTGAAGTCGGAATAGCAAACAGATAATACATATAAATAAAAAGTTGGAAGTTGCAGAAATATTACTAAATTTCTACACATTCCAATATTTGAAAGTCGCCCATCTAAGAAAAAATTGAACAAAATACTACTAATATCAATGGTAGTAAAAACTAAAAAAACAGAAAAAAGATAATTACTCAATTTCTGTTCTGTTTTTACTTTTATTAAAAAATATGATAAGAATAATGAAATAAATATTGATATGATTGCAATAGTAACTAATAAATTAATTTCTCCATTCATTATTTTGTGGTTTTGTGGTCAAAATTATAATTTACTTGAAATTTAGTTTAGTCAAAAAACTCCAATATTTCTGTTGCTTTTTCAAGATTTTTGATAGTTCTATTTTTATCAAAACGCTCCAAACCGTCATAATCAGCAAAATTACGCTCTTTGCGTAAAGTATCAAGTTCTGCACCAATAATACAAATATCAACTTCTTCAATATTCAATTTTGTAGCAAGTTTCTCGTTTGGCATTTTTAATTCTGCAATAAAATCTTGGTGAGATGTTTCTTTTTTGTTATGATAACCCGCTTTTAGCCTAAGGATATTGAAAATGGCATAGTAAGCCCTGCTAATGGCTATCCTGAAATGTGCTTCTGTATTGTTTTGCTCTAATAACTCGTGAGCAATAGTGAGATAATCTCTCCAATTAAATTTCATATATTTTCTTATTGATTATCTCTAGTTTCTGTGTGAAAAGTAAAAATTCTACTAATTTCTTTATTATTTATAAATATTTTAAAATCAACATCTCTAATTAATGCCCTCATTTGTTCCCAGCACGCTTTACGGGGTAAATCCGTAAAAACAGTAAGGTACAAAGTGCTATTTCCTTCCTCAAAATCCGTATTATGGGACAATTCAAAAGTAGCATCAGGTATATATTTTTTGATAATAGCAGGTGCAGCAATAAGCAAAGGCAATAAAACAGGATTTTCATTGACAAAATCCTCTACATTAAGCCCAATTTTTTCTATATTTTGTTGGTAATCAACATTTTCAATTAAGTAATTCATAATAAAAAGAATGAAGTTGTTAGCAATTATTTTGATATATCAATAATAAATCAAATAGTAAAATTTTAGTTCAAATATAATAAAAATCTCCTTAAAATTTATTGATTTTAAGGAGATTTTTTTATTGGTAGGAGAGGATTTTAATTTTATAATTGCAATAATGATTCCAATTCTTTTGGAAATTCTGTAAGTGTTTTATCAGCTAAAAACTTTTCAGTTTCTATCATTAGTTGTTCTAAATACTCCTCATGTGTAGAATAACTGTTATTTTGCTTTTCTTGTGGCATAAATTGATTATTATTTGTATTCACATTCGTACCTCGTACTTCCCACTTCGTACCTCAAAACTACTCCATAGACTGGTTTTCAACGGCGGCAAGTTGCTTGATTTTCTCGTATTGTTCTGGCGTGAGGTCATTAAAGAAATAATGAACTGGGTCAACTTGTTCGCCTTTGTGCAAAACCTCATAATGCAGGTGAGGACCCGTAGAAAAGCCCGTACTACCCAAATAACCAATACATTCGCCACGTTTTACCTTTTGTCCGTCACGTACATTTGCACCAGACAAATGCGCATAAAGCGTTACATATTCATATCCATGGTCAATTTCAACAGCAGTTCCGTAGCCATCTCCTTTGTCTGTGGCACGTTTGATAATGCCATCAGCAGTAGCGTAAATGGGCGCACCGTAGGGTCCTGTAAAATCAATTCCAGAGTGCATTTGCCCTGTTTTATAAACGGGGTGCATTCTCATACCAAAACCAGAGGAAATGCGGGTTAAATCTTTGTTAGAAATAGGCTGAATAGCAGGAATATGCGCCAGCATTTGCTCTTTATTTTTGGCAAGCGTGAGCAAATCATCATAAGATTTGGTTTGCACGTACATTCTACGGCGCAAAGCATCAATTTTTTTGAGCGTTCCAACGACTAATTCTTCATTTTTTAGTCCTTTTTTAAGGAGTTCGTTGTACTTTTCTGTGCCTCCTGCGCCTGCATTACGGACTTCTTTTGGGAGAGGGTCAGCAGCAAAAATAGCCCTATAAACATTGTCATCACGTTCTTGTAGAGATTTTAGGACTTTGTCGCTCTCGTCTACGTGCTTGCTGACAAGCTCATAATTGGTACGGAGTTCTTGGTTTTCTGTGCGGAGTTTCAGCTCGTTGTCGGAAGGAAAAACATTGGCATAAACGGCAGCAAAACCAACAGCAAAAATACCAGAAAGTAACACAAAACCACCAATATTATAGATAATTTCTGATTTTTTGACTTCTACACGTTCATAACGGCAGGTTTCTGTGTCGTAGTAATACTTGATTTTTGACATAAGCAAATAGGTTTTAGGTCAAAATATAATTTAAAGAGAAGCATAGTTTTTTAGTGTTGCGTGAAATCCAAAAATTAACATACAAATACCTAAAAATTTTGGCAAAGTTAAGGCTTTATTTTCAAAAAAGCAAATCTTATTTTTAGAAGTGAAATACAAAATTTGGTTAGTAACGTGTTGCAAATAAGTTCCTAATTTCAAAAAACTAATTTTTAGGCTACGGTGGCGTAAACGCCACCGCTATACATAAAACGATTTTTTGACTTTGATATAAAGAGGTGGCGTTTACGCCACCTAGAATAAAAAAATCTCAAAAAAATAGCTATTTTGTGGTATTTTTCTTATTTTTGTAGAAGTAAATAAGAGATATCTAAACAAAAAAATCAACGAAATTTTACGAAAAATACCCCCAATTAAAACAAAAAGAATTTCTAGCAAAAATGTTAGTAAATACTGTTTTTAGCACAATGGCACTAGAAAATCAAGAAGTTCCTAGAGGAAAGGTAGAAGAAATTATAGAAAAAATATTAGCCAAAAAAGAACTAGAAGGGAGCAATTTCTTTAGTAATTAGGTTTGTTAGTGGCTCATAATTGCCTTATCTGCTGACATAATGTGCAAAAATTAAACATTCAATATGCGTTTCAGACGTATTTGAAATAGAAATTTTGAAATTCAAATTATCTATAAATTGATACATTTGTTGTAAAACTTGATTGGGTTGTGGTGGCTCAATTTGTCCTACCATTACTTGCGTAGTGCGCCATTTCCCTGCCCAATCATATAATTCTCCAAATGCAACCCTATGAATATCAAGAATTAACATAGTGGAAATGGGCGTTTTTATATCCAATTCAAAAACAAATATTTCTGCTGTTCCTATGCCATTGGCTTCATATTCATTGATAAGATTTTTATCTATCAGACCAAGCAAATTATCATCAGCAAATGGTGTCCAGTTAGTATTATCTTCCATTGTTATTCGTTTATTTCCGCAAATATATAAATATTTTTATAAATGTTTGTTTTTGAAATCTGAAAGTTTTTGCGTATTTGTGTGTGTGAAATCCAATAGAAAAAACTACAACAATGATAAGAAAACCTTTTGAACAATGGCTAAGTGAAGATGTAGAAATTGAATTTAACCTTCAATTTGTAAATGATTTTCCAATACTTATGGAATGGCTTGACGTACCAAAAAATGGTGTTTTATCTGCTCCAGTAGAAAAATTGCGCCTTTCTTTATCAAAAAATGTTCAATATTGGAATGAAGGAGAATTAGAAGTATTATTTATTGCGCCCTTTTTCTCTGAATTTAGGTTTAATAATGCTCCTTTTTATAGAATTTTTATGCAAAGACAACTAACAAATCAAGCAGAAGAAGAGGAGTTAGAAGAAATTAATAAAATTAAATGTTTCATTGCGACAGGCAAGCAAACACCTAAAAAACCGTTTTTCTTTTTACAAGAGTATAAACCAGAGAAAACATCAGGAAACGACCCACTTGGGTAACTTTTGATAGCAATGGTTGATGCGCAAATCCTTAATGAAACACCAGAAAAGCCTTTATTTGGTTGTTATATGATTGGACGTTTGTGGTTTTTTATTGTTTTGAAGCAAAATATATACAGCGTAAGCAGGGCGTATGATGCCACACAAACAGATGATTTAAGCGAAATTATAGAGATTTTGGAGAAAGTAAAAATCTACATTCATAAGGATTTGGGGCTGCTTGCGCCCGTGAGGTCAGTATAATACACTAATATCAACCATTAATAAAAAATATGAAAATTATTAGTTTTATCATTTTCCTGATTGTGAGTATCAATACACAATTTTTGTATGCTCAAAAAGATAAATGTATTCTAAAGAAAATCATTAAAGAAAGTAAATTATATCCCAATAAAGGCACAAAAGATACTATTTTACGTGAGGTTTTTGAGATTATTTATCAAGGAAAAGATGTTTTAAAAATCAATGCAATCACATTTCCTACAATCCACAGAGCAGGTAATAATTACAATATTCCAACGAAAATAGAATGGGATTTTATAAGAACTGAAAATACTACGTATGTTATTGAAAATAAGCGAGATACAATTCATAAATTTGATTATAATGGAAAAAGACAACTAATAGGAGATAAGCCAGCACATGGATTTACCTATTTTGCTTATATTTATGATGATGCTGGTAAAATGATAAAATGTCAATTTCAAAATTATTTTACAAAAGAAAACTCTGATTCAGATGTGCAGTTAAATTATGAAACACCTAATGAGATAACATATATACAAAATAGTTATGGTATTAAACTTAAAGGTAGAGTTACTTTTGATGATAAAAATAACCCTTTCTATGACAACCTAGAATTAGGAATTATTTTTAATTCCGCTGTTCTTAAACACCTTTCACCAAATAATGTCTTACTTGATTATTGGATAGATACAATTGCAATGAGAGTAACAAAACACACAAGCAAATATGAATACAATTCAAAAAAATATCCTACAAAAAAATACCAGCAAAACTGGGGACAAACAGTATTATGGTCTTTTGAATATGAAAATTACAAATAAAATGAAAAAAACCACAATATTATTGCTCCTAATTATTTTGATAAAATCTACTGTTTTTGCTCAAAATATTGATAATTCAAATATTACCAAACTTGCTTATGATGCCAAAACAATAAATCAATTGAAATTTATTGTTGATTCGCTGCATTTGAAGTATAAGAAAAATCCGCCTAATAAGATGTATATGTCTGTTCCTCAAACGAAAGGTTATACCATTATTTTGAGAGAAAATACACCTAATTTGTATATTGATGACCTAACGAGAGATTTAAAAAATAAAATACCTTTGGAAAAACTAAGAAAAAAATATCCAAATGTCATCAACGAGAATATAGCTTTTGTTACCAAACAAAAACAGCAAAAATATAGTAAAAAAATGCAAACCTACTTTAATATAGTTAGTTGGCAATATTCAGATATAAAAATTATATTAGAAGAGAAAGATTTTGATAAGAAATACAATAATGAAGCTATTTTTAAATACGAAAAAAACAATAATTGGTTGTTAGGTATTTTTATCTTGGAGGATTTTAAGACCCAAGAAATCCCTGCTGAATACTCCAATATGATTTCTTATGTTTGATTATATGATTGATGCTAAAAGTGCCATTCCTGATAAAGAAATTGATTTTAAAGAAGAAAATATTTCTGATAATGAAAAATTGAGTGAGTTTGAAGAAAAAATATCAGATGCATCAGAAAAGTATAGAAAGAAAAATCCGCTTCCTACAGATGTAGAAGTACTAATGGAAAAGTACAAAGATAATGATATTATTCCCACTATTGAAGACTTGGAGGTGATTGTTGAAAAAAGTAAAAATATCCAAAAAGACAGGGAAGAATATTGGAAATTCCAAGAGAATTATGTTCACCAAGTTATTAAGAGTACACCAGAGTTTGATAAGTATATCAAGGACTTAGTTGGTGAAATTATAAAAATAAATAAAAATGAGTATCTGATAGAATATTACTTGACACCCTACATTTCTAAGAAACAACTCCTTGAAATTAAAAGAAGAAGGCTAGTTTATAGTCAATGTGGTAGTGATAATAGTCCTGAAATACACGCTTTGGAAATAGCGCAACTTTCTGCGGAAACTATGTCTTGGGATTTGTTTTTACGCTCGCATTTAGATGCCACAAGTTATAAAATATTGGAAACGCAACAAAGAAAAACTTATTTATCAGAATTAGAAGCAATAAATGTCAATACAAACGACTTGCTTTTAGGAACTTTATTGCGTGCTAGTGATTTTCTGAATGGACATTATAATGGTAGAATTTTTGATATTGCACTTTTTTTTTCAGAAGCTAAAAACCAAACAAAAATAAAAAATAGACTGCTTAATATGGTAGCTGATGAAAAACTTGATATTTATAACCGCATCAATATTTACCATACTTTTAATTCCTACAATGGAAGAACAAGAGACAAAATTTTGCAACAAAGTAACCAAAGATTACTCAATGAAATCCTAGAAAAGCCTTCAAATGCGTTTTTTAAAAATATTATAGTGATAAAAAACTAAAATGAAATCCAGCGCAAAACTAGGTTTTTCCTAAATTCAGGTGTATTTTTATAAGCTTGTAACCATACAATAAGAGTATTACTATCTAAAAATTATAAATACTTTTTAATTTCTTTAAAATATCATATTTTTTGTATATTTGTGGAAATAAAATACTCTAAAATATGAAAACCTACCTTTTTATGTTGCTATTTTTGGGCTTTTGCCTGAACACGCCAACCACGCAGGCGCAAAACATAGCCACCAATGCCGCAGACTCTACAAAGTCCTACACTCGCCTAGAAGATGCTCTCAAAGACCCAGACAAGGTTTTTAGGCTAGATTTGAGTAATCAAATGTTTAAAAGTTTTCCTTTTGAGATTATGAAATTTAAGAATTTGCAATACCTCAGCCTGCGAAATGACCATTTTTTGAGTATTCCAAAGGAAATTTCCGAACTCAAAAACCTCAAAACCCTAGATTTGAGCGGAAATGATTTTAGCGTTTTGCCCAAAGAATTTACACAACTTAAAAGTTTGGAAGAACTTTATCTTAATCAAGACAAAAACCTCAACCTAAATATGGATTTTTATGTTTTAGGGCAATTACCTAAACTAAGAATACTACATTTGGAAGGAGATGGACTGAAAAAATTACCCAAAAGTATCCTGCGCCTCACGCATCTGGAGCAGTTGTACCTCAATGACAATGATTTTAGGAAAGTGCCGCCAATACTCAAAAATATAAAATCTTTGCAATACATTGATTTAAAAGGTAATAAATTTCCGCCACTTACACCCAAAAACTCTAATGAATTTGGGGTGAGAATTGATTTTTAATCATAATCAAAAACAGCTAAAACTTAATTTTAGCTGTTTTTATATTTTACATATTATTCATAAAACCCACCATAAACTATGAAAAATGGATTTTTGTTTATATTTATATTTTCAACTATTTTCATTGATATTTTATTTAATAATCAGCTTTTTGCACAACAAAACCTCTTTAATATTCCGTCAGGCGACATTACCAACCATAAAAAAGTATTTTATCAGCATCAATTTAATATTTATTCTGATAAATTAGAGTCAAAAGCGCATTTTGTCTATGGATTGGGCAAAGGTTGGGATATTGGTGCTAATCTTGTTGGAAAAGGCGTTTATTTTGACCCTAATTGGCGTTTATTGCATAACGACAATCCTGCAAAAGGCGCACTTTATCCTATTTTTATGGGAACACTCCAAAAACAATTTCAAATTACAGAACACCTCCAAATGAACGTAGGCACACAAATTGGCTGGAATTTGAGTGCTAATATCAAAAATAAAGAACTTAATCATTATTCCTATTTGATGGGCGTTTATCACCTCAATAAAGGCAGTAGAGTAGTGGCAGGGCTTTATAACACTAACCAAATGTTTGTAGGACAAGGCAATACCTTTGGTTTTATGGCGGGTTATGAGTATAAAATAGCAAAAAGATGGTATTTAATGGGTGATTGGGTTAGTGGCAATAATGATGCTGCCGTAATGGTTTTGGGCGGTATGGTCAATGTGTCAAAACGGTTTCAGTTGTGTGCAGGCTGGCAAATTCCTAATCCTGCAACCCCAAAACCAATGGGTTTCGTCTTGGAAATTAATTTGTTAGGTTGGGATTTGTATTAGAAAATGAAATGTTTTAGCGAAATTAGGTTTTTCTATTAGGATTTTCTTTAATTTAGGTGTATTTTTGTGTTGGATATTTCTAAAAAAAATCAGTTATGGAACAAAATCTCCCTCTCACGACCAGCGCAGAACAGAAATTTGGGCAAATAAAAGCTATTCTTTATCTTTTACAGACTAACCTTGAAGAATTTAAAGACGAGGTGGACAAAAGCTATGAACTTCTCAAAGTTGGCGAAATGACTGATTTTTCTAAGAAAATTGAAACCGTTTTGACCAACCCAGTCAGCCATATTTTTGAAATTTCTGATAATATTGATACACAAATCAAACATATTGTGCATCATTTTGTATTGTCGTTTCTGCAAAAAAATAACAGCATCATAAATGCCACCTACCAAACAAAAACCTCATTAAATGACCTGCATTACACTATTATCCTAGAAAATGACAACATAGATAACAGAAATCAAATATTTGATTTTTTTTATATTGCCTAAAACATTTGGATAATTTTATAAAATATACTGAAAGTCAAGGAGTTATAATAAATGTTTGAAAAATCTAATGAAAATAAAAATATTATTTCTGATAAATTTTCTGAAATAGTTTAGCTATTTTTCTTAATTTTGTGACTAAAGTGTTATCAAAAAAATAAAAAATATGCCCTACGACAAAGAATATTACATCAATTTCCTCAAACATTCAGAATATCAACTCACAGAAATAATGGGAGATGTTTTTAATAGTGAAATGTTTATATATGATATTGAAAAATTGTTATTAGAAGTAAGAAGATTAGGCTTAGACACAGCAGATATAGCGCATTATGACTTTATAAAAAATGAACTAAAAAGAGAGAAAAAACTGTTACAGAACTGTTATGAGCAAATAGATAATTTTGACTTAGATATTGCTCACGCTAAATTTATGCTTACACAATTTTAAATAATAAAACTAATGGAAACGACACAAGAAATCCAAAAAAAGCTACTTTTAGAAGCTGAAAGTAAGCTAAAACAACTCAAAAGAGACCGCAAAACCATTGAAATAAAAATACAAAATTTTGCAACGACTTTCAATGAAAATAAAAATATTATTTCTGATAAATTTTCTGAAATAGTTTAGCTATTTTTCTTAATTTTGCCTATAATACCAAAAAGATAAGCAAAATAATGAAAAATAAATACGAGCTAGTCATTGGGCTAGAAGTTCACGCACAACTGCAAACCGTTTCTAAAGCCTACTTTTCAGAAGAAAATACCTACGGAAGTATGCCTAATACCAATATTTCTGTCCTTACGCTGGCACACCCTGGCACGCTACCAAAAGCAAATAAAACTTCATTTAATTATGCTATCAAAATGGGGCTTGCGCTTGGCTCGCAAATTACAGAAGAAACCATTTTTGCAAGGAAAAACTATTTTTACCCTGATTTGCCAAAAGGTTACCAAATTACGCAGGATAAAACCCCCATTTGCGTAGGTGGAAACATCATTATTAACCTCAAAAATTCAGAAAATCCAACAGAAAATAAAGAATTATCCATACGTCTGACTCGTATTCATTTGGAGGAAGATGCAGGAAAATCTTTGCATATTGACGGTGAAGAAGAATCTTTTATTGATTTGAATAGGGCAGGAGTGCCACTTATTGAAATTGTGTCAGAGCCAGATATACGCTCCGCAGACGAGGCACACGCTTACCTTACGGAGATACGCAAGCTTGTGCGCTACCTTGATGTGTGTGATGGCAATATGGAAGAAGGCTCATTGCGTTGTGATGTCAATATTTCTGTGCGTTTGATAGGTGCAACCACGCTGGGAACACGTGCCGAAATCAAAAATCTTAACTCATTTTCTAACGTAAAACGTGCCATTGAATACGAATTTGAGCGTCAGACCGCACTTGTAGAGCAGGGAATTAAGTTTGGACAAGAAACAAGAATGTTTGATGCGACCACAGGCACGACCACATCCCTGCGTATGAAAGAAGCTATGAATGATTATAGGTATTTTCCCGAGCCTGACCTTACCCCTGTAATTGTAGATAAAAATTGGATAGAACGCATCAAAAAAATGATGCCTGCGCTTCCTCGTGCGCTTTTTCTGAAATTTACGAAAGAATATCATTTATCTGATTATGATGCAGAAGTGATTACGGCTGAAAAGGAAACAGCTATGTATTTTGAGGAGATGTGCAAAATTACTAAAAATTATAAATCTGCTTGTAACTGGCTGACTGTGAACATTAAAGGTTACCTTAATGAACGTACTTTGGCATTAAATCAGTTTCCTATTTCTGCTAAAAATATGGCTGAAATGGTTAATTTGATAGATGCAGGCAAAATAAATCATAATATTGCGGCTAAACAGATTTATCCAAAAATGCTTTTATCTCCTGAAAAGTCCGCTGAAATGATTGCAACAGAAGATAATCTACTTCTTTCTACTGATACTGCCGCAAATACGGCTGAAATAGAAGGTTTTATTAGTGAGGTTTTGGCTAATTTTCCTTCAAAAGTGGCAGAATATAAGGCTGGGAAAACAGGGCTTTTAGGAATGTTTGTAGGAGAAGTGATGAAAAAAAGTAAGGGAAAAGCAGACCCAAAAATGGTGAATGAATTGGTAGCTAAGATGTTAAATATATGAAATCAATAACACCTTTAATGTTGTTTTACCTGCTTTTAGCCGTTTTGGGCGCGGTTTTGACTTGGTATTTCAATTTAAGTTATGCGCTCAATTTCCCTGAAACATTTACTGTGGCGGAGTTTTTTAGACAGGGAACAGCTACGCCACTTGCAGCAAGTCTTACTTATGATTTGCTTGTAGCAGCAACTTGTGGCTCTATTTTTATGCTGATAGAAGGACAACGGTTCAAAATGAAACACGTTTGGGTATTTTTGATATTGGCTATTTTGGTGGCTTTTGCCTTTGCTTTTCCGTTGTTTTTGTACTTCCGTGAGAGAAAATTAAACCAAAAAACTTCTTAAAAACTCTAAAAAATGACTTTACACGAACTTTCCTTTTTGATTTCTGATATTTATTTGGTTGATGAAAAGATAGAAAAATCTGTTGTTCCTGCAAATCCTGTGGAAATTTTAGCTGAAATACCAACAATAAATAATATTTCAAATGACGTACAAAAGTTTGATTTTGAACATTTTATCACAAAAAATAAACTATTTTTGATTGTCTTGCAAAATAGAGATGACATTTATATCAAAAATGCTAAAAATGAACCTGCACTTGCCAATATTATGAAAGTAGTTGCAGGAAAACAAATTTTGGTCAAAGAAAATGAAAGTTTTACAGAAGATAATTGCTGTTTTATCACGAGTCAAAACCTCAAAGATATTATAGAAAACGACCTCACAGGCGAGATAACCAAAGGATTAAATAATTATCTTACCACCACAAATATTAAAAAAATATTTATCTTTGACGAAAATTTAACTGAAATTTCTCAAAAAATATTCTCAACAAAAAATATTCTTTATCTTTCGGAAATTACAAGAGATAATATTACCTTGTTACAAGCGCATTCTATCACAGAAATAGAAAAAGACATCAACCACAAAAAAGCACTCTGGAAAGAATTGCAAATAATGTTTCTTATCTAATAACTAACTGCTAATTAAAACTTTATGATTATAGCAAATCCTATATATGATGTTGTATTTAAACGACTGATGGAAAATGAAAAAGTAGCTAAATTTTTCATTGGTACTTTGCTTGAGCAAACCATAGAAACAGTGGAAGTAAAGCCACAAGAATTTACTTATAATGACAATATTATTGGAATTTCGCTTTTTCGTCTTGATTTTATTGCAACCATAAAAACAGAGACAGGAGAACTAAAAAAAATCCTTATTGAAGTACAGAAAGCTAAAAATATCACAGATATAATCCGTTTTAGGAGTTATTTGGGAGAGCAATACAAAAAAGAAGACGTTATTAATGAGGTAAAAACTGTTTTACCCATTACAACCATTTATATTTTAGGCTTTAAATTGCCTGAAATAGAAACACCTTGTCTGAAAATAGAAAGAAATTATAAAGATTTGATTAACAAGAAAATCCTTAAAAAAAGAAGTGATTTTGTAGAAAAGCTCACACACGACAGTTTTATAGTGCAAGTGGATAGAATTACGGGTAGTTATCAGACAAAACTAGAGAAATTATTGAGTGTTTTTGAACAAACCAACTTTGTAGATGATACAAAAGTCGTAAAAGAATTTACACATATTGCTGATTTAGAAGGAATTAAACTAATAACTGATATTTTGCATTATTCAGGGACAAATCCAGAAGAAAAAAAGAAAATAGAAGTGGAGCAAGAGGCGTGGAGGAGTATAGACGAGCTTTTTGATAGTCAGAGAAATGAACTTCTTAAAGAATTAGCAGAACGACAAGAAAAAATATATCAAAAAGATAAAGAAATAGAAACTCTAAAAAAACTGCTTAATCAAAAAAATAAAAAATAAAAAATAACACTTAAATCCCAATTAAAATGGCAATTCAGATAGAAGAAGACGAGAACAATGACTCGTATGACAATAATAATAACGACAATAATAGAGGTGGAGGCGGTTTTAGTGGCGGTGGAGGAGGTGGTTTTGGCAATATTATAGGAATGTTGCTACCATTTTTGTTCAGAAACCCCAAAATGGGTTTTGCGGTGCTTGTTATTGGTGGCTTGGGTTATTTTGTGTATAGCAAATTCTCTGGAAACACAAATAATAGAAGTTCAAACTCACGTAATAGCAGTTCTATGGCACGTGGCGCAGATTTAAGCCCAAAAGTTTTTAGTGAAGCCTACGTTTTTGAGCCACTTTCTGCCACAGGAAACACACTCCCAGAACGTATGACCTTAGAACAATATGCACCAACTCGCAAAAATCAAGGTGGACAAGGTTCTTGTGTAGGTTGGGGAAGTGCGTATGCGACACGTACCATTTTGGAAGCGGTTGCAACAGGCAAAAACCCTGATAATATTGCTTTTAGCCCATCTTTTTTGTACAATCAGATAGGGCTTGCAGGTTGTCAAGGCTCGTATGTGCAACGTGCAATGGATAATATGCTACAAGTTGGCTCTTTGCCTTTTACAGAATTTCCTTATACAGACAAATCTTGCTCAAAAAAACCAAATTCTTCAGAATTGCGGGAAGCAGCACAATACAAAATGCGTGGCTCAAACCGCCTTACCAAAAAAGAAAATGATTTGGAGATTGATATGTTGGCAATGAAACAAAACATTGCTCATAAAGCTCCTGTTGTTATTGGAATGATGGTTGGAGGTAGTTTTATGCAAGATATGATGGGGCAAAAAGTTTGGAAACCAACACAATCTGATATGAAAATGCGAGGTTTTGGTGGGCATTGTATGACAATTATTGGATATGATGATTATTTGGAAGGTGGCGCATTTCAACTTATGAACTCTTGGGGAGAAGATTGGGGACAAAATGGACTTGCTTGGGTGCGTTATGCTGATTTTAAACATTTTGCCAAAGAAGCGTATGGCGTTTTTCCTTTGAGAGATGCTAGCAAGCCTGCAAATAGCGTTTTTAATGCAAAAATTGGTTTGATGCTCAATGAATCTAAACAAAATATTGCTTTTAAATTGGTTTCTGGGAATGTTTTTGAAAGTGTACAAGCACTTAATAAAGCAGATAAAAAAGGCTCAAAATTCAAAATTCAGGTTACAAATTCAGAAGAATGTTATACTTATGTTTTTGCAGAAGAGAACAACGCTAGTAAAGTGCTTTTCCCTTATACCAAAAAACATTCTCCTTATTGTGGCATTACTGGTACACGTTTGTTTCCAAAAGATTTTAGTATGTTTCCTGATGCGGTGGGAGCAAAGGACTATATGGCGGTCGTTATGACTAAGCAAGCCATTGATTTTGATGCACTTAACAAAAGAATAAATAACTCAAAACGTGCTACTTTTGCAGAAAGAGTAAACGAAGCATTGGCGCAAGAAACGACAAAAGGAACTTTCCAAGCAGGAAATTTGGTTGAAGTGCAGGGCGCAAACGACAATAAAAATGCTATTGCAATCATTTTGGCAATAAATAAGAAATAATTGTGAATTTTAAATTGTGAATTGTGAATGAAATACAATTAAAAATCTTCATTAGAAAACCCTGAAAGGGTAGGCTGTTCAGAAGAGTAGGGGCAACTTCCCCCATTTTTTGACATAAATTAGTGCAAAGTTAGGCACTCAAAATTCCCTGCA
>JAYUKY010000085.1:0-9897 GCA_043764015.1 Raineyaceae bacterium
TCTCATAATTTTATTTATTGAGTGTGCTAAATTTTCTTATTCTTTAATTTATGTCACGTCATCTTAACCACTTGTATTTTTCTTTATGAGGTTGTTTAGGATTAATTTATAATAATATAAATAATTGATTATCAATCATTTAAAATGTTGAAAATAAATCTAGTAAATAATTTTGAGCCATTGAATGTATCCATTTTTGTACTTTCATAGTCAAAAATAAGCAAATTAAAGGTCTTTAAAATTTATTTTTATTCATATATAAGAAAAAACGCTAATCCTAAACAACCTCTATAAAAACCAAAGGTAAAACATTTTCTGCAACGGAACTTTTACAGCAACAAATTTTACAATAATTCATCACTCACAGTTGCTTTATCTCTGTTTCTACGTTCTCTAAGTGTACGTTCATACCAGCGTTTTACGACACCAAAGTAAATTTCTATCACATTAGGCGCAAAAATCACCGCCAAAATCCCCAAACTCCAATCTACACGCACATTAAATTTATCAAAAACAAAAATAATCAAAAACAAAATAAGAAGCGTAAAAATAGCTTGTGTGAGCAAAGAAATACCATCAAACCAAAAATCTGCCGTTTTGTAAGTGTATGAAAATAAAGCTATTGCTAAAAATGCAAGCACCGCCACAACAATATAATTGAGCCACGCAGGCATTTCATCAAGGTAATTTTCGTCCAAAATCATAGAAATAATATTAGCGTGAACCACAATTCCATACATATCACGGCTAGATTTTCCAATATAAATGGGATTCATTGGCGTAAAAAACTTATCTTCATCAGAAGAAGTTTTTGTATTTATAGTGGGTCCCATATAACCCAAAAGTACAATTTTATCCTTAAACAAAGCTTTCAACGCTGTTTCTGCGGTACTATCTGCACCCATTTGGCGGAGTTGCTCGTGGTCTATGAGTTGATATTTTTTAATACTTCCCTTAAAATTGATATATTCAACTTCATTGTTACGTTGAATGAGTTTTGATGCTTTTTCTGGTGCATATTTTTCTGCAATTTTAGCCGCAAAACAAAGATTTCTTTCTTTATTGATGTCTTCTTTGGGTGCAAAAGTACGGCTAGTTTCCAATCCACTTGCTTTTTCGTCATCTGTAAGCACATTATCACGTGTGCCTTCTGTGATAAGATTGGCAAGTCCGCCATCTGCGTATTTCATAAAAAATTTATCAGATATTTCCAAAGAATCATAATTTGGTTTATCTTTTTTCATTTCTGGGCTATTTTTCTTAAAAGAGGCTTTAGTAACCATTACAACCTTATTTTTATTACTTTCTGCATTAGTCATTTTGATAGCATCTTGCAAAAGACTATCCTCAATAGTTGCTTTTAGTTTTCCTGTAATAGAGTCTTTATTTCCTTTGAGTTCTTCAAAAAAAGCATCTACGCCCACCACTTTTGGCTGATGTTTGCCCACAATTTGCATTAGTTCAGAGATTTCGCCACGCCCAAGCATACCAATATTGACAATAGTAATACGTTCCTCTGCTTTTTCGTCTGCGTGAAGTTGAGAGAAATAAATATCCGTTACGTCAAAATCTGAAAAAGTCTGTTCTATTGGATTTAAAAACTGCAGATTAATGTTAATATTAGAAACAATAACGCCCAAAACGCCCACCAGCGCAAGGATAAAAAAGTTATCTCGGTTAAATAAAGCCTTAAGAAATTTCATAAGTAATTGTAAATTAGGAATTAAAAATTGTGAATTAAATACAAAGAAATAACTTTTGGAGTCTGCAAATCCACAAAAGTAAAATTACACAAAAATTTTATATTTTATCCCAAAATAAAATTTTTAACAAAGATTTTTCTTATTTCATAAAATTGCAAGTAAATATTTCTCAAATAAATTTGGATATTAAAAATATTATCCTCACGTTTACGCCATTATATTTAACACAAATAAATCCTATTTTTATGAACAAATCCTGTAAAATTCTCCAACGGGGGGGGGGGGGGGATAATTATCCTTCTCTTGTTAGCGCAAATGCTGACATCTCTTGTTTACGCTCAAACTAATCTGTTTAAGCCAATGACTACGTCTCTAAACGAAGCCCAAAACGTCAAGTATCAAAAGATACTTAACGCACCGCACCTAAAAAACCATCTTCTCGTAAGAATGGAAAACCTTGCTATCACACAAACGCAGGGTATGCTGAACATAGTTTTGCCCAATGTGGCTTGTGATAATCTCGCTTTTAGTGTCAAAAATGTGGAATACACATCAGAAAGCGACTATTATTGGTATGGCGACATACGAGAAGAAGAGGAAGGTCTTTGCCTTACTGGTACAATAATGCTCATTGCCAAAAATGGGCAAAAATACGGACAAATAAGCTTAGATGACCGCACTTTTGAATACCAAGAACTTGGCGGAAACTTGCAGGTGCTTTCAGAACACAACAATGAACTTCTAGCAAGTAAAGGTTGTGGTGTTGTTACCTCTCCTATTGCAACTGACTCACTCGTAACAGCACGTGCTAATTGTACTGGTGCATTTATTAGTACCGAAACAGTAGGTACAATAAGAGTTTTAGTACTTTATACGCCTGCCGCTGCTCTTTTTGAGCCTAATATCAATAATAGAGCGGATTTAGCAATACAACAAACCAATCAGTTTTTTAGGAATAGCAGAATAGTACCTGGAGATGCTCGTTTGGTATTGGCTGGTGTTGAACCTTTGAGTTTTACAGAAGTTTATATTGATGACAATGTTCAGTCTCTAAGAAATAATGTAATTGCTCAAAACTATAGAAATAATTATAGTGCAGATATAGTTGTATTATTAACAAACGGAAATTATCCACGTTATGCTGGATATGTGGCTGAAGTTGGTCCTCGTAATGCGGATGCTTATGCCATTGTAGAGACCTATGCATCCACGACTAATCAGCGAGTATTTGCTCACGAAATAGGACACTTGTTTGGAGCTAGACATGACTATGGTGATCCTAATGCTAATTCTGAAAGAGGTCGTGTTTTTGGAACAGGATTTCTGTATTTAAGACGGAACTGGACAATAATGGCTCTTGACGCATTAGCAAGAGGTAGACTAGAAAATTTTTCTAATCCAAATGTCTATTATAAAAACAGAGCAACAGGTACTAGTACTCGTAATAATGCTGCTAAAATTAGTCAAACTGGTTTAACCCTTTCTGCTTTTAGACCTCCTGTATTAAATGTTCTAGTCCCACCTTCTCCTTTTTCAATAGCCGTTTCCGCTCCAATTACTGCTACTGAATGTACTGTTGGGGTTGGTGCAAGTGCCAGTATTACTTGCGGTACAGCACCTTTTGATGTAGTTTGGGAAAATAGCCTTGATGGAATCACTTGGAATCCTGGTACTACTTTTTCTACCCTTAGCACTTTTCCCAGCTATCGTTTTGTTACTCCTTGTTTAGGAGTCAATACACAGTATTTTGTCCGTGCTACCATAACAGACCAGCAAGGAGACATACGCATAGACCAAGCAATGATAAATATTACAGCACAAATAGTAGCAGGTTTACGCACAGCTAGTGTGCCAAAACTTATAACCTCTATTTATCCCAATCCTTTTGCTGAAAACACCATCATAAAAGTAAATTTGCCACAAGCAGAAACCATACAAATGGAACTTACCAATATGTATGGAACAATACGTAGGGTTTTGCCTACACAGGTTTTATCTTCTGGTGAACATCAGATTACTATTGCTAGAGCAGGTTTGCCTGAAGGCTTATACTCTGTTAGGCTAACCACAAATAATGGCTATGTGGAAACAAAAAATATTGTCATAAATCCTTAATCCCTACGAAAATGAAAAAGATAATAATGTTTTTTTGCTTGATGATGGTGTTTGTGGGGTGTGGTAAAAAAGAAGTAAATCCACTTTGGAAAAACTTCTGGGGAAGTGCTACTGCAGAGGTAAATGGTAAAATGTGGAATGCTAGCGGATGCGAGGCTGGAACTTCTAAAGACAGCATTGGAATTAGCCTTCGTGTACTTGATGACGTACAGACCCGTGAAATATTTTCAATATCCGCAGTACCTTTCAGACTGGGTAAGCAATTTTTACCAAATAAAATAAGTATGAGTGGTGGTGAATTAAAATCAGCTTATATGGATTTTATGGTACAAGGTGACAATGACTTGACCTGCGCACAGTATGGTAACCTGCACGATGCTGATTCTTTGCAAAACTGGGTAGATATTACAGAATATAACCCTCAAACCAAAGAAATAAAGGGGAAATTTAGCTGTAATCTTCTGATAGACCCAGAAGGAGGCAATGCAGGTGTGAGGTGCAAACCGTCTGACCCAGATATTATTCGCATCAGAAATGGTGTTTTTCACACAAAGATTGTTAATTAGTATTTTTCTAACATCTTACCTTGCAAAAAGCTACTGATAATTCAGTAGCTTTTTATATTTTATTATGTATCTTTGTGGTCAAAAATCAATAAAAATCAGCAAAAAATGAAACGTATCAGCACGCCTGCCCGAAATAATTGGCAACAAGAAGTAGAAGCATTAGGCTTTGGTTTTCATAGTACAGATGTGCCTTATTGGGACGAAACCGCCTATTATTCGTTCAATACCGCACAAATACGTATTTTGGAGCGTGCCACCACAGAACTTTGGCAAATGTGCCTTACCGCAGTAGAACACGTTATTAAAAAAAATAAATATGATTTGTTTCATATTCCTAAATTTTTAGTGCCACATATTATTGACTCGTGGGAAAATGATGTTCCGTCTGTTTATGGGCGTTTTGATTTGCAATTTGACGGCTCAAACGACCCCAAAATGCTGGAATTTAACGCTGATACGCCAACTTCTTTGTATGAAGCAAGTATCATTCAATGGTATTGGTTGCAGGATTTTGATAAATCAAAAGACCAATTTAATTCTATTCACGAAAAACTAATAGAAACTTGGACAAATATGCACGAATATTTACATGATGATGTGCTTTATTTTGCTTGTATTGAGGATAGTTTAGAGGATTTTACGACCACAGAATATATGCGTGATTGTGCTTTGCAGGCGGGCATAGAAACTGATTTTATTTTCGTTGAAAAAATGGGTTGGGATAATGCACAGCAAGAATTTGTTGATGAAGAGGAAAATCCTATTAAAAATATTTTCAAACTTTATCCTTGGGAATGGATTGCTAATGAGGAGTTTGGAGAAAATATACCCAAAGTAGATACTATTTGGATAGAACCAAGCTGGAAAATGATTTTGAGCAATAAAGCTATTTTGCCTATTTTGTGGGAATTGTTCCCTAATCACCCTTATTTATTGCCTGCTTATTTTGAGCAAAAAGACTTGAAAGATTACGTAAAAAAGCCTATTTTATCACGTGAGGGCGCAAATGTGCAGATTTTTGAGGGCGGAAAATTGACTAATTTTACTGATGGAGAATATGGAGAAGAGGGGTTTATTTATCAAGGACTTGCAAAATTGCCTAATTTTGAAGGAAATTTCCCAGTTATTGGAAGTTGGATTATTGGGCAACAACCCGCAGGAATAGGCATCAGAGAGGCTTACGGACCTATCACGAACAATACGAGCCGTTTTGTGCCACACCTGATTAGTTAGATAGTGAGTAGTGTTGAGTGAGTAGTGCAATACAAAGTATAATTTATTTCACTACTCACTATTTCACTACTCACTCAACACTATTTCACTATTTATTCCGTTTTAAACAAACTATCTTCCAAAACTGGGTTTATTTCTGTTTTGATTGTTGCGTCCATATCCATTCCCCCCGCTTTTATTTGTGCCTTTGTAGGTGCTTTAATTCCGCTAACTTCTTTATATTCAGTAAAATACACATCACCCATTTTGCTCATATTTCTTACCAGAAAACCTGTCTGAACATCATAATAGGTAGTTTCTTTTTCTCCATTTTTATTGGTGAATATTATCTCAAAAGCAGGTTTATTGCCAATCATTTTTACATCAGCAAGCTCTATACTGGTATAAGTTGCTTTTGCATTTAGTTCTTTAAAAATAATCTTACTATCCGTAGCTAAAGCCTCTAATTCTTTGGTATCTAAGTCTTTTTTCTGACCTTGTATAGACCTAGACGCTTTTACCCCATCATATACAATTTTCATCATTTCTCCCATTCCTATCACAGTCTGACTAACTACACTTTTATTAGGCGTTTTCTTTGCATTTACTATCTCCAAAGACATTCCTTGTATGTCTGCTGACATTGTACGCTTGTAGCTTTTCACCTCTTTCAGTTTTGCTTCTCCGCCAATGGCTGTAATGTACTTTGCAAGCACTTTTTCAGCAGTCATATCTTTGAGTAATGCTTTCAAATCATTACTTGTACCTGTATCAGCATTGCCAAACATATCATATTGCGTAAGTTTTCCAAATTTTGCAAGTTTCGTTTTAAGCACTTTTACATCACCAACAGCAACAATATTAGCATTCTCTGGCAAGATATATTTTTTTGCCATTTCCTGAATATCATTGATTGTAATTGCTTCTAAACGAATAAGATATGTTTTGTAATAATCTTCAGAAAGTCCATAACGAGCAATATTGATAGCATAATTAGCAATAGTATTTGGGCTTTCCATAGAACGTGCAAAATTGCCTGCAAGTGTCGCCTTGATACGCATAAGCTCTTTTTCTGTTACTTTTTCCTCTCTGATACGGCGCATTTCTTTCAAAAATTCTGTCACAGAACTGTCCGTAACCTCTGTGCGCACACTTGCATTGGCATTGAAATTCCCAATTTCTTTGTCTTGCGTAAGTGAAGAATACGCACCATACGTAAAACCTTTATCTTCTCTCAAATTCAAATAAAGCCTTGCGCCACTTCCACCCAAAATTTGATTAAGCACAACTGCTTTCAAATAATCTGTGCTAGTTATCTTAAAATCAATAGGATAAGTAACAGAAAGTACCGTTTGAACCGCACCCGTTTTTTCTACTATTGACACTTGTGTAGAAGTAGGTGCAGAGGGCATTTTGTAGTTTTCTGTTGGCGGAATTTGTTGTTTTTTCCAATTATTAAAATACTTTGTCATCAAAGCCTTTGCTTCTACTACTGAAATATCTCCTACAATAGCCATATAGCCAATATTGGGTCTGAAAAAGTTACTATAATACGTTTTACAGTCGTTTACGGTGATATTTTGTATAGATTTCTCTGTCGTAATTTCTCCATAGGGGTGCGTTTTGCCGTAATTCATCACGCTGACAATATTACTAGAAATAGCATTAGCATCATCTTGTGAGGACTTTAGTCCAGAAATGGCTTGTTTTTTAAGTTTTTCTAGTTCTGCATCAGGAAAGGTAGGATTAAGTACCACATCACTTGCCAAATCAAGCAAAATATCTGTATTTTTTTTCAGGCATTCAGCATAAAGTCCTGTAGCAGAAGTGCTTAGGGTTGCACCAATAAAATCAATTTCATTGTCTAGCTGTGCTTTTGTGCGTTTTTTCGTGCCATAAAGCATCATTTGCCCAGCCATATCAATAGCTCCTGTTTTGTCCTTCTCTAAGATAGGAGGACGGTCAAGTACCAACGAAAACGCCACACGAGGTACTTTTGTATTCTGCACAACATACACTTTCAAGCCATTTTCCATAGTAAAAGTTGCTGTTTGAGGCAAACTTGGCACAATGGCTTTTCCTGCTTTTGGGGCTTTTGAGCGGTCTATTTTTTGTGCAAAAACTACGCAAGAAAGTGCCAGAAAGCATATTAAAAGAGATATTTTTTTCATTTATTTTTTTGAGTTATATTTTTGAGTTATATTTTTTAAGTTATAAATGTTTTGCCTTTAACGAAATGAATGGGTATTTTATTGTATTGATATGGGAAATCTTATAAAAAATTCGTATTTTACACCTCGTACCTCGTACCTAAAACGTCCTCCTCTCCTACCTGCACCTTAAACGTAATCCTATGCAAAGGTGAAAATCCGTGCAATAAAACTGCTTTTCTGTGTTCTATAGTTGGATAACCCATATTTTGCTCCCAACCATACAACGGATATTGCAATGCCAAATCCTCCATAAGTGCATCTCTGTACGTTTTTGCAAGTACAGATGCTGCTGCAATAGAAGCAAATTTCGCATCTCCTTTAACAATACAATTATAAGGCAAAAAATTATATGGCGTAAAACGGTTGCCATCAACAAGCAAAATTTCAGGCACAACATCAATTATTTTGTTGTCAAATTGCTCAAAAATAGCATCTAAAGCCTTGTGCATAGCCAAAAAAGAAGCTCGCAAAATATTTATTCTGTCTATTTCCGTATGAGAAACCTCTGCAATAGCCCACGCCAACGCATCATTTTTAATAGAAATTTCTAAGGCGTTTCTATCTTCCTTAGAAAGTTGCTTAGAATCATTGAGAAGGTCATTTTTGTAGTTTTTGGGAAGAATAACGGCAGCCGCCACCACAGGACCAGCCAAACAACCACGCCCAACCTCGTCAAGTCCTGCTTCTACAAAATTATGGGTGAGTGCTGATTTTAAAGACATTTTTTTGAGGTGTGAAGTGTAAGGTGTGAGATGTAAATACAAAAATACATTTATTTATCCAACTATTTATTCAAAAAAATAACTTTTTGCTGTTGCTTTGTGTTTGTGAAATAATGTAATGAGCAGTGCTGTTGTTTAAAAAACTGATTATCAAACTATTGTATCAACTCACAATTCACAACTCATAACTCAAAACTCAATAAATTATTTAGAATTATTCAAAATAAGAAGTTTTTTTAGTTAATTTTGATAAAAAGTTGTTTTATAACTATTTGTAGTATAATTTTGGTAAAATAATACCATCAAAAAGCATTCAAAAAATCAAATAAACATTCAATAAAATACAACAAAATGAACTGGTTAGTCAATACACTTACAAGCACGCTGGGCAGAAAGCTCATTACTGCACTCACAGGGCTGTTTATGATGCTCTTTCTTGTCGTACATTTGATAGGAAATGTGCAACTTCTTAAAGATGACGGTGGCGAGGCATTCAATAGATATGCGCACTTTATGGGTCATAATCCGTTGATACAGACGGTTTCTATTGCTAATTTTGGCTTTATTTTGTTGCACGTAGTGATGACTTTAATGCTGACTTTGCAAAATAAAAAAGCTCGTCCAATTTCTTACGCTCACGATGGAATGGGTAAAAGCTCTGCGTGGAGTTCCCGTAATATGGGCATTTTGGGTACTGTGGTACTGATTTTTATTGTGGTGCATCTTCAAAATTTTTGGTATCAAGCGAAATTTGGTACAAGTGTTGCGCCAGTTTTGTATAAAGGTGAGGAGTTTAAAGACCTTTATATGCTTACGAAAGTGGCTTTTGAAGAAAGTTGGTTGGTTGGCTTGTATGTGATAAGTATGGCGTTTTTGGGAGTGCATCTTTCTCACGGATTTGAGAGTGTTTTCCAAACTTTGGGACTTTATCACCTCAAATACAATGTTTTAGTGAAGAAAATTGGAATGGCACTTTGCGTTTTAGTTCCTGCGGGTTTTGCTGTTATTCCTATCGTAATGCACCTAAAATTACCTTACGGTTTCCCTATTTTGGGTGGCGTACTTGCTGTTGCACTAGTAGTTTCAGTAGTTTATCAACCTAGAAATTTGACGAAAGTAATGGTCGCAGGAGACGCTTAGGAAGAGGTACGAAATAAGAGGTACGAGGTACGAATATAAAATAAAAAAGCCTTTCTAATTGCTTAGAAAGGCTTTTTTGTTACATACTTTAAAATCAAAAAAATTATTTTAACAAATTATTTTAACAAATTATTTGTTACTGTAAAAGTTCCGTTGCAAAAAATGTTTTACCTTTGGTTTTTATAAAGAAAAATACAAGTGGTTAAAATGACGTGGCATAAATTAA
>JAYUKY010000086.1:0-36342 GCA_043764015.1 Raineyaceae bacterium
CGTTGTTGGTGTCGCTGCGCTAAAACAACAAACAACGGCGGTTTTTTTGATACCTTTTGCAAAAAATAATGCTATAACTATTTGATTATAAAAGTATTACATTCTGTCTCTTAACAACAATTTAAGATTGATTTTAATTTTGATGCGCTAATATACGGTTTTTCTTAGATTTTTCTAAGAAATAGCAAGAAAAAATTATGCAAGAAAATGACAAGAAAAACAAAAAATACCTTAATGGTGCAAATAATGGCATATTTTTTGATACTCAGAGTTTGATAAATATATCTATAATTTAAAATTTTATCTTCATTTTTATGCTAAATCTTTCTTCCAAAAAATGTCTTTCTAATTTATTTTTGGCGTTATTTTCTGCTATTTTCTTGGCAAGTTGTGCCACACCACGTCCTATTTTGCGTATTATACCCAAAGAAACAGACAAAATCCGTTATTGGCAAGGCAAAGAAATTGTTACTTTGCAAAATGATAGTGTAAAAATTATTATTTCCTATGACAGACAAAATAACTATGCTGTGGGTGATTTTTCTATGGATTGTAGCATTACTAATCTTTCTACACAAGATATTCTTATCAAACCAGAAGCATTTTATTATCTTACTGAAAAAATGATAAATAAGACATCTTATGCTGTTGATGCTACTTTTATCAATAATAATCAAAAGAAAGAAACACGAGCAAAAGTATCCGCAATGAACCCAGAAAACGCTATTTTGAACGCAGAAATCCGCCAAAGTATGCAAGAAGCAGAAGCCAAAAACCAAAGAACAAGAGAAGGAATTTCACAAGTAACATCAGCAGTTTCTTTGAGTGCAAATGTAGTCAAAAGTTTGGCAGATAGGAATGCCAGCGCAGAACAACGCCAACAAAATAGTAGTAATCTACAAACTGCAGTGGCTATTAATATGCAAGCAAGTCAGCTAAATGCTCTCAATAACGAGATAAGAAGGCAAAATGTAGCACAACAAACAGAAAATTTTATCAATAATCTGCATAATGTGCCACTCCGCAAAACTACGCTTGGACAAGGACAAGAAGTAAATGGCAAACTTATTTTTAAGTTTTATACTGCTTACAAAGAGCTGACCTTTGTTTTTAAGGTGGGAGATAGCACTTTTGAAGTGCCATATTTGCAAACAATCATTATTCCAAAATTCTAGGATATTTTTATTTGTGATTGCCACGAATACACGAATTTTTCTTTGTGCATTCGTGGCAATATTTTTATTTTTTGAGGAGTTTTTCTAGAGATTTTTCCAAAAGATTTTCTGGAATAGTGAAATATGTATCAAAATCTTCTCCGCTATCATCACCTCTTTTCCATTCTAATTGAACTAAAAACATCTTTTTGTAATAATAAGTAGCTTTTATTTTTGGTTCTTCATTAGATAAAGAAGTATTCATTATATCTGTTTTATTTTTTGGTTTTTCTTTTTGTAATGAAAAAATATTTTCATATTCCAACAAAAAATTATCCAAATGCGCCACAAGATTTTTGACATTTTCTTTTTTGTCATAAATCAAAATAGAATCTTTGCTAACCTTACTACTTCTTTGAAAATTTTTATCAGAATACAAGTACAAATCACCCTTAAAGAGCTTCAATTCTAACATTTCATAGTTTTTACTTACTTTATTATAGAGATGAACATACGCCCGAGAATCTTCTTGTATATTTGCTTTATTGTCAGAAAGAAACTTAAAAACATTAAAAGTTGATTTATATTTTCTTAAGATTATACTATTATCTTTTTCAGTAGTTGTACTTCTATCTTCCGTCCAAAGAGTATCAGTACGGACAATGTTGCCACTCGCATTCCTAACGACAAATTCTTTACATCTTCTGTCAAAGTAGTAACTTCCTTGATTTATTATTGTATTCCTAAAATAGCAATATTGTCCATTTTCCAAGTAGCCTAAAAACTCTGTGCTAGACTCAAGGCTGCTTGGTGGCGTTAGGTTTGGCGTTGTGCGTTGTGTTGTACGTTGCGTTACACTTGACATTAAGCCAAACATAAGTAACACATAAAAAAAGATTGTGGTAGTTTTCATTATATTAGGTTTAGATAAATTTTCTGTAATAATACAAAAAATCTCTTAAAACTCCTTGAATTTATGCTTCTATTTCAAAAAAGTGCTTTTGGGATTGTATCAATTTTTGTGTAATATATTCCGTATTTCTGATGTGTATATTCCAAAAATAACGTATTTTTGTGTTTCAATGGTTATTTACTAATATAGCAAATAATTTTCAGCCTTTGTATGTATCACTTTTGTATTTTTATAGCCAAGAATGAGCAAATAAAACACTTTTAAATGTTAATTTATTTATACATTAATATTATTTTTAATCCTAAACAACCTCAAAATATTCATTATCATTATTTTATATTTTCCCTTATAGTGCATTTGTAGGAGTAAATAATTAATAAAAGTAACAAGAAGATAGCCATTACATTTTTGAATTTTGCTACCGTACACTGTTTTTTATTATTGGTCAGTACCGTAGTGGAACGTAGGTCTGACCAGTAATAAAAAACAGGGATTTCAATTTTAAAAGAGATTATGGTCAGACCTACGCTACTCTACGGTACAAACCATAATTTCTTTTAAAGTTGTGTACAGTAGCAAATCTTTGAATTACGAAATAATGGTAAGAATTATCAAATTTATACCTCTAATCTCATTTAATAAATACATAAAATGTCACCTATATTGATAAATTAATATAATTTATTATTTTGAGGTCAGGTGCTAGGCTACTTTTTAGGATAAAAGTAACATTTTCTTAATTGTTCTCTATGTTAATTATTTCGCCAAGCGTTTCTATGATGCTTGTAAACATTGTTTTTGGGGTTTGATTAATTCCATTTTATAGTGCTTACAAACGCACGAAAAAACTTTGTTAGTAATAAGTTGTTAATAACTTCCTAGTCGGTGGCGTTCACGCCACCGCTATACATAGCACCATTTTTTGACTTTGATATAAAAAAGTGGCGTAAACGCTACCTAGCATAGAAAAATAAAACTAGGACTTTATTTGCAACTTGTTACTTAGTTTTTGAAAAAATGCTATATTTGTAGTAAAACAAAATATAATCAAATGGAAACTCAATTAGTCAAAAAAACATCTTTTTCATCTTTTTTGCACACACAGAAAAAAGACGAAAAAAGAATGAATACAGATAAAAGAATAAAAAATGCTATTTTTTTTACAAATGATGTAGCAACAATTGATAAAATAATTGGGATCATTGATTTTTCTACTATTGAAACCAAAAAAATATTAGAGCCTTCTTGTGGTCAGGGAATAATTATTTTGAGAATTTTAGATAAATTTTATCAACAGAATCAAAGTAAAAATTCTATTGATAAATTTATTGCTAATAATCTCATTTTCAATGATTTAGATATTGAAATGGTAGAAAAAACCAAAGAAAATATCCAAAAAATGTATTTTAATTGGTTTAATACTACTTATGAAGGCGTTTTTCAAGGTTTTGTATCTGATTTTACGTTGCGTAATAATTCCAATAATAATACACTTTTTGAACAAAAAAATACAATTATTTTGGAGAAATTTTATGGTCAGATAGATTATATTGTAGGAAATCCGCCTTATATTTCTTTGTATGGACGTAGGGACAAAAAGCAAAATGAACAACAAAGAATAGATTATTTGCACAATTATCAGCAGTTTCCTACACATTTGCAAAATGGCAAAATCAATCTTGTAATGCTATTTTTGGAGCATTCTTTGGATTTTTTGAAACAAAAAGCACAATTAAGTTTTATTATTGATTTGGCTTTTTTTGAAACTGCTTATCAATATACTCGTCAATTTTTGTTAGAAAAAACTTGTATTCAAAAACTTATTACGAATATCACAGATTTTGATGTTGCAAGCGGACAAATAATTTTACAACTCTCTAAAAATCAGCAAAATAAAGAAAACAATGTACTTATTTATGACGAAAAAACAAAGCAAAATCATACACTAAAACAAACTATTTGGCATAATCCAAAAGATGAATTTAAGTTTAGATATAGTTTTTGTGATATTTCTGATGAAATTATCAATAAAATAAAAAATAAAAATGATAAAAGCATTTTAGCACAATATCCAAATAAGAACTTGCGTACTTGCACTATGCTTTTGGATATGGAAGATAAATTTACAGAAGTGAAAACTGAAAATAATTCTATACAAGCCAATCAAGCTAACTTTTATCCTTATTATCAAGGTGCTAAATCTTTAAATTCCAAATATGATGATTTCAAATTTGGAAAATATTTTATTTATGATAAACCTCTACAAGACAAAATAAATGGTAATTTGAAAATTGAATTGGAAAAACAAGGCATCAAAAATAAGAAAAGAATTGGTTTAGGAGAAACAATTATTTACAAAAATCCAAAAGTTTTCATAAGACAATCAGCTAAAGAGTTGATTGCTAGTTTAGATTATGGAGAAAGTGCGGCTAATAATAGTTTATATGTATTTTCTTTACGAGATAACTCTGAAAAAACGCTTTTTACACTTAAATTTCTTTGTGCTTGGCTTAATACTGATTTGATGACTTTTTATGCGCAAAGGCAGAATATTATTCGTTTTGCACAAGGGAAACAGCCACAAATAAAAATTTCGGATTTGGGTACAATTCCTTTACCAAATGATGAATTATTACAAGAAAAAATAGTTTTTTTTTGCAACTCAAATAATTGATTTACAGATAGGTATAGTATTTTCTAAGAATGAAATAAATAAGTTAATTTTTGAGTATTATGAGCTTTCTGCATCAGAAATAGCACATATTCAAGAAACTATTACAAATTTTTGATATTATCTTCTTGTTTTTTATTTTCTAAAAATAGTTCTTCAAGTGTTATTTTTTTGTAGATAATGCCATTTTCTATCTCTTTGAGTTCAGTTTGTGCCTTTTTAAACCACCTTTCAAATGATTGTTTTTTCTTTTCTACCAAAAAACTGATAAAATCCTCTCTTGTTCTATAAACAGAGGCTTGTGCATAATTAACTTGCAACTGATTAGCAGGCGTTATACGTACTGTTGGACTTATATCTTTGAGAAAATAGGCTTTCACAAATTCATCATTTTTTGGCATAAAAGCTAATAAATTTGCTTGCCCTGTCTTTCTCCTTTTTTTACGACAATAGGCAACGTAGGAGTATTTTTAATGATATTTTCAATTACTTTTTTGAGTTCTAAAAGCATCAAATTTTCAAAATCTTGTATTTCCATAAATTTACATTAAATTATCAATTATTTGGCTATAATATTGACTACTATTTACTTCTTAGTTGTGCATTTTCTTTAGTTAATTCCTCAATTTTGCGTGTTTGTGTACGCTTATGAAGTTCTGTTATTGTTTCATCAAAAGAGAGTTCAATGATTTTATAAACTTTCTTTTTTGCATCAAAAAGTGGCAAGTAAGAGGTAGAAAGCCATACATCTTCATTATATTTATTTTTCCTTTTGAAAAGTCCTGTAACATTTTCTCCTGCACGCAAATCTTTCCAAATATTTGCATATTCTGGCGTTTCTGCCTCTTGCTCTGAGAGAAGTATTTTGTAGTTTTTGTTCAAAATATCCTCATTATCATACTGAAAAGCAGCTTTAAAAGCATTATTTATACTTTCTATATTTCCATTGACGCTTATTTCTACTCTAATCACAGAACTATTGTTGATAGCCACAAGTTGATTTTGAATTTCTATTTGGTTTTTCTCCATATCTTCTTGCTGAATACCAAGCATTTCCAAATTCTGGTTAATCATCTCTTCTTGTTTGCTCATTTGCTCATAAATAGCTTTTATTTCAATTTCTTGTTCTTTTCTTACTGTAATATTATGTGCAAACATAGAAAGTCCATTTATATTAGAATTTCTATCCATTATAGGATTAAAATTGTATTCGTAATGAATGGTTGTATTTTGGTTTTTACTAATGTTTTCTTCTACTGAAAAACGCTCCCCACGTAAAGCACGGTCAAAATTTGTCTTAAATTTGCCTCGTTGTTCATCACTCAAAAGCGTGAGCAAATTATTACTATAACTTAGTTTTACGCCATTTTCTTGTGCAAACCAGTTTTTAGCCGCCACATTGTAGGTCATAATTCTATATTCTTTATCCAAAGACAAAATAATGTCTTCTGTATTGTCTATCAAGGCATTTAGTGTGTTTTGTTTCTCTTGAAGTTCTATGACCATTCGTTTGGTTTCCTTGTCATTTCTGTTCATTTCTTCTTGTGTGGACTGCAATTCTTCTACATTTTGCCTCGTTTGTTCTCCTTGCTGGCGCATTGTTTGGGTAAGCTCACGAGATTCTGCCAAAAGTTCTTTTGTTTTAAGATTATTTTTTACAGAAAAAATAGTAATAGCAATACTATCAGAAACACGTTGCACAAAATCCACCTGCAAATCCGTAAATTCTGTAAAAGATGCTAATTCTAGCACACCAAGCGTATTTGTATTTGTCTTTAGCGGAACAATAAGAATATTATTTGGTGTTGCCTCGCCCAAACCAGAAGTAATATTGATGTAGCTTTTTGGTATTTCTTTGACATTCAGCGTATCAGATTCTCTAAAAGCCTGTCCAAGCAAACCTTCACCTACTGCAACTTGTTTTTTAAGCATTTTGCGTTGGTCGTAGGCATAGCAAGCAAGCATATCTAATTGTGGATTTTCTGTATCTTGATTGTCATTTAAGATGAAAATCCCACCTTGATTGGCATTGATGTATTTCACAACATTAGCAATAATTTCGTAGGTAAGTTGTTGAATATCATCATTATTTTCTCTTAAAAGTTCAGAAAAAAGCGTAATGCCATTATTGACCCAACTTCTGCGGTGTTCTTCATCAGCCACGACTGTAAGACTTGTTTGCATATCCAAAAGGGCATTTCCTAGCAAATCTTCTTTGCTCAAAGCCTTAAATTCTGCTTGTAGATTGCCGTGTCCCACTTGCTCTGCAAAACTCGCATAATTATTAAATCCATCAATTAAAGTATTCACAGAACCTGCCATTTGCCCTACTTCGTCATTGCTTTCTATGCGTAATTTGCTTGTTTTCTTGCCTTCAGCAATGTTTTCAAGGGTTTCTTTTACTCTAATAATAACTTTTGTGATAGCATTGACAATAAAACCAAGCCCCAAAACAAACACCAAAGAAGCCATTACAAAGCCTATAATCAGCGTGTTACGTATATCAGCAAGAGATTTATCCAGTAATTGTGTTTCATCTATGGTTGCGCCAATAACAAGGTCGTAAGGCTCATAATAGGTGAAATACGTTTGCTTCCACGTTTTGCCATCTTCTTCAGTTGTCTGGAAACGGTATTTTCCACGTTTATTTTTGCGAACATAATCCAAAAATTTATCATTATTATCTGTATCTGTCTGAACTTCAGATTTTTCATCAAGGTTTGTTTTTCCTTCAAATTTCCCTTCAATGATAGGGTGAATAATATATTGTCCTTCTTTGAGTGTAAGCGCAAACGGATAACCTGTTGTAAAATATTTTTTTTCTTTGAATTTCTTTCTCAAATACCCCAAATCCTTCTCTTTCACGCCTGTATAAATCATACCCACAATTTGCCCTTCTAGCTTTATTGGCTCAAAAGCCGTAATATACCAATCATTAACATTATAAAATCTTCCTTTAAATGATTGCCCACGCTCAATAGCCTGTACAACTGGAGAAGATGCAGGTAAAAAATAACCCGTAAGCAGCTTGCCATCAGGTGCTTTTTCTGTGGTGGTGATACGCATATAGCCTTCTGATGTTTTTTGATAGATACTGATGTCGCTATCTGTGAGTTTACGGAGCGTATCCACAAGTGTAAGGTCATTTTGTAACGAAATTTCGCCTATATTCCAACGAGGAACTTCCAAGAGTTTTTTTGCAGAAGTTATCTGATTGGTAGCCGTAAAAGAGGTTTTATCTCTGATTTCTGTAAGTTCGCCTCTACTGTAAAACCCACTTGTAGCCACACGCAAGGCTTTATCTATGGTTTCTTGTTTGTATTTATATTCAATTTCTAAAAGTGTGGTAAGGTCTTCTAATTGGCTATACATACGGTTATCAGCCACTTCTATAAATTCATCTTTTTGATTAGAATAAATAACAGAAGCTAACACGCTGAAAATCAGTATCAAAACAATACCTGAAAATAAAAGAAACTTAGCATTAAGGCTTAGGCGGCGGACAAATTCTAACATAAATAGTTGTGAGTTGTGAGTTGTGAGTTGTGAGTTAATACAAAGTAACATTTTAAAGTAACATTCATTAAGCGCAACAAGCACAAAAATAATGATTTTTTGGTAATTTGCACCATTTTTAATTTTTGGTATAGTCTGTACCGTAATGCAATGAAGGTCTGAATATATCAAAAATTAAAAATATTTGCCCCACAAAAAATGTATTAAAGTCCCTTGTGAGGATTTAGGAGCGGTTTGAATTTTGCAGTATTCAACAAATATACCACATCTTTCTTAATAAAGTCTATTACAGGCGCAAGAGAGTCATTTTCACTTGCAGTTCTGAAATAAATTGCACCTCGTAAGAAATTTTTAGTAGAATCAGTTGTATAAAATTGTAATTGGCTTGGCACATCTCCACCAATCTCCAAAAGCCACGCAAATTGCCCTGCAGCATTTTGTGTGGTACTTTCTTCTGCGCCATCTGCTTTCTGAAAATGCTTTGAGGCAAGCGTATGAGAGTCGTTTATTAGCTCTGAAAGCATTTTTTGAGGATTTTTGTTTGCTGCAAGGTCTTTGTAAGTGATTTGTACTTCTGCTCTATTAAATTGAGGATAAATAATATGTATCCAATATGGCTCTGCAATACGTGAGCTATCTTTTCTGATAATGGCATAATCAGAAAGCTCAAAAAAGTAGGGATAATTGCTGGGCAAAGGCTTATATTTTGCTTCTGGCAAATCTATACGGTTAAATCCTTTGGGTTTTGGAGAATATGTTTTTTCTTTGGAGCAATTTGTAAGAAAAACTATTGCTAAAAGCATCAAAAAAGATAAAAAAGAGATTTTCATTAGAGATTTTTTGGTTTGGTAAGTGATACTTTAATTCCAAATTTACATAAAAAATAAGATTTTTAACAAAAAAAATGTATTTTTGCTGTTAAATTTAATTAGCTACACAAAAATATGAATTATTATACTGAATTAAGCATAGAATATGCTAATCAGAAATCTTATCTTGATGATTTATTCAAGGTTTATCCAACTATTCCAGAAGGAATTAGGAGCATTGACCATAAAAAGTGGGCAAATGTTCAAAACGCTTTTGAAAATCAAGATAACGAATCATTGATTACAGAACTTTTGAAATTAGATTTATTTCCAATAAAAGATAGCTATGTAGGATTTTTAAGACTTGATAAAGAAGCACTTAGCAGAAATCCTGAAACTATTAACCGTATTTGTGGCATTTTGTATGAAATGGGTTTGGATAATTTGCTTGAAAAATGTAGTGAACCCAAAGAGACTAATAGGCAAATTGGACCGTTTTTTAGGCGTTGGCTTGACAAGAAATCTCTTGGAATAAAACCCATAAAACTAAATGAATTTATCAAATCAGATAAAAATGCTATTCTTGATGGAAATGACAACGAATTATTAGCTTTTGCAAAAGAAAAATTTGGTTATGCAAAACCAAAAGGACTAGATTTTATAGCTAGATTTAATAATCAATATGTTTTGGGCGAGGCTAAATTTATTACCTCAAAAGGCGGAAATCAAGATAAATCATTTACAGATGTAATAACGACATTAAATACATCTTTTGAAAATGTAATTTGTGTTGGAATTATTGACGGAATACCTTGGATTAAGAATAAAAGCACTTATTATAAAGAAATCACAACGACATACAAAGATTATAACATTATGAGTGCGCTTGTTTTGAGAGATTTTTTGTACCAAATTTAAGGGTTTTTTAATTTTCATTTATCCAAAAACTTTAATGCTTTTAAGCTATCCTAATAAAAAAAACGAACTGGAAATTTATAATCAAGTTGCTGATTGTGAATTAGTTAAATTAAATAATATCACAAGTCAAAATAAACTTATCTTTGGTCAAAATACAATCATTCTCAAAAAACTAATAACTGAATATAATTTAGAAGGAAAAATTGATTTAGTTTACATAGACCCACCATTTGCAACTGGAAGCACTTTTACGTTCTCTGATGAGCGTACAAGCACTATTAGCAATAATAAAAATGATAAAATAGCTTATACTGACAAGCTAAAAGGAACGGATTTCTTGGAGTTTTTGAGAGAAAGATTAGTCTTATTGAAAAGACTTTTATCTGACAAAGGCTCTATTTATTTGCATATTGATTACAAAATTGGGCATTATGTCAAGATCATTATGGACGAAATTTTTGGGCTAGAAAACTTTAGAAATGATATTACAAGGATAAAATGTAATCCTAAAAATTTTGATAGAAAAGGTTACGGAAACATTAAAGATATGATTTTGTTCTACTCAAAAACAGATAAATTGATTTGGAATGAGCCAAAAAATCCTTATACAGAAGAAGATAAAACAAAATTATTCCCTAAGTTAGATAAAAATGGTAGAAGGTATACAACCATTCCTTTGCACGCACCTGGTGAAACACAAAATGGCAAAACTTCACAGGCTTTCAAGGGGATTTCCCCACCCAAAGGCAGACATTGGCGCACAAATGTTACTACTTTAGAACTTTGGGACATAGAAGGCTTAATTGAATGGTCTGATAACGGCAATCCACGCAAAAAAATTTATTTTGATGAGCAAGAAGGCAAAAAAGTACAAGATATTTGGGAACTCAAAGACCCACAATATCCAGTTTATCCAACTGAAAAAAATAGTGATTTGCTCAATTTGATTATTAAAACATCTTCATTACCAAACAGTTATGTATTAGATTGTTTTTGTGGTTCTGGAACAACACTAAAAGCAGCACAACTTTTAGGGCGAAATTGGATAGGAATAGACCAATCAGAACAAGCAATAAAAATGACTTCTGAAAAATTAAATAACATTTTGGGAGATATTTTTACAGAAAAAGCTGCTTATGAAGTTCTTAAAAGTGAATGTTAAAATATAGCAAAAAATCCGTTCAAAATACATTTTGAACGGATTTACTAGATATTATTTCTTATTACTAACTCGCTAAGGATTAGCGGCAATCACTGTAAGCGGCTGGTTCACCAGGTACACCCCTAGTAACTGGAAATTTGGCTACGCCTATTCAGAAATTTCTAGTTACTAGGGGTGTACCTGGTGAAAAGAAGACGCTAAATAAAATTGGCGGCTAATGAAGTATGAAAAACTTTACTTCGGCTATGACGAAACATCATAGACTCAATGCTAATAAGAACTCAAATATACAAAAATAGAATTAGAAAACAAATTTTTTTCTAAAAAATCAAAAAACTTCCCGAAAGTTGGAAACTTTCGGGAAGTTAAGTACCAAATAAACTATTTTGCAAGTGCTTTCAGCATCGTTTCTCCAATATCCGCAGGAGATTTTACTACGTGAATGCCGCATTCTGTCATAATTTTCATTTTTGCCTCTGCGGTGTCTTCTGCGCCACCCACAATTGCGCCTGCGTGTCCCATACGACGACCTTTTGGAGCAGTTTGCCCAGCAATAAAACCTACAACAGGTTTTGTGCCAAATTCTTTAATCCAACGAGCGGCTTCCGCTTCCATATTTCCGCCAATTTCACCAATCATTACAATTCCTTCTGTTTCAGGGTCGTTCATCAGCATTTCAACGGCTTCTTTTGTGGTTGTGCCAATAATTGGGTCGCCACCAATACCAATAGCCGTAGTTTGTCCTAAACCCGCTTTTGTAAGTTGGTCAACGGCTTCATAAGTAAGCGTACCCGACTTTGAAACAATGCCAATTTTTCCTTTTGTGAAGATAAAACCTGGCATAATACCTACTTTGCAAACTTCTGCAGTCATCACGCCAGGACAATTAGGACCTACTAAGCGAGATTTTTTGCCTTTCAAATATTCTTTTACGTACATCATATCTTTGATAGGAATGCCCTCCGTAATACAAATAATCACGCCAATACCTGCATCAGCAGCCTCCATAATGGCATCTGCACCAAAAGCTGGTGGCACAAAAATAATAGAAACATTTGCTTGCGCCTTATCTACGGCATCTTTTACAGTATTGAAGATAGGTCTGCCTAAGTGTTCTGTGCCACCTTTGCCTGGCGTAACGCCACCCACAACATTTGTGCCGTATTCCATCATTTGTGTTGCGTGGAAACTGCCTTCTTTGCCCGTAAAACCTTGTACAATTACTCTAGAATCCTTGTTTACTAAAACGCTCATATTGATATGTTATTTAGATTTTTTATAGTTTAGATTTTTTGAAATTTTTTTGAAATAATTTTTAATTTATTCACAAAGCTATCAAAAATCTTTAATTTTGTTAATATTCTCCTAATTATTTTTAGATTTTTTTGTGGAAACATCTCGCATAATAATAAACAATAGCCTAATTGTTTTGTTTTACCTAGCTAATGTTTGCATTTAGCGTGCAAAAATACTATTTCATTATTTTTGTTGTTAAAAATATTTTTTTAATTAGAAAAATGCTTACATTAGCGGAAAATTCAGTAACAATTATTCAATAAAATTATCAACAATCTAAACAATATGTTAAAAATATCTCCAATCCTACTTTTATGCCTTTTATTTAATAATTTTGCTCACGCACAAACTATTGAAAAACCTGTTGAAAATAAAGCTATTAATTGGACAATAGGTGGACAAATAACGCTTGCGACAGATTTTAGAGAAAATATTTTCCTCAATTTTGCAGGTCCAGGGCTAAAATTAGCCGACAAATCCAAAAAATCTCCTTGGGCGGTTTCTGTTAATATGTTTCCTTCTATGCGTTGTAATACAAAAGAAAAAGATGGAAACAAAGTTTTCACACCTATTTTAGGCGTAGGATTTCAGGTTTTTTATAAAAAATTAGTCGTTTCAATGCCTTCTTATTACTTGGCTGGTCAAAATATTTGGGTTGGCGCACTAGGTTTGGGTTACTCATTCTAATAATAAAAACACATCTAAAATTAAATATAACAATTAACAATACCATAAATGAAACAAAAAAAATTATCCACCACTTACATTATTGCACTAAGTATTATTGCCGTTTTGGTAATAATAGGTACTCTCGTAGTGCATAATGGCGTTTCTAACCTTACAGAAGATGCTACAGCTATCAATGTGGCAGGGCGACAACGTATGCTTAGCCAAAAAATGACCAAAGCCAGCCTTAATATGCAACAAAGTACAGATGTTGCTAGCTTTAATGTGGCTAAAAAAGAATTAAGAGAAGCATTAGATTTATTTACGAAATCTCATAGTGCCATACAACTCGGAAGTGATGCTTTGGGGCTTTCTGAGCCTGACCTTTCAGATAAATCCAAAAGTCTTTTTAAGGAAATAAACCCTTCTTTTGAGGCATTAAAAAATAATACTAATAACATTGCTAAACTTAATTTTTCTGATGATGCAGAAGTGAATGCAACCGCTTTTCAACAAAATATTCCTATAATACTTCAAAATGAAGGTGTATTTTTGAAAACAATGAATGCTATTGTGGGGCAATTTGAAACAGAATCTAAAAGTAAAATTAGTATACTTAATATCATTGTTTATAGTGTATTAGGAGCAGTTCTGATTACATTATTTTTACTTGCAGTTTTGTTTTTTCAGCCAATTGTGGCAAGTATTCAGAAATTTATTCTTGATATTGAAACATCAAATGCAAAATTAAAAGAATCTGAAATAGAAATTTTGAATTCCTCTCAAAGAGCCTTAGAAGCAAATGAAAAAATGTTTTTTGCTCAAAAAGACCTTCAAAAAACACAAGCAACACTCAAACAAAGTGAAACACTTTTTAGAGGTGTGGTAGAAAATGCACCACTTGTTATTTTCTCGCTTGACAAACAAGGTCAATTTATGCTTTCAGAAGGGCAAGGCTTAGAAGATTTGGGGCTGAAAGCAGGGCAAGTGGTAGGTATGAACGCTTTTGATTTGTATAAAGATAGTCCTGGTGTGGTAGCTGATTTGGAAGCCGTACTTAATGGTGGTATTCCAGTGGAATCTATCTCACAATCAAATGGAGAATATTTTGAAAACCGTTTTACACCTCTCAAAGACCAGTTTGGGAATGTAACGGGTATGGTAGGAATTTCTTCTAACGTAACAGACAGACAAAAATTCCAAGAACAACTACAATCAGCAGAAGAAGAAACTCGTAAATCTTTGGTGTTACAACAAGCATCAAATGAAAAACTTTTAGTAGCACAGGAAAAAATACAAGCCTCTGAAGATGGTATGCGTAAGTCTTTGGAAAGATCACTGGAAGCAACAGAAAGAGCATTTATGTTGCAAAAAGAAGTAGAAAAAGCTGCAAAAAAGATGAAAGAAGCGTTCCTTATTGCTAAATCTGGGGCGTGGGAGTTTGAAATGAAATTAGATGGAAGTGGTGGCAATCTAACACTTACAGACGAGTATTATGCCCTTTTTGGTACAACAGCAGAAAAAGAAGGCGGCTACAAAATGCCGTTTGAGAACTGGGTAGCAAAATTTGTCTATCCTGATGATATTCATATACTTACAGACTCGTCTGTGGGTGCGTTGCAAAATGCAGAATACAAATATTTATCAGAACATAGAGCCGTAAAAGCAGATAAAACCATCTTTGAATATTCTACGGAAGTTCAAACCAAAGTTTATCCAGAAGAAGGTGTAATAAGAGGACAAGGAATTGCTTCTGATGTAACAGAGCGCAAAAATGCAGAAAAAGAAATAAAAGAAATTTCTGTACGCCTTAATTTGGCTACTTCTAGTACAAATGACGGTATTTGGGATTGGAATTTGCTGACAAACGAGGTTTATTTTTCTCCTCGTTTGGTAGAAATGCTAGACTATAAGGAAGAGGAAATAATACCCTCTTTTGAAACTTTCTTAGGATTTTTGCACCCAGACGAACTACCACATATAGATAAAACCATAAAAAGCTATTTGGCTGGTGAAATTCCTGTTTATTCGTTAGAAGTTAGAGCAAGAAAAAAAGATGGAACTTATAAGTGGATAAATACTCGTGGTGCGGCTCTTAGAGATGCTAACGGTAATCCTACTCGTATGACAGGCGTACACATTGATATTGATGAGCGTAGAAACTATGAACAAATATTAAAAGAGGCATCTAAGAAAATGAAAGAAGCATCAATACTCGCCAAAATAGGTTCGTGGGAGTTAGAAGCAAATCTTAATGGCTCAAATGCAGCCTTCACCTATACAGATGAGTATTTTGCACTTTGTGGAACAACAGCTGCTGAATACGGCTCTTATAATGTAACTTTTGAAAATTGGTTGTCTGATTTTACTTTTGAAGAGTCTCACGAAAGCCTAAAAGCAGCACTTGGAGCAACTCTTCAAAACCCTGTTTTTGCAGGAGAAGTGGAATTTGTACACAGGCATCAACAAACAAAAGAGAGAATTTATACCATTGCCAAAATATCAAGCAGACACGAAAATGGCAAACTCAAAGTTTTGGGTACGGCACAAGATATTACGGAAAGAAAACTGGTACAGTTAGAAGCAGAAAAGCGTGAAACCCGTCTTGCTAAACAAAATGATGTAATTTCTGAACTTTCAGCTATCAATTTCTCTGAATTGTCGCTTGTCAAATCTTATGAAGTTATCACTAGGCTTGCTTCATTAGGCTTAAACTCAGAAAGAGTAAGCATTTGGGACTATAAATCAGATAAAATTATCTCAAGGAAACTCTATCAAAAAACTGAAAACCAGTTTAGTGCCGGTACGGAGCTTTTTGCCAAAGACTTTCCTAAATATTTTGAAGAACTAAAAACAGAACTTATCATTGCCGCAAATGATGCTAATACTGACCCTGCAACCGCAGAATTTTCTGAGGTTTATCTAAAACCACTCGGAATAGGCGCAATGCTGGATATTCCTATACGTATGGAAGGGAAAATGGTGGGCGTGCTTTGCAATGAACACGTTGGAGATATGCGTGTGTGGGAAAATGATGAGATTTCTTTTGCCAAGTCTGTGGCTGACGTTATTGCGCTGGCTTTTGAGGCGAGCAAACGCCAAACCGCACAAAGAGATTTGGAAGAATACTCTAAAGAACTCAAACAAATGTTTGGTGTCGTGCAAGAAAATGAAGTAAAACTTGATAATGCACTAAGACTTGCCAAAATTGGGGAGTTTGAATTTGATTTGCAAAAAAAGACAATGAATTGGAGTAGCTCCTACTGGGAAACTGTATTGAACACGCCAAAAGAAGATAACATCACTTTTGAGGATTTTAATAAGCGTTTTGCTCACCCTGACGATGTGGAAAAATCTAATCAACAATTAGAAATTGTATTGCAATCTACTGACCCAAATCTTTCTATTACTTTTGAAATACGGGTTATTGATAAAAACGGTAACATCAAAACAACTGAAATAAAAGCAAAAGCACCTACAAGAGATGAGAATGGAGTGCCTATTAGTATTTCTGGTACATCACAAGATATTACAGAACGTAAAGTCGCAGAAGTGCAAATCCAAGAGCAATCCGCTAAACTTAATGACGCATTAAAATTAAGTAAAATTGGAGAGTTTACAGCAGATTTGGCAACAGCTACATTTCAATACAGTAAATCATTTTGGGAAACTATCGTGCAAGCACCAATGCCAGAAGGTGGTAAAATCACTATCCAAGACCTTAATGAAATGTTTATTGTTCCTGAAGATAGAGAAATTGGTACACAACAATTTGGTGCTATAATTGCATCAACAGACAAGGATTATCAAGCCACTTTTGAAATAAGATATCTCAATAGTAAAAAAGAAATTCTTACAGTACTTACAACTGTGAAATCTCCTACAAGAGATAAAAATGGTGCGCCTATTAGTGTTTCTGGTACTTCACAAGATATTACAGAACGCAAAAAAGTGGAAGAAATCATTGAAAACTCAAATAAAGAACTCAAAGCCAATGAAGCACGCCTAACAGGTGCTTTGAAGGAACTTCGTGTAGTACAAAATCAGATTATTGCCTCTGCCAAAAATGATAAAGCACTTGCATTAAAACGAGGCATAACAGAAGAAGAATTTGAAAAATCACGTAGTATAGACCAATACAAAGACTTAGATTTGTCGTATATTGATGATTTGAAAAACAAAAATTTACCTGTTGCAGACAATGAAGTAGACCGCTTGAAGGCACTTTATGATTATGATTTGCTAGATACAGAAGCAGAAGAAGACCTTGACGGACTTACAAAACTTGCTGCTTTTGTGTGTGGAACGCCTATTTCGCTGATTTCTTTGATTGATAAAGACAGGCAATGGTTTAAGTCTGATTATGGTTTGGGTGCAGAAGAAACGGCTCGTGATATTGCCTTTTGTCATCACGCTATTATGGATACGAAAGTATTTGAAGTGGAAGATGCAATGGCTGATGAGCGTTTTAAGAACAATCCGCTCGTGCAAGGTTCTCCTGACATCCGTTTTTATGCAGGTGCGCCACTCACTACACCTGATGGCTTTAATATTGGTACGCTTTGCGTTATTGATAAGAAAACATCAAAACTTTCAAAAGAACAAACTGATGCCTTAGAAGTAATTGCAGCAGAGGTAATGTCCCGTTTGGAGTCAAGAAGACAAAATAAAGTTGTACTTGCCATCAACAACAAAGCACTTGCCGCTTTTGAGGAGTTAGAAAAAGCACAAGTAGAAATTGATGCCAATGAAAGACGTTTTACTAATATTGCTGCCAACACACCAGATTTGATTTATCAATTCTTTGTGAACGCAGAAGGAAAAGCCTCTTTCCCTTATGCCTCTCCTGCTATTGAAACTATTTTTGAATTGAAAGCGGAAGATGTAAAAGAAGATGCAACGCCACTTGTTGGACTTACTGCTCCAGAAGATTTAGCACGTTTCCAGCAAACAGTAGCTACATCTGCGGAAAAAATGGAAGCATTTACTTATGAAGGTAAATTTATTACGCTATCTGGTAAAGTTAAATTTGTAAGAGCGCAATCAAAACCTGAATACCAAGATGGTGGTATTATGTGGAATGGTACAATGGTGGACATTACGGAGCTAAAAAATGCAGAACAAGAAGTAAGTAACGCACTTGAAATGCAGAAAATCATCAATGATAGTATGATTATTGCGCAGCGTGAACTTGCTAAGAAAAATGACCAATTAGGGAAATCAGAGGAAGAAATGAGGCAAATAATGGAACGTCAATTGGAAGCCAACGAACAACTAATGATGGCAGAGAAGAAAATCAAAACTGCCCTTAATAGTGAATTGGAAAGCAAAGAAGAGCTTGAGCGTACTTATGGAACGCTCAAAGACGCACAATCTCAACTCGTTCACTCTGAAAAAATGGCTTCTCTTGGGCAACTAACCGCAGGTATTGCACACGAAATCAATAACCCTATCAACTTCGTTTATAACGGTATTGATACGCTCAAAATGTCGTTAGACGAGCTTTTAGAAATTGTGGAAAAATACGCAGAACTTGACAAAGCAGAAGACAAAGAAAAAGTTTTGAGAGAAGTACAAGCACTCAAACGTCAGTTAAGTTATGGAGATTTGTTGGGCGACATCAATAGTTTGGTAGGTGACATCAAAAAAGGAGCTGTACGCACAATGGAGATAGTAAAAGGCTTGCGTGTGTTCTCACGCCTAGATGAGGAAGAAAAGAAATTTGCTAATATTGGTGAGTGTCTTGATGCTACGCTTACACTTTTGCAAAATAAATTCAAAGGGCGTGTTGAAGTCAAAAAATACTATGATGACACAATGAAAGAGATAAATTGTTATCCTGGTCAGCTTAATCAAGTATTTATGAACATCATCAATAATGCTATTCAGGCTATTTCAGAGGATAGAAAAGATGGCGTAGTTACTATTTATACGGAAACACAACAGGAAAATGTGGTTATCAGAATAAAAGATAATGGCGTAGGAATGTCTGAACAAGTGAAAAAACGTGTTTTTGAACCTTTCTTCACCACAAAGGCTGTTGGAGTTGGTACTGGGCTAGGAATGTCTATTACTTTTGGTATCATTGAAAAACACAACGGACAGATTTTTGTCAATAGTGAGGAAGGAAAAGGAACTGAATTTGTTATTCAAATTCCTAAAAATTTAGAGTAATTGCCCCTAACCCCGAAGGGGACACAAATACATTATTCGTGGTCGGGAAGAAGTTTCTATGAAGTCAGGTGGAAACACTTGACTTCATAAAAAACCTCCCAAAAGTTGGAAACTTTTTGGGAAGTTCAACCAATATTCGTATTTCGTACCTCTTACTTCGTACTTACTATGGCTGGTCAATGTTTGCGTTTTGGTAGATGGGGCGTTATGCTAACCATACCAGGAATTATACTTGTATGGATGATAGGACTCATTTTTATGCCAAATAGTTGTAAAAAAGAGGATAATATTAGTAATACTTTTATAGGTACTTGGTTTCTGACAACAAACACAGGTTTTACAAGAATAGACATCAAAGAAAATGGTTATTTTTATTTTGTTGTTATAAGAAAAAATCAGAAATCAACCCAATATAAAGGAATTTTCACAGAAAAAAAAAATGATTTTACGTTAATATCATTTCAAAATGATACATTACTTTATCACAAAATAATAGCGCAAAACGAAAAAAAAATAACCTTAAAAAGTATAAGAGATAACAAAATTATTACTTTTATGAAAGAATAAGTGACAGAATTTAAAAGGAAGATTTCGCTTTAAGCGAAGTCTTCCTTAAAAAAACAAAATATTGTATTAAAAGTCCCTTTTGGGGATTTAGGGGCTAAAACAATAAAATTATCTTTATCATTTTTTTAAATATTTATGGACAACATAACATTAGAAGACCAACCAGTCGCAAAAACGTATAATATTCTTTATGTTGATGATGAGGAAAGCAATTTGCGTATTTTCAGAATGGCGTTCAAAAGACATTATAACGTCTATACAACTACAGATATAGAAGAAGCAGTCCGCATTTTAGATGACAACAACATTCATCTGATTATGACTGACCAAAAAATGCCTGAAATGAATGGTACGGAGCTTTTGGAGCGTATTTTGCCTGCTCACCCAGATATTATTCGTATTATTTTGACTGGTTTTAGTGATATTGAGGCTATTGTGCAAGCCGTAAATAAGTGTGGTATTTATAAATATATCACAAAACCTTACGAAAGTGGCGAAATGAAAATGACACTTGACAAGGCGTTGGAAACTTATGAACTCAAAAATGAGAAGCAAGTTCTTATCAAAGAACTTAAATCTGCAAACGACCATTTGGAAGAGAAAGTAAGAGAACGCACCAACGAGCTGGAAATTATCAACCTCAAAATAACGGATAGCATCAAATATGCACGCCGCATACAACGTGCTATGCTTCCTGCGCAAGAGCGTGTAACGAAGCATTTTAAGGATATGTTTATCTTTTATAGTCCCAAAGACATTGTTTCTGGTGATTTTTATTGGTTTGCTGAACTTACGGAACTTGGTGAAAATAAAATAATTGTTGCTGCCGTAGATTGCACAGGACACGGTGTTCCTGGTGCTTTTATGAGTATGATTGGGGAATCTATCCTCAATAATGCTGTTTTTGATAAGAATATGACTAATCCTATTGATATTCTTAATCATCTTATGCAGGGCGTTTCTAGCCAACTTAATCAGGAGGAAACGAGCAACCGTGACGGTATGGATATTGGTATTGTAGTGATTGATAAAATTGCTAAGACAATGACATTCTCTGGAGGTCGTCAGGATTTGTTGTATATTGAAAACGGAGAAACCAAACTTATCAAAGGTGAAAATGTTTCTATTGGTGGTTTGCAATCTGACAAACCTTTTGTAAATCATGTAATTAGCTTAGAAAAACCTATTACTTTTTTTATGTATTCTGATGGTTATCAAGACCAATTTGGTGGAGAAAACAACCGTAAATTCTCCTCTGGGAAATTGCGTACAATGCTATCTGAAAACGCTGAAAAACCTTGTGAAGAACAAAGAAATATCCTGGTACATACACTAGATGCTTGGATGATAAATGAAGAAAAACAAATAGATGATATTATGGTAATGGGCTTTAAAGTGTAAAACTACAAAATATTCAAATGAAAAACATATTTCTTATCTTTTTGATAATGCTTTCTACTATTTTTTTGTCTTCTTGTGGAGATAAAAAAGTAGGTGATACTACATCAAAAGATACCACAAAAACAGCTAAAAAAGACACAATAAAAGTAGAGGAGAAAAAAGATACAACCAAAAAAGTTGTGGAAAAGAAAGATACCACTTCTACCGTGCGTCAAACAGAAAAAACCCAAGTAGAAGAACCTTGATTTAAGTACGAGGTTGGATGTTTGAGGTACGAATTTAAAACTTTGATTATTGAGCTATTCAAAAACTAAAAAAGTTAAGTTATTTAATCTTCCATTCTTAGAAATAAACCATAAATTAACCAAAAAATACGTGAACAATCTGTATTTTTTGGTTAATTTATGTTATTTATTCAGTTTTTGTCTTCTACAAATACAAAACAAATGTTCACAACTCATTCCTAGAAGTAAATTCGCTATCTAAAAAAATCCATAATGTCTTGTATATTTTTCGTATCTTTGCACTCCAATTTAGCATAGAAAATAAAGATAAATAAAAAAATATGTCGCAAAATCCAAGTTGTTCGTTTTGTGGAAAAACCAAAAAAGATGGCGTTTTCATCATTACAGGAATGAAAGGTAACATTTGTAATGAGTGTGTTACGCAAGCCTATACCATTGTACAAGAAGAATTTAGCCATTCGGAGCGTGGAAAGCCAGAAATGAAACTTACACTCCTAAAACCAATGGACATCAAAAAGCACCTTGATATCTATGTGGTAGGGCAAGATGAAGCAAAAAAATTCTTATCTGTAGCCGTTTATAACCACTACAAACGCCTCGTACAGAAAGATACAAGTGAAGATATTACCATAGAAAAATCTAATATTATTATGGTTGGGCGCACAGGAACAGGTAAAACCTATCTTGCACGCACACTAGCCAAACTTTTGCAAGTACCTTTTTGTATTGCTGATGCGACTGTCCTCACAGAGGCAGGCTACGTGGGTGAAGATGTAGAAAGCATTTTGACACGCCTTTTGCAGGCTGCTGATTATGATATAGAAGCCGCCCAGCGTGGTATTGTGTATATTGATGAGGTGGATAAAATTGCTAGAAAGTCTGATAATCCTTCTATTACAAGAGATGTAAGCGGTGAAGGTGTGCAACAAGCTCTTTTAAAGTTGTTGGAAGGCTCTGTCGTGAATGTGCCACCACAAGGAGGACGCAAGCACCCAGACCAAAAAATGATAGCCGTTAATACTGAAAATGTGTTATTTATTTGTGGTGGCGCTTTTGATGGGATAGAAAAACGCATAGCTAACCGTATGAATACCAACCCTATAGGTTTTAGCAACGAACATAATAATATTGTAGAAGACCCAGAAACGCTTTTAAAATTTATCACAGCACAAGATTTGAAATCTTTTGGACTTATCCCAGAACTTATTGGGCGTTTGCCTGTGCTTGCGTACCTTGAGCCTCTTTCTCGTGATACGCTACTAAAAATTCTTTATGAACCTAAAAATGCTATTGTAAAACAGTACAAAAAACTGTTCTCAATGGAAGGAATAGAACTTATTTTTGAAAAAGAAGCTTTAGAATATATTGCAGACAAAGCTATTGATTTGAAATTGGGCGCAAGAGGTCTGCGTTCTATTTGCGAGGCAATAATCACTGATGCAATGTTTGAACTTCCTTCTCAAAAAGAAATCAAAAAATTTGTTGTCAGTGCGGAATATGCCAAAGAAAAGTTTGAAAAATCTACAATGGCAATGCTCAAAGTAGCATAGAATAAACTATTTAGTTTACATTGTTTTCAGAAATTTAGCACTTATTATCTGACTTTCATATTCCAAAAGTAGCTCATATTCATTATGTTGTTGGTTTTTGTACGCCATACGCAGTTGCTCACGCACCAAATCAAGGTGCGTATCTAATTTTTTAATAGAAAATTTTTGCATTTGTTGGATAAATAATTCTTTGTGCGTGAGTGCCTCCAAAAGTGCGAGTTGTGTGTTGGAAAGCATATTGGACAATGGGGCATGCCCCATTGCGTTTGGTACTTTGTTTTTCATTTTGGATACTTTTAAACACCCTCAATAATAGCTATTTCCTCCTCTGTGAGGGCATAAAGCGCATAAACCAACCTATTTATTTTATCTTCATTGAACGCTATTTTGTTTTTGATAAGTGCCTCTTTAGAAGACAATGGGGCATGCCCCATTGCTTGGAGTTCTTTATGCAATAACAACAACTGCTCCACACAAACCACTATTTGGTCGTGAGAGTTTTGTGTTTGTTTTGTTATTTTTGGGATTGGAAGTTGCTCTACGTGATTTTTCTTCACTTCTGCCAAAACTTCTCCTTTTTCTGGATTTATCTGATAATAATAAAAATCCGTTAGTTTGGAATTCAGAATACCCAAAATAAATTTATGAGCTATTTTTTCAGAAATCAAAATATGTAGATTATTTCTAGCAATAATATTCTTTCCAATCAGCATAGCAATAATACTATCTCCAGTTTGCCTAACAATGATTTTTTCTTCTGCTGCAAATACTTCTGGTTTTCTAGGTTCAGCTAACCATTCTCCATATTGTATCCAACTATCATTATCCCAAAAATTGATATACTTATGCATCAAACTTCCACGCATCAAAGGAAGCCAGTTATTTCCTTTTGGTTTAGGTTGTTTTTCTTTGACAAATGGTTTTTCTATAACAATTTGCTCTGTTTGTTTTGGTTTTCCTTTACCTTTTTGAAATGGTTTTACACCAACCGTTGAGAAACAAACATCACCTATAAAAAGTGAATTTTCTTTTATTTTGTTGAATAATTTTGTATCATTTTTATTTGCCAAAATATTGATAATATCACCATTTGTAGCAATATCATCTTTAGAAAGTATTTGATACTTAGAAACTTCTCCTTTTGTTAGTTTGTCTATCTGAATAGTGTTTGCTTGTGTTTTATTTTTCTCAAAAATAATCACATGTGTATCTACAACCGCCTTAAAGATGTGTTCTGTGATGTGCAAAATTTTATTCCAGCTATATTCCGTAGCTAAATATTTTCTGATATTTTGGAATTTAATAGATTGCAACCAAGTATTAGGAATAATTACGCCTAAAAGTCCTTTTTCAATTAGAAGATGCTTACATTGCTCCAAAAACAACAAATATAAATCATATTGATAGTTTTGGTATTTATATTTTTGGTTAAAATACCTAATTTGGTTTTCATCAGACATTCTCACATACGGCGGATTTCCAATGACAACATCAAAGCCACCATTTATTTTTTCTGGTTCGTATGCTTTGTCGTATGAAATAATAGTTTTTCCCATCAAAGAAATTGTTTCTTGTGGCAAATCTGGTAATTGGTGTTTTACTCTATTATTTTGGATATAGCTTAGAATATTCCAAAGTTGGTCTTCATCTTTAATTTCTTGCCTATTAAATTTTTGCGCCCAAAGTGAGTTTTGCGTTTCTCCTCTTGGCAAAATGGTATTTTTAGGCAATGGGGCATGCCCCCTTGTCTTTTCTTCTTCTGTTTGTTCTTCGTGCAAGGGAATATTTTTAGGCAATGGGGCATGCCCCATTGTCTCAGTAATACCTCTCCAAATATTAAAAGCTCGTGCAGACATAGCTTTTAATTTGCCCACAATTGTAGTGAGTTTTTCAGGATTACAAACTATAGCAAAATGAAAATGGTCTGCGCACACATTAAGAGCTAATATTCTTAGTTTATTTTCTTGTATATGAAGACAAATAATCTCAAGTAATTTCTGTTCTTCCTCTATATAAAGGTATTCTGGAATACCTTTTTTCACATTATGGGTAATCATTCTTTGTGAAGTTCTTGTATTGTGCATAACACAAGTGATATGATATGCTTGCAAATCTTCTTCTATAATTTTTGTCTTAAACACGCTTGGAAATGCTTTTTTCCAGCTAAAAGGTTTTATTTTGCGTTCTTCTCCAAAATCCATTTGGTTTTCGTAGTAATCAATATCAATCAAAGAGTTACCACTTTGTATATTGCTATCCAAAGTAGGCAGTACACGTTCATTAAAAAGTTTTTTCTGATGTTCAATACTTGCGCTGGTTTCTCCTTCCATACATTTAAGAAGCAAAGAAAGTTTTGTAACTTCCACCGCATTGGTGTCTATATCCACGCCAAAGATGTTGTTAAGCAAGATTTTCTTTTTTTCTGATGTTGTGAGTGTGTTTGTAGGCGTGAGGGCGTTATTTTTCTTAGCTTCTTTAGGATTTTTGAGATAAAAACTCAAGTGCCAAGTAAGCAAAAACTGGTACGCACCCAACAAAAAGCTGCCACTACCACACGCAGGGTCAACTATTTTGATATTTGCAATTTCCGCAGGTGTTGTTTTTGGTGAGATAAGTTTTCCAACAGTATTTTCCACAATGTAATCCACAACGTATTGGGGCGTATAATACACGCCACCTGCTTTGCGTACTTCAGGTTTTAGCTCAATAACGGCTTTACCTTTGTCATTGATAGTGATGGTTTTACCTAAGAACTGCTCATAAGCACTACCCAAAATCTCCACGCTAAGCACAGAAAAGGCATAAGGACTCTCAGGATAATAGAGATTAGTAATGATTGTTTTGATAGTATCATTACTAATTTTGATTTTGTCGCTTATTTTATCTTTTTGGAAGTCAAAAAGCCCAGAATTATATTTTTGGTCAGCTTCTTGGAATAATTTAAGCAGGTTTTGAAAATAATTGCCTGTTTTTATGGTAGCTTTTAGGCTTCCGTAAACTTCAATATCACGGGCTTCTGCTATGCGCAAGAAAATAATCCTGTCTAGTGTTTGTTGAACGACAAAATTAAGTTCGTCTTCATCAAGTAGTCTGGCGGTTTTGCCATCTTTTTTGTTATTATCCGCATTGATGACCTCCGCAAGCATTGTGCGCCACGTATCCAAAGACTTCAAAAAATCTTTATCAACGGTTTCCGTACCTTTTTTATCTATATTTTTGAGTAGATATTTTTCAAAATTCCCATTTAAAACGGCATCTTTGCTAAAATTATCCCACAAAAAATCCCATTTTTTCTCATAATCTTCGTACCTCAAATATTCCACTCTTGCGGTGCTTGCTTTGTCGGTTGGTTTAGGTTTTTTGTTACAATCATATACGGCAAACTCTTCAAAATCAGTGATTAAGCTCACATTTAGTTTGGCAGTCCAGCCATAACGCCTGACTTGGTAAGCAGGTTGTATGTCGTCTTTGATGTCAATACTAGGTTTTTTTGCTTCAACAAAAAACAGTCTAGCACCGCCATTAAGCCTAAATGAGTAATCAGGAGCTTTACTTCTGCCTTCAATTTTTATTCTGTCTTCGTGTACGACTTCTCTATAACTTTCAGAAAGTCCCAGTTCATTGTCAATATCCCAGCCCAATGCCTTAAAAAACGGGTCTATAAAATCCCTACGAGTTTGGGTTTCGTTGTAAGAAGTTTTTTTATAATCCTGTGTGTTGTCTTTAAAGCGTGCTACAAGCGCAATAATAGCAGAAAGTCCTTGCTGTTTGGTCATTTTTTGGGAGGAGATTTTTGCGCAAGTGGGCATGCTCACTTGTCTATTTATTTTTCCAAATATATTATTTTTCTTTGAATAAACAAAGACTTCACGAATAGTCAAAGACTTTCGTGAAGTTGATTGGCTATGGAGAAAGTATTTTGAAAATAGAAAAAGCATTTTGTTTGTATTTGAACGCTTTTCTTGCCTCAAAATACCTCACGAAAACCGTTGACTATTCGTGAAGTATTTGTTACTGTAAATTATTCGTTGCAGTTTTTGGAGAAAACGTTTGGTGGGGACACCAAACGTGGGTTAGATTGAGAATAGCTACAAAGAACTTACTTTTATTTTTAAGATTGCAGATTACAGATTACATTCTTGAAGTGCCTTATTTACAAAAAATCATTATCCCAAAATATTAATACAACCAATAAAAATATTTATTTTTATTACATTAAAATCATAAATTTGCAGTCCAACTAAAAAATACATCAAATGTCCAACACAAATTTCAAAATGATAGCACAAACCATGTTTGGTTTGGAAGACATTTTAATAGACGAATTGCACACTTTGGGAGCAATAGAAATAGAAAAACACAACCGAGCAGTCGGATTTCAGGGAGATTTGGGCTTTATGTACAAAGCAAATCTCTGTTTAAGAACAGCGTTGCGTGTTTTAGTGCCAATTCATTCTTTTGAAATAAGAAATGAAGAGGAGTTATACAAGAAAATAAAGGCAATGAAATGGGAAGAATATATGGATTTAGATGATACACTTGCCATAAATTGCTCTTTAAATTCTGATTATTTTAACCATTCTCAATATTTGGAACAAAAAACAAAAGATGCTATTGTTGATAGGTTTAGGGAGTTGTATGGTAGTCGTCCAGATGTAGATACGCACCGCCCAAGTTTGAGAATAAATTTATTTGTTAGTCAAGAAAAATGTGTTGTTTCGTTGGATAGTTCTGGTGAATCTTTGCATAAAAGAGGCTACCGTGACAAAACAAATCTTGCTCCTATCAATGAGGTACTTGCTGCAGGTCTTGTCTTATTGACAGATTGGGACAAAAAAAGCAATTTTGTAGATCCTATGTGTGGCTCTGGAACGATTTTGATTGAGGCTGCTTTGATTGCAGCAAATATTCCACCTGGTTCTTATAAAGATTTTTTTGGCTTTGAAAAATGGAAAAACTTTGATAGGGATTTGTGGAATACCATTTATGATGAGGCTATGAGCAAAATAAACAAAAATACACCTCTGATTATGGGTGGCGAGATTTCTAAAAATGTTGCTAGAAAAGCAATAATCAATCTTAATGAAGCCAATCTAAAACATATTATTGAGATAGAAACTTCTGCTTTTGAAGATTTGCAAGTTCCTGAGGGTCGTGGAATTTTGATTATAAATCCGCCTTATGGAGAACGAATGAATTTAGATGAAGATATCAATGCGTTGTATAAGTCTATTGGAGATACACTCAAAAAGAAATGGGCGGGTTATGATGCGTGGATTATTACGTCTAATTTTGAAGCTGCTAAACACATTCGTCTCAATCCAAAACCTAAAATCAAACTATTTAATGGCTCTTTGGAGTGCCGTTTTATGTGTTATGAGTTGTATGATGGAACAAGACGCAAAGATAAATTACCTTTGGAATAAGTAATAGAAAAAATTAAAAAAGCCTCTCAGATTTCTCTGAAAGGCTTTTTGTTAGTCAAATAGGGCTTAGTGTGCGCCTACTTTTATATGTTTCAATTCCACTAATGATTTGTCTTCTGGAATCATCTCTTCTTGCTCTAATGCAATAAGGTCGTTTTCGTGAGGCAAATTAGAATTTTTCGTTACAGAGTAAGGCACGTTTTGTGGGATATAATCTGTAAAACCGTCTGCTTCTGCATTTGGTTTGCTATAATCATAAGGCCAACGGTAAACGTAGGGAATTTGACCTTCCCAGTTGCCGTGTCCTGGCTCAATTGGTGCTGTCCATTCCAACGTATTTGATTGCCAAGGGTTTTGTGTAGCACGTCTTCCTCTAAACATAGAATAGAAGAAATTGAAACCAAACAATAACTGCGCAGAGAATGTAACAATAGCCGCCGCAGAAATAAACATATTCAAATCAGCAAAAATACGGAACGCATCAAATCCTGTAAATGAATAGTAACGTCTTGGGAAACCAGCCATACCAATATAGTGCATTGGGAAGAATACCGTATAAACACCTACAAACGTCATCCAAAAGTGCAAATAACCTAATCTTTCGTCCATCATACGACCAAACATTTTAGGAAACCAGTGATAAACACCCGCCATCATACCAAAAAATGAAGCAGAACCCATCACAAGGTGAAAGTGAGCCACTACATAATAAGTATCGTGTAGATAAATATCCAAAGCGTTATTACCTAAGATAATACCAGTAACACCACCAGAAATAAACAATGATACAAGACCAATAGAAAATAACATTGCAGGTGTAAAGCGTATATTTCCTTTCCAAAGTGTCGTGATATAATTAAAGGCTTTTACTGCAGAAGGAACAGCAATAATCAATGTCAAGAACATAAATATTGTTCCCAAAAATGGGTTCATACCTGTTACAAACATGTGATGCGCCCAAACTATAAATGAAAGTACCGCAATACCAAGCATTGAGCCAATCATAGCCGTATAACCAAAAATTGGTTTACGAGCTTGTGTAGCAATTACTTCAGATGTAAGTCCCAAAGCAGGCAAAAGTACTATATAAACTTCTGGGTGACCCAAAAACCAAAATAAGTGTTGGAATAAAACTGGGCTACCGCCTACATTGTGCAAAGCCTCACCCGCTACATATATTTCAGAAAGGTAAAAACTTGTTCCAAAACTTCTGTCAAAAATCAACAAAAGTGCCGCAGAAAAAAGTACAGGGAAAGACAAAATACCAATAACTGCCGTAATGAAAAACGCCCAAATAGTAAGTGGAAGTCTATTAAATGACATTCCCTTTGTTCTTAGGTTGATAACTGTCGTAATGTAATTGATACTACCTAAAAGTGAGGAGGCAATAAATAATGACATTGCGAGTAGCCAATACGTCATACCATCTCCAGACCCTGCTAATGCTTGCGGTAGCGCACTTAGCGGCGGATAAACAACCCAACCACCAGCCGCAGGACCAGTTGCAAAAAACAAAGAAGAGAACATCAAAACGCTTGATGCAAAGAAAAACCAATAAGAAAGCATATTCATAAATCCTGATGCCATATCTCTTGCACCAATTTGCAAAGGAATAAGGAAATTTGAAAATGTGCCACTAAGACCTGCTGTAAGTACAAAAAACACCATAATTGTTCCGTGCATTGTTACAAGTGCAAGGTAAAATTCTGGATTAAGTGCGCCTGTTCCGTCTTTTTGAATTTCTATCCAACCACCCAAAAGAGGTTTTAGGAAAGACATATCCATATTAGGAAAACCTAATTGCAAACGGAAAAGTATAGAAAACAAACCGCCAATAAATGCCCACAAAATCCCAGAAACAAGGAATTGTTTAGCAATCATTTTGTGGTCAATGGTGAAGATGTACTTTGTAATAAAGGTTTCTTCGTGGTGTTCGTGCTCGTCGTGAGCGTGGGCGTGTGCATGTATATCTGCGTTAGCCTCCATTACTTGTGCCATAAATTTATTTTTATTTGTTATTTGCTTTTGAGTATTTTTTTGCGTGTTTCCCCACGTGAAACGTGGGGTTATGATAGTTAAACCCTTTCAAGATTTTTAAATACAAATTTTTATTATTTTTAAATTGATTAAACTATTGTTTTTTGTATTTCATTGACAATTCACAATTCAAAAACTTATTTAGAAACCATTGCTACGCCACTTGCTTTCGCTTTTTGTTGTTGGATACGAGCTTTTGCCACATATTCCTTATTAACTTCTATAAACGGTTTTTGGGCAGCTACCCATTTTTTGTAATCAACTTCATCATCAACCACAATCACTAGGCGCATTGCAAAGTGTCCACGTCCACAAACTTCTTGGCAAGCAATTTCATAATTGAAGCCATCAGCACGAGTTTTGCCTGATTTTTCGTCAATAGTTTGGTATTCTGGTCGTCCTTGTAATTCTTGACGCATTTCAGCAGTTGTTTTTGTAGGAGTTAGCCAAAGTTTTGTAGGCATTCCTGGTACTGCGTCCATTTTTTGGCGGAAATGTGGCAAAGAAAAACTATGTAGCACATCTCTAGCACGAATATTAAATACAACAGGCACACCTTTTTGTATATGAATTTCACTTACCATAAAGTCATCGTCATTTTTCTTATCAGAAAAATCAAACCCCATTTCATTAGTAGCGTCTGTATAACGGAAATTATATTTTCCTAATTTGCCATCAGCACCAGGATAACGTACTTTCCAAGCAAATTGATGCCCCATTACTTCTATTTGTTGTGCATTTTCTGGAGCAGTATACATAATTTTTTTCCAAGCCTGCCATCCTTGCACAACAAGCAAAACCAATATAACCGCAGGAACAATAGTCCAAACAATTTCTAATTTTACGTTATCTGTAAAAAAAGTAGCTTTGTAACCTTCCTTGTAACGGTATTTAAAAGCAAAAAAGAAAAGGGCAGCATTTGTAATAACAAACATCAACAAAATAACTATTGTTGCCTGATGAAATAGTGGCTCTGTAATATCTGCATTTTTAGATGCGTGAGGCGGAATAATCAGCCCTAAATGATGTACTGCATACCAACCTGCCAATGAAAAACCAACTAATGGCAATATCAAAAACAGATAAGCGTGAATGTTATTTGACTGGCTGACCTTGTCGGGGTCGCTGTCATTCCTAAAAATAGAGATAAGCTTAGATGCTCTAAATATGACCAAAAAGATAGCCACAAGAAGCAAAGCCGCAAGAATTAAGAGTATGTTAGTCATAGTAAATTATATTTGTAATCTTTACTAAATGTGTATTAAAAATGTTTTGGTTAAAGAAAAAATTTCTTTGTTTTTCGTATTATACTATTTTTTTCACAAACATACAAAAAAAAAACATTATTGAAAACTATTCTTTGATATTTTGTTTGATTACTTTTTTTATTTTGTTCGTAAGGTAGGTATTTGTAGGCGCACTAAAAATCCCATAAAAAACAAAAAGTGTTTTTTATGGGATTTTGAAACAAATAAACCTTATCTTTGTACAAGAATTAAATCACAAAATATAATGAAAAATTTTGAAAATTGGGAAACGCAAGACCTTGAAACGGAATTTGACCTTGAAAAAAATAAAAAAATGCCACTTTTGGAAGACTGGCTAAGTGCTACTACAACGTTTGACAACTATACAACACAAAAACTAGAGAAACTAAAATTAAAGGTGTTAGATTTTGCAGATTATTGGAATGAAGATGAACTAAAACTACAATGTATCAGTAAAATGATAGATTTTGCACTTTATGATGATAGCGAACTCTATAATGTTTTCTCCCAACGCCCACTTTCTGCGACCATAAAAGGCATAGAAATAGGCGGTAGGGTGGATTTTGTACTAGCAAAAGGAAAACAAAAGCCCACAAAACCTTATTTTTTCATTCACGAGTATAAGCAGGAAACAAAAAAAGGCTCATCAGACCCAAAAGGGCAATTACTTTCTGAAATGCTGGTTGCACAAGTCAAAAATGAAGATAAAAATCCTGTTTATGGTTGCTATGTAGTTGGTAGAAGTTGGTTTTTTGTTGTTCTTAATCACAAAGAATATGCCGTTAGTAGGGCGTATGATGCTTCACAACCAGATATTTACGTAATTGTTGCTATTTTGAGAAAGGTAAAAGACTATATTGAAGAAATGCAAAAAATATAACTAAACAGTATAATGAGAAATTTTGAAAACTGGGAAACACAAGACGTAGAAACTGAATTTGACATTACGCAGTTAAAAGAAATGCCACTTTTAGAGGATTGGCTGAAATCCACTACCACGCTTGATACTTACCAAGCAACATTAGCAGAATTTATTAGAACACAATTATTGGATAATGCAGATTTTTGGAATGAAGATGAACTTAAATTGCAATTTATTGCGCCTTTATTACTATTAGTTGATTATAAAATTAAAGATTGCAAGGTTTTCTCTCAACGCCCACTTTCCGCCACCATAAAAGGCATAGAAATAGGCGGTAGAGTTGATTTTGTACTGGCAAAAGGAAAACAAAAACCTACAAAACCATACTTCTTCATTCACGAGTATAAACAGGAAACAAAAAAAGGCTCATCAGACCCAAAAGGACAATTACTTTCTGAAATGCTTGTGGCACAAGTCAAAAATGAAGACAAAAATCCTGTTTATGGCTGTTATGTGTTGGGCAGAAGTTGGTTTTTTGTTGTACTTAACCATAATGAATATGCCGTAAGTAATGCTTACAACGCTTCTGACGAAGATATTTATGTAATTATTGCTATTTTGAGAAAGGTAAAAGAATACATACAAGCAATGCTATAAGTAATTGTGAATTTTTAATTGTGAATTTTGAATGAATACAAAATGCTAATAATCAAATGATTAACAAATACACTTTTACTCTGTTCTCAAAGCGTGTATTGGTGCGCTGATAGCAATGATAAAAGACTGCAAAATAAGTGGCAAAATGGCTGAAAACAATGCCACAATGCCTGCAAATGCAAATAGCCCCCATTGAATTTCTGTTTTATAGGCAAAATTATCTAGCCAGTGCGTGATAATGTAGTACCCAAGTGGCAACGCCAAGCCAATAGCTATCAAAACCAGCCAAATAAAATCCTTAGAAAGCAACAAAATGATATTTAAAGTGCTTGCACCCAATATTTTACGTATTCCAACTTCTTTTGTACGTAGTTCAGAGCTGAATAATGCCAAGCCAAAAAGTCCCAAACACGAAATAAAAATACTTAAAACAGAAAAATATAACAATAACTCTCCTAATTTTTCTTCTTGTTTATAATGTTTATCAAAATTCTCATCTAAAAAAAAGTAGTTCAAAGGTTCACCAGACACATTTTTTGCCCAAATACGCTCCAAATAACTTTCAATTTGATTAATATATTGTATTTCTACATTCAAAAATAAATTTCCTGTTTGGTTGCTATAAATAATGACCACAGGCGCAATAGAAGAATGCAAAGAAGAAAAATTGAAGTTTTTGACCACGCCAACTACTATTCCACCAACAGAAACCGCTCCTGTGCTATCACGAGCAATAATAATTTCTTTGCCAATAGGCGAGTTGCCGTTGTCGCAATAACCTAGTTTTTGCGCTGCAATCTCGTTGAGAAGAAATTTTTTCTCTGTATTATTTTCTTGTGTTTGTATTATTTTTTCTCCATCAATTAGTTGAATATCAAGTGTTTCCAAAAAATCATCTCCTATTACAAGTCGCCCTAAAAGTTCTTTTTTGAAGGTTTTATTTGGTTTTTTCTTATTGAATTTAGTATTATTTTGTTGATTTTCTACTTCAAACAAAAACTGTGAAGTAAAGTTTGTGCCAGGAATTTCTACAGAACTTCCAACTTTTAAGATATGCTGATTTTGCAAAAGCTCTTTTTTTATTTGTGCTAATTTCTCTTCTTCAAGCACGTTTTTAGGTAACCGTACTACCAAAATATTGCTTTTCTGAAAGCCTAAATTTTGAAAATGTAAAAAATTAATTTGTTGATACACAATGCCTGTGCCTACAAGCGTAATGATAGTGATAGTAAACTGCAAGACAATCAGGATTTTACGTAAAGAAATCTTATTTTTATTTGCATTCCCTTTGATAGCATCTAATAATTTAAAATTAGACATATAAAGTGCAGGATAAACAGACGAAAACATTACTATCAATAAGAAAAATATGCCAAAGGCAAAAATATTTTTCCAAGAAGCATACAATACATTCAATGAAAGCGGTTTTTCTACAATATTTCCAAAAAATGGCAAAGAAATTTCGCAAAGTGAAAATGCAATAAAAAACGAAATACTTGCCATAACAAAAGCCTCTACCACAAATTGCCAAATAAATGACATTTTTGATGCGCCAAGCACTTTCCTTACACCAATTTCTTTGATACGTTGTACAGCACGAGCCGTATTTAAATTGATATAATTGATACACGCCACAAGCATTATAAAGCCACTCACCATAAAAAAAACATACAAATAATTGAGATTTCCAGTTGGATATGGCTCACTTAAAAGTTTGGAATGAAGATGAATACTAGCTACATTCATCAAAATTGGCTTAAAATCAAGTATTTTTATATCATTTTTTAGGTTATCTTTTTGATTGTTTTTCCCCCATTTTTCATCAAATTGTTTGTTGAAAATAAAACTATTGATGTTTGCTTTTTCGTGGAAACGCAGGTAAGTATAAGTCCAAGAAATGCCCAAAAGTCTGTCGTCTTTGTTCCACGAAATAAGTGCTTTGAAAGGTAAATGTGTGTTTTTGGGCAAATCAGCTATGATTGCCGTTACTTGATGTTGTCCATCATAACGAAAAGCATTGGTACTTCTAAGGCTTATCATTTTGCCTATTGGGTCGTTTTCTCCAAAAAGTTCTTTGGCTAAACTTTGTGTAAGGACAATAGAAAAAGAGCTTTGGAGCGCATTTTGAGGGTTTCCGCTGATAAAAATCTGTTTGAAAACATCAAAATAACTACTATCTGCAAAAAACACATCATTACTAAAAACACTGGCTTTTGCTGTACCCAAAATAGTACCTTCTGTGGGCAAAAGACGAGTTATTTTCTGTATTTCTGGGAAAGTTTTTTGGAGATTGTCCTCTTGGTTAGGCGGAAAAGCAGCCATTTTGCGGTTTTTATAATCCGCACTTATGCGCCAAATTTTATCATAATTAGGATAAAAAGTATCAAAATTAAATTCTCCTTCTATGTGCAATAAAATCAGCAAACTACAACAAATACCCACTGCAAGCCCCAAAATATTGACAAAGCTATAAAATTTGTTGCGACTAAGGTTGCGGTAAGTAACTATTAAGTAATGATAAAGCATTTTTTGAATTACGTTTTATGCTGATAATTCGTGATAGATTTTTTTAATTTTTGTAAATACTTGATAATCAAAATTTTAAATTATTACTTCGCACCTATTCCTAACTTGCTCAAAGACATTATTTTGCTATACAGTTGGTTTTCGTCAATAGGTTTAGAAATATAATCATCCATTCCAAATTCTTTGCATTTGACAACATCAATTGTCGTTACATCTGCCGTTAAAGCAATAATGGGAATCTCGGATTTCAGTATCTTACGAATGTATGCCGTTGTTTCAAAACCATTCATTTCGGGCATTTGCAAATCCATCAAAATAATATCATAGGTTCGGCTTCGCTCACCTACCGTGCCTCGGCTTCGCTCGGCAACCGCAAGTTTTTCGACGGCAATTTTCCCATTTTCGGCAATAGCTACTTCAAAATCAAAGTCGCCTAAAATGATTTTGATTAAAAGTTGATTCAATGCCACGTCTTCGGCCACCAAAACCCTTAAATTTTTTACTTCCGCTTCCGCTTCCGCTTC
>JAYUKY010000087.1:0-9817 GCA_043764015.1 Raineyaceae bacterium
GCGTAAACGCCACCGCTATACATAAAACCATTTTTGCCTTTGATATAAAGAGGTGGCGTTTACGCCACCGACTAGGAAGTTATTAACAACTTATTACTAATTTGTTAAATTTAAAAAGACCTTCAAGGTTTTAAAAATCTTGAAGGTCTGATAATCAACAACTTGAATAAATTATAAAAATTATAATTTAATACCTATTTCAAGAGAGAACAAAGTGTTTTTTGAAGTAAACTTTGTTTCACCTCCGCTAGGTGATGGGTAGTTTGTTTTATAAATAGTATTGATAAAACCTGTTTGGAAATTAAGACCACCAAACAAAATATTTTCACCAATGGCGTATTCTATACCAGCAGAAGCCGTTACAGATACATCAATAGGACTAAAAGTGTCCACCATTGTTTCTGTAATAGGTGATTTGAAGCCACTTTCTTTATTCTTCTTTCCTACAAGAATTTCAATTTGAGGACCTGCTTGTATGTAAACCTTGGCATTAGGGAAAACTTCACTTGTGAAAAGTTTTACTGTAAGTGGAATTTGGAGATATTGAAGTCCCCAAGACTCTGAAAGTTTTGAACCTGAAACTCCGCTAAGTTGTCCTGTAAATTTCGCTTGTTTTGTGGCATAAAGAATACCTGTGCTAAAAGCATATTTTTCAGCAAACTGGATATCCGCAATACCACCAATAATAATACGAGCAGAGCTTCCATCACTTGCAAAGTCCACACCAGTAGTTTTTGAATCTACACGGTTTGAAGCAATACCTAAGCCTACTTTAAAGCCTAATGTGAATTGTGCATAACTAGCGGTAGCAGTTAGCAATAAAAATGCTAAAGTGAATAAATTTTTTCTCATAAAAAATTAAAAATTTTAGTTTAAATAAATAATTATTATTAACAATAATCTAATGCAAAAGTAAGCTATTTTTTACAATTATCAAATTTTATTTTTCCAATAAAACTAATTTTATAAATTTATTGTTAATTGATAAAAAAATTTATTTTGTTTGATTTTGTTTGAGTGCTTTGATTTGCGCTTCTAGTTTTTCAATTTTCTTATCTTTTTGTGCATTTTCTTTGCGCACAGCTACAAGTTCGTGGATAGTGGCAGTAGTTGTGGCGTGATTATTGTCATCTGGTTTTGCGTCACCAGTAAGGGCTAATGTAAAATCTGTTCCAAGCAAACTAATCCAATTTATTGTAAAATAATCTGCTATTTTCTGTATTGTTTCCATACTAGGTTCTACGTTACCTTGTTCGTAGTTGCCAACAATGCTTTTCTTTTTACCCACAATATCTGCAAGGTGATGTTGAGTAAGACCTTGTTTTTTGCGTAGATATTTGAGATTTGTACTAAAATAATTGTTCATGATAAATATAATAAATTTAAGTGGGTTTTTATTTGCATAAAAAAGTGAAAAATAATTTTGATAATACGGTTTTTTCCAATATCTTTGGACTTTAATAAGCACTAAATAACTATTTGACTACTTTACTTCTAAATAGGTATGCAACTTACAAAAAAGTAATGCAAATAAAAAAAAAAAGTTTATAAAAACACCATTTTTAATTAAAATTTTATTTTATGAATTTAACTTACTTTTATTCACCTAAAAATGAGTACCAAAAAACCAACTACAGAAGAAACACAAATTATTACTATTATTCAAACTGATTATGTTGTTTGGCTGCGCAATAATCTAAAAAGTGGTGACCAAAAAATTATTGCTGAAATGCTTTCTCTTCAATACGTGTATGTGAAGCAGATTTTGGGCGGAAATAAGAAAAAAACTATTAAAAGTACAAAAGCCACTCAGGTTATTCAAATAGCGGAAAAACTAATTTTGGAGCGTATTCAGAACCAGCTAGAAGAAAATCAACAAATTATGGACGGAATAAAAAATAGGATAAAACCGAATACAAAAATAACTAACTTATAGAATCAAATATAAAAATTAGGCTTTACATAAAAACTTAGATTTATTCCAATCTAACAAAAAATGATGTGAACCAGCCTAAATACTCGTTGAATTTTTTTTAGGTAAATGGTCTTTTAAATTTTCCAAATCTTAAAGAATTATCTTCAAAATTTAGAAAATCTAAAATAGCTATATTTATTCGTAAGAAATATATTTATTTATTTTTTTGACACTTTCTACATCTAAAATCTTAATTTTTGCTAAATCTTTTTCAGACTTGAAAAACCCATTCTGGGTGCGGTAAGCCACTATTACTTTCGCAAGGTTGTATTTTATGTAGGGGTGCATTTTCATTTCGTCAATAGATGCTTTATTTATAGAGATTTTGCGTATAGTAGTTTCATCTATTTTTCCGTATTTTTTTATTTCTACAATAGCTTCTTCACTCAAAGCAAAAACTTCTGAAAGTTGTGCATAATCATAAAATCCGCCTAATGATTCTCTGTATTTGATGATGCGTAAAGAGGTTTTTGTACCAATTCCTTTGAGAGAATTTAGTTCTGTGGTGTCCGCCACATTCAAATCAAAAGGCTGAACAACAAACTCTTTCTTCACATAAGGCTTGTAAGCACTATCTTTATTGAATTTTTTGTAATCTTTTTTGGTGTATTCTTTCTTAGGATATTTTTTATATTCTTTTGAAGTATTTTCTATGATGATATAAGGCTCTAATTGCTCATAAATGCCATTTTCAGCAAAACCATATATTTTTTTCAACTCTTCTTTCTTACGAAATCTGCCCCCTTTTATGGTATAATTGCTCACACGTTTGGCAAGTTTTTGAGAAATGCCCAAGCCTTCCCATTCTTCTTGCGTAAGTGTATTTGGATTAAATGCAAAAAGATTAGTCAGTAAACTATCTTTTTTATTTTCCTGATTATTGATGTTATCTAGCTCACTATCAATGATTTCCGCTAAACTATCCAACATCAAAAAATCATTTTTTCTGTCTTTAAAAGTAATATTTTTATGAAAAATGGCTGTGTCATACACAAAAGGCGTTGCCACAAATCCAAAAATAATCAATAAAAGCACCAAAACGCCATTTGCTTCACGCAAATTGTAGCCAAAATAATTTCGTAATTGAAATTTTAGGTAAGTAACATTAAAATTTTCTTTAAATTTTTGCCAGCTTAATTGGGATTTTGAACGTGTATCATATCTATTTAAGGTATCTTTACGGCGTCTTATTTTAAAGAAATTTTTTACTTTCTGTTTTATTTTAGCCTTAAAAGTATCAATAAACGCCATTTTGATGATGTTTTAGGTGAGAAAAATTTACTGTCGCTTGCCTCTAGGCAAGTGACTACTATAAAAAGGCTTCTAGCCTTTATGAAAGAAATATTTTACTGGGTTTAGGCAAGATGCCTAATGATAGTCGTCACTTAGCTGGAGCTAAGCAACAGCAAACCACCATTTTTTTGTATTTCATTCACAATTCACAATTTAAAATTCACAATTAACTTGTTTGACAACTTGCGCAAATTCCTTGCAACAATAAATTCATTTCTTTGAGTTGAAAACCTTTGGGAAGTACCAAAGAAGGCACTTTTATATCATCTAAACAGCTTGTTTGTCCGCAGGTTTCACACTTAAAATGTACGTGTTCGTGGGCGTGTGTGTGTGTGGTGCATTGTGAGGCACTACAAAGCGCATATTTTGGTGTTCCTTCATCATCTAAAACTTTGTGTATCAATCCTTTATCCAAAAAGGATTTTAGAGTACGGTACATTGTAACTCTATCATAACTTTCTTTGAACATTTTTTCCAAATCAGAATGAGAAAGCGCAAATTTTTTCTCCAAAAACACTTCCAAAATATCCAAACGGCAATCAGTTTGGCGTAGTTGGTGTGTTGCAAGAAGTGCAGTAATAGTATTTTGGGCTACTTTTTCTGTTTTCATTTTGAATTAAGATAAAATTTTGTACTACAAATATACAGAATAAAAATTGGAATAATTTAATGAATTAGTTTTTTTTTTGATTTTTGATGAAAATCCTCTTATATTGCGCTGATATCAGTAGAATATGATAAACTAAATTTTCTAATAACTTAATTGTCAATATAATATGAATTTTCCTGAAAATCTAAAATATTCAGAAGAACACGAATGGGTGCGAGTTGAAGGTGATGTTTGCTATATTGGCATCACAGATTTTGCCCAAAAAGAACTGGGCGACATTGTTTATGTAGATATTGATTGCCTCAATGCAGATTTGGATTTGGGTGAGGTTTTTGGAACGGTAGAAGCCGTAAAAACTGTTTCTGACCTTTTTATGCCTATTTCTGGTAAAATCCTTGAAATAAACAAAAAACTGGTTACAACGCCTGAAACCGTTAATAAAGATGCTTATGGTGAGGCTTGGATGGTAAAAGTAGCTATCACAAAACCTGAAGAACTTGCAAAACTAATGGATAGCGCAACATATACACAAAAAGTTTCTTGATATATGATGTGTGATATATGATGTATGATGTAAATACATTATTTACGACAAACTACTGTATTTTATATCACATATCATATATCACACCTCAAAAGATGTTTTGGAAATATAATTTACCAACAATTATTTGGGCAGCATTTGTGCTTTTCTTGACACTTTTGCCAGGAAACCAAATGCCAGATATTACATTTAGTTTGACAGAACTGCTCAAATTTGATAAAGTGGCGCATTTTTTTGTCTTTGCGGTGCTTGTTTGTTTAATGTCTATTGGGTTTGCCAAACAGAATACCTATTCTACCATTCATTTCAAACCTGTACGCCACGCACTTTTGATGAGCATTTTGTATGGAATAATGATAGAAGTTTTGCAGTCTTACATTCCTGAAAGAAATTTTGAGATAAACGACCTGATAGCCAATACGTTGGGTTGTGGTTTGGGAGTTGGATTGTTTTATGTAATTTATAGAATATAAGAAATAAGTACGAATTTAAAACTTTGAGTATTAAGTTATGTTCCCTATTAAGGAAATTATAAATGAATAGAAGAAAAAGTATTTTTTGGTACAATTTTTGTTATAAATTAAAATACAAAATTATTAGTAACCATAATAGTAAAATTAACCATAATTAAAATAATAAATATATGGAAGTTAAAAAAAATCCTAGCCTAGAAACATCAACGCTTAGTAACTTGTTCTTCACAGGTGGGCTTGTGGTAGCGTTGGGGCTTACTATTTTTGCATTTGAATATAAAACTTATGACGAAATAGAGAAAGCGGAAGCAAAAGCGGAAGTTATCAGTGAGCAAGTAATGACACTTGAGGATATTCCCGTAACCACACAACAAGCCGCACCTGTTGCACCACCACCCCCAGAACCAGAATTTAAGGTAGCAAAAGAAGAAGCCAAAGAGGAAGATCCCATAGAAGATGATAAAAAAAAGAATACAGATGTAATAACACCGCCAGGTGATACTACTAAGAAAAAAGGACCTCCTATAGTATTTAACAATCCGCCTCCTGTAGAGCAGCCAAAAGACGAAATTTTGGACGTTGTACAGAAAAAAGCAGGTTTCCCAGGTGGAGATAAGGAATATACAAAGTTTTTGAGTAGTAACCTTAAATATCCAAACTCTGCTTTGAGAAATAATATAGAAGGAACAGTTTATGTACGTTTTATTGTGGATAAAGATGGTAGTATCATCAAAGATTGTGTAAAAGTTGCTAAATCTGTTGATCCTGCACTTGATGCAGAAGCAGTACGTGTGGTAAGAATGTCCCCAAATTGGACACCAGCCCTACAAAACGAACGCCCAACCAAGCAACGTATCAGAGTTCCTGTAAAATTCAAAATTTCAAAATAATATTTTGAGAAATTAAAGTATAACCAAATAAAAAGCACCTTAATTTAATTATTAAGGTGCTTTTTTGTTGTTTTTCTGTTTTTTGGTACAGTTTTTGGTGATAAGTAATGAATACAAAAATAATTATCAATTCACTCCAAAATCTCTAAAAAAATGGAACACAAGAAAAATCCGAAATTAGATACTGCCAGACTAAGTAACTTGTTTTTTAGTGGTGGTTTGCTCGTGGCTTTGAGCCTTACCCTTTTTGCCTTTGAATACAAAACGTATGATGAAATTGATTCTATTGTATGTGATATGTCCACTAAAATAAAAGTTGATAGCGTTATTACTATTGACGATATTGAGATAATTCCACGCAAAGAACTTCCTGCGCCACTCGTGAAAGAAGACCCAACTTTCAAAAAATCAGATGAAGAAAAGCCTGATACAATGAACATCAAAGATGACAAAGACAAAAACCCAAATCCGCTAACACCTCCTGACACAACAAAAAGGCGTGTTCCAAAGCCTTTTGTCAAACCATTTGAAAAGCCTGTTGTTGTCGTTCCAGAATGGAATAATATTGATGTTGTGCAAATATCAGCAAAGTTTTTAGGCGGGGATAAAGCATACTCAAAATTTTTGAGTGATAATCTTACTTATCCAAATTCTCCTTTACGTAATGGAGTTGAAGGCACTGTTTATGTGCGTTTCATTTTGGATAAAGATGGGAGCATTATGAAAGATTGCGTAAAAGTTATTAAATCAGTTCATCCTGCGCTTGATGCAGAGGCTGTACGTGTAGTAAAAATGTCTCCAAGTTGGACTCCTGCGCTACAAAATGAACGCCCAACCAGACAACGCCTAAGAGTTCCTGTGAAATTTAAGATAAATAAATAAAATTTCAAATCAAAATTTCAATGAAAATAAATGTGATAAATGCTTCTTTGATGTCTGTATTGTTGTTTTGTCAAATAAATTTCAACAAAGTAACCACAGAAAAGGCTATTTTTAGTCTTGAATCACCACTAGATACCCCTAGCACAAATAATAGAGATGCACAATTTATTGGAGGCGACAACGCATATTCTACTTTTTTAGCGGGCAATTTACACTACCCAACAGATGCAATACGACAAGGCATACAGGGAAAAGTTTTTGTACGTTTTTTGATAGAAAAAGATGGTAGTATTCCAAAAGATTGTATTAAGATAGCAAAATCAGTACATCAGTTACTTGATAATGAAAGTTTGCGTATAGTAAAAATATTTCCAAATTGGACTCCTGCTCTAAAAAATGGAAAACCCATAGCACAATACAAAGAAGTTCCTGTAAAATTTAAAATAACAAAATAGAAAATAAGACCTTTAAATTCTTAGAGAATTCAAAGGTCTTATTCATTAAACAAAAAACTTACATTTTTCTATAAATGCTTTATTGTGGATTATTGCGTTGATTTCTTTGCGGATTATTATTTTTATTTGGCTGATTTTGAGGTGTATTTTTATCTTGGTTAATAATTTTTTTGGTATCTTCAATAATATCTTGTCCCATAAGCATTACTTTGGAGGCATTACTGACCAAATAAGGCGCAACAGGCTCAACCACAGGGAAAAGTAAACTTCCTTTCAAAAGTGTATTATCAAAAGTTTTCAGACTATTAAATAACCACAAGAAAATACTCACAAAAAAAGCCAATTTCAACACGCCAAAAGTTGCGCCAATAAGGTTATCAAAACTGCCCAAAACCGTACTATCCAGCACGCCTTTGAGGTAGTTTCCTAATTTGTTAATAATAAACCAGATAATCACAAAGGTAATAATAAACGCCACGTAAGGCATTGCACTATTTTTGAGGTCTGTGTGTGGTGCAATGAGTTGGAGCGTAAAATGAAAAAATTTGAAGCCCAAAACAATGGCTAAAAAGAAGGAAACAGTAGAAATAAGTGTCATTACTGCGCCCGTTTGATAGCCTTTGTGTGCGCCCCAAAGCAACGGCAACAAAATAAAAATATCAATTATATTCATTTTTTTAGTTACGAATTTTAAATTATCAATAAATATAAAATATTGATAATCAATTAGTTATTTTAGCTTAATAATTTCTTTACCATTTCAGAGATAAGTTTTCCCTCAAATTGTCCTGCCATTTCTTTATTGGCAAGCCCAATTACTTTGCCCATTTCCTTGATTGTAGCGTTATTTTCAGCAATAATTGCTTTGATTTTTGCTTCTGCTTCATCTGCGGAAAGTTGTTTTGGCAAATATTTTTCAATGACGTGAATAACAGCCAATTGTTCTGCTGCTTGCTCTTCTCTGCCACCGTTTTTAAACATATCAAAAGACTCTTTGCGTTGTTTTAGTGCCTTTGTAAGTAAAGCTATTTCGTTGGCTGGCGTGATGTTTTCAGTTGCACCGCCTTTGGTTTCTTCTAATAAAATAAGTGATTTTATCTCACGCAAAGCGGTTAATGTACTTTTTTCTTGGGCTTTCATAGCCGTTTTAATGTCTTCGTTGATTTGTTCTTTGAGTGTCATTAGGATTATTTTTAAGAATTAATTCTACAAAAATACAAAAAACATCATTAAAAACAAGTTCTTTACAAACAAAATTTCCTATAAAACCAAGATTCCGCTTAGTTTTATAGGAAATTTTATTTTATGTTAAATGAATTTCTGTAAAATTCTTAAATATTATGCGCTAAACTTTCCTCTATCATTGGGTGATTTTTTGGAATAAGTGGGGCTTTTGCAAGCGTATTCGCCACTACGTACACAAAACCACACGCAAACATCATAATGCTTCCTATTTCCATTAGTCCAAAACCGCCGTGTTCGCCCACAGTTCCTGGCATCACCATCACGAAGAAATCCAAATAATGTCCAATAATAATACCAAAAGCAGCTACTTTCAAGAAAATTTCTTTGCGTTTTGCATCTCTTGTCATCAAAAACAATAAAGGAAACAAGAAATTGATTACTAAATTCATTGGAAGCATTGGCGCATAAACACCGTCAAAACCTTCCAAACGCTCTTTAAAGTAAATTGTTTCTTCTGAAATATTGGCATAATAAATAAGCAAAAATTGAGAGAACCAGATATACGTCCAGAAAATACTCAACCCAAACATAAATTTACCTAAGTCGTGTAAATGATTTTCATTGACCATTTTAAGATAACCTTGTTCTTTCAAAAGAATGATAGTCAAAGTAATTACAGAAAAACCCGTAACCAACCAACTAGCAAGCATATACCAGCCAAACATTGTGCTAAACCAGTGCGTATCAATACTCATAATCCAGTCCCACGCAGAAGTGGAAGAAGTAACACCAAAAAACACTAAAAAAGTAGCCGAAATAACTGTATTTTTATCATAATTCACATACGCCAGCCTGTCTGTGATATTGTCTTCTGCCAGAGAGTTTGCACGCAACTTCTCGTACATCAAATACCAACCAGCAAAGTAAGCCGCAAAACGTATTAGCCAAAACAAAGGAAACGTACCTTTGTCAAGTGGCCAGAAAAACATTGCCGCTTTGCCATCAATGATGCTGTCGTAGGCTTCAGTTCCTTTCACATACAAATCAGCGTGTGTCCAATGGAACAAACTAGTGTGCGAAAAGTATGATGCAAGAAAAACAACAAGCATCACAAGCCCAGTAATAGGCAAAAATTTACCAAACGCCATAGGAATTCTTAGTATCAAAGAAGACCAACCCGCTTTTGCCATATATTGCACCGCAATAAAGAAAACCCCAGCAACAGAAATCCCCGTGAATAAAAGGCTATTTACCCAAAGATTTGCCCAAACACGAGCAATCCAGTTAAAGCCGTGATGCCCTTCTGCTGCTTTTCCAGCGTGTTTTGCGCCCTCGTGTGCCACACCTGCAGCCTCGTGATGTCCGCTAAAATCTTTCATAGAAAAAATAACTGCGCCAATGATAAAAAGCACCAGTCCTATTCCTATTCCCATTACGAGTTTTTTCCTGAGTTCTGCAGGAAATACATATTTTTCGTTGAGGTCGTATTCTACGTGTCCGTGAGCCATAT
>JAYUKY010000088.1:0-9602 GCA_043764015.1 Raineyaceae bacterium
TGGTACGTACCAGAATGGTACGTACCAGAATGGTACGTACCAGAATGGTACGTACCAGCGTGGCGTATTTTTCGTATATTTTCTTGAAATTGTGTTGCACCCAATGCTTCTGCAGCATCTTCCACGACTATCAAATTATATTTTTCAGAAATTTCCATTATTGCTTGCATTTGACACATATTCCCAAGCGTATGTACAGGCATAATGGCACTTACACGCCTTCCCGTAGGTTTATGTATACAAACATTATCTTTTAAAATACAATTTTCTTCTAAAAACTTGATAATAATTTGTTCGTTCATTTGCCAAGTTTCTGGACAAATATCCACCAAAATAGGTTCTGCACCCAAATAAGTAATGGCATTGCAAGAGGCGACAAAAGTAACATTAGGAACAAAAACATAATCTCCAGCCTGCACGCCCACTATTTGGAGTGCAAGATGCAAAGCAGCCGTTCCGCTTGCGAGAGAAACGGCATATTTTGTGCCTGTAAAATCTTTTACACTTTCCTCAAAACGCTCAATATAACTCCCGACAGAAGTTATCCAATTGCTTCTGATGCAATCTACAACATATTTTTCTTCATTTCCTTGCAAATTAGGCGTGCAAAGTGGTATGCGAAATTGGTAATATTTTTGATTTGACACTTTTTATTCAAAATTTTAGTTGTTTTAACAAATTTAGTTTATTTTTTTTTGATTGCTAATTTTTTTTGTATTTCAGATAAAAACCCATTATCTTTGATAAAAAATACAATAACAACATTATTATATGCTAGATACTGTGCGTCTTGCTTACTCTAAGGCAATAGAAAGTAGTGCAAAAACAGAAGAGTTTGCTAAAATTTTACTAGCTGAAACAACTCAAAGTAGTGCTGACAATGTTACTGAAAATGCTATTATTACGGCTTATAAAGGTGCTTTAGAGGCTTTAAGGGCAAAACACGCTTGGATGCCTTTCAATAAATTAGCTTATCTAGACAACTCTAAAAAGTTTTTTATCACTGCCATAGAAGCTGCACCAAACGACATAGAAATACGGTTTTTAAGATTTTCTATACAAAGTAATTTACCTATTTTTTTGATGCAAAGCCCTAATATTCAAGAAGATAAAGAGATTATTATTAAAAATTTAGAACAAAATACCTTAGATGCTCGTTTTGTTGAAGTAATTGCCACGTTTGTCTTGAAATCTGGGCAGTGCAATGGAAAAGAAACGGAATTTTTGATTAGTAAGATTCCACAATAAAAACATTTAACACCAAAAAATGGCTTACTGAGCTACTATTTTATGTTTAATCTGAAAGTTAGTATTGATGATAATTCTGGTTTTTGCTTTGGTGTCGTTTATGCTATAGAAATGGCAGAAGATATTTTAAATGAAGATGGAAAACTCTATTGTTTGGGTGATATTGTCCATAATGATGAGGAAGTCAAGCGTTTGCAAGATAAAGGACTTCAAATTATCAACCACGAAGATTTGAAAAATATTCGTAATGAAAAAGTGCTTATACGAGCGCACGGAGAGCCTGCCTCTACCTACGAACTTGCCCTAAACAATAATATTGAGCTTATTGATGCCTCTTGTCCTGTAGTTTTGAAACTCCAAAACCGCATCAAAAATTCGTATGATAAAAAAGAAAACATCTATATTTATGGCAAACATGGACACGCAGAAATCATAGGACTTTTAGCACAAACAAGCAATGAAGCAACTGTTTTTCAAGACATTAACGAGCTAATTCCTGTTGATGAGTTGCCTAAAAAACTGACACTTTATAGCCAAACCACCAAAAGTACCAAAAACTTTTATGACATCAAGCAAACGCTAGAAGACGCTGGTATTGAGGTCAATGCGAATGATACTATTTGTCGGCAAGTGTCAAATAGAGATATAGAATTACGTACTTTTGCTACTAAATTTGATAAAATTATTTTTGTGGCTGGTACAAAATCTTCCAATGGGAAAGTGCTTTACAACGTCTGTAAGGAAACAAATACCAATACTTTCTTTATTTCTAATGCTTCTGAAATAGATAAAAATTGGTTTTTGAGTAACGAAACAGTTGGCGTTTGTGGAGCGACTTCTACACCAATGTGGCTAATGGAGGAAGTAAAAACAGTTTTGGAAAGTTTATAATAGCCCCTAAATCCCTTACGCTACGCTAGGGGACTTTAAATACATAAAATGCCGTTGTTTGTGTTTTGATAAACAATTATAAATTAAAATTATAGGTTTAGAAATGATTATTTTATTGAATGTTTTTTTGGTTGTTGGTACATTCTTTTTTATGGAAGGTGTGGCGTGGGTTACGCATAAGTACGTGATGCACGGCTTTCTGTGGAGTTGGCACAAGTCGCACCACGAGCCACACAACGACACTTTTGAAAAAAATGATTATTTTGCTGTTGTTTTTAGTGTACCTTCTGTTCTGACAATTATGGCAGGCTTTGAGTTTGAGGTGGTTTCTTTTCTCAAATGGGTTGGTTTTGGCATTTTGGCTTATGGCATCTTTTATGTACTTTTTCACGATATTTTGGTACATAGACGTATCAAAATTAAGTTTATAGCACGAAGCCGTTACCTACGCCGTATGATAAGAGCGCACAAAGTACATCATAAATATCTCAAAAAAGATGGTGCAGAGGCTTTTGGCTTTCTTTATGCACCAAAAAAATATGATAATTCTTTGGAACAAGTAGTGAAATGATTTCTACATCAAACCTTGTTTTCAGATTACTGTTTAACACTACTTTGCCATGTTTTAAAATTTGCAGAAAAAGTATTAAAAAAATATGTACTTTTGCGCAAAATTCTAAAACTTCCTATTCCCTTTAAATGAAACAATATCACGACTTATTACAACATATTTTAGATAACGGAACGCAAAAACACGACCGTACAGGTACAGGCACAATAAGCGTTTTTGGTTATCAAATGCGCTTTAATCTTAAAGACGGATTTCCGCTTGTTACAACCAAAAAAATACATCTCAAATCAATTATACACGAGCTTTTGTGGTTTTTAAATGGTGAAACAAACATTGCTTATCTCAAAGAAAATGGCGTAAGTATATGGAATAGCTGGGCAGATGAAAATGGTAATTTAGGTGATGTTTATGGCAAACAATGGCGCACTTGGGAAACGCCAAATGGCACGACAATAGACCAAATTTCGGAGCTTGTCAAACAACTAAAAACTAACCCTGATAGCCGTAGAATGATTGTAAGTGCGTGGAATGTGGCTGATTTGGGCAAAATGGCACTTAGTCCTTGCCATTGTTTATTCCAATTTTATGTGGAAAATAACAAACTTTCTTGTCAGTTGTACCAGCGTTCTGCGGACACTTTTTTGGGCGTACCGTTTAATATTGCCTCGTATGCGCTCCTGACTATGATGCTGGCGCAAGTGTGTGAGATGGAATTAGGAGAATTTATTTGGACTGGTGGAGATACACATCTCTATCTAAATCATTTGGAGCAAGCAAAACTACAACTCTCTAGGGATTTGCGCCCACTTCCAACTATGAAAATAAACGAAAATGTCAAAGATATTTTTTCATTTGTTTATGAAGATTTTTCTTTGGAAAATTATAATCCGCACCCACATATAAAAGCGGAAGTAAGCGTTTAAGAAAGAGGTACGAAGTTAGAAATACAAACATTCATTTACAACATATTAGAGTTTTATAGCTTGATTATGAATGACTTATATAATAAGTCACTTTTTAACCACCCCCAACCCCCTCCTTAGGAAGGAGGAGAATTTTGTCCCCCTCCTTTTGAAGGAGGGGGTTGGGAGTGGTTTTAATGTTTGTTTTATGCTAAATGCTTGATAATCAAGTAATAAAACTCTATTATTAAAATAATTTCCCAGCTAATTTTTTATTTTCTTTGAGATATTTTTCAAATGAAAAGAAGAAAATAAAAGTTAAAAAAGTGGCAATAACGCTTCCTGCATACACATCACCTAAAAAATGTTGTTGTAGATAAATTCTAGAAAAACCAGATAAAAGTGCCAACCAAAAGCATACAAACGCTACAAAACTATTTTTAGAAAGCAAAGCAAGCACCAAGAAAATAGTAAAAACCTGCGTAGTATGCCCAGAAGGAAAACTATTATAAGAATTTATATCTATATCTATTACAAAATTAAGTTTAGTATTTATAGTTGAGCTAAGTTTTTCAAAATATGGTTTTGGGCGCAAATATTCTGGGAAAACCATTTTTTTTAGAAATTGGACAAACATACCATTAAAAGTAAACGCCACAAACATTAAAAGTGCGCTATAATAGTTTTTTAGTACCACACACAACAAAATAGCAATAATTACAAATTGCCATTCTCCAAAAAAATTAGCCACTACAAAAAAACTATCCCCAAAAGCAGAATGATAATTATTGAAAAAAAGATGAATATCCGTTTTTGAATAATTGAGCAAAAAATAGCCTCCAATTATCCAAAAAGCAATAAGAGGAAGCAAAAAACTAAGTATTTTTGTTTTCAAAATAAGGATTTTAGTGTGCTAAATTTAGCCAATTTTTTCTATGATTAAGTCTAAATTAAATGCATCAGAAATAATTTTTAAATATTTTATTTTATCTTCTGTACCTATACTTGTCATTACAAAGATTTTAGATGATATACGGCGTTGTCCGTAAGTTTGATGCTTTTTATCTCCCACCAAAGAAACACCCTTTATCATTATTCCTAAATTTTTTATTTTACCCAAACCTATTTCTTGGAGTGTTTTTATATATGTTTCCGTTGCATTATGTTCAAAAAAAACTGTTTCATCAGGAAAAGTTACTTTTATACGTGCTGGTGCTGTTTTTGTATCATTGAAAAACGTATTATCAATTTGTTTCACTTCTTCTTTATTATCAATAGGCTTTATACGAACTCTTAGATTTTGCGTTGTTTGTTCCAAATTTTTGATAATTTGTTGGACATTTTCTATATCACTATCATTATCAATATATTTCATAGACATTCTTAGCATATTTGCCGTTTTTTCTAAGTTTTTTACTTTTTCTGCAATACTTTGTTTGAAGAGTGTCTGACTATCCGAAAATGCTTCATTTTCAATGGAAACAGCCATTTTATCAATGATGCCTTGCAAGATTTCCTTCAAAATTGGGCTAAATTTCTCTACTACTTTTGCATCAACAACGCCAATAGAAAGTTTGCTAATAAAAAAGTTCACAAAACCATCAGAAGGCTGATTTAGCTCGTTTTTGATTATTTCTGTGAGTTGATTTGTGTAATTTTGGTTGATTTTATTGGCTTTTATTTCCGCTAAAATCTCGCCTACATCAAATCTGCTTTTTTGAAATTTTGAAAGTTCCAATACTTCAATCTCCTTAAAATCAGTAATATCTATCTCTAAAAATGGCACTATATCCATTTTATTAGGAGCTACCAAATCTGTATAAAAACGGTATATTTGCCCGTTGGTTAGTATGGCAAATTTCGCATCAGTAACGTGAAAATACCTCTCTAATTGTGTTTTATGAACATCAAGCTTTTCTTTTAGGTGCTTACATTCAATGATAATAATTGGTTTTTCGTTGCTAAAAATGGCATAATCTACTTTTTCACCTTTTTTCGTACCAATATCTGTCGTAAATTCTGGCACAACCTCAGAAGGGTCTGAGCTATCATAACCTAAAATACTAATGAAAGGCAAAACAAAAGAGGTTTTTGTACCTTCTTCTGTTGTTACTTTATCTTTTCTATTGATAAATTGTTCTCCTAATCTTTTTATTTCGTCTTTAAAATCCATATTTTAGCTATTTTTGATAAAATTGTATTCATTCATACCTCCAGCTTCCAACCTCGTACCTCAAAAAATTATTCTACTGTTTTTCTGGTAATACTTGCGGTCATTTCTGCTTCGCAAACAAGCTCACCATTGACGTAAGATGCACCGTGCATTTTTGCTATTCCTCTACGGATAGGACCTAAAAGCACAGATTTGAACACCAAAACATCACCAGGAACAACCATTTTACGGAAACGACAATTATCAATTCTTAGCAAATAAGTCCAATAATTTTCTGGGTCAGGAACGGTGTTTAAGACCAAAATACCACCTGTTTGTGCCATTCCTTCCACCTGCAACACGCCTGGCATTACGGGATTGTTGGGAAAATGTCCTTGAAAAAAATTATCATTCATACTTACGTTTTTCACGCCTGCAACCATAGTTTCGTCAAGGTGAAAAATTCTATCTACTAACGCAAAAGGATAGCGGTGAGGCAACATTGAGGCAATTTGCATTGCGTCCATCACCGTTGGCATACTTGGGTGATAGTGAAAACCTTGCTCACTTTGAGATTTTTTGATATATGCTTTTATTTTTTTAGCAAGTTCTACATTTGAGGCGTGTCCTGGGCGTGCTGCGAGGATTTGCCCTTTCAAAGGACGACCCACAAGTGCCAAATCTCCTACTAAATCAAGTAATTTGTGGCGTGCAGGCTCATTTTTAAAGCGCAGTTCTAAATTATTCAAAATACCATCTTTTCTTACTTCTACTTTTGGCTTATTGAGAAGTTTAGCCAAATTATCTAATTCTTCATCACCTAAAACCCTATCAACTAATACTATAGCATTATTCAAATCTCCGCCACGAATAAGCCCATTTTTATAAAGTGCCTCCAATTCGTGTAAAAAAACAAAAGTACGACAACTCGCTATTTCGTCACGAAAATTATTTATATCATACAAATTAGCGTGTTGGCTGCCCAAAACCGCAGAATTATAGTCCACCATTACTGTAAGCCTATAATCATTAAGTGGCAAAGCTGCTATTTCTATGTCTTTTTCAGCGTTTCTATACGAAATAGCTTCAGGAATAACGAAAAAATTACGCATTGCATTTTGTTCCTCCAAACCAACACTTTCTAATGCTTCCATAAAAATAATGGCACTTCCGTCCATTATAGGCGGTTCTGGTCCATCAAGTTGTATCAAAACATTATCAATTTGCATACCCACGAGTGCCGCCAGCACGTGTTCTACGGTATGAATACGTGCGCCGTTTTGCTCTATAGTTGTTCCACGTGAAACATCAACAACATTATCAACGTCTGCATCAACAATAGGCTGATTTTCTAGGTCTGTACGCTGAAATTTCATACCATAATTGATAGGTGCTGGTACAAAAGTAAGGTTTACGGTTGCGCCTGTATGCAAGCCTACACCAGAAAGAGAAACAGATTTGGTGATTGTATGTTGTTTGGTATTCATTTGTAGGGGTATTTCTATAAAAGTTAAATGTAAAATAAGTAAGCAAGTCGCAATTTAGCTTTTTTTGAGAAATATTTGTATAATTCTATTAAAATATTGTAGATTATTGACATCACGAATTTGGGGTTATTTAGCACGTAATATTTTGCGGAAAAAATAGTATTTTATTTCTAGCTGAATAATAATAGCTCAAAATATCTTTTAATTGCTATATTTGTACTTTAAATTTATCAAAATAATGCTCAAAATGAAATATATTGTGTTGTTTTTTATAGTTTTTATTACTTTTTCTTGTGAAAATAAACCTACTAACCAATCAGAAAAAATGAAAAAAAGTCTTAAAACAGGCATTTGGAGGGTTTCTTTGGCGAGTGAGGGCGGAGAAATTCCGTTTATCCTCAATATCAAAGAAAATCAAAATGCAAATTCAGGTGAAAGCTATATTATCAATGCAGAAGAAAAAATAATTTTGGATAAAATTATCCAAAAAGATGACTCTATTACTATTCCTCTGCATATTTTTGATGCGGCACTCGTAGGCAAAATGCAAAATGATACACTTTTTACAGGCGTTTTCCGCAAATATTATGCGCCCACAAAAGACCAACCTTTTTCAGCCTATTTTGGACAAAATTACCGCTTTAAAACCGTTTCAAGAACTGTTTCAGAAGCTAATTTTAATGGGAAATGGGAAATTACTTTTACAGATAAAGACAAAAAAAGCTATCCTGCAGTAGGCGTTTTCCAACAAGTGGGAGAAAATATTACTGGAACATTTCTCACAGAAACAGGCGACTACCGCTATTTGGAAGGCAATATCGTTCAAAATGAGGCTTTGCTTTCTACTTTTGATGGGAATCACGCTTTTTTGTTTAAATTTAAGATAGATAAAAATTCAAAACAAGAAAAAATAACGGGTGAATTTTGGTCTGGTGCATCATATAAGGAAACTTTTGTAGGAAAGAAAAATGCAAATGCCACTTTAAAAGACGCTTTTGCACTTACTTTTCTCAAAAAAGGTTATGATAGAATAGCCTTCAAATTCCCTGATTTGAACGAAAAAATGGTATCATTAGATGATGAAAAATACAAGAATAAAGTGATCATTTTGCAGATTTTTGGGAGTTGGTGTCCTAATTGTATGGACGAAACCGCATTTTTAGCAGATTGGTACAAGAAAAATAAAAATAAAGATGTTGCTATCATTGCCCTTGCATACGAACGCAAAGCGTATGAAGGCAAGTCGGATTTTGAATATGCCAAAACAAATATCCAGAAAGTACTGAAAAGATTTAAGGCAGAATATGATTTTTTGGTAGCAGGCACAAACGACAAAGTAGAAGCAGCCAAAACTTTGCCAATGTTAAGCGAGATTTTAGCGTTCCCAACCACCATTTATATAGATAAAAAAGGCACAGTACGCAAGATTTATACAGGTTTTAGTGGGCAAGGAACAGGTGATTATCATACCAAATTTGTAGAAGATTTTAATGATTTGATGAGTAAGATGCTCAAAGAGTAAGAGTACAATTACGAATTCTCAATTACGAATTACGTTTTTGTAAACTGTCACTTGCCTCTTGGCAAGTGACGACTATAAAAAAGGCTTCTAGCCTTTACGAGTGTATTTTTGTGTATTTAGGCAAGATGCCTAATGATAGTTGTCACTTAGCTAGAGCTAAGCGACAGTAAATTTAGTGCCATTATTTACGTTAATATATGAAAAGGGAAGAAACCATTGATTTTAATATAAAAGCGGCTTGGCACGCCATTTCACGTTTATACAACGCAGAAGCAAATCTTAATGATATGACCACTTCAATAGGGTTTATCTTGCTTAATATTGACTCTGAAAAAGGGGAATCTGCCACTAAAATAGCTCCTTTATTGGGGCTAGAGGCTCGTAGCATCACACGCACTCTCAACAGTATGGAAGAAAAAGGACTTATTTATAAAGAAAAAGCAACAAAAGACAAGCGTGGTATCCGTGTATTTTTGACTGATTTAGGAAAAGAAAAAAAGGAAATTTCACGCAAAACGGTACTTAATTTTAATTTCCAAATGCAGGAAATAATAGATAAAGACGAGCTAAAAACCTTCTTTTCCGTCATTCAGCAAATAAACAAAATTATAGACGAGAAAAAAATTGTGTTTTGATTTCGCTAATCAATAACCGCAGGGTATAAAACCTACTGATTACCCACATCTTTTTGCATAAGCCAAGTTTCTCTAATGATGAGAAACTTGTTCCATCCTTTCCATAGGCTTACAACGCCCAGATGCCTATTTTTTTGTAGATTACTGCCCCCTATTTGTGCTATCAAAGTAGAAAAATCATATAAGGTTGGCTT
>JAYUKY010000089.1:0-35331 GCA_043764015.1 Raineyaceae bacterium
TGTAAAAGTTCTTGTAATGCCTTTGCGTTAGGATTTGTAGCAGAAATCATTTCTGTTTTGTTGCTTGTTCTTTTGACCTCAATAATAACTCCAACGCTAGATTTGGCGGTTTTGTCGTTATGAATAACCAAATCTTGTCGTCCTTTTGTATTTACTTCGTGTAAATCTTTGTAATAAGTATTTTTCAGAAATTCTATGACAATATTTTTCTGATTTTCTTCTGATTCTGTGTTATTGATGCCTTCCAGCAATTTAGAAAGATTATTTTTAAACGTAGTTGCTTGCGCCAAACCGAGATTAGCCCTGCGGTAAGAGGAGTTAAGGGTTTGTACAGGTTGTTTTAGTTCTAATTGCATTGGTTTTGTGATACAAGGATTATAAGAAATATTACGCACAAATATAGTTTATTTAGTGCGTAATATTTTTGAGGAGATGGGAAATTATTTTTTATTTTTTAAATTATTTCTCTTTTAACCTAAAAAGCCTTCCCAAACTTTGGAAAGGCTTTTTATTCTTTTTATTTTCTATTTTTTCAATTTCTTAGAAAACCTTTCTTTTAAACTCCCCAAGAAGCTAAATAATTTGCGCAAAGCATCAAAGTAAAGCGTTACATACAAAAATATAGACATCATCCAAATCACGCAAATATTAAAATAATATGTTCCAAAGAAACCACCTAAAAACTGTTTTTTGGGTGCTAAAAAGTGTGTACGGTAATCAAATGGATTAGAAACATCACTTGGGTCGTGGAAAATTGGGTCTATTTGTTGTAAAAGTTGTTGTTTGTAATAGATTATTTTTCCTTTTAAGTTGGCATTTCGTACCAAATCTGAAAGACTTTCGTTAAAATGGTCATCTTTTCTTTTGGCATCTTCTCCCCCTTTATCACGTTCTTCCATTAAGTTTTGCTTGGCATTTCGTGCCGTATTAAAGCGTTTGCGGTAATATTTGCGCACTTCTTCCAGATATTCGTCTGTTTGCTCACTTACTTTTTGATTAAAATTAGCGGGTGTAAGCATTTCTGGCAACTTTTCAAATTTCGTAAGCGCAGGACGAGGCACGTCACTTGCACGCAAGGCATCAGTATTACGCTCACGAGCTATTTCTCTTGAAAGCAAATCAATTTCTATAGCCATTTTTACTTTATCTGCATCTTTTGTGCTACCACGTAAACCGTTGGCACGTCCAAGCGTATTTTTCATTTCATCAGTCCAATAAGAACGCCTATAATCAGACATACTTTCCTCTAATTCAGAGTCAAAATAAGGTTTTTGATAAAGATTGCTCTTAAATTGTTCTACGGCTATTGCTTCAAATCCCCATCTTGTAACCATAAAATCAGCCACAAAAGGCACTTGTCCTTTATCTCCAATAAAACTATTTAAGTTATTGAAATTGAAGATGATACCACTCAAAATCATCTGCGGAATAAGCAAAAGCGGGATAGTGATATAAATAGTCACCACAGAGCTAAATGTAGAAGAAATATTCAGCCCCAACATATTTGCAAAGCAAGAAACAGAGAAAAGGACTAGCCAATACATTGTGTTCATCCATTGAATACCCAACAAAAGATTGCCTACAAGCACAAAAGTAAGGGTTTGCACCGCAGAAAGCGAGAACAAAATAATCAATTTGGAAAACAAATAACTATTTCTATTCAAATTCAAAAAAGTTTCTCTTTTTTGAATTTTCCTGTCTTTTATAATCTCTTCCGCACTCACTGTAAGCCCCATAAAAAGTGCCACAAGTACAGAAATAAGGATATAGGCAGGCACATTTTCATTGAAACGGTAGGTATAATCTGTTGATGCTGGGTTGTTGGCAAAACGGATAATAAACGCCAGAAGTCCTGCCAAAAGCGGTGCTTCAAGCAGGTTTATCATTACGTATTGTTTATTGGCAATTTTTGAAAGAAAATCACGCACTGTAAAAATCACCGTTTGTTTTGCTTTGCTAGGTAAATCTAAGGCTTTTGGCGGAGCTTCATTTTCTTGTGGCGCAGGCTCAATGGTGAAATTTTCAAAATATTTGTGATTCCATTGTGGCGGTTTTGTCTTACGTTCTTTGGTAAATTTCCCTGCTTCATTGATAACTTTCGCCTCAATAATATCAAAAATTTGTTCAGGGTTTACACTACCACAAGTACCACATTGTCCTTCTTCTGCTTTTACCTGCTTACTTTGCGTTTTGAAATAAATAACAGCATCAACAGGATTTCCGTAATATGCCTGGTAACCGCCTGTATCTAAGATAATTAGCTTATCAAACATTTTAAAAATCTCTGATGAAGGCTGATGAATAACCACAAAAATCAACTTTCCACGCAAAGAAAGTTCTTTGAGCAAATCCAGTACATTTTCAGAATCTCTTGAAGAAAGTCCAGAAGTTGGCTCATCTAAAAATAATACAACAGGCTCTCTGATGAGTTCTAAGGCAATATTTAGGCGTTTTCTTTGTCCTCCAGAAATAGTTTTTTCTAACGGATTTCCTACTTTGAGATGTTTGATATGGTCAAGTCCCAAATCTGACAAAGTTCTTAAAACTCTTTCTTCTAATTGTTTTTCTGTGAAGGATTTAAAGCAAAGTTTTGTATTATAATAAAGATTTTGATAAACAGAAAGTTCTTCAATAAGTAGGTCATCTTGCGCCACATAGCCCACAACACCTTGTACGAGTTCTTTTTGCTTGTGAATATCCAATCCGTTGATAAGTACAGAACCACTAGAAGGAGCTTCTAAGCCTGCAAGCACATTGAGCAAAGTTGTTTTACCTGCACCAGATGCCCCCATAATGCCTATAAGTTTTCCTGCACCTTCTGCCACACTCACATTACGCAAACCCAAAGCACCATTTGGAAACTTAAATTCAATGTTCATAGCATTGAAAGACAGTTTTTGCTTGTCTTTGCTACTCAAAAAATTGCTCGTAACATCACTATAATAAAACGACTTTCCTTGTTGTGTACGAATAATACTACCATCAGCATACGAATAAATGGCATTTCGTTGCATACGAAAGTCATTTAGTTTGATGTTTTCGCTACCAGTATAGCGCACAAAGTACATATTTGCTTCGTTGATATGCGCAAAAATAAGCGTTCCCTCTTGTTTGGGAACTTGTATACGTTTAATTTCAGCCAAACTAGGCACATAATCACTTCCAATAGTCAAAATATCTTCCAAAGTCAGCAATTCATTAGGCTGTTTGGTAATAAATTGATAGATAAGCTCAAATTGTGGTTTGGTAATTTGCAGGGATTCTGCAATAAGTTTCACTACTTCTACACGTCTTGGCGTGCTGGTAGCACGTCCGTCTATTGCTAAAAGTTCCGTTATTTTGACCAAAACCAATATTTTTTGGTTTTGTGTAAGTGTTTGGTTGATTTTACGGCATTGCCCCAGCACCTTTACAGAAAACTTCTGAAAAGCCCTATCTAATTCTTCTTCTGTAGGTATTTTTTCTTCTTCGTCAAGTTCTGCAACAGCTACATCTTCTTTATCTTTGTTTCTGCGTTCTTTTTTTGCACCAAATTCTGCTGCTGCTTCTTCATATTTAAGGATATAAGTAGGAATAGCATCTACGGTGAGTTGCGTTTTGAAGTAATTTAAAACGAATTCTTTTTCTGTTTCAGATGTACCACCTTCTTGCATTGTGGTCAGGGCAAACAGTTTGGTTAGGGCTTCTAGTATTTCCTCACTCATAATTTTTTAGTTGTTTTGACTTAGAAAAGTGGTTTTTAGTTAGGTTTTAGACAAGGGGACAGTATAAATTTTTAGGTATAAAATTAAAGTAGTGCAATATACTAATCAAAATTAGATTCTGTTTATTTTGAAGAAAAATTTTATAATTATTTTTGATTGATTTTTACTTTACTCTCATCAAATCACTTTCCACGAGCCAGCCTGTTGTGCCATTGAAATTTACATAAGCAAAACCTGCTTCACTACGTTCTATCACCACAAAATCACCATAAACCAAGTACGAACCAGTTTCAGTATAGACATTTGGTTCACTATAAAAAGCCGTTTTTTGCACTTGAATTTGGTACAAAGGTTTCATTTCTTCACCCAAATAAGCACTAAAAACATAGCCTTCTGTGCCTTTATAAAGCACTTTTGACCATTCTCCTACACGCTCAATAACGCCAACTTTTTCACCATACGTAATTGTATGCAAAATACTACCAGATTTTGAGGCATTGGAACGCAAATTTAGCCCTGCCGCAATCACATATTTATTAGGATAATTGCGTGCAAGTTCTGATTCTGTGTTTGTTTCGTCTGTTTTGTTGGTGTATTTGCTTAAAAGGTGGTCAAAAAGTCCACTACTATATACTGCAAAGCAAATTACAAATAAAATCAAAACAGTTATCAACATTTTTGTACCAAAAATAGAAGGTTTTGGAGGCTCTTCTGATGTATTATTTTTAGGTAAATTATCCAACATATTACTAGAAGTAATATTTTTCACAACATCACTTTTTACGGTATTGAGTTCGTTTTTTGGTACAACAAGGCGGTTTTCTCCTTGTAAAACAGAAGAAGAAAATAAATTATTACTAGAATTATTACTCAAACTAATATGTTCATTTTCTGTAATGAGCTTAGAAATTTCTAAGGCCGTTGCAAAACGGTCTTGTGGATTACGTTGAAGACATTTTTTGATGATATTTTTAGACAAATCAGAAATACCAACTAATTTATTCATATCAATAAAATCTTTATTGACAATAGTATCATAAATAATGTATTCGGAAGTGAGACTTTCCAGCGGATATTCACCTGTAAGCATCACGTAGTACATAAGCCCCAACGAGTAAATGTCGGTGCGGTGCGAAATATCTTTGTCGCCACGTACTTGTTCAGGACTCATAAAATACAAAGAACCCATACGCATACCTGTTTTAGTGAGGTTTCTGGACTCCTCCGCCAAGATTTTAGCAATACCAAAATCTAGTATTTTCACTTGATTATCAGTACTAACAATAAAATTAGCGGGTTTTATATCTCTATGTGCAATGCCTTTGCTATGTGCGTGTGCAATGCCGTCTGCAATTTGCCTTAATAAATCTTTTGCTTGGGCTTCAGGAATTTTTCCATTTTTCTTGATAATCTCGTCTAATGGCATTCCTTCTGCATAATCCATTATCATAAAAGACTCGTTGCCTTCCATAAAAAAATCCACCAAACGCACAATATTAGGGTGTTGGAGTTGCGCTAAAATAACTGCTTCATTTTTGAAACGCTCTTGTATATGTGGATTGGAGGTAAGTCCACTATTGAGAATTTTTACAACAAGTTTTCTTTCTGTAAGAAAAGTATGTGTAGCAAAATGTACCGTTCCCATTCCGCCTTCACCAATTTTGTCGCCAATGATATAATTTTGAATTTTTCTACCTTTCATTGTTCAATTATTTATACTTCAACTTTTGGAAAGTTTGAAACTTTCCAAAAGTTATTTAAAAAGTTTTTGAAATTATTTTTGCTTAAATTTACGAAAAAAAAGCACATATCCCAATTTGGTATAAAAACTAAAAACCTGCGCAAAGCACAGGTTAGAGATAGTTTTAATAAGCAGTACGTAATTTTCTGAAATATTTGTTTAGGATGGTGAGATACTGAAAAAATTGCTGGTAGCACCAGTCGCACAAGGTTTTTACTTCCGTTTTTTCTAATGTGTCTATTGCTTTTTTCAATTCCTTTTCAAATAATCCTTTGTCAAAACTTACCTTTTCAAGGATAATTTTTGCGTATTCCAACATTTATTTATAAATTTAGAAGTTTAAAAAATTGGGTTTAGTTAATTGGTATAATTTTATTTTCATTGGCTTTTCTTTACGTTTTCCTTGATGCAAATTAAAACAGAAAAAATGATATTTCCTACAAAAATTTCAAAATATTCTTAAAATAGTACAAAAAAATATTATTAAAATTCTATTTTAATTAACAATATTTCATAGTTTAATTATTTCTTATGCAAAAACCACGCTACTTACAAAAAGGCAACAAAATAGGCATTATAGCACCTGCAAAACGTATCACGAAAGAAGAAATTACTTTTGCTATTCAATTATTAGAAAGTTGGGAGCTTGAAATAGTACTTTCTAAGCATCTATGTGGAGAATATTATCAATTTTCTGGTACGGCAGACCAAAGACAAGAAGATTTGCAAGAAATGTTGGACAACAAGGAAATCAAAGCTATTTTGTGCGCTCGTGGTGGTTATGGGTGCGTGCAATACGTTGATAAACTGGATTTTACAAAATTTTTGCAACAACCAAAATGGCTAGTAGGTTTTAGTGATGTTACAGTGCTACTTGCAAAACTACTTTCATTAGAAGTGATGTCTTTGCACGCTCCTATGCCTGCAATGTTTCCCAAAAACACACCAGAAAGTTTGGAAAGATTAAGAAAATGTCTGTTTGGAGATTTTGAAGATAATTCTCACGAAAATTCTGCTGAAAATCTTATACTAAAATCTCATCAATACAACAGAAACGGCATTGCAAATGCTGCACTTGTAGGTGGAAATATTTGCCTTATTGCCACGCAAATAGGCACGCCAACACAAATAAACACAGAAAACAAAATTTTATTTTTGGAAGATGTAGGAGAATATTTGTATAATTTGGATAGAATGTTGCATCAATACAAGCGTGCAGGTATGTTTGATGCACTTTCTGGGCTAATTATTGGGCAAATATCCAAATCAAAACCAGAAAATCCGCCTTTTGACAAATCTGAATACGAGATAGTTAGGGATATTGTAGCAGCATATAATTTTCCTGTGGCTTACAATTTTCCGACAGGACACGAAGAAGAAAATTATGCCCTTATTTGCGGAGAAAAAGCGTTTCTAGAAGTTAAAAGTGAAAGTGTTGTATTTTATCAAAAATGAAATAATTTCATTAAAAAATGCTACTTTTGCATCTCTAAATCATCAAAAAACAAACAAAATGCTACAGGAAATTACCATCAAAAACTTCAAATCCATTGAAAACGACACCATAAAACTGGGACGTGTCAATGTTTTTATTGGCGAAAACGGTTGCGGAAAATCTAATATCTTGGAAGCGGTGGCGTTTTTGAGTGCTGCAAATGACGGACTTCTTAGTAATGAGCATTTGTTTAGTAAAGGTATTAGAGTTGCCAAGCCAGAACTAACTATTAGCAATTTCAAAAAGAAAGTTCAGAAAAAAGAATTTGAAATACATACTTTATCAACTGGTAATAAAGATGGAAACAAGTATATTTTTAAAACTGATATTGATAATAATTGGGATATGCGAGTTATGATTGGTATGGGCTTTGAAAGTAAAGCGGAGATTTCATTTATGCAGGAATTAGTTGAGAGCATTGAGAAATTTTTGCCAAAAGGACTTTTGAATAAAAATAATATCCCTGAAAGTTTAGCTGTTGAATTACTAAATAAAATTACAGAGAAACAAATTACAGAAAAACAAATGAATAATTTAATGAATACATTTAGTGCTTATGGCTTCCTTATCTACGCCCTCAATACGCCTGCTTTGCGAGGTTTTACGAATGAAAGCCGCAAAGAACCCGTAGGTATTTATGGTGAAAATCTGGATTATTTGATAGCTAATTTTGATAAAAACGAACTCCAAACACTCAAAAAGTATAATTATTTGATAGAATGGTTAGCTGATTTTGATATTGATAGAGAGGATAATATGAAATTTAATGGCTACAAACCCAACCGTAGCAAGTCAAAATTATTTTTCAAAGATAAATTTATGGCAACAAAAAACAACTTGTTTTCTGCTGAAAATGCTAATGAAGGTGTTTTACATATTTTATTTTATTTGTCTGTGATGATTAGCAAGAGAACGCCCAAATTTTTTGCCATTGATAACATTGAAAGTTGCCTAAATCCGCATCTATGTACCAATTTGATGAAAGAAATTTGCACGCTTGCCAAAGAGCAAGACAAACAACTGCTGATTACAACGCATAATCCCGCTATTTTGGATGGTCTGAATTTGAATGATGACGAAATTAGGCTTTTTGAAGTGTCCAGAAACAGGGCAGGACACACCGTTACACGTAGAATAACAGTAAAACCTGAACACGAACAACAAGAAGGCAGAAGATTAAAATTATCAGAACTTTGGACAAGAGGCTATTTGGGGGCTATTTCTGAAAAATACTAATTCTTTTTACTTTCTTTTCAAATAAAAATGTCACTAACAACAATAGGAATTATAGCAGAAGGACCTGCAGACCAGTTTGTTTTGAGAAATATTTTATATGCTTTTGGTTTGGAAAAAAATCAAATACAATTTGTGCGCCCAGAGTTAAATGAAGATGAAACAGACAAAACAAATAGCAATGAAAAAAGATTTGGTAGCTGGACGAATGTAAAAAAAGAATGTGAAAGTGCAACTCCTTTTGATGATTTTTTGAATAATCAATTAGCTGGTGATAAACTGATTATCATACACTTAGATAGTGATGTTTGTAATCAATATGGTGTACAGAAAACTTCTAATCCTAGAACGGCACAAGATTTTACTGACTTTCGTCAGAAAATTATGGATAAAATCAATGAATGGCTTGATAATAAGTACGTAAATCAACTATTTTATGCTATTTGTATCAAACAAATGGACGCTTGGGTTTTGACGCTTTTAGACAATAAAGGTAACAAAGATACAGGAAGCATAACTAATCCAAAAGATATTTTGGAAGATACGAAAGCGTATAAAAAAGTAAAAAAAGAAACTCAAAAAACTAGGATAATATATGGCGAATTATCTGATAATTTTTCATATAAGAAAAAGCTAAAAGAAGCAATAAAATATAACCAAAGCCTAAAAGATTTTGTAAACTCACTTGAAAGTTACTTTGAAGCATTATAACCTACAAATGCTTACATTTGTATTTCCCCTAAAAAAACTGTACTTTTGCATCTTGAAATGAATAAATAATAGTACAAATAATGAATTTAAGATGAAAAAAGTCGCTTTTTATACGCTTGGTTGCAAACTAAACTTTTCTGAAACCTCTTCTATCTCACGTATGTTTGAGAAAAAAGGCTATGAAAAAGTGGAGTTTACAGAAAAACCTGATATTTTTATCATCAATACTTGTTCTGTTACTGAAAATGCAGACAAAAAATGTAAGAAAATTGTAAAAGAAGCACGCAAAATCTCGCCTGATGCTTTTGTTACTATTATTGGTTGTTATGCACAACTAAAACCACAAGAAATAGCTGAAATAGAAGGCGTTGATGCGGTTTTGGGTGCAGCAGAAAAATTCCAATTGATAGATTTGTTAGATGGTTTTGTGCGCAAACCACAAGCACAAATATTCGCCTCTGACATCAAAACAGCCAATACTTCTTTTAATGATGCGTATTCATTTGGTGACCGTACACGCACTTTTTTGAAGGTGCAAGATGGTTGTAATTATAATTGTTCTTTTTGTACCATTCCGCTTGCTCGTGGCAAAAGCCGTAGTAATACCATTGAAAATATATTACTTTCTGCTCAAGAAATAGCTAAAACAGACACAAAAGAAGTAGTTTTGACTGGCGTAAATATTGGTGATTTTGGCATTATTGATGGCAAAAGAGAAGAGTATTTTGTTGATTTGGTACGACAAATTGACAATATTGAAGGAATAGAACGTTTGCGTATTTCGTCTATTGAGCCAAATCTTCTCACTAATGAAATTATTGAGTTTGTGGCTGATTCTAAGCGTTTTGTGCCACATTTTCATATTCCTTTGCAGTCTGGAAGCAACAAAATCTTAAAACTTATGCACCGCAGGTATGTGCGTGAGCTATATGTGGAGCGTGTGAACAAAATCAAAGCCTTGATGCCTAATTGTTGCATTGGTGTTGATGTGATTGTAGGTTTCCCTGACGAAACAGACGAGGATTTTTTAGATACTTATAACTTTTTGAATGAGTTAGATGTTTCTTATTTACACGTTTTTACGTATTCTGAACGAGAAAATACCCATGCAGCAGACATTAGTAAAGAAAATGTGGCAGTTGTTGTCCCTGCACACACAAGAGCAGAAAGGTCTAAAATGCTACATATTTTGTCAGAAAAAAAGCGCAGGAAATTCTACGAGGAAAACCTTAATAAAACGGCAACTGTTTTATTTGAGAAATCAATAGAAAATAATTTGATGGAGGGTTTTACAGAAAATTATATTCGTGTAGTGGCAAAATACGACCCTTTGCTCATCAACGAACTCAAAAAAGTGCATCTACACGCTATCAATGCACAAGGTTTGGTGGAAGTAGAAGAGATATTTTAAGTATATGATTTCCAATATTTTGTATTCATTCCTAATCCCTAATTAAAAATTTCTAATTATTTATGGTTGCTTTCTTCAAAATCAATGCTATTGGGCGTATGCTGATGCTTTTTGTGTTGTTTTGCGTGCTTCGTGGTTTGTTTTTGTGGAATAATGTACCTTTACTTATCCCAGAAATTCAATGGCTTGCACTTGCAGAGCGTATGCAGGAGGGTTTTATGCCTTATATCAGCATTTGGGACGACACCAGCCCACTTTCTGCACTTGTCTATTGGCTTTTGGGTAGTAGTTTTGGCAAAAATATTCTTCCTTGTCACATTTTGGCAGCTATTTTAGTATTTATGCAGGGTTTTTTGTTGAATAGTACGTTTATTCGTGCAAAAATATATGAAGAAAGAACGCTTATACCGCTTTTTTTGTACCTTATTCTTTCCAATTTGTTTTTAGATTGGCTGATTCTATCACCTATGATGATGGCTACAACCTTCGTTATTTTGAGTATAAGGCATATTTTCTTGCATCTCAACGAAAATGTAAGTAAGAGTCAGGCTTTTGAAATTGGTTTTTATTTGGGACTTGCGGTAATGTTTTATTTGCCACTTTTTATATTGCTTTTACTACCTTTATTTGTGTTTGCAGTCTTTACAGGCACAAAAGCACGAGATTATATTTTGATGTTTTTTGCGTTTTTATTGCCTTTTTTGCTTATTTTGAGTTTGTTTTTCGTGGTAGGAGGAGAAAAAGATTTTATTGTGAATGGTATTTTGAGCATGTTTTTTCTAGGAAATATGCATTATTTGGCTACTTCTAGCATACTTTTGGTGCTTATTGTGCCTACTACGCTGATTATTTTGGGTTTTTTGATGATTTTGCAAAGTAACCGTTATACCAATTATCAGCTAAGATGTCAGCAAATTATGTTCTTGACTTTGCTAAATATGTCCCTTTCTTTACTTTTGGGGTCTATTTTTAGTGGAATGAATTTTTATATTTTCTTGCCTGTGATAGTATTTTTTGGCTCTTTTTACTTTTTGGGGACGCAAAAATGGTTTATTGCAGAAACAGTAATGATACTTATTTTTGTGGCGAGTTTGGTGGGTACAACAAGCATTATTTTGAAGATTTTGCCAGAAGAATACACTTATTTTTTGCGTGGAGAAATTATTTCAGAAGACAACAAAATGCAAGCTAATCTGCTCAAAAATAAGAAAATACTTGTTCTGGGTACTGATTTGACTGCCTACCGTTATGCTTCACTTGCTACGCCCTATCTCAATGCACAACTTTCTAGCCGTCATTTTGATAAACTAGATGATTATTTCGTTTTGACAGAAATTTATAATAATTTCAAAAAAGATATGCCCCAAATTATTGTAGATAAACAAAATCTTCTTCCAAAAATCTTCCAAAAAATGCCTTTGTTGGCTCGTGAGTACAAAATTACCACGCAAAAAGGCATTTATCAACGAAATTAAATCTTTGAATATATGGCTTTGTATTCATTCACAATTTAAAATTTAAAATTATTTAGAAATTTCGTAAACCATTTTTGCAAAAATAATCATTACAAGTGAGGCAAATACTATTCTAATAACTTTGGGTGATGTTTTTTGTGCTGCTTTCACGCCCCATTGCGTAGAAAAAACCGCACCAAAAACAATAGGCAATATCAAACGAATATCAACATAACCTATTTGAAAAGCACTTTTTGAGGGAATATCACTAAAAAAAAGATACATCATACAAATTGGAAACGACAAAAGTGGTATCACGCCACTAGAAATAGCACTTGCTTTTTTGATAGGTATTTTTAGAATATCTGTAAACATAGGAATCATCAAAATACCGCCTCCAAGCCCAGAAAGTGCTGTTATCATACCTACAAACGCACCAGTAATAAGAAAAGAACGGTCTTTAATTTCGTTTTTTGGTAGATTATTTTGCAGGTTTTCTGTTGTTTTTTCTAATATTTGCTTATTTTCTTTGTTGATATCAGATAATAGCTTAATAATGAAAGGAATAAGCATACAAATAAATACATAATTAAAAGTTTCTTTTGAATACCAATTACCTGTTTTTATCAAATAACTCATTGATAAAGAAGTGATTATGCCAAAAGAAGCGGTTAGTAAAATCTCTTTTGGAAAATAATTACCCATTTTGTATTGCCTAAAACTCACCAAAGAACCTGTACAAACCGTAATACACAACGAATTAGCAATAATTATTTTTACAAGAAGTTCTTTATCCGTATTCAGTCCCATTTGTTGTAGCACAAAATCAAGGATAGGAATAAAAATCATATTTCCGCCCACGCCTGTAAGCCCAGCCAAAAAACCTCCCAAAATCCCAGTCAGAAAAAGCAAAATAATTAGTTCTATTGGCATAAAAAATAGTGATGAAAGTTTATTGTTTCATTGTAGCGCAAATATAAGCAATTTTTTGTGGTTATGTTTTTAGTTTTGAAAATAGTAAATCCTCAAATATCATAAACTGAAAAATGATTTTCGTAAACTGAAAAGCTAATTTCGTCTAAAAACAGGTATTTGAAATTATACTTTTCCTAGATTTTTAAAATAAATAATGAATAAATTTCTAAAATCATTCATCAAAGAAAATAGCATTTTCATAAAGTAAAAGACTATTTTTGTCAAATTTTTAGAAAAAATAGCTAAAGCGTGTTTACATTTGTATATAAATAAACCAATAAACCCCAATAAAAATGAAAAAAGTATTTGTTATCGTGGTGGCAATGATTTGCAGCAGTTCTATGGTTTCTAATGCAGGCGTTTCAAACCTAAATAATGAAAAAAACAGTATTCCCAACAATTCTTCTTCTAGTAATCCGAAAACTGATGTAACAAAAGTAGCACAGGAAGAAATCACCATAGAAGTGCAAAATACTTCTAAATCACAAATTTTTGTAAAATATGAAGACAGTATAAAAGGCTCATCTTTTTTGGGTGCAGGCACAGTTACAAGGTACAAAGCAAAACCAGGTGACAAAATTCTGGACAAAAATCAGGTGCTGTTTTGGTATCTGTTACGGCAAGCACAAAATCAAATTTCAGGTTTAAAATTTAAGTTAAAAATCTACTAAAACCCAACTAAAAATTATGAGCTTTTTCAAAAATCTATTCAACGAAGCCACTAAATTTGTAGAAGAACATTCTAAAACCTTAGAAAAAACTTTTGACGAACTCAAAGGAGAGCTTGGTGCAAAATTCAATGAAGCACTTTTAGCGGAGCAAAATAGTGGTAATAAAACATTATCCAGCCAAAAAGCTATCCAGCTTTTGGAAAACGCTGATGGTGCAACTATCAAAATTATCACCCTTGATGGAACAGTTATCTCCACCAGCACAAAACCGTTTGTGGGAACTGATAATTATGATATTTACTATGATTTTGGGACTGATGCTATGCAAGCATTTAGCGTAAGTAAAGAAAATAACCAAATCACAGCCATAACACACCAAACTTTGCCCTATAATTTGGTGCAAAGTGATGATTTCACTTATTTGTACCTCTCACACGAGGGCATTATTACGGTACCTACTAATGAGCCAATTCCGTATCATAAATATAAAAATAATGCTACAGAAGTGGAAATAAATAAATATTCTTCCTGTGATTTTGGTTTTACTACACACAGTGATACCAATCATTCTTTTGAAATCATTGAAAAATTACTTTCGTATTTGCCTGCAAGTGCCAAAGACGAATACGCCAAACACGCAGAACGTAGGCAAGAAAAAACCAATGAAATCATTGTACAACAGCAAGAACATCAAGCTATTATAAACGCAAAGGAAAAAGCAGAAAGAGATGCTCTTATTACAAAAAACAAAGATTTTGCTTTGATGTATGAACTTTCAGAAAAACCTCTCGCAGGCGTACAAGAAGCCATTTCAAAGTATGGTCTGCCAAAAGAAACAAGTTTTGTTACGAGAACAGGTAAAACTATTTATTTTAATGGAGATTTGATTTATTTGTCGGGCAATGAACAAGGGCAAATAACGGGCAGTGCTTATCTTTCTTTTGATAAAAAAAATAATGCAGGTGACACGCTAATGATTATCACGACAGTCTATTATGAGAATGAGAAAATAAGTAAGGTAAACGTTACTGAGGCAGTTGCCCCACGCATTGTGGGTGATGCACAACACGAGGAGTATAATGCTGTTATTGATGCTAATTCTTATTCTAATTGCGTTTATGTGGGTTTGTCTGCACCTTACAATATGACCTACAACGACTATTACAGTGAAGGTAATGAAAGTAATGATTATAACGAAAGTGGCTCTAATTTTACGTTTTTTCTAAATTCTCTAGAAGATGCCTACACAATAGCAGGACGCATATTTATGTATATGAGCGAGTATGGGCAAAATGATTTTGTGGCGTATATCACCACCCTACAAAATGGTACTTTTGTGAAATATGAAGCACAAAATGAAGATGAAAGTAATGATTATCAAGAAGATAATAATGAGAATACTTCTAATTCTTCTTCCAATTCTCCTAAAAAAGAAAAGAAAAAAGAAGAAAAAATTTCTTCTAATTATTCAAATGCCAAAGCCAAAAATATTGCTATCAAAGTGAAAAATGATACTGATGAACCTGTGCATGTGTATAATTTGGGAAGTGGTGGAAGTTACCGTTTGCAAAAAAATATCGTTACGACTATCAAAATGGACGAAGGCGACAAATTGACACAATACGGAAATAATAAACGTGTTTATTTGGTAGCAGAGCCAAGTATGGACGGAAAAGTACAACTTATTTCAAAACTTTAAAAACTACAACTTTCCAAAAGTTTTAAAACTTTTGGAAAGTTAAAAATCAAATTTTAAACTAAAAAATAAATTCTAAAAAAAATGAAAAATACAATCTCAATTTTTGTGATCCTATTTTTATTTTGTGGAACAATACAAAAAAACTATGCTCAAAATAACGCAGAAGCCAAAAAACTTTTTGAGCAACGTTGGAAAAGCAACAACCAAGCAGAAAAACAAACCTTGGCGGATAATATTATGGCAATAGCCCCTGATTCTGAATATGGATTATGTGTAAAACTTTTACTAATTTTTAATAAAGGGCAAGTGGGAGATAGAAAATATGCTTCTGTTGAGTTTAGACCTATTATGAAAAAATATCCAAATTTTGCCTTTGGATACTATGTGAATGGGCTTATTTCTATTTATACTGGTTATGATAATAGAGACCCAATATCTGCTGTAGAATGGCTTACAAAGGCTATTGAACTTAGACCTAACGAAGCAAAATTCTATTATACACGTGCAATAGCCTATCAGTATTATCCCGAAGATACTAAAGATTACACTAAACTTGTTTATGAAAAATGTATTAAAGACCTTGATAAAGCCCTTGCCTTAGACCCTACGCTTGCGGAAAATATAGCACAAATACGTAAAGATGTTATTGGAAAGAAAACAACTGCAGAATACACTGTCAAACTTGATGCAAAACTTGCATTGGAAAAAAAGGAAAGAGAAGCCAATGAAAAACCTACGGAAGTTGTCAAAGAAACGCCCAAAGAAAAAGCAGCAAGAAAAATCAAGTCCGAAGCCAACCTTGTAGAAATCAATGGAAAAACCTTTTATTTTGATGCCAGTAATGTCTATGATTCAGGTTTGAATAAAATTGGTAGCAGAAGCACCAATAGTGGCGTTGATTTTGACAATGGAAAAGTTAAATATGGTGGATTTAGTGGTATGACAACAACCAAAAATGGCAACGACCTTTATTATCATAAATCAGCCACTTCAACGGTTTTTTATGATAAAGCCTGCAAATCTCCCTATCTCACACAAACCTCTGACAGTGGAGATAGCAAAAAATACGCTGTATTCAAAGATAAAAAAGAGGTAGGTTACTACAAAGTAGCATTTATGGCAGTTAAATTAAAGGAAATTGCCTGTTTGATGGATTATTTGGGCTTGTAGTTTTTTAATAAATAATAACTCTCCAAAAGTTTTAAAACTTTTGGAGAGTTAAATAACCATAAAAACCAACTAGAAAAATGTTCATAGAAGAAATTATCACACGTTTAGGTGTGTGGGAGGCAAATCCAGAGGCATCTTTTCATTACAGAGAAGATTTATACGGCTTTGGTATAAGAGAAGAAGAAGCTGACAAAATAGTCGCAAAAACAACAGGTGCGAGGTTTGCCTTTCGTGGAAATACTTTTTTGCATTATTGTGAAACAAGTTTTGGTCAAATGAACACTCTAAAAGGTTTTTTTCAGGTAGATGAAATTGAGGAAAGTATCAAAATATACAATGAGGCAACATTTGAAGGTAATCCTGTCTTGACTTTTGATGTGAAAAATATTGATAAAAACCATTTGATTTTCTTTTTAGAAGAAGAAGAAATGTACTTTGTATGTGATTACACAGAAAATAACCGCAAATTTCCAGAGGAATGAGCATTGCTAAAATCCTTAACCAAAAAGGCAAATGGAAAGTGAATTTGGAAGAAAGTTTGAAATTTATAACACATTTATTAGAAAATAAATATCCAAAAAATTCAGTAGAATATCTTTCGCAAAAAGAAATTTGGGAAAAAAGCCTTGATTATCAATTAGGTAAAAATACTTGGTTTTTGTTTGAAAATGGTGTTTTTTTGGAATTTTATAATGAAAATGATTATTGCAAAAAACTCTTTTTTATAGTTGATGAACAAGGAAAAAATATCAAATTATACAAAACTGAAACTTGTGAAGGTAATTATATTTTAAAATTTGATATTTTAGAAATCACCAAAAAAATATTGGTATTTTATGTATCAGAAGATGATAGTTATGATGATTTTTCGCATCATCATTGCCTTATTTATTGTGATTTTGTTGCTCAAAAATCTAATTAAACTTTAAACCTTTAAAAACACTTGCATTTTACAACACCCAATAATCTTGACATTTTAATAGAAAATATTGAATTTTTGTCTTGGCATTCTGAACTCAAATTACCAAACATCACAGATGCAGATGTTTCCACTATGGAGGGCATACAGGAATGGGCTTTGATTGTCGCTAATGCAGATATTGTATTAAGTTCTGAAAACGAAGTCATTGAGAAATATATTGAAATTTATCCGCAATTTATACATTCTGAAGGTGCAAATCATAGGTTTTTACTTGCTTCGCTTATTTTGCAGGTTATCAACTTAAACGAAACCAATAAAAGTGAGTTTTTCCAGCAATATTATGACCAAGTTGTAAAGCAGATTTTACAAACAGATTTTCATATACACGAGTCTTTAGTGTATTGGTGGGGAATGAGAAATATTGATATAGAACAAAATGAGCAAGAAAATACCTTTTCTTTGACCCAAGAAATGCGTAATTTATTTCAAGCAAGATATGTTACGAGCATTAATTATACTTATGAAACTCCGCCCTATTTTTCTAATTTTTACAATAAATTCATAATTACCTGTTTTGAAAATGAAAACGGGAATTATGGCGCAATAGAAATTTACAATACACGAAAAAATGAAACAAGAGAACATTATTTTGAAGTTACAAAAGAACAATGGACAACTTTAATCACTAAAACTAAAAATATAGGTTTTCCCATTACTGCAAGATTTTATGGCAGTGAATTTGAGCAAAAAGGCAACCATATTTTAGAAATATATGATGCAAATTACGAGTCATTTTATCTTTATAATTGGAATGTAGCAGCCCCAAATGAGGCAGTTCTTGCTTTTAACTTTGAGATTAGCTCTTTTTTGGTAAATCTTGTTGGCGTAAATATTGAAGAATTAGCACAAACTTTTTTCCCAATAGAAACAAAAAAAATGTCTTTTTTAGAACGAATAAATTATAATACAGGTGCTTGGGATACAGAATTTAAGTTTTTACAAGAAGTTATTGATACACGTTTTGCCTTTCAGTTGGACACACACACGCATTATAGGAGTGTGTATGAAATAAAATTGCCACACACAGATATTTATTCGTGTTTGGGAAATTTGATAGAAAAACATAATTTCAAATTTGAGGAAAGAGTGATTTTGGCACTCATAATGGCAATACATTTGCGCCCACAGGTTTTGGACAAGTTTTTTACAAGAAATGAACCATACGACCGCACTTTTACGCAAGCAGGAGGGATAAAAGGCAGATTTCATTCAGGTTTTTTGCCGACTTTGGAAACAGTTTTTTTTCTTTTGGCAGGTATGGAAATGAGTAAACGTATCCAGATTTTAAATTATTATTTTGGAGAAGATAGTGTTTTTATCAAAGAAGATATTTTAAGAATAGAAGTAAAAGAAGCCACAGAACCCGTAGGAGCAGGACAACTCGTGATGTCTAATGAATATTTGGAATATTTGACCACAGGCAAAAGTTATAAACCAAGTTATGCTGATAATTTTCCTGCCCATTTATTGACTACGGAATTAGAATGGAAAGACTTATTTTTGGAAAATGAAACATTAGACGAAATCCAAAATATAGAAACTTGGCTTTCCAACCAACAAAAAATTATGTATGATTTGAAACTCAAAAAACATCTAAAATTAGGTTATAGAGCCTTATTTTATGGAAGTTCTGGCACTGGAAAAACACTTACCGCCACGCTTTTAGGCAAAAATCTAGGTTTAGACGTTTATAGAGTAGATTTATCAATGATTGTGTCTAAATGGATTGGAGAAACGACCAAAAACCTTGCTCGTTTATTTGATATGGCAGAAAATAAAAATTGGATTTTGTTTTTTGATGAAGCAGAAGGGCTTTTTGGAAAACGCTCCCAAACTATCAATAGTTCTACTGATGCACATTACAACCAAGAAGTGGGTTATTTGCTGCAACGAATAGAAAATTATAACGGTTTAGTGATTTTGGCAACTAATCTTTTGGATAATGTTGATACGGCTTTTATGCGTAGATTTCAGTCTTTGGTGTATTTTCCTATGCCTTCTGCCGCGCAACAATTAGCTTTATGGAAAAATATTTTTAAAGATGGTTTTCCTTTGTCTAAGAACGTAAATTTGGAATTACTATCTGAAAAATATGTACTGACTGCCTCTAATATCACCAATATTTTGAGAGATGCCACCATCAAAATACTTCAAACAACAACACACAAAATCTCTATGAAAACGCTCATAGATGCCACAGAAAGAGAACTCAAAAAAGCAAATCTTTATGAAAATGTTGGTTTTAAATGGTGAAAATAATTGTGAATTTTAAATTGTGAATTGTGAATGAATACATATTTTTTAATATATAAAATAAAAAACTAAAATAAAATTATGAAAATGAATATGATAAAAATGCTTTTGGTGTCATTTTTGGCACTTTTTTCTTGCAAAGATAACAAAGTTGCTTCTCAAGTAAATAATGGTGATTGTTTTTCTAAGGAGAATTTTGATATGGCTTATAATTTTGTAAGCAACCAAATCAAAGAAAATAAATATCCTTATGAATATGAAGATTATGAGCTTTCCATAGAAAAAGGTATGATTACTTGTAAGAAAAAAGATAGTTTTTTCTCAAAAATCAGTAAAGAAAAAGGGGCATTTTCTTTGGCTATTTATGCACCAGACAACGACAAAATCACCAAGAAAACTAATCAAATGTTTTGCAATCTTATTTCATCAATAAAAATGTAGTTTTTAGGAAATTTCTAAGATAACTAAAAAATTGGATTTTAAAAATCAACAATGAAATCTAATAAGCTCAAAAAGAAATTTCCTAAACTGAAAATATATTTTGGTCTAAAAATACATTTTTAAAATTGCACTTTTCTAAGATTAGCAAAATAATTTATCAACAATTTATGAATACCTTTCCTCAAATAAAACACTATATTCATCAATTAAAAGAGTATTTTTGTTAAATTTTCCAAAAAATAAGCCTAATCAAACGTATTTTTGTGTGTAATTAAATCAATAAATTAAGTTAATAAAACACACAATGAAAAATCATTATCTCAAGTCGGCACTCCTGCTGATGCTCACGTGGGCGGGCTTCTGCACCCCCACACACGCACAAAACAATACCTACAACCGTGCGCTTAACTTTGACGGCGTAAATGACAGAGTAAATTGCGTAGGTGGTATTTCTCCTGTACAGAACCACCTTACTGCTACTGCACGAATTGGTATGTACGAAATGTGGATAAAACCTGCTTCTTTTACCAATCAGGCACTTATTTCCATAGAAAATCTAACTGCTGCAAATGCTTTACTAAATTCATTTGTTTTTGGTATTGATGCTAACGGTTTTCTGAAAATCACACTCTTCAATTCAGCACCTGGTAATCCGTTAGCTGGTGCGCCTGTTTTTACTGCTACTACTGCACTCACGCTAAATACTTGGCAACACGTAGCCGTAACGACTTTCGGAACAAATACAACCCTACTCATAAATGGTGTAAATGTTGGTACTACTACTACCGCAACCTTTGTTGCAGATGCTGTTGGTGCTTTTAATCTAAGTGGTAGCACCCAACGCCAAAGCATAGGCGCAGGACCTGCACATAACACTTTTAATGGCGAAATTGACGAGGTACGCATCTGGAATACTGGTTTTACAGTGGCGCAAATAGGTACTAATAAAGACATTGAGCCTGCTAATAATGCCACTAATCTAACTGGTTACTACAAATTTAATCAAGGTGGCACGCATTGGGATAATACTGCTATCACAACAGTTAACAATAGCATTGTAGCTGGTGTTAATGGTACTCCTACTAATTTTACCTTGACTGGTACTACTTCTAATTTTGCAGAGGGATATAAATCTTATGCGCCTGTTACTTCAGTTGCAGGTTGCAATGGAGGAAGTGCCGCTATTGCTGAGGTTACCTTTGCGGGCTTTGGGTTAGGTAATAATTCTGGTTTTTCTTGTAGTGCTTCTAATGGAAGCAATGGAGTTCGTCCTGCTTCTAGTGTAACAAACTACGGAGGGCGTTATACACCTCAATCAATGCAGGTTGGTGCTTCAGTAACTCTTCAGATTACGCCCACGGGTGCTGGTAGTAATGTACAATATTATAGTGTTTTTTTAGATAATAATGGTGATTATGATTTTAGTGATGCAGGTGAGTTGGTAGGCTCTGGCAATGGTACTGGAGTAAGTACGGTAATTATTCCTTTTACTGCTCCTGCTACTGCTGGACGTACAATGATGCGTATAATTGCTTCCAATACTGCTGCTGCTACTGCTACACAAAGTGCAGGCATACCAACAGGACAAGGAGAAGTAGAAGAATACTTTATTCGTGTTAGTCCTACACTTTGCCCAGGTCCTTTGAATATTACGCCTGTTTCTGGTACTACTATTGGTGGCATAGTGGGTAGCCCTATTGCAGCTATCAATTTTGGAGTAAACCTTGCTAATTTAGAGTTTAGCGCATCAGGATTGCCTGCGGGTCTTGTACTTAGTGCAAACGGCATATTATCTGGTACGCCTACTGTTGCTGGTATTGGTAACATCAGTATTTTTATGACGAACACTACTACTGGTTGTCAGGGTTCTGCTGTTTATCCTTATAATTTTACTACTTGTGCTAGCTCAACCATTACTATTACCCCCGCTAATACTGTTTTGCCTGGTTATGTGATAGGCTCTGGTACTTATACGCAAAATATTACTGCGAGTGGTATTGCAGGTGCTACCTATACTTATGCTATTACAAGTGGCGCACTTCCTAGTGTTGGTAGTTTTACACTAAGTAGTGCTGGTGTGCTTAGTGGCTTTAGTGGTACGCCTTTTGGTGTTAATACTTTTACTGTTACTGCTACATCTGTTCCTGGTGGTTGTACAAGTACAAAAACTTATACTTTTGCTTCTTGTGGAACAGCTACAGTAAGTTCCAACGCTCCCTCTAGTGGTAATGTTAATTATACTGTAAATACACCTATCACAAATATTACTTTTTCTACAACTCCTACTGATAGTTATACTTATGCACTTAGTTCTGGGAGTTCACCATTACCTACTGGGCTTAGTTTGAGTACTGCAGGCGTTATATCTGGCACGCCTACAAGTGGTATAGGAAGTACAGTTGCTGTTGTTGCTACCAATACTGTTACTGGTTGCAATTATTCAGCAACTAATTCTATTACTTTTGTAGCTTGCCCTACTATTACTATTTCTCCTACTGGTGCAGCTTTACCAAGTGCAACAACAGGTGCAGCTTACAGTCAAACACTTACTGCTTCTGGTATTGCTGGTGCTACTTATACGTATGCAGTTACTTCTGGAGCTTTTCCTGCTGGTATTACCATGTCTAGTGCTGGTGTTATTAGTGGTACTACTGCTTTGGGAGGTTTTGTAACTGTTGGTATTACTGCTACTTCTAATGGTGGTTGTGTAAGTGCCGTAAAAAGCTATACGCTTAATATCTGTCCTGGTAGCATTAGCGTAAGCCCTACTACTATTCCTCCTATTTGGACTGTTGGTACTGCTATTCCTAATATCACTTATACTGCTACACCTGCTGGTACTTACACTTTTACGGCTACAGGTTTGCCTATGAATGTCGTTATGTCTAATGCTGGGGTCTTATCTGGTACACCTACTGTAGCTGGCACAGGTAGTTATACTGTTACGGCTACAAACGGTAGTAATTGTACAGGAAGCAGAGTTTATACTTATGATGTTATTGCTTCTTGTCCTACTATTACAGTAAATCCTACGGCTTCAGCTTTAACTTATACTGTTAATACGGTTATTCCAAGTATTAATTTGTCTGGTAGTGGTGGTGTTGCGCCTTATACATATACTATAGCTGCTGGATCATTGCCTTTAGGAGTTAGTTTTGCTGGTAGCACAATAAGCGGAACTCCTTTGACAAGTGGTACTGGTACTTTTACTATACGTGCTACTGATGCAAACGCTTGTAATGGTATAACAGTTTATACATATACAGTTAATAGTGCTGGTTGCCCTACTATTGCAGTAAATCCTACTACTTCAGCTTTTACTTATACGGCTAGTACGGCTATTGCAAGTATTAATTTGTCTGCACTTGGTGGTGCTACTCCTTATACGTATGCTATAAGTGGTGGTGCTTTGCCTGCAGGTGTAAATATTGCTGGTAGCACCATAAGCGGAACGCCTACAACGACTGGTAACGGTACTTTTACGGTACGTGCTACTGATGCAAATGGTTGTACTGGTACAACAACTTATACATTTACTGTTAATGCTGCTGGTACTCCTGTTCCACCTGTTGTTGTGCCTTCAAATCCTACTACAAGCATTGATAATTCTTTGGAAAGTAGCGTTAAAATTTCTCCAAATCCTAGTAAAGGAGATGTCAATATTGATTTTAATGGCTTAAATGCTGGTAAAGCTTCTGTTTGTGTGTATGATATGCAAGGAAAACCTGTATTTTCTTCTGAAATAAATACTAATAAAGCTAAAATTTCTTTGGAAAAACTAGCAAATGGTATGTATTTGATAGAAATTACTACTAATAAAGGTAGAATTATCAAGAGAATAGCCAAAACAAACTAGGATTTTTAAGATTAGAAGATTGTAGGATAATACAAAATACAATTTTATGTCAATTTTAAAACAAAAATGTCAATAAAGACTGATTACCTTTATTGATGTAAGGTTAGGATAACCAAAAACACCATTCAAAGCTAGCTTTTGAATGGTGTTTTTATGTTGTTTTATTGATTTCTCTTTTTATAGTGGTTCTTTAGTAAGATTTTAATGCAAACAACCTCAAAAAACCATTCGTAAAATCAAAAAGGCTTTCTGTAAATTAAAACCGCACTTTCATCAAACAACTCAAAACCAATCTCTAAATCTTCTTAAATTTGCATATCAAAAAATAGCCCTAAAACCAAATCTAATAAAATGAAAAAAATAATCTTAACTATTTTTTCTATATTATTCACTTTCAATATGTTAGCGCAAGTAAATACCTTCAAAAATTTAGATGGCAAAGAGTTTTTTGTAAACGGAAAACAAGCCAGCAAAACAATGAGCAAATGGGATATGTATCTCTACTTTTATGAGATAAAAGATAAAGCCCTGTTTATTTCTCAAGTAAAACTAGACAAAACAGGCAAAGAACTTGCCTATATTATTACTACAAAACTGCCTTTTAGCAAAATCAAAAGAGCAAAAGATAGCCCAGAACTCACAAAAGAAATAGATACAGATGAGTTTTTCACGCCTGCAGTTAGTTATAGGATAACTTTTTTGAGCAATGAAACCAATGTTTCTAATTTCACAAAAACAAATTTTGAGCTTTTTGAAGAAGGCAAAAAAAATGTAATGGAAAAAGTAACTTTTGAAATGTTGCCTTTCAATGATGAAAAAGAAGCAAAAGCATTTTTGGAAGAATTTAATAAACCTACAACAACTCCAAAAACAGGAGTAAAAACAAAAAAATAAAATGAAAAAAATAATTCCTGTTTTTATTTTGTGTTTTTTACTTCTGAATAGTAGCATTTTAGCACAAAACAAAAAACAAAAAAACTCCCAGACAAAGAATTTACCAAGTTTTTTGCTGATAATATTTGTAAATGCTTAGAAACAGGCTTTACAGGTTTTTCACCTGAATTTACGACAATTTGGAATAAAATTGGTACAGATTTTAGAAAAGAGAAAAAAGCTGATTTGGCTGATTTTTATGCACAGCTTAAAAATAATAAAACTGATTCTTTGAGGTTTTACAAAATAGAAGATAATATCAGTAAAAATGCTTGTGAAGACAATTCTAATACTATTGACGACTGGGAGGATAAATATGATTTTGATGTAGAAAAGGACTACAAAATCTATCTTGCTAGGAACTTTGATGATATTATGAATTATCTCAAAAAAGATAAAAGATGCCCGAATTCCTATATTATGTGGACACTTACCTATATTAAATTATCACAGAAAAAATAATCTTTAAACCAAAAAATAATAAATTTTTATGAAAAAAATATCAATCATTTTGCTTTTGTTATTGGCGACTTTTGCCTGCAAAAAAACCGTTGAAGGTGAAACAGAAGACTGGCAAGCTAACAAAACTCGCCTAAAAAAGCTAAAAGCAAGTTATCCAAGTTTTACTAATGTGTTGGATAAAGAACTCCAAGACGCTGAAACCAAATGGAAAGAAGCTAAAAATATCTCCAAAGAAGCAGACAAAATTAAGAAAATGGCAGAGGCAAACTACACTTTTAATCAAGGGTTTGTTTATGAATTAGGCTCATTGGAAACAAAGCTAGAAAATCTAAATAGAAACTCAAAAGAACTTTCAAGCAGCATTACTGCCAAAAATGTCAAATTGAATAAAAACGAACTCAAAATAGTGATTGACATCAACGACGAAGCAAAAGAAACATTATTGCAGGTGGAAAAACTCCTCAATAAAGGTGCAAAATCTGAAAATAGCGCTTATCAAAGCATTAAAGATGCCAATAACAACCTTAGAATTGCAGAGCAAAAAATCAATGATGCTATGCAAATTATCAAGGCAAGCGCAACCCCAAAAGCTAATAAAAAAGATAGCTCCAAAAAACAAGAGGCAAGCAAAGATACAGCTGTGGTAAAAAAGAAGAAGAAAAAAGAAGAAACTGTAAAATAAAACCTAAAAATAAATGTATTAAAATGTAGGGGCTGGGCTTGCCCTGCCCAATATGCGCAAGCAACACGACAAACAAAAAATAAGCTAAAACCTGCTCTACGAGGGCAGGGGCAAGCCCAGCCCCTACAAAATACAACCTAAACAGTTACAAATAAATTAACCCAAAATGTCACTAGAAACCTCTTTTCAGTCGGCTAATGAGTGCTATTTCAATGGAGATGCAGACCAAGCCCAACGACTTAACGCCGTTATTTTGAAAGAAAACCCAAATTATGCGCCTGCACTTTTTTTGGAAGCACAAATGGCACAATCAAATGGTTTATCTGCCAAAAAAAGTATAATTTTATTTAGTAAAGCAGTGGAAAACGACCCTCAAAATCAAGAATATCTTGCCACAAGAGCAGAATTATATCTTTTAGCTGATTTTGATGAAGTAGTAGCATACGGTTTTGATAGAGATAAAAAATACCTCCACAAAGCCTTAGAAGATGCCGACAAAGTCATAGAAATTGATATTCTTTCTGTGTATGGGGCGCAGGCGTATGAAATCCGCTCAAAAGCACACGTATCTCTGGAACAATATGAAGATGCCATCAATGATTGGGAAATGTGCCGTTGCGTGTCAGAAAGCCATACAAATATTGCATTGTCTTTGATTGGACAAATCAAAACTGAAAGTATGAAAGATTATGAAGGTGCATTGGTTGCTTATGATGAATTTGTTGCCTACAACGAAAATGGTGGCACTTATGCAAGTGATATAAGCAAAGCAGAAGCCTATTACTATCGTGGCAAACTCAAAATTGAACATCTTAATCAAAAAGAAAGCGGACTTTCTGACCTGAAAATTGCATCAAAACCAGGTACAAGCGACTTTTATACAGAAGAATACGAAAGCTATAAGTAAAAATAATCAGAAATAATCAAAAAAATGATAAACTTCCCGAAAGCTGAACTATATACTTCATTGGACTATACCACCGCTTAATTTATTTTAAAGATAAAAAGAGAGTGTCATTTAAGTTTTCCATTTATGTTATTTTTCATATTTCGCTAAAATAGGTTTGTCAAAAAGCGTCCAAAGGCAGGCTTTCATATCAGCGGCTTTTAGGGCGTTATTTGTCCACGTATTGCAGGTATAAAACAAACTATATCCGCCTTTTGCCTCAAAAAATATGTCATCATTTCCGTAAGAATGAGGGCTTTCTCTTTGCATAATTAACTGATAATTGCCGTTTTCTGCAGTTTTAAAGCTACTTTCTATGAAATTTACAAGTTTTTGATAATTTTCTTTGGTGATAAAAATTTTCTTACAACTGGCATTTTCTTGCAACTCACTTTCCTCGTAAAATGTCGTGTGCATAGTAGCACTTCCCAAGTAAAAAAGCGCATTAAACGCTGTAGATGCCTTTAAATCACCCCAAGTAGGCGTTTCTAAGAAAAACCCTTTGTCGCCCCAACCAAAAGCTACATATTTTGAGCTTGAATGGTCTGTTTTTGTTGCTGCTGGACTAATAAATTCTCTCCAATCTTTCGTGCTATTTTTTGCAGGCAAAACAATATCTGTATGCACGCCGTTTGTGAGTAAAAACACTTCTATACACGTTTCAGCATTGTTTTTATCTAAATTTTTGCAATTTTCAAAATCCGTATTTACAGGCACGTAAGAGATTGCAAAAACAATGATTACATACAAAATAATGCTTATCAGTACCACTCCAAAAAAACGAAAGATTATTTTTATTGTTTTCATTATTGTATGGCTTTATTTGCTGTAATCTCTTAAAATATGCCATTTATGCTAAAAAGATAAAAAGGTAACCTAAAATGTATATTTTTTATTATATTTGTGGGGTTTAATTCTCCAAAAGTTTCAAACTTTTGGAGAATTTTATAATCTAAAAATAATACTATTTTCTTATTGAAGTTTCTATAAAAATTGAATGAAGATTTTACATACCGCAGACTGGCATTTGGGACGCACACTCCACCACAACGACCTTATAAAAGAACAGGAATTTGTTTTAAAACAAATAGTAGCAATTGTATCAACACAAAAGCCTGATGTTTTGATTATTGCAGGAGATATTTATGACCGTTCTGTTCCTCCTGCAAGTGCTGTTACGTTACTCAATGATACAATTATTGCCATTACAGAACTTTCAGTACCTATTATTGCCATTGCAGGAAACCACGACAGTTCTGAAAGACTGGATTATGTGCAGCAACTTTTGAGCCGACAAAATTTTCATATTTTTGGGACTTTCAAACGAGAAATTCCAAAAGTTGTTTTGGAAGATGAGCTTGGAAAAGTGCATTTTTATTGTGTTCCGTATATCACGCCAGACGAAGCAAGGTATGTTTTTGATGATAATTCTCTCAAAAGTCACGAAGACGCAATGAAGACAATAATCAATGAAATAATGCTTTCTCACCCTAAAAATGAGCGTTCTGTATTGATTGGGCATTGTTTTGTGGCGGGCGGAATAGAAACAGATTCAGAACGCAAAATAATGAGCATTGGCGGTTCTGAACTGATAAAGGCAAGCGTTTTTGAGCCTTTTGATTACGTTGCATTGGGGCATTTGCACCGTATGCACTCACATTTGGGCGGGAAAGTACATTATTCTGGGTCAATTTATAAGTATTCTGTGAGTGAGACGGAACATCAAAAATCTGTTTCTATGTTTGATTTGACTGATAAAGGCATTGAAAATTTCACCGTTATTGACCTTATTCCACAGAAAAATGTCTTACGAGTGAGTGGACGCATTGAAGACAAAAAATTTCATTTATCTGAAAAGTCCGTTATTCCGCAAAAAAACGACTTTTTGGAAGTGAAATTAGAAAATGAAAGTTTGGTAACTAATGCTATGAATATTATCCAAAATGATTATGTTAATACCATTTCCTTGCGTTATGCACAATCTTTCCACAAAGATAGCCAAAATGCCGTAACGAGTGAAGAACTTAAAAAGTTAGACGAAAAAGAACTTTTTACCAACTTTTTTAGGAAAGCCGTAAATAGAGAACTTACTGATAATCAGAAGAATTTACTCACTATTGCCATACAAAAAGCACAAGAAAATGAGTAGTTCTTTGAGGTGAGAAGTTTGAAGTACGAGGTACGAAATTTGAAATATAAGATTCTATAATTTAAACAAAAACATTATTTATGAAGCCAATTTCTTTGAAAATGCAGGCGTTTGGGTCGTTTTCTGACGAAAATGAAATTGATTTTAGGAGATTTCATAACCAACCAATTTTTTTGATACATGGCAAAACGGGTGCAGGGAAAACCACTATTTTTGATGCTATTTGCTATGCTTTATATGACGAAACTACAGGAATAAGGGATTATGAGCAAATGCGCTCTGATTTTGCGCCCAAAAGTCAGCGTTCTTTCGTGGAGTTCGTTTTTCAGCTAAAAGACCGTTTTTTTAGGATAAAAAGAGAGTTTTGGATAAAAGGAACAAAAAAAACAAAAGCCGCAGACAAGCCAAAAACGCTTAAAAAACCTAAAAAAGGTAAAAAAGGAGAAGAAATTTTTGAGGAAATTACAGAAAATCTTTCGGAAAATCCAGCAGAAATTTCTCCAGAAATTTCTTTGGAACTTGCTCAAGAAGCTGAAAAAGAACTTTTTTCTGATAAAATAGACAGTAAAACATTAGATAAAAAAGAAGTTTTTGAGTTTGATTATAAAATAGAATTTGTAGAATTAGATGCGGAATTTAATGTAGCAACCGTTTTTCCTTCCAAAAAGAAAGGGGAAGTCAAAGATATTGTAATTAAGTTGTTGGGTGTGAGTGCCAATCAATTTAGACAAATTGTTATCCTGCCACAAGGGAAATTCTCGGAACTTCTGCACGCAAAAGACAAAACTCCACTTTTAACGCAGATTTTTAATGCAGATATTTACCAAAGAATTACCAAGAATATCATTGAAATTTCTAAAGAATACCAAAAAGAATATGAAAAAGATGATAATAAAGTGAATGCTTTACTGAATTTCGTACAATGTAAAAATTCTGAAGAATTAGAAGAAAAAATACAAAGCTTAGCGGAAATGGATTTGCTGGAAACTTCCATCAAAACAGAAGAAGAAAACCACCAAAAAGCACTTTTGGAGCTTAATTTAGCAGAAAATACCGCAAAAGAAATAGCAGAATTTGAACAAACACAAGCCAAATATATAGCACATTTGAGCAAAGAAAATGAGTTTAAAGATTTGGAGATTTCGCTGGAAAAAGCGCAAAAAGCAGAAAAAGTAAAACAATTTGTAGAAAATGTCAAAAATGCCACTACAAAGCTGGAAACACAGAAAAAGAAAATTATAAAACTTGACAAAGATATTGTAGAAATACAAATTTTGATAACTAAAATTCTTGAAAAAGTACAAAATTATTCTCAGTTATCTACCCAAATAAATGAGGCTAAGAACAATATTGAAAAGTATGAAAAACTAAAACCGCTTATCAACGAACTTAAAGTTTTTCAAGTGGAATTAGCAAGCTTAGCCAAAAAAGAAAAAGAAGCTAAAATACTGATAGACAGCTATAAAGAAACTAAGAATGAATTAGAAAATGAGCAACAAAAGCTAAATAAAGAATTTTATTCATTGCAAGAAATTGCAAGTAAAGAAGCGGTTTTTGAATTAGAATTGAAACAATTTAATGATAAAAGCAAGAATTTTGGAGAATATCAAATGCTCAAAAATAATAGTCTTATCTTGGAAAAAGACTATAAAAAATTAGCGGATTTATACGAAAAAACAAACAACGAAAGAACTAATTTACAACAAATTTTTGACCAAACAGAAAAGGCTTGGCGTAATAATCAGGCATTTGTTTTGGCAAGCAAACTCATTGATAATGAGCCTTGTATGGTGTGCGGCTCACACACGCACCCAATGCCTGCAAATGCAAACGTGAGTGTAAATACTGAAAAAATTACTGATGAAATGCTCGCAACTGCACAGAAAAATTATGATAATGCAAAAGAAAAATATGAAAATTCTCTGAAAAACTATCAAAATAAAAATAATCAACTAACGGCTAATAACGAGAAAATCAAGTTTTTAAGTGGAAATTTGGGAGATTTGGCTGATTTGGATAACGAAACTTTTGATTATCTGCTACATTCTCATCAAAATAACCTAAAACAAGCGCAAAACGCCACAAAAAAACTTCTCAAAATCAATACGGATTTAGAGAAAAATAAAACTGAACTTCTTGATAATCAAACAAATACGGAGGAAAAAAGCAAAGAAATGGACGAAATTTCTAGGCAAAAAGATAAACAAGAATTTATTTTTAACGAAAAGAAAAATCTTCTTCCAGAAGAAATAAAATCAGCAGCCGACATTGACAAAAATATCTCCAAAAATCAACTCCAAATAACTGAAAATGAAACAATTATAAACGAAGATATGAAGCAAAGAGAAAAAATTTGTAAAGAAGAAAGTAATCTTATTGGCTCAAGAGCAGAAATTATTTTGCAAAAAGAAATAATGGAAACAGAAGTCAAAGAAAATCAGATTTTACTCCAACAACAACTCATTTTACAAGGTTTTGATGATGAAAATGCGGTTTTAGCAGCTTTTTTTGATGAAAAAGAACAACTTAATACCAAACAAAAAATTGAAAACTTCAAACAAACTAAAAATAGCTTAGAAACTACTTTTAATCTCCAAAAACAAAAAGTTGGAACAGCTCAAAAGCCTGATTTACAAATACTTAAATCAATAGAAAAAGAGAAAAAACAATCTTTAGAAAACTTAAAAACAGAATTTTCTGACAAAAAAGCACTAAAAAGCAGCCTTCTCAAACAGAAAAAAGATTTAGAACAATTTTTGCAAAAAGCAACAGAAAGCAAAAAAATATATGATGAAATATTTGAACTTGCTAAAATTGCAAATGGTACTTTGGTGGGCGTTGTTAGGCAAAAATTTGAGGGTTATGTGCTTGCCGTATTTTTGGAAGAGGTGATTATGTACGCAAATAAGCGTTTAGAGGTACTTTCGCAAGGGCGTTATCAACTTTTTAGGAAAGATGTTGCCAGTCTAACGCAAAATACAACACTTGATTTTGAGATTTTGGACACCACAATAGGCGTTTACCGTGATGTAAGCACGCTTTCTGGCGGTGAAACTTTTTTTACATCTTTGGCACTTGCGCTTGGGCTTGCTGATATTGCATCTTCAAAAAAAGGCGCAATTAAGCTAGATGCGGTGTTTATTGATGAAGGTTTTGGAACGCTTGATGCAGAAACGCTTGATTTGGCTATTCGTACACTCGTGGATTTGGAAGGTGGTAGCCGTATGATTGGTATTATTTCTCACGTAGCAGAGCTGAAAGAACGTATTGATGCAAAGTTAGAGGTTGTGAAGGGTAAAAATGGTAGTCGTGTAGTATTTTAATGATTAGTAACACATTAGAGTTTTTATTGCTTGATTATCATTTACTTACAACAAGATATATTGGTAGTTTTTCAAATGTTTGGGCGTACTACTGTGGTTGCCCAAACACGCAAAAATAACACGACAAAAAGTCCGCCCCTATTAAAATTTATATCAACATATTTTTATCATAACCAGTTGATCATAAATAACTTCCTAATTTGTATTTTATAATTTTGAAAATAGGATAGTATTACAGAATATACTATGAACGATATACTATGAACGGGAAGGATTTCGGAAAACAAAAAACTGCAATAATACGCAATGGGGCATGCCCCATTGCCGTCAGGTTAATCAAAAAACTACTGTCGCTTGCCTCTAAGCAAGTGACGGCTATTATAAGGCTTCCAGCCTTACGAACTATTTTTATTTGTACTAACGGCTGGAAGCCGCTTTATAGTCCTCACTTGGCTAGAGCCAAGCGAAAGTGAATAAGTTAGACTAACGGCTATGGGCATGCCCCATTATCTAGCCTAGTTTTGTACCAAAACCATTTTCCGAAATCCCTCCCGTTTACAGTATGTAGTGTTTTGTAAAGTACAGCTACCGTAAAAGGATAGTTGCTTCATAAGTCATCACTCCAATTATTGCCAGCAATTCGTTACGATTTTTAAGTATATCTTTCATGCTTTTTTATCACCAGCCTGACCTGTGGTTCACTACGACATAGACCAGCAATAAAAAAGTCCTCAAATTATAATTTGAGGACTTTTTGGTGGTGTGGGGCGGGATTGAACCGTCGACACAAGGATTTTCAGTCCTTTGCTCTACCAACTGAGCTACCGCACCATTTCTTAACTTTTCGCTAAAACATTTTGACAAGTCATTATGTTTTTCTTTTAAACTGATGCAAAGATAATACATTTTATTATATTTGCAAAACATTTTTTGAATTATTTTCAGAAAAAAATTGAATTTATTTTTAAATTTTATTTAATATATTGATTATGAATATTTTAGCTCAAATCTTTTTTGCCGCTTGTGTGGCAGTTGTTGCGTTTTTAGTAACGAAAAGAATAGCCATTCTCAAAAAAACTATCCAACTTGGGAAACCTCTCAACAGAAACGACCAACCACAAAAACGCCTAAAAACTATGCTTCTGGTTGCTTTTGGGCAAGGCAAAATGTTTCAAAAACCTATTGTAGGTGCTATGCACTTCATTATTTATGCTGGATTCCTGATTATCAATATTGAAGTTTTGGAAATTATTATTGATGGACTGACTGGGCATCACCGCATTTTTGCACCTATTATTGGCACAACATTTTATCATTTCCTTATCAATTGCTTTGAATTTTTGGCAGTAGGCGTGATTATTGTTTGTGTGGCGTTCCTTGCTCGTAGGTATGTCCTTCCTATTAAGCGTTTTCGTATGAAAGAACTTACAAAAGCACCTCGCACAGATGCCCTTATTATTTTGGTAGCTGAAATAGTTTTGATGTCTGCTTTTCTTACAAATAGCGCAACTGATAGCCTTTTACAAACTGTAAATGAACATTATCCAAAAGTAGGAACTTTCGCTTTTAGTCAGTTTCTGATGCCTGTTTTTGCAGGAATGAGTGAAACAACGCTTCTTATTATAGAAAGAACTACTTGGTGGTTGCATATTTTGGGTATTTTGAGTTTTGCTGTTTATGTGACATATTCAAAACATTTGCATATTGCATTGGCTTTTCCTAATACTTATTTCTCTAATTTAGAATCAAAAGGACATATCAGTAATATGCAAACAGTTACCAATGAAGTAAAACTTTCTTTGGGACTAATAAAAGAGGCTGATATGCCGCCTGTAGCTGCTGATGCGCGTTTTGGAGCGCAAGATGTCAATGATTTGAGTTGGAAACAACTAATGGACGCTTATTCTTGTACAGAATGTGGGCGTTGTACGGAGCAATGTCCTGCTAATCAGACAGGTAAATTACTTTCTCCAAGAAAAATAATGATGGATACTCGTGACCGTTTGGAAGAAGTTGGTAAAGAAATGTTAAAAGGGAAAACAGAAAAAGAAGCCTTAGCAAACGGAAAAACGCTTTTTGGGGATTATATTTTGAAGGAAGAAGTAATGGCGTGTACTACTTGCAATGCTTGTGTAGATGCTTGTCCTATCAATATTGACCCACTTTCTATTATTATGGAAGTGCGTAGGTTTGTAGCTATGGAAAAAGCAGATACACCTGCCTCTTGGAATGCTATGTTTTCTAATTTGGAAAATAATATGGCACCTTGGAAATTCTCGCCAAATGACCGTTTTAACTGGGCAGATAAGGTGGTAAACGCAGACAAATAATTTTATTCAAAAAAGCACTATTCTTTTTATAAAAAAATAGTGCTTTTTTGAATATTATATATATTTGGCACTATTTTGGTGCTAGTTTAAGAAAATTATTACTCATACAAAATGAAAAAAAACATTATCATATTTTCACTACTTTTAGTAGGATTTTGTCAAAGTACTTTTGCGCAAAAAACATTATCAGAATCAAAAGATATGGCTCGTTCTCCTGCCGTGGGAGCATCACCCAATCAGGGCGGAAGTAGCACAACTGTAAGCGAAGCAGAGGCTGCTATACGTGTAGGAAGTGCAAAAGAACTTTCTAGGTATTTTAGCGAAAGTGTAGAAATTAGTTTTGATGGCAAAAAAAGCAATTATAGTCGTACACAAGGCGAGTACGTGATGCGAGATTTTTTTTCCAAAAATGAGCCTCAAACTACAGAAAGCTATCATAAAGGCTCTTCAGGTAAAAAACTAAATTATGCTATCCTTAAATATACCTCAAAAATAGGTAATTATCGTATTTTTATCAAGATAAAACAACATCAAAACCGCTATTTGATAGATGCCATTGATTTGACAAAAGAATAAGGGGTGCAGGGTATAAAACCTACTGATTACCCGCATCTTTTCTAAAATTGAAGAAAAGATGTAACTTTGGTGTAAATATATCAGAAACGACATCAACAAGCCAACGTGTGAAAAAACATCAAAATGAATATTCC
>JAYUKY010000090.1:0-9497 GCA_043764015.1 Raineyaceae bacterium
ATGGTATGTCGTGGTCTTCAAATGGGTCATTAGCAATTACTTTGATAGCTGCAAGTTATTACTAAATAATTTGCAACGGAACTTTTACAGCAACAATTATTCCTAAAAATACCTGAAAATTATCTTTAATTTTTTGTATTGTTAAAACACCCAATAAGTTTAATTGCTTAATAATCAAGAAATTAAACTTATTGGACATTTTACAAGATTAGCTTGGGCTAGTTAATGTCCATGTGGTTCTTCACCTGTTTCTGCAGCATTTTTCATTTGAGAAAGTAATGAATTTGCACCTTTTAAGACAATTTGAGCAGTTTTATAGTCAAAATCTTTGTTATTTTTTGCATCAAAAATTACTTCTACAAAACCATTTTCACTAACACCTGTACGCACTTCCAATTTCTCAAAATGATAGTTCGTAATTGTACTATTTGTAGTTTTATCTTTTTCTTGTTTTTTCCCTTTTGAGATAAAAATATATGTTTTTTCTTCATCTGTAACAATACTTTCATCTGGAAGAGTAGGCACATTTGCCTCGCCAAGTTCTATAAAAGCCTTTAAATAAGTGTTTGGGAGCAATTTTGTATCTTCTATATCTATATGAGCGTGAATACGTACAGTACGGTCTTCATTGATTTTACGGTTGATAAGATACACTTTTGCGGTGCGTTCTTGCGTTTCATTACTGAGTACAAAACGGATTTTTTGCCCTTCTTTTACCTTATGAAAATCCTTCTCAAAAACTGTTAATTCTGCGTGTAGATGCTCCGTATCAACTATTTCAAACAAAACATCAGACATATTTACATACTTTCCAACATTCACATTGATAGTGGTAACATACCCAGAAATAGGCGAATAAATGCCAATAGTGCTGGTTATTTTGCCTGCATCAACTTGATATTTATTGATACCAATAGTTTGCATACGCATTTCTAAGCCATTTTGACGTGCTTGAAGCATTTTTAGTTCTGATGCCACTTGTTGGAAAACTTTCAAAGCACCAGTATTTTCCTTAGAAAGTTCATTTTGGCGTTTGTATTCTTGCAAAAGATACTCAATTTTTGCTTTTCCTTCCAAATAATCTTGCTGAATTTGGATAAAATCAGGGTTTTCTATAAGTGCCAAAAGTTGCCCACGCCCAACTTTCATACCTTGCAAAAGGTCTGTTTTGCGCACAAATCCACCCATAATAGCCGACACACTCACAATATTTTGCGGTGGAACGTCCAAAATACCGTTTACTTTGAGTGTGCTACTCATATTGCGCATTTGCGTTGTGCCAAGCGTAATATTGCTAGTTTGGAATTGCTTTTCAGAAATTTCTACTGAACTAGAATTTTCTTTTTCTTTTTGTGCAATTTCTTTGTTATTTGTGGTAGTTTTTTCTGTTGTGTGGTCGTGTCCTTCGTGATTTTCTGCTGATTTATCAGAGCAAGAAAATTGTATTATTCCAATAAATAGAATAATGGTTTTGATGATGTTTTTTTGTATGTTTTTCATTTTTTTTGTTTGTGGGGTATAAAACTACTCACTCAATAAAAATTCTATCAAAAAAATCTGTTGATTGTACTGATAAAGTGCATCAAGGTGGTTTTTTTGAATAGAAATAGCATTATTAAAACCTGCTAAATACTCCAAATAACCAATAGAACCACTTTTAAATAATTTTTCAGAGGTTTTAATGATGTTAACTGACATTGGTAGAGCCGTTTGCTCATAATAAGCCAAATTAGACTGAAATTTAACAAATTCCTGCACCGTTTGGGCGTATTGTCCCTGTAAAGTACGTTTTTGATACTCATAATTTGCTTGTGCAAGTTGCTGCTGCACTTTTGTTGCCCTAAAACGTGCTTTTTGTGCTTTTGCAAAAATAGGTACAGAAATGCCCACTACAACGCCATTAAAGCGTGTATTTGTGCCATAATAGGTTTCTGTGCGGTCTTCTTTTTGCTGATAACCTGTAAGCGTTTGACTAAAAGCACCAATACTAAAATCAGGCAAAAGGCGAGATTTTTCTACAGATTGCGAGAGCTTAGAAATTTCAATTTGATGTTTAAACGCCTGTAAAGCAGGGTTTTCATTGATTTTTGTGGTATCAAAATTTACAGTAAAATCTCGTTTTGTAAGTTTTTCAGCTAGTTCTAAATTGTCATTCGTGTTTAGCAAAGTTTGAAGTTTTATTTTTGCAGTTTTTTGGTCATTTTCATTGATTAAAAGTAGGTTTTTGACTTCCAAACTTTGAGATTGGGCTATATTTTTTTCCAAAGAATTTGTTTCTCCAGTCTTAAAACGCAGTTCCGACATTTTCAAAAAATTGTTGATAATTGTGTCTTGATACAAAAAGAGGGTATTTTGCGCCTTCGTGAAAAGTGCAAAATTATAAGCCATTTTAACTTGATAAACAAGTTCGTTTTTTGTTATTTTTTGTTGAAAATCAGCATTTTGTGTATTTGCCTCTGCTAATTTTCGTTGTTTAGAAAATATACTTGGATAAGGGATTTTCTGTGAAAATGCCAAACCATTATCCAAAACGGCACTATTATATTGTCCATAAGTCAGTGTAAAATCCGTTTTAGGAATATCTGCGGCAGTTTTTTGCAGTTGTTTTTGATATTCTATGTTGAGATTTGCGGCTTTTAGGCTCAAATTATTTTCTGTGGCTTGTTTTATGGCGTTTGCAAGCGTGAGAGGCACTATTAGAGAGCTATTCTGTGCAGATATTTCAAAGGAAAATAAAAACAGAAAAAGTAAAAGATAGTATTTTTTTATTGTGTATTTCATTGTTTAGGTTATTTTTTGTATTTTTGTATTGTTTTAAAAATAATTTATGCGACCACCAGAAATTATTACAATAGAAATCCAAGATTTGGATAAAATTTGTTTAAATGCTGAAAAATTATCAGTACAATTTCCAAATGATAACGTATTAAAACTAACATTGGAACAATTGATATTCAGAAAAACAAACTCGCTCAAAGAATTAGAAAATAGTTTGCTTTTCTTTGATAAATATGTATTCAAAGATGCTTAAAGGCAATTTTTAACTATTTTTCTTTCTTTTCTGTCAATTTGTACAAGCAAGGCAAAACCACAAGCGTAAGCAACGTAGCCGACAACAAACCGCCAATAACCACTGTTGCAAGTGGCTTTTGTACTTCCGCACCAGCTCCAGACGACAACGCCATAGGCAAAAATCCTAAACTTGCCACCAAAGCAGTCAGCAAAACAGGGCGCAAACGTGTTTTTGTTCCTTCCAAAATAATGCTATCAACATCATCTAAACCATTATTTTTGTCATTTTCTTGATTATTTTTTTTGAGATAATTAAATTCTCCTATCAAAACAATGCCATTAAGCACCGCCACACCAAAAAGCGCAATAAAACCCACGCCTGCAGAGATGCTAAACGGCATATCTCGCACAAAAAGTGCCAAAATACCGCCAATAGCCGACAACGGAATAGCCATAAATATCACAATACTTTGTTTTATGGAATGAAAAGTAAAAAACAAAAGCGTAAAAATCAGCCCCAGCGCAACAGGAACGGCAATCATTAAACGAGATTTTGCCTCTTGCAAATTCTGAAATTGTCCGCCAAAAGTAGGATAATAACCTGCAGGCATCTTTATTTCGGCATCTATTTTGGTTTTAAGTTCATTGACAATGCTTTCTACATCACGCCCACGCACATTAAAACCAATAGTAATGCGGCGTTTGGCATCTTCTCTTTGGATTTGGTTTGCGCCTGTCTTAAAATCTACGTTTGCAATCTGTGAGAGTGGTATTTGCTGGTTTTTTGCATTTGTCAAAAACAGATTTCTAACATTTTCAATATCCTGACGACTGTCATTTTCTAGCCTTACGACCATATCAAAGCGTTTTTCACCCTCATATACAACGCCTGCACTTGCGCCTGCAAAAGCCGTACTAATTGCTCTGTTTGCCTCTTCAATAGAAAGCCCTAATTGTGCTATTTTTTCTCTATTAAATGTAACCATAATTTGTGGCAAACCGCCAACCTGCTCAATATAAAGGTCTTTTGCGCCTTCTGTTTTCTCTACTAATTTGCCTATTTTAGCGGCTTGTTGCGCCAAAATATCCAAATCTTCTCCAAAAATTTTGATAGCTACATCTTGTCTAACGCCTGTCATCAACTCATTAAAACGCATTTGAATAGGTTGTTGAAAACCAAACTCTACACCAATAATATTAGAAAGTGCATCAGACATCTTTTCAGCGAGTTCTGTGGTAGTTTCTGCGCTAGTCCATTCTGATTTGTCTTTTAAAATAATCATCAAATCACACGCTTCTATGGGCATTGGGTCAACGGGAATTTCGCTAGAACCAATTTTACCTATGACTTCTTTGACTTCTGGAAATTGTGTTTTAAGAATTTTAGCAGCTTTAAGTGCATTATCAACACTTTCAGACAAAGAACTGCCCGTACTTATACGAGTTTCTACGGCAAAATCTCCTTCATCAAGCGCAGGAATAAACTCTCCACCAAGCAAAGAAAACACGCCTAAACTCATCAAAAACGCAATAAAAGTCGTAATAACAATGATTTTGGTTTTTTTGAGAGAAAAGGTAATAATTGGTAAATAAATTCTTTCAAAAAATGACATCATTCTATCTGAAAGCCCTCCAAATAGCCCCCAAACCCCCAAAGGGGGCTTTAATACAGTTTCGGGACTGTGGGCTGTTTGTATTAAAGTCCCCTTCGGGGGTTTGGGGGCTAAACACAGCGCAGACATCATAGGCACATACGTAAGCGACAGCACAAACGCCCCCAAAATAGCAAAAACAACGGTTTGCGCCATTGGTTTAAACATTTTGCCTTCAACGCCAGTCAAGGCAAGTAAAGGCAAATAGACAATCAAAATGATAATCTCACCAAAAGCTGCAGAATTACGAATTTTCTTGGCAGAAATCAATACTTCTTTATCCATTTCTTCTTGTGTGAGGTTTTGAGGGTATTTTTGGAGCAAAATATGATGTAAAGTAGCTTCAACAATAATTACTGCACCATCAACAATCAGCCCAAAATCAATAGCACCAAGTGACATCAAATTACCAGAAACACCAAACAAATTCATTAAAGAAATAGCAAAAAACATAGCCAAAGGTATCACAGATGCCACCACAAGCCCAGCACGCAAATTTCCTAAAAATAACACCAACACAAAAATTACAATCAAAGCACCTTCTAACAAATTGGTTGCAACCGTTCCTATGGCACTATTTACGAGTTTTGTACGGTCAAGAAAAGGCACAATTTCCAAACCTTCTGGTAGTGTTTTTTGTATTTGAGTGATTTTTTCTTTGATATTTTTGATAACAGCAGAAGAATTTTCACCTTTGAGCATCAAAACTATTGCGCCAACGGTTTCTCCTGTTTCGTTTCTTGTCATTGCGCCATAACGAATAGCACTTCCAAATTGAACAGTGGCAACATTAGAAATTAGTACAGGAATACCACTAGGCGTATTTTTGATAACAATTTGCTCAATGTCCTTCAAACTCGTGATAAGTCCTTCTGTTCTAATAAAATATACATTAGGTCTTTTCTCTATGTATGCACCGCCTGTATTTTGGTTGTTTTTTTCCAAAGCCATAAAAATTTCATCAATAGAAATGCCCATACTGCGTATTTTGTCCGTATTTAAAGCAATTTCGTATTGTTTGAGATAACCCCCAAAACTGCTTATATCAGCAACACCTTTTGTACCTAGAAGTTGCCTGCGCACTATCCAATCCTGAATGGTGCGCAAGTCTGCTAAACCTTGTTTGGTGGCATATTTTTCAGAAAACTGTTTTTCATAGCCTTTTTTAGGTTGAATAGTGTATTGGTAAATCTCGCCCAAACCGCTTGTAAGTGGTGCAAGTGAAGGCTCACCTACGCCTTTAGGTATCTGTGTGCTTGCATGCAGGAGGCGTTCTGACACTTGGTTTCTTGCCCAATAAATGTCTGTTTCATCTGTAAAAACAATGGTAACAACAGACAACCCAAAACGGGACATAGAACGTATTTCCACTAAATTTGGAATATTTGCCATTCCTATTTCCACAGGAAACGTAATTAGGCGTTCTACCTCTTGTGGCGCAAGTGAAGGGCTACTTGTAATAACTTGTACTTGATTATTGGTAATATCTGGTACAGCATCAATAGGCAATTGGGTAACAGAATAACTGCCCCAAATCACCAATGCAAGCGTACAGATACCAATAATGAGTTTATTCTTTACAGAAAACTCAATGATATTGTCTAACATTTTTTTGAATTTTGAATTAGAAATTGTGAATTAGGAATTATAAATAGTTTGGCAATTCAAAATTTCTTTACTGTAAGCGTTTTGCGGACAGTAGAGAGATTATTGAATACCTAAACCATTATAAAAATTGTTAATCAGCAATTAGGAATTGCTAATTAACAATTAGGAATTATTTTGGGGGGTTGCCAAATATCAAAAGAAGGGGAGGTAAAAAACAGGTTTTCTTCAGAAACCGCAATATCTGTTTCAGTAAGAAGAAAAAGAGGTTTTTTTAGCTCAAATTTGAGTGGGAAAGTACAAACGACATTCATTACAGAGCCGTTGTAGTCGTGTTGAAAAGGGAGTTTGTTATGTTTTTCGTGGTCTTCTTCGTGATGTTTTTTGTCTTGAAAATGCAAAGAGATAAAGTCTAAAACACTTATTTGTGGGTTTTTTTGTTGATGTTCTGCAAAATGATGCACAAGCATAGGAATTTTGCTCATCTCGTTTGCATCACGGTTGGGCAAAAAGCTAGCTACCAAAAAGCTAAAAATCAATATGTAAAGGGTTATTTTTATGATGTTTTCTGATTTTTATTGCACAAATGTAATACTTTTTTAAGATATTGGTATTTTAGTTGTCAAGATATTCTTTATTTATAAATATTCTAGACTAATCCAAAAAACACTTAAATCTTTTTGTATAAATCTTTTAATAGTCCTTGCTAAATACTATTCAAAAACATATTTTAGTATCAGAGAAAATCTAAACTTAGGTTTTACAACTTTTTTTTAGTAATTTTAACAAAAAATAAAAATTTGTATTAACTTACAACCAAAAATACCTAATTACTTAAAGATGCAACTGATTATTAACCAAGCAGCTATACAAATTTATAGCAAAGAGAGTACAGAAAACAGTTTATTTCGTTATTTTTCAGATAAAAGCAGTATTCCAGGTAAAGAGATTTTGAGTTTTTGTAGTTTTAAGCAAATAAATTTACTGATTATCAAGCAGTTATTTGATAATTGGCAAAAAACCATAGAAAATGCTCGTAGTCCTTATTTTGACTATCAAAATCCAGAAGTAGAAAATATAGCCAAACAGTTTGCTAATGTACTTTCACAGCATATTTTAGTCAAAAAAGAAGATTTTAAACCACTTTTAAAACAAGCTGTCGCAGATACTCTTCTTCTTATTTTGCATCCTTATAGTTATTTTGTGAAAGAATTACAGCAACTAAAAGGGCAGGTAATCACGCATACAAAGCTACAAGAAACTTTTAAATATGTTAATATTCACCAATATTTGGCACAAGATTTACTTAAAAAAGTACCTTTAAATGGTAGAATAGAGCTTTTTGAGGTAATTACTTTGTTTAAAGATTTATATGAAGAAAAAAGTGAACAATTAGCAAGTACAGAACTTTATATTTCTCAATTAAACGACTTTTATCCCTGCAATTTGCAAGTATTCATTATGAATAATGAACCAAAAGTAAATATTCTAGAAACTATTGCAGAAAAAAATCTTAGAGAAAACCTTAGAACTACCAATGAAGATGTTTTTGCAAAAAATACAAGTGATATTCCTCAAAACGTCATTCAAGATAGTTTTTTTGGAGAAAATAAGCTAACACATGAAGATAAACAAGAGAGTAAGCCAGAAAGTAAAGAAGATAAACCAGATATTTTGGTTGAAAACAACAGAATAGAAAAAATAGATAGTATTCGTAATGCCATTGACCTAAATATACGTTTACGGCTAATCAGTGCGCTTTTTGAGGGAAATCATTCTGCGTGTAGTCAATTTTTAACAGAATTAGAGCAATGTATGACTTTTGGCGCAACACAAAAGCTAATACAAGTTTATACCCGTGATTATCATTGGGCAGAAGAAAATTCGGAAGTAGCGCATCTTCAAGAAATCATTAGTAAAAAATTCGTTGCTGTAAAAGTTCCGTTGCAAATTATTTAGTAATAACTTGCAGCTATCAAAGTAATTGCTAATGACCCATTTGAAGACCACGACGTACCATTATATTTTTGCCTTTTTGCGACTAAAATATCATTTTGTTTTTCAGTTCTACCACTTCCAATAGTTTTTCCTGCTAGTTTTCTACGCTCATAATCAATAATGGTATGTTCATTTTTTCTTAAATAGGTAATAAGCATTTCTTGGGCTTTATTATTTTTAGCCCTTATTTTACTTAAATATGCTATTGTTTCTGTAGATTTGCCATTCCAAAGTAGTTGAAGCATATTTTGGCAATGTACCTCTCTCTCTATTTTTGGCACTATCATTGTCATTGTTTGGTTTATCTTTTTCTGTAAATGATACCAGTCCAGAATATGTGTAAAATGTTCTCCAAAAATAGTTTTTAGTTCGTTTTTGATATTAGTAGCACCATCTGTAATAGCAACAACGGGCAATGTTTGCGTTTTTAAGGGATATGCCTCACAAATCAGGGCTTTGACAAGTTGCACATTATCTACGCCCACACCTGCTACAACAGTCTTATATTGCTTTGAACTATCTTCAAACATACTAATACGAGTAGTATGACGCTTATCTTCTGTGATTGTTCTAGGTTGTTTGTCTCGTTTAGTTTTTTGTCTTTTTACACAAACATCATCTGATAAATAAACCACTTCTTCACTATTTACTGCGTAAATGTCTGCTTTTACGGCTTCCAATACGACTTTTGAGCCTTCAAAAACAGCTATCTTCTCTTTTTGTTCACTTGTTATCTTTCTAGCTGCTGCTTGTACTAAAGTGTGAATATGCTGGTCACTAAGCGTAGTGCCTTTACAAGTTTCACCAATTAGTTCATAAACATTACCGTAGCTCAGTTTTGTGGCATATTTAGTAGCAAAAGTGCGTAAGCCTAGACTTTGATAACTATTCTTTTTATCTGACAGATTATCAAAATAATCTGTTAACGAAAAGAAATTCCCGCTAGATGTACCTATTTTAAGGCGTTTAACAACATAAGGAAAGCAGCCATTCAAGGTAGAAACCATTATTTCATAGCTTCCGTTGGCTTTGTAATCACTTTTTTTAAAAAAGATTGTTCTTCCAATGCCAAAACACTTGCCGTAATATCACTTAACATTGCGCCAGAAACTGCGGAAATAGCTGCTTCTAGCTTAGACATTTTGTTGAAGTTACCACCTAATTCATAAGATTTTAAGTCAATAGATTCGCCTAAGTCATTTTCTAGTATTATTCTAATTTTAGTCATAA
>JAYUKY010000091.1:0-9286 GCA_043764015.1 Raineyaceae bacterium
AGTAGTTAAGCCCCTTTGCGCTGATGGTACTGCGGTCATACGTGGGAGAGTAAGTCGCCGCCAAATTATTATAAAAAGCCAGTTATATCTATAAAAAGACATAACTGGCTTTTTTGATTAAAGTTAGATAATGATATTGCTTAGTGATAAATAAGTTCCTGTTTTTACTACTGAGTTCATTAAGAAATATACACTAAGTAGGCACTAAGAGATATAAAATTAGAAGTTTATTGATATGTATAAATAATACAGCGTTAGCACTTAACTCTAATTTATACCATGAGGTTGTTTAGGATTAATTTATAGTGACATAAATAATTGATTATCAATTAATTAAAATTTTAAAAATAAATCTAGTAAATAATTTTGAGCCGTTAAATGTATCCATTTTTGTATTTTCATAGTTAAAAATAAGCAAATTAGATGTCTTTAAAATTTATTCTATTCATATATATACTACGAACTGGAAGGATTTCGGAAAATCAAAATTTTTGAAATTTAAGAGTCAAAAGGGTTTCTAGTTCTTTTTGGTGTTTGTCATTTGCATTTTCTAGTGTATCTTTATGGTATTGGAGAAAGCGGTAAAACTCTCATAATATTTAGCATACAGACACTTTCTTTTCGTCCATTTCCATAACCTCTCTATGATATTTAAATTAGGAGAATAGGTAGGTAAAAAGATAAGATGAATATTAAGTGTTGCCTCAAACGCTATTACAGCTTTACAATGTTGATATCTAGCATTATCCAAGATAATGTAAATAGCAAAACGAGGTACACTTCTCTCAAATGTGTCAAAAAAGCCATAATTGTTAACCCATTTACAGTTTCTGTATTTGTCATAATAGAAATCTTCTTTGTAATAGCATTTACTGCTCCTACCACATTGATACGCTGTCTGCCTGGACTACTTCTGACAAAAAGACGCTTAAAAGGCCATAAAAAACACAAGAAGACCCCCATTACGCAATGCATACTATCTCCAAAAAGTAGTACAATCTCTTCTTTTTTTGCTTGCTGGGCAAGTGGTTCAAAAACCGTTTCTACCCACTCTTTTTGCTTGATAGGGTCTGCTTTTGCTGGAATTTGCCCTGTTTTTTGACAGCTCATTCCCGCTTTATTCATCTAATTACGCACTTGTGTAGAACTACGGGAAAGATTTGTCAATTCTTTTATATTATGAATAGCCTCTTTACTGCTCAAAGGATGATTTTGAAGAAAATAAGTTTCTAATACCGCTTGATGTGTGTTTAAGGCACTTTTTTGCCCTTTAAATTGAATAGACATCAAGCCCACAAAACCTGAACTATTATATAATTTAATACTATTGGTAACAGTATCTCTATCTACATTTACTATTTGTGCTATTTGCTGGCGTTGCAAATAGGGTTGTGTAGCTAAAAGCAAAATTATTTCTGCTCTTTTTTGAAAAGTTACTAATCTGTTATGATATTTTTCGTAACTTAGCAATGGAATTTCTGTAATAGGGACTTCTAAGGTAAGCATAACTTTCTTCTTTGTGGTTATTGAAAAAAGGTAATGTTTATTTTTTTTATTTCCTAATTATTCAGCAATTATTTTCCGAAATCCTTCCCTTGCCTAGTATAAGAAAAAACGCTAATCCTAAACAACCTCCATTACAAATATGTCACCCGCTAATGCTAAATACAGAATAGTAATATCGTTATCTAAATCAAATATCAGATAAATTAAAAATATTTTCTCAAATATTAGTTCATTAAAATAAAATGGTTACATTTGTTGTCTTATATCTTTGAATTATAAAAATTAAATAAAATACAAACAATATGCAAATTAAATGGGCTTATATTGGCGTTTTACGGCTGGCTTTTTTTCTGATTATTGGCATATTTTTTGGCGTTGAAATGTTGGAAACAACATTTTTTAGTGTTTTTAAAGAGAATTGTTGGCAAATATTAGCGGGTTTTATTCTTCTTTATTTCTTAATTGTGTTCTTTCTTCCAAATATCAAAAAAGCAAAAATCCCTGCTTTATTGGGTATTCTAGGTAGTTTTAATCTGTTTTTAGGCGGAACGTGTCTAACCATCAGTCATAATCACCAAAATAAGCAATTTCACTATACAAATATACAAGATACTATTTTTAGACTTAAAGGTCGCATTATCAGTGAGATACAGCCTACCAATAAGGGTGCAAAAGCTATTTTAGAAGTTTCTGGTATTTTTACCAAAAATGGCTGGACTACATCAGAAGGCAAAATAATGGCTTTTTGGGCTGAAAAATCCGCAAAAGATAGCGCACTAATTTATGGTGATGAACTTCTGATTTTAGGCACGCCCACATTTATAAGTGAAGCCCTAAATCCTGATCAGTTTGATTATAAACGCTATTTAGAACTGCAACAACAAGTTTTTAGACAAATTTCTATTCGTCCCAATACCTATAAATTTGTCGGTAAATCTGATATGGGGTTGCTTGATAATGTGCAATATTATGCTATTTTGACACGTAAATATTGTGATAATGTAATGAAAACCTATATCGTTACACCACAAGAAAGCGGTTTAGCATCTGCATTGGTGTTTGGCATCAAAGAAAATCTTGATGAACAAGTCAAAACTGCATACTCAAAAGCTGGTGTAACACACGTATTGGCGGTTTCTGGTATGCATGTAGCCATTATTTTTATGATTCTGCAATGGATAAGAAAACTTATTCCCATTTTTAGGAATAAATGGGTTTTCTTGTTTTTTGCGATTTTAGTTCTGTGGTTTTACGCATATCTGACTGGCTTTTCTGCCTCTGTATTGCGTGCTGTGGCTATGTTTTCATTTTTGATAGTTGGTCAGACACTCAAAAAAAGCAATAATATGTACAATATGTTGGGGCTTTCCGCCTTTTTATTGTTGCTTTTTAATCCGTTTTTAGTGTATGATGTTGGTTTTCAGTTGTCTTATATGGCGGTGCTTGGAATTTTATATTTTTATCCGAAAATTTACTTGCTTTTTGATGCCAAAACCTGGCTTACAGAACATATTTGGCAAATGTTTTGTGTGTCTTTAGCAGCGCAAATAGCTACTTTTCCTATCATTGCACTGTTTTTTCACCAATATCCTACGTATAGTATGCTTATCAATATGCCTGTTATTCCACTAGGCTCGTTGATACTTATTCTGGGCGTTGTGTTGGCGTGCTTTGCGTGGATACCTTTTGTGGGCGTGTATGTGGGAATTGTTGTTGGTTTTTTGCTGAAATGGTCTATTTGGTTGATGAACCAAATAGTATTTTTATCAGAAAATCTTTGGTATGCAACCTTTAAAACTATTTTTAGCTTTAAAGAAACTATTTTTGTTACTTTGTTTTTAGTGTTGTTTTGCGCTTGGATTGATACTAGAAAATTACGGTTTTTGGCGTATGCTTGTGTATGTATGGGATTTTTGTGTTTTTCTAAGATGTATAACTCATATTCCTCCAAAAGACAGGATTTTTTTGCTTTTTATGGTATCAACAAAAATTCAGCAAATGCGTTTATTCAAGGTAATCAAGCCTATTTTTTGACTGATACAATATCTCCAAAAGAACTTAATTTTGCCCTTAATACACATTTTGATAATTTGTATATTTCTAAGATAAATTACATTAAAAGTCCATTCAAAAAAGACACAATAAAAAACACCCTCATTAGTGTGAAATCAGCAGAACAGTTAATCCCAAAATTAAGCCAAAATATCATTCCTATCAAGTATTTTGAAGATTTTGATGTAATGATTTATAACGAAAAAGTAATTGTTTTTCTTAAAAGATATCCCTCAAAACTTACTTTGAATGTACTTAATATGCTCAAAATCAATTGTTTAGTCATTCAAAATGAAGCAATCAAAAATATTTCAAAAATCCACGAGAAAATCCCTTTTGAAATGCTGATTTTTGATACAAGTAACCGCAGTTTTGTAGCGCAAAAACTCAAAAAACAAGCCGTTGATTTAGGTATCAAATGTCATAATATTTTTGAAGATAAGTATTTGATAATCAAATAAATATTTTTCAAATACATTACTCTATGTTCCGTATGTTTCACTAATGGCTACTAATATTAAACCTAAGCTGTTCAGAAGGTTATATCGGACTTCCTCCGCTTTTTAGATAATATAAAAGCGCAAAATTAAGCACTTGGAGATTTTCGCACCGTCAGGTAAAGATGGTACATAGATTCTTAAGTGCTTAACTATGCGCTAATTTATGTCCAAAAGCGGGGGGTGTATGATGGTATTTGGGTGCAAGTTTTTGGGTATTAAGGAAATAAAAGTATAAAAACTGAAATCAAAAAAATCTACAAAAACCAACAAAAACAATGAAAAAATCAATTTTAACTTTCGTATTGCTAATGAGTGTGTCGTTGGCTTTTGCGCAAAAAATGTTCCAGTCAACTGATGAAGTTAGTGCAGAAACCTATATTCCAACTGTAGAATTTAAGGCAAGAGTGGCTAAACTCTCCAAAAACGAGTACCAAGTTGATGATAACAACTTTACTCAACTTCAAAATGGCTGTATTGCTTGGTATCAAAATAATGAAACATATCATGAAATTCGTATGATATTTGATAAAAACCAAAATTGGCTTGAAACGCAAAATACGCATCATAGCGACCTTTCAAAAGATGATGATTTTCACAAATTATTCCCTAAAATGGCAAAAAAAGCAAAAAAGCAAAAATATGATGCTAGATATTTTGAGAAATATATCAAAATTACCAATGAAAAGGGCTTTTGGTATGAACTCAAAACAATAAAAGAAGGTGATATTCAGATTTTTGTTTTTGACAAAGATTTGAAATTTGTCAAAAATGAAAAAAAATATCTAAGGTATGAAGTTGGAGGTACGAATTAAATTCCAATTTTGTATTTCTTAGTGCCTTCTTAGTGTGTATTTCTCAATGTTCTTAGTGTTAAAAAAATCAACCAAAAACAACCCACGAAAATCATGAAAAATCTCAAAAATCTAACTATATGCTTTTTGATAAGCGTATTTGCAAGCATTTGTACTTGTAATGTGCAAGCGCAATCTGACAAATCTCTCTCAAAAAAAATCATTGGTACGTGGCTTTTGCAAGGAATGTCTTATGATATAGATAAAAGCCTGAAAACTAAAACATCTGCCAAAGAATGGGACGAGTACAAAAAACAGTTTAATGCTCAAAAAGTGCTGATGGTTTCAGCAATGAAAGATATTGCCGCAAAATTGAAAAATAGAATGGCTTTCACTTTCCAAAAAAATGGTGAATTTGAGTTTATCAATACAGAACCAAGACTTGGACAAAGTAGCAAAGGCACTTGGAGCATCAAAAACGCCAAATTAGCCCTCCAAAGTGAAGATAAAACGCCATTAGAAACTTTCCAAAATGCGTTTGTGCGTATCAATGGAGATAAATTAGAGATTTTTATGCCCACGCCAGCGGGTGATAGCCCTTCTCCAATGATGACGGGGCTTGAGTGCAAAAAAGGCGCACTAAAAGACGTTGATTATAGCGTTCCGCCAACTGAAATGGTGAAACCAGACGAAATTACTGATATGCCAGATATGCCAGTGCTTTCAGAATCAGAAACATTTACAGTTGCATCAAAGAAAATGCCTAATAAAAGTGGCGTAATTTGCTACAGAATAAAACGTGAAAAGAACGATTGGGAAGAGTGTAGTAGAGAAATAAGTGATTTTTCGTATGAAGAAGGCTATGAGTATGTAATAGAAGTGAAAGAAATCAACAAAAAAGGAGAAAAGGCTTACAAATTGCTAAAAGTTATCTCTAAAACGAAAAAATAATTTTGGAATAAGTGTTATGTAAATATATTTATTATCTTAAAATGCACTATTTATTCCAAAGAAAAAACCTGTTTCTTGTTGTTTGTTGATAGAATAATCAAATTGTAAGACCAAATTATAAAAAGAAACTATGTCAATTCCTACGCCAGTTGTATAAAGAAATTGGTTGGCAAGTTGATTATTCGTTTTTGAAGCATTTTTATCAGTAATATAGCCTATATCTGTATAAATTCTTGCGTAGGCACTCACAGGAAATGTCCTAAATTGTTGTATAGGTATCCATTTAACATACTTTTCTACTTTAAAGAGTTCGTATTTTAGTGTTGGTTTGAGTAGGGCATAGCTTTGCCCGTCAATAACATACAACTGATAGCCACGTAGCAAATCTGCTCCATAACCCAGCCCTTGTGCTTGCGCATAAGGTTGCTTATTTCCATAAAAAACACGTCCACTAACTGTAATATCACTATAAAAACGCTTAGAAAGAGGCTTAAAATGAGCAATATTAGCATAAACAGAAGTTAAATTGATGTCATCTAAGTTAGAAAGACCCAACTTAGTTATATTTCCCTCAAAACGGTAGCCTTTCAATGGGTAATATTGTACATCTCGCCTGTCGTGGACAAAACTATAGCTCAACTGAAAGAAATTTTGCTGAGTATTTTTATCTAAATGATAATTAGAATTAAGTTGAAGAATAGTATCATCAACCTTAAAACGGCTATATTTAAGTTCTGCGCTGTGTGTTGTATAAAAATTTTCTCTTCTCGTAATACTAATGCTGGTTTGGAAGCGTTCACGTAATATTTTTTCACTTTTGAGAAAGGTAAGTTTATTGTTTTCTGTTTGATATGCAATTTGTTTGTTACGTGCATACACAATATTAAAACCTAAACCGTATTTTTGTCGTTTGTCAATATATGGAATTTGGTAGCTAAACGACACCTTTGGCGTAAAACCAAACTGTAAGAGTACAGAAAGGTTTTCATTTCTGCCACGCACATTGCCTAGTGTGAGCCTTCCCCCAAAGTTGGTGCGCCCCAAATCTCGCCCTCTATCATTCCACCATTCATTGAAATTACGGTCAGCAAGCTCAAAAATAACAACAGGAAACCAATACCACCGTTCTTGTAAAATGAATAAAACGGTGATTTTTTCTATATGATTTGTATGAATAAGTTTTTTATTTGTATCAAAAACTGGCAAGACTTCAGTTTTACTAATCTTTATTGAAGGTTTGACAACCACAAAAAGATTAGTATTAAAGATTTTATTCCGTTCTTTCAACAAAATAGCATCAATATTCTGCTTAGAGAGCGTATCACCTATTTTTATGGCAAGCTCACGAGTAAGAATAGAGATTTTTGTTTTCTTATTTCCTTTGAAATTTATCTCGTCAATAATAAAAAAATGTGTACTATCCAGCGTAGATGCTGTTTTTGGTAATATATTTGTGTTGTTTTCGGTAGAATCAGAAAATATTTTTTGGAAAATATCTTTATTTTGTGCTAAAAGCGTATTATTTTTAGAAAAAAATACGTTAAAAAGAATTAAATAAAAGAAAAATTTTGTTATGTTTTTTTGGTACATTTGCATTGCATATTTTTGTAATTAGTTTATTGATATTTTTGTATCAACTCAAAATTCATAATTCACAACTCAAAAATGAGTATTATCAGTAATACAAACCGTTTTTTGGTATTTTTTGCGCTACTTTTTTCATTAGATGTAGCCCTTATGTATGCGCATTATACGCCAACTATAACAGTTTTGCCTACGAATATAGCTATTTTTTTGGAAGTTACTGTATTTATTTTAATGATTGGTTTCTTTTTTTACTTTTTGGATTACCAAAAAAAGACCAAAAAACGTGCCATAATGCTTATGGTAGATGTTTTGAGCTTTTCTGAAGATGCAGTAGTTGCCTTAAATGCAAAGAATGAAATTATTGGTCATAACAGTTTATTTTCTGCTTTGTGTGCGCCACGCTACCCAGAAGATGGCAAGAATATCTTAGAAATTATTCCTACAAGCTGGCTTTCAGAGTGGCAAAATGCTCTTCAAACCCTTCAAGTAGAACCAAATACGCAAATAGGAGAGAGCCACGCTAGAACTTTTGATTTTGAAAGTGTTATTTTCTCCAAAAAAGAAGACAATATACTCGTTATTTGCAAAAAAATGCACCCGTTAGCCAATCAACAGCATTTTTTACCGGAATTACAAGCACGTAACAAAGAACTTTCTGAAAGTGTGCGCCAACTGCATCAAACGCAAGATATGTTTATGCAACTGCAAGAAGAACTTAAAGATAAAGAGGCTAATCTTACGGCAATGATAGATAATTTGGAGGATATTATTGTGTCTGTGGACTTCAAATATAAGATTTTGAGTATGAATAAGGCTTTTAGGGAGAGCTACAGAAGGCGGGAGATTGTCGTAAAAAAAGGCTTGAATTTGCTCAAAATAGTCCCTAGCAATGAAGTTGAAAATCTCAAAAAAAATCTTAATAAAGCCTTAGACGGTAACAGATTTACGGTTATTGAGGAATTTGTTAATCATTTTGACCAAACGGAATACTACGAAACTACGTTTAATCCTATGGAAAATGACGAAAGTATCATTATTGGTGTAGCGTTTTTCTCCAAAAATATCACACTTAGGCGTTTGAGAGATATTGAAAGGCAAAAATTTATTGTGCAATTAGAAGCGCAAACGCAGTCTTTGCAAGAAAAAGAAGAAAATTTGCAAATAAGCGTTACAGAATTACAATCTATTCACGAAAAACTCACTCAAACCAATTCAGAACTAGGAAATAATCAACTTTTGATGTCGTCTGTTTTGGATAATTTGGTGGAGGGCGTGCTTGCTATTGATACTAATTATAATATTATTGTGATTAACCGCTCTATGAAAGAGCGTTACGCAGAGTTTGGCGTGATGGTAGAGGTAGGTTATAATGTATTTACACTGATTTTGCCAGAGCAAATCCCTTATTGGAAAGCTGCCTGCGACAAAGCTATGCAAGGAGAGGCTGTAACGACAATAGATAAAGTAAATAATAGTTTTTTTGATATGATGCTAAACCCCATTTTTGATTTAGATAATCAAATTATTGGCGTTTCTGTGCTTGCAAGGGACATTAGTAAGCAAATAAAAACAACAGAAAAAAGTTATTCCAAACCTATTGATTTGTTCCAACGCATACAAGAAACCTCTAATATTGTCAATGAAACCCAAGAAACAGAAATAGCTGCCTACCGCAAAAAAGTGGAAGCTTTGAAAAGAGAAATTAGCAAAAAATAAATGCTTCAATTACGAATTATCAATTACGAATTACGTTAAAATAGCTTTATAATTAGATAACGATGTTGATAATTTGTTTTAATACATTAGACGTCCTGCGAAAGTCGGACAAGTGTATTAAAGTCCCTTTCCCAGCAGGGGAAAGGGACTTAGGGATTGGGGTTTTAGTCTGAATTGTGTTGA
>JAYUKY010000092.1:0-34656 GCA_043764015.1 Raineyaceae bacterium
ATTGAATATAATGATGTTATTTTTATACAAAATTACAATAAAAATTTGATATATTACATTGTTATATTTTTATAAAATAGTTTCTAAACATACTCTTAAAGTCTGGTGTTGCTGTTTATGGTGGCTTTGCTGGTACTGAAACGCTTTTAGCTCAAAGAAATTGGACAACTAACGCAACCGTTTTAAGTGGTGATTTAGATAATAATGATAATCCTTCAAATTTTACAAATCATACTAATAACGCCTACCACGTTGTTTTAACGTTTAATGCCACAGCACCAACTCGCTTAGATGGTTTTACTTTAAAAGGTGGTAATGCCAACAATTCAGCGAATGTTAATTTAGGTTTTGGATCTGCAACTTGGAATCAAAATGGTGCAGGTATATTTTCTTATGGGGGTGGCACAAACTTAAACTCCCAAAATTTAATTATTTCGCAAAATAAAGCTGATGGTAGTGGTGGTGGAATTTATAATGACAATTCTTCACCGACAATAACCAATATAACCATAGCCAACAATAATGCAAATTTTGGTAGTGGTGGTGGAATTTACAATGGTAATTCTTCTATTCCCACAATAATTAATGTAACCATAGTAAATAATAATGCAAATTCTGGTGGTGGAGTTTATAATAATAATTCTTCACCAACTTTAACCAATGTAACAATAGCCAATAATAATGTTACTTTTGATGGTGGTGGAATTTATAATGGAAATAATTCTAACCCAAACATTAAAAACACTATTGTATTTGGAAATACTGCTACTGCCACTCAAGGAATTTCTAATATCTCATCAACACCAGTAATCACTTATTCTAATATACAAGATTTAGCGGCAGCAGGGACAAACATCAACTCTAACCCTCTTTTCATAAATAGCGCAGACCCAGACGGTGCAGACAATATTTTTATGACTGCTGATGATGGTTTAGCTTTGCAATGTGCAAGCCCTTCCATCAATACAGGCACAAACACAGGCGCACCAACTACTGATATTTTGGGCGTTGCAATAGTTGCCACCACAAAAGATATGGGTGCGTATGAGTTTAGTGGTATTTTGGGTAATGCTTTTTTAGCTACAAGCACACAAAGCAATATTACACTTGTTAATCAATGTGAAAATGCTGGTTGGACTTACTATTCTTTGAGTACCGAGCCTAATAAATGGCTTATTGGCATCAATTGGGCAGTTGATGGCTCTATTTCTACTTTGAATAGTACTGCAAAAGCTGCTGCACAGGTCAAAATCACCCTTGAAGCGACTTATACAAGTGCCACAAACGTACCATTAGCACAAGGAATCTGGACTGGTGGGCGTTATTGGGGCGTTAGCATAGGCGCAAACACACTAGACGAGCCTGTAAATGTACGTTATTACTTTGATGTGTCAGAAATAACCGCTATAAATGCGCTTGCAAGTGCTTGGGCTACTGCAAATAGTGGCGTTTACATTCCTGCTAAGTTCTTTAAGATAGTTGGAAGTGCTTTTAACCCTGCTACACAAGTTACTTATGACAACATCAATACAGGAAATAATATTATTCTTACGGCAAACACAACAGCCACAGACACACATAACAGTATTGATTATGTAGATTTTAATAATGTTAGTTCATTTTCTGGTGGAGGAGCTTTTACGCAAGTAGGCGTTACGCCTTTACCTGTTGAACTTCTTAGTTTTTCAGGGAAAAATCAAAATAATGCTAATCTTCTCACTTGGGCAACTACAAACGAGGTAAATAATGCTTATTTTGAGATTGAAAGAAGTAATAATGCTATTGATTTTACTAAAATTGGCGTTGTAAATGCTAATATTAGTAATGAAAGCATCAAAAACTATACTTTTAGTGATGTTTCTTTTACTGAAAACACTAATTATTATAGATTAAAGCAAGTTGATAACAATGGAAAGACAGATTTTAGTAAGGTTATTGCTATAAAAAGTGATAAAAATACAGATATTAGTGTTGATATCTATCCTAATCCTAGTAAAGATAGCTTTGTCATTGATGTAAATGGAGAAGTTAGTGCTAAATATAGCATTGTTGTCTATGATATGCAAGGTAGAAGCGTTGTAAACACAGAAGTTAGCGGTAATAAGTGTGTTATTAGTCTTTCAAACTGTGTTTCTGGTATTTACTTTGTAAAAATCAGTAGTGAGAATAGTATTATCACCAAAAAAATAGTGAAAAACTAAAAAATATAATCCGTTTAACTCTCCAAAAGTTTAAAATTTTTGGAGAGTTTTGAGCGCAAAGATTTTAATTGTTGGTCAAGTTAAGAGATTTTCTTTTGGCTTGATTTTTTTATTTTATTTTTTGCCACAAATACCCAAATGGTTTTCTTCTTAAAAATATCAAAGAAAAAGAAAAAAAGTCTTATATTTGCGTTTAAGTACATAAATTAGCTATAAAGTAACATTATAATCTTTTTTTTCTGAATATTCTCACACATATATACGACCTACACGCACACAAACGCAAGGCTTTTGCAGTACTTATTGACCCTGACAATGTTGATGAGAACGCCTGCAAACGCATTGCACAACTTGCACAAGAGCATAATGTAGATTTTCTTTTTGTGGGCGGAAGCCTCCTAACAACTGATAATCTTACGCAAACTGTCAAAATCTGCAAAGAAAATACTACTATTCCTGTAATTTTGTTTCCTGCAAATAGTTTACACATTGATAACGGGGCAGATGCAATACTTTTTTTGTCGCTGATTTCTGGGCGAAATCCAGAGTTTTTGATAGGACAACATATTTTAGCTGCCCCAGCCCTGAAAAGAAGTAAACTACAAATATTGCCCACAGGCTATATTTTGGTAGATACGGGCAAACCTACTACTGTTACTTATATCAGCAATACGACACCAATTCCTTACGAAAAAGATAGCGTAGCGGCTTGTACGGCACTTGCAGGAGAGTTTTTAGGGCTGAAAATTATTTATATGGACGGTGGTAGTGGTGCAGACAAACCTATCAGCGCAAATATGATAAAAGCAGTACGCAAGACAATAGAAGTGCCTTTAATTGTGGGTGGTGGCATAAATTCTGTTGAGAAAGCAAAAAATGCCTTAGAAGCAGGTGCAGACATCATTGTCGTGGGAAACGCCCTAGAAAAATCACCAGAATTATTAAAAGAAATAGCCTTTTTAACGGCAAATTTTACAATATAAAACTATTTCGTTTTTATTGTGTTACTACTGTTATTATTTTGTGTTCAGCCCCAGCGGGGCTAAATATTTATAGCAAATAATGAACTAGCCCTTGCTAGTGCCGCCCCGCTGGGGCTAAATACATTTTTCGTGTCTTGGGTTTTCTATAAATATACCGTCCCGCTGGGACTTAATACAAATCTTAGTAAAATTAAAAATATTTTAAAAACTTAACTCAATGTCAAAATTTCAAGGTTTATCAGTTAGTCCTATTGGGCTTTTACCCATTTTTTTATTTACTTCAGGGTTTTTCTTGCTCGTGATGCTCGTGTCATATGCGACCCTACGCAATACACGTACAAATATGCGAGATTTTCAAGAAAATTTGTTTGATATTTGTGAAATGCGTTTGCTTTTTGTGGTAGAAATGCTAGTTTCTAATCAATTTCAAACAGAAATTTCTATGGAAATGCGTACAAAAATCAATGTTTTAGCAAACGAAATTAAAAATGAAAATACATCATCGCAAGAAAAAATAAAAATAGAAAACAAATTTTTGCCTTTGCTCAATGAGGTAAAACCTACTTTAAATGCTAGTTTATCAAAAGGAAATCTCCAAAAACTAACGGATTTGGACAAGCAAATCCTAAAAAACAAACAAGGTTATATTCATTATTACGAAGCCTACAACAAAATGGTTGACCATATTCCCTCCAAATTTGCTGCTAAAATATTTGGTTATAAGAAGATAGCTTAGTAGTTGTGAATTTTGAGTTGTGCGTTGTGAATGAAATACAAAATAATTGTATTTATTCGTGTATTCGTGGCAATTTATCAATCAAATAAATCTTGCAAATTTCCCCATTTTTCTAAATCAATGCCAGAACACGAAAGAAAACCTTGTGCTGCTTGTGGTGGCATATTTGAGTGCAAAGTTGGTAGTATTACCATTTGCCACTGCTTTGATGTGCCTATCAATAGAGATGAAGCCGTTTACTTAGCCAACAATTATAATGATTGTTTGTGTCACAACTGTTTAATAACTGCAAAAACCCAATTTAAAACAATGCAAGATTTAGCACCAAAAATTTTAGCCTCTGAAACTAGGGTTTTTAAGGTTGTATTCCCCAATACAACCAATCATTATGATACTTTGTTTGGCGGAACAGCTATGCACATGATGGACGAAGTGGCTTTTATTACTGCTACGAGGTTTAGTAGGAAGAAAATGGTAACGGTTTCTTCCAGTAAAATTGATTTTAATAAATCTATTCCTGCCGACACAATTATTGAACTTGTGGGGCGAGTGATTAGAGTAGGAAATACAAGTTTGGAGGTGGAAGTAGAGATTTTTAAGGAAGAAATGTACAACGAAACACGTGAGCAAGCCATTAAAGGCACTTTTACTTTTGTAGCCGTTGGAGATGACAAAAAACCTACTCCTATTTTTGATAAGGAAATGATAAAGTAAATACTAGATTTTGATAGTTTTTTGAATTTTATTACTAATTTTGCAAAAAATATCTTTAAATATCTGTGAAATTGTTGTTTGCTAAGGTTTTGTATTCATTCACAATTCACAATTAAAAATTCACAATTACTAAAATTATGACCATTCATAAAGAAGGACACACCATTTTATTTGGTACGCTTGTCGTGCTTGTTGCGCTGAATGTAGCTGTAACTTATCTTTTACCACAATATCAAATCCTGCAGACAGGCGTTATTGTTGTAAGTATCATACTTTATTTGATTGTTTTGCAGTTTTTTAGAAGTCCAACTCGACACACAAATATAAACCCATTACACGTAATTGCGCCTGTTGATGGCAAAGTGGTAGTTATTGAAGAAGTAGAAGAAACAGAATATCTCAAAACAAAATGTATTCAAGTATCTATTTTTATGTCGCCTATCAACGTACACGTAAACAGAAACCCTGTTGCAGGCGTTGTGGAGTTCTTTAAGTATCACCCTGGTAAGTTTTTAGTGGCTTGGCATCCAAAATCTAGTACAGAAAATGAACGTACAACCGTTGTGGTAAGGCGTGAAAATGGTGTAAAAGTGCTTTTTAGACAAATTGCAGGTGCATTGGCAAAACGCATTGTTTGGTATGTGAAAGAAGGCGACAGAGTGCAACAAGGTAGCGAGTTTGGATTTATCAAATTTGGCTCACGTGTAGATATTTATTTGCCTTTGGGAACAAAAATTGATTGTAAACTAAATGATGTAACAACAGGCGGAGAAACCGTTATTGCGGAGTTTTTGGCGTAAGGGAAAATGATAAAAGACGTTTTATATCTTGATAATCAGTTTGACATTTAGGAAAATAAAAGAATGATTTATCAATAAAAAGCTGCCTTAAATACTATCTAAGGCAGCTTTTTATTTGGGTAATTCTAGCTGGTTTATCATTATTTAGATAAAAATGTTGTTAATTGGTATTTTAACATTTCATTAACAATCATTGACAAGCACTTAACAAATCAAACCATTTGTAGTAGTTATATTTGTGCAGTTGATAAGGACAACAAACTTTTATCAACGGCTTTCACAAATCTTCACATAAATAACTAAAATAATGAAAAAAGTTCTCGTTTTCGCTTCCCTTTCTTTACTACTTGTTAGCGGTGTTTCTGCGCAATACGCAAAAAACACATCAAATGTAGCAACAGATGCAAATACTTCATTTGCAAAAAAAACGGTATTAGCTCCGGCTACTGTCAATTGGAAATCAACGGTTTACGACTTTGGCAAAATTGCACAAGATGTACCTGTCGTAGCTGAATTTTCCTTCAAAAATACTGGGAAAACACCTATTATTGTCAAATCTGCGCAAGGTTCTTGCGGTTGCACAGTAACAGAATTTCCGCAAACGCCTATTTTGCCTAATCAAACTGCCATAATAAAAGGCACTTTCAATGCAAAAGCAGTAGGTGCATTTGCCAAAACAATCACAGTAGAAACCAATGCAGAAACAACTGTTTTGAATTTTAAGGGTGAGGTTTTAGCAGGGAAATAATGGTGAATTTTAAATTGTGAATTGTAAATGAAATACAAAAACACAATACTTGCAAAAACAAAAAAGCTATCCAAATTGGGTAGCTTTTTTGACATTGTACTGAATTGTTTAGTTGTTTTTGTATTTCTTAATATATTGTATTATTTCCTTTTGAAAATAGTTTGCAGTTGCAAAATCTGGTTTTCATTGGTGATAAGTCCATCTTTTAGGTTATTTACGTCTTGCGTATTTTTTATTTCAAAGAAAAGGTCATTCCAAAGCAAATAATCTTTTGCGCCATTGCCCAAGTCAATATCTTTTAAAAATTTGTGTTTACCAATATCCGTAACAAATACCAAAGCTTCATTGTTTTTATCATATTGATAAAAATGCTGATATTCAAAATTTATTTTCTGAGTTTCCTTTGTTGCTGCAGGGATTTTCGTTTCTTCTTTTGGTGTTTCCGTTATGGTCATGTTCTCTGCCTTATTTTCTGTGGAAATATTAACGGTATTGTCTTTTTTCTCTACAACGGGATTTGTAGAGATTTTGTTAGAAGATTTTTCTTCTATAAAAATATTATCATTTTTGACAATAGAATGTTGATTTTCTTTTGTGTGTTTGATAGAATTTTTATCAGAACTCTCTTTTGAAGTTTCTGTTAATATTTCAGTAGGATTTTTGGGAGTATTATGAGAAATTTCGGAAGAAACTTCTTTTTTATCAGTATTGAAAAAGAACAATAAAGCTACTGAAATACCTGTAATAGCAACAATACCTGCAGCAATCACGTTTTTATTGGCATAAAAAGGTGTAGAAAACGTACCTTGTGCCACGCTTTTTGGAAGTTCTATATTTTGCAAACGTGCTTTTAGTTGTGCTTTGCGTTCTGCTTTGAGTGTATCAATAATATCTTTCTGAAATTGCACTGCTTCACTTAAATCTACATTTTCTGCTATTTGTTGCTCAAAACCTCTGGCTTCCATAGGCGAAAGTTCGCCACGTAGATAACTTTCTATGTTTTGGTTGTCGTTATGATTACTATTGAAATTCATTTGCTTGAAAATTAACGTGTTAAGACTATTTTTGTAAATCTTATAATTTTTTTAATTGCTTAATAATTGGTCATTTTGCTCTAAAATACTGCCGTTGTTTGTGTATTCACAAACAACCTTTATTCTAAAAAATCTGTAATTTTATAATGTTTTTTGACATATTCGTCAAGCTCTTTTTTGCATTTATATTTCTTTGTTTTTGCCGTATCAGCATTAGCAAAGCCCATTTTATCAGCTATATCCTGCATAGACATTTCATCAAAATAATAATAAAAAAGCACTTTCTTACAAGTTTCTCCTAGCGCATTGACGCATTCACGCACAATACGTATGCGTTCTTGTGCTTCTTCGTTAGACGAGGTTGCACCTTCAATTGTTTCGTGTGAAAGCCTAGATTTACGTTCTAATTCTTTTCTCCAAAGATTCTGACAAATACTATAAATATAAGTGCTTAGCTTTGCCGTAAGTACAAAATCTTCTTTATTTGCTTTTTGCCAAACGACAATCAATGCTTCCTGAAAAACATCTTGTGCTTCATCTTCATTACCACTATTTTTGGTAACAAGGCGTAACATCATTTTGTAATGTTCCTTGTAAAGATAATCTAAGGCACTTTCGTCCCCTTTTTTTATTTTTTGTAAAATTTCTTCGTCTGTCATAAAAAGCTATTGTGAGATTTTAGCTACAAATCTGTTGCTTTTGTAGTTAAATACTTTGTACTAATAAAAGGTAACTATTTTTTTGAAATAATTTGAAAAATAAGTTAAAAATGTGTTTAAGATGTAAGATTTTAACCACAAACAGGATAATACAAATACATTTTATTGTAATTTGTATTATCCTGTTCTATCTGATTATGAACTTATTAGCAAAAAACGTAATTCGTAATTGATAATTCGTAATTGACTATGCTGTTTTTTTAGTTTTTACAGAAAAGATAATCCCTTCTGTTTTTTCGTCATAATCAGCCAAAATAGTATCACCTTGTATCATTTCACCTTTTAGAATTTCCTCTGCAATAGGGTCCTCCACAAATTTCTGAATGGCTCTGTATAGTGGTCTTGCGCCATAAGCAGGGTCATAACCCTTTTCAGCTAAGAAATCCTTTGCTTCCATAGTCAGTTCCACGTTGTAACCAATTACTTCAATACGTTTGAAAACTTTTTTGAGCATCAAATCAATGATTTTGTGCATATGTTCTTTTTCCAAAGAATTAAAGACAATCACGTCATCAATACGGTTCAAAAATTCTGGTGCAAACGTCTTTTTAAGCGCATTTTGAATAGTTGTTTTTGCTATTTCGCCCATATTATCTGTGGCTGATTTTGTCGCAAAACCAATTCCTGCGCCAAAATCTTTCAAATCACGCACCCCAATATTTGAGGTCATAATGATAATAGTGTTCTTAAAATCAACTTTTCTACCCAAACCATCAGTCAAAATACCGTCATCAAGCACCTGTAAAAGTAGGTTAAAAACGTCTGGATGCGCTTTTTCTATCTCATCAAGCAAAATAACGCTATATGGTTTTCTACGGATTTTTTCTGTAAGTTGTCCGCCTTCTTCATAACCAACGTATCCTGGAGGTGCACCCACAAGTCTAGAAACGGAGAATTTCTCCATATACTCGCTCATATCCACACGTATAAGGGCATCTTCTTTGTCAAACAAATGTGTTGCCAAAACTTTTGCAAGTTCTGTCTTTCCCACGCCTGTAGGACCTAAGAAAATAAACGAACCAATTGGTTTTTTAGGGTCTTTTAAGCCTACACGAGTACGCTGGATAGCTTTTACAAGTTTCATAATAGCGGCATCTTGCCCAATTACTTTTCCTTGCAAATCTTCTGCCATTCCAAGAAGTTTTAAGCCTTCAGTTTGTGCTACTCTGTTCACAGGAATACCTGTCATCATAGCTACTACTTCTGCCACATTCTCCTCCGTAACGCTATAACGGCGTTTTTTAGCATCTTCTTCCCAAGCCATTTTGGCTTTTTCTAGTTGGTCAATTAAGCGTTTTTCTTTATCACGAAGTTGTGCTGCTTCTTCATATTTCTGACTTCTGACAACTTGATTTTTTTCTTTTTTGATATTTTCAATTTGTTCTTCCAACTTCAAAATATCATCTGGCACGTGAATATTGTTCAAATGCACTCTTGCACCCGACTCATCAAGAACATCAATGGCTTTATCTGGTAAAAACCTATCCGAAATGTACCTATCAGAAAGTTTTACGCAGGCTTCAATAGCTTCTTTTGTATACGTAACGTGGTGATGGTCTTCGTATTTCTCTTTGATATTATCTAAGATTTGTATTGTTTCTTCTGGTGATGTTGCCTCTACCATAACCACTTGAAAACGGCGTGCCAAAGCACCATCTTTTTCAATATACTGACGGTATTCGTCTAGTGTGGTTGCACCAATACATTGTATATCACCTCTTGCGAGGGCTGGTTTGAACATATTTGACGCATCAAGTGAGCCTGACGCACCGCCTGCGCCCACAATAGTATGCAATTCATCAATAAATAAAATCACTTCTGGCGTTTTTTCAAGCTCATTCATTACGGCTTTCATACGCTCTTCAAACTGTCCACGGTATTTCGTTCCAGCCACCAAAGATGCCAAGTCAAGCGTGATGACACGTTTATTAAACAAAACACGAGAAACTTTTTTCTGAATAATCCTAAGCGCAAGCCCTTCAGCAATAGCAGTTTTACCAACGCCAGGCTCACCAATAAGAATAGGATTATTTTTCTTGCGACGAGATAAAATTTGGGCTACACGCTCAATTTCCTTCTCACGACCTACAATAGGGTCAAGTTTCCCAATTTCCGCCATTTTTGTCAAATCACGTCCAAAGTTATCTAAAACGGGTGTTTTAGATTTTTCTGTACCCATTCGTGGCGTTTCTTTTTGTTGCTGATTAAACATACGTCCTTCTTCTTCATCATCAGGATTGTCTAATGCAGCAGTTGGATTTGCTGTATTATTGTGTAAATAAGACTCCAAAACAGACTTTACACTATGATAATCAACATTAAATTTGCTCATAACTTGTGTAGCGAGATAGTCGTTTTCACGCAAAATGGCAAGTAAAAGATGTTCTGAACGCACTTCGTTAGATTTGAATATTTTAGCTTCTAAATAAGTAACTTTTAGGACTTTTTCAGTTTGTTTTGTAAGCGGAATATTCAGATTTACTGTATTGTTGGCTTGCGAGGTTACTGTATTTCTGGTAATTTGCTCAATATTATTACGGAATTCAGCAAAAGGAAGTTTTAGACGTTGTAAAATGCTGAATGCTAAACCATTACCTTCTTTGATGATACCCAAAATAAGATGTTCTGTACCTACGTACTCGTGTCCAAGTCGCACTGCTTCTTCTCTGCTAAGAGAGATTATTTCCTTTACTTGTAGGGAAAATTTTGCTTCCATTGCGGTTTTTTTATACGTGTTTTTTAATTAGAATTTATAAAATCAAGCGAAATTTAAGAGAAATAAAATCTTATAAATCTCTGATTGTCAAGTATTTAGCAATCAAAATTAGGTTTTATTTTAAGTATTTTTTACTTTTATGGTGCCTTTTTAAGAAATATTTTTGGAAATATACATATTATCAACAATAAAAACAACATTTTTTTATAATGTAAGTATATTTTATTTTATTTTTACAAATATGATATACTTTGTTTTCCTTGACAAAAAAGCACATCTATAATACTCAAATTTGGCTCAAAAGTTTTGCCAAAATTTTGCCTATACGGAATTTCTTTATAAAAATAGTTTTCTTTCCAGTCCTTTTTCGGGTGAATAAGTCCTCTCACGTCTTTAATTGTATCTTTTGGGCTTATTTCTTTTTGTTTTAGATAACTGTCAGAAAGGGTAATTTTATATTTTTTTTGGAGAAATTTCTGACAAATTGTCATTAAATCATTATTCAAATCCAACAAAAATTTATATTTTTTAGTTTTATTTTCATAAATTTCTCTAAAATCATCAGCAAAATACATAAAATATGGTGCTTTGCCGTAGGCAGTCGTGATGGCTCTCCAATGCTTTTTTTCCCAGTTGGCACTACTCACACTATCATCAATCAAAGTATCTTTAAAAAAGTGCTTCCCATTGGCATTTTTGATAGGAACAGTCAAGGCTTGTACGCCTGTAGCCGTGAGTATATGCGTACGGTTGCGGTAAGACTGTTTTTGATAATATTCGTGTTGCTCCAAAATGACATTTGGATACTTTTCTAATAACACAAAATACTCCAAACAAGGCAAATAATGGCTTTCTATAAGTAAAGTTGAAGGCATTTTTTAAGATTTGAATTATTTTACTGGTTGTTGTTTAAATGTGATGTAACAAGCGTGAGCAAATCCCACAATAACGTGGCAAGTCATAGCAAAAATAACAGCAAAAATTGTACGTAACCCATAGCCGCCTTGTAAGCCTAGAAACCCTAGTATCAGTGTTATGAGAATTACATAAATCAATAAAACGACAGTATGAGTAACAAATATTTTAAAAAAATCTCCGTTATTAAATACCATTAAGTAGCTAGCAAGCAACAATATTGGAGTAATAAACAACAATATTATCAGTAGAAGTTCATTCATATTTTTTATTTTTTTACCCAATATTTAACGCATAAGTATTATTTTTCATAATCAAATAATTATATCAAAATAAATATCATCAAAGAAAGCATTTTTATTGGGTTTATTAAGTATTTGAATAGTTTTCCTGCAATCTAGTGGAAAATAAACAAAAATATTCAAAACTTGTTTTATTTTGTGTATTTTATTTCACAAGAACAGAAAAAACAGTAGTTTTGCGAGTAAACTATCAAAATATCAATTTTTATTTAGTAATTTACCTTAGATGCCTTTCAAAAATTTACTTTTTTTACTTTTTATTTTTTATTATAATATTGTTTTTGCGCAAAGTTCTGCGGAAAGTCCACCTAAAAACTTTGATTTTACACCGTATGACAATGATTTTGAAAAACTTTATCAAAATTGTACCAAAACACGCCTTGACAGCGCACATAAGCTACAAATTGCTTTTTTAAGGAAGTATTATGTTATTCGTGATAAAAAAAGACTTTATGATTATTGCGGAAAATTTAAAAATAAATGCCTTAAAGATAATAATAAGGCACTTTTAAGAAGGCTTTTAGTGATAGAAACCGTTGATAAACTTAAATATCAAAAGCCTACTCCTACACAAGTAGAAACAGCTTTTAATGCTTTATATGATACTTTTTTAGAAGAAAATGACGTTTCTGCAGCGTTGGAGTGTTTATTGGAGTTTGGTTTGTTTCCACATAAAGAAAAAACAGATATTCAAGCACTTAAAATTTTGTTTTTTGCTGAAAAATTTGCTCAAAAAAATAATCTTCAAAATGATATAAGTTTGCAAGGCATTTTATATAGGATTGGCTATATTTTATGGGATTTTGATATGCCTATTTTGTCCATCAAATACCTAAAAAAGTCCTTAGAAACCAATAAAACTAATTATTCTGACTCACTTATTACCCTCAACGCCATGGGAATAAACTATCAAAAGCTAAATGATTATCAAAATTCTATTAAATATTTTGATGTTGTTTCTGCGCTTGCAAAAAAAGGTAAAAGTGATATTTTTTATGCTGTTGTGCTTGGAAATGCCGCTGTAACTCTGCACAAACTAGGTGAACAAAATAAAGCTTTTGCGTATGCCACACAAGATAAGGAGATGTGTTTCAGAGAAAAACTTTGGTCAAATGCGGTGGGCGCATTGCATACGCTTATACGTATAGAAATAAAGCGTAATAATTTAGAAAATGCTAAAATCTTGCTTGATTCTTTGGATAATGTAGCCTTAAAAGCAAATGACAAACATTTCATATCTCAAAAAAGACAAAAAGAAGCCGCTTTTTTGTATTATCAGGCACTCAAAAATCACGAAAAATCTTTGAGTTTTTATAAAGAATTTGTTTATTATGACTCTCTAGCGCAAGAATACGCCAATAAAAATAAGATTTCGGAGCTACAACTTGCCGCAGAAGTACGTATTTATCAACAGGAAATGGACGAAAGGGAAAAAGACAAACAATCTATCAATGTTTTGTTTGTAATTTCTATTATCTTATTGATTTTATTGATAGTTTTTGTAGGTTTTTTTGTCAATAAGAAGATTAAAACTATTGAAATAAACAAGAAAGTTGTAGAGAATATCAACAAAACGCAAGCTCAAGAAATAGCCATACTCAAACAACAGATATTTGCGCAACTTGCTGATATTAAACAAAATAACAATAGTTTGCAAGCTATTATTTTGCCAAAAAATAATCCAGAAGACATAAAAGAAGACATAAACCAAATAGGAAAAGATATTGATAACGCAAATCCTCAAAAAGAAATTCATAACGAAAATCTTGTAGAAAACTTAGATTTTGATACAGAAAATATTAGCGTCAAAGAAGAAGATTTGCAGTTTTTGAGAGAATTTAATTTGACCAAAAAAGAACAATGGAGTATTTTTAAAGTTTCTTTTTTGAAGGTTTATCCTAATTTTGAACGCAAAATCATTACCAAAATGGGCGAAGTTTCTAATGCAGAATTGCGCTTGATGATGCTTCAAAAGTTAGGACTTGACAACAACGAAATTTCTCAAATGTTGCTCATTTCTGCTAATAGTGTTCGCACTGGAAAATACAGATTATATAAGAAACTTGGGCTAAGTTCTGCGGAAGAATTAGACAATTTTCTATAAAATATTACATCAAAATATCACGAAAATATTTTTATTTTGAAAGCATTTACTCAAAAAGCAAATGCTTTTTTGTTGTCTTTTTTCTAAAATCCTTAAAATCTCTCCAAAAATCTCCTAAAAAATCTGATTTTGTCTATATTTTCTCTTGTTTTGTCTATATTTTGGATTAGGAATGGGTGTTTTTTTTGCTTTGATTTGTAAAAGAAAAAACAATTAACAAGATGAAGCAAACTTTTACAAAGAACCTCACTTCATTTTTGCAGTTATTTTTCTATTTCTTATTGGGAATGACACTTATTTTGTTGCTTGTCTAAAACCTAACTATTCAAAAATTATTTATTTAAAAGCGTATTCAAAATAAAAAATATTATGATACCATTCATTCTTTATGCGACAGTTTTGGGCGTGTTTTTGGGTATCATTTCAGGGCGTATTTATATGCAATTTGTGCCAGATATGAAAGAACAACTCCTACCAACGTGGCTATTTGCAGGTATTATGGCAGCTGTGCTTACATTTCTAATGAGTGTAACGCTTTCAATGGTGTTTAGAAATAGTATAGAAACGCATCTTATCAAACTAATTGTTATTGCAGCCATTAGTAGTGAGCTTTTACTGGTATTTATGATGTATAAATCAGTACAAGATAAGTAAATAGTAGTTTTTTCAGTTTATCAATCAATTATCAATTTAAACAAACAAAATTATGGGAAGTTTCGTCCTTGTTGCCAAAACTATTTTATGTTCTATCTTGTCTGCTGGTGCTATAGCAGCTATCATTGCCAAAATAGAAACAATGATAAATCCGCCTCACGCTCATTTGGGCGCAGGAATGGTGGTTATGCTACTTGTAGGCTATGCGGTGGTTGCGGCGTTTGTGTGTAGTTTGATAGGCTCGCTTGTATGGAAGAGTAGTTTGGATACAAACTGGCTCAAAATAGTAATTGGAGCAGTTAGTATTGCAGAAATTCTCGTTTTAGCTTTTCTTGTTTATGGTGCTATGAACCGTTAAGGAAGAGATATGAAACTAGAAGTGCGAATATAAAATATTGATTATTAAGTTATTATAAAAATACAGGTTACAATAAATAAATTTTATCTAATTGAGCGTAAAACCCCTATCCTAGGCTGTTCAGAAGGCTACAATAGACTTCCCCCTGTTTTTGGGTAATATAAAAGTGCAAAACCAAGCACCTGAATATTTTTCCTCCGTCAGCTAAAGCAGACGGCAAAGAAAAGAAAGTGAACAGAAATATCTTTGTTCTATGTTTTTTTATTCTTATTGCCGTCTGCTTTAGCTGACGGTGCAGGGAATTTTGAGTGCCTAGCTTTGCGCTAATTTATGTCAAAAAGTGGGGGAATTTGCCCCTACTCTTCTGAACAGCCTACCTTTAGGGTGAGAGGTAAAAACGTAATTATTCATAAACTCTAGTATCTTTTATATCTTTTTTGAAAAAAAAGCGTTATATTGCTAATAAGTAAAATTGCAAATATTCCCTTTCTAAACATATTACAATGAATTTATATAAAAAATACCCTAAAACCGCCAAAATAGCTATTTTCACAATGGTTATAGGTGGTTTTGTGGCACTAAAACCCCTTGATAATCCTTTTGAAATAGCCAAAAATATAGAAACTTTTGCCTCTCTCTATAAAGAAGTGAATACATATTATGTTGATGAGCTAAATCCCAACAAAATGATGAAAACTGCCTCTGATGCTATGCTCAAAAGTCTAGACCCTTATACGGTTTTTTATACAGAAGACCAAGCAGAAGACTACCGCATAATGACCACAGGCGAGTATGGAGGCATAGGAGCAACCATTGCCACACGTAATGGGCGTGTGCTTGTGAGTATGCCACAAGAAAAATATCCTGCCTATAAAGCTGGTTTGCGTGCTGGTGATGAAATTTTTGAAATTGATGGCAAAAAAGTAGCAGGCAAAAAAGATGCTGATATTTCTAAATTACTCAAAGGGCAAGCAGGCACAATTGTCAAAATTTTTGTTAAAAAATATAACAAAAAAGATGCTGAATATGTCAATGTGGAGCGTGGAGCTATTAAAATTGATAACGTAACTTATTTTGGAATGATAACAAATGACGTAGGTTATATTAGTTTAGATGACTTTAATCAGTCGGCTAGTGTGGAGGTAAAAAATGCCCTAGAAGAACTTAAAAAGAAAGGTGCAAAAAACATCATTCTTGATGTACGTGGCAATCCAGGTGGACTTCTGAATGAATCTGTCAATATTTGTAATCTTTTTATTGATAGAGATTTGGAAGTTGTACAAACCAAAGGCAAAAATCCACAATGGAACAGAGCCTATAAAGCCCTAAATACAGCCGTTGATAAGGAAATTCCTTTGATTGTGCTTGCTAATGGGCGTAGCGCATCTGCCGCAGAAATTGTTTCTGGCGTATTACAAGATTATGATAGAGCCGTACTTATTGGACAAAGAACTTTCGGAAAAGGGCTTGTACAGGCTACATTTAGACTTCCTTATAATACACAAGTGAAAGTTACGACATCTAAATACTATATTCCTAGTGGAAGATGTATTCAAGCGTTAGATTATTCCAACAAATCAGATGATGGCGTGGCAGGCAAAACCGCTGATTCTTTGCGTAGAGCCTTCAAAACAAAAGGTGGGCGTACTGTTTATGATGGTGCAGGACTTGAGCCTGATATTTTGCTGGAAACAACTGATAATTTACCTGTGATTGCCAGTCTAATTGGTCAAAATCATCTTTTTGATTACGCTAATATTTATGCAACAGATAACAAAACTATCAAACCTGCACTAGAATTTTCGTTGTCTGATGCTGAATATCAAGCATTTGCAACGTGGCTAAAAGGTAAAAAATATGATTATCAAACGCCATTAGACAAACAAGTGGAACAACTTTCAGAGATTATTAAAAAAGATAAAAATAATGCCAATCTGCAAACGGCACTTAATTCTCTAAAACAGCAAATTTCTCAAAACAAAATAAATGATATTCTTACACATAAAAGCTTGATTAAAAGACGTTTGGAAGAGGAAATTGTAGCGAGATATTACCAAGAAAGGGGCGTAGTAGAAGCAGGTTTTGGTGAAGATCCAGAAGTACAAGAAGCTATCAAACTTTTCAAAGATAAAGCAAGAATGATGAAAATTCTAAGGAAAAACTAAGTACGAAGTTTGAAGTACGAGGTATGAAAATTAAAATGTAAAAAGCTGCTTATAGTTCTTATAAGCGGCTTTTATATTTATGGGATTTTTAATAGAAAATATAATCATTTATTTTTTGTTTAAATGAAAATAAATATTTACCTTTGTGCCACAATTAAAGTTAGTATCATTTTTTTCAAAATCAGTTCTATGTATTCTAAAAATCTCTCTGTAAAAGCATTATTTGTATGCTTGATTGTTCTTATGATGATGAACGCTAATGCGTTTGCACAAAAGAAAATCTACGAAAATCCAAAAATGAAAACTATTGCATCTACACACAAAATAGTAGCAATTTTGCCTTTCAACGTAACTATTAAAATGGCAAAATTGCCAAAAGGAACAACGCAAGAAGACATCGTCAAACAACAAAAAGCAGAAGCAATCAACATTCAGAACAGTGTTTATACATATCTTCTACGTAAATCAAAAAAATATACTGTTGGTTTTCAAGACGTTTCTAAGACGAACACCTTGCTTAAAAAAGCTGGTATTACAGACGAAAATATAGGTGAAAAAACTATGGATGAATTGGCAAAATTGCTAGAAGTTGATGCCGTTATTGGTGGCATTATCGTTACAGACAAACCTCTTTCTGAAGGTGCAGCGGTTGCGTCAGCATTTTTCCTTGGCGGTTTTGGCGGCAGAGCTAATGAGGCAAAAACAACAATGACAATCCATAATGGAACTGATGGAGAGCTTTTGTGGCGTTATGACCGCACAGTAGGTGGTGGTTTGGGTAGCTCAACTGATGCTTTGGTAGAAGCTATGATGCGCCAAATTGCTCGTAATTTCCCTTACGACAAATAAGCCTTTTCAAGATACGAAGTTTGAAGTACGAGGTACGAAAAATACAAATAAAAAACCCGTTTATAGTTCTTATAAGTGGGTTTTTTATTTGTATTCTTCTTTTTTCTTCTTTTTTCTTTTTTTTGTATTTCTTAGTGTTTACTTGTGCCTACTTTATGCACTTAGTGGCAAAAAGAAACTCAATAATCTTAATGAAAAAACTCTTTCATTTTATCAAAAAAGCCTTTTTCTTCTTTTCCAGGATTAGGGATAAAGTTTTTGGAATGTTGGAGTTTTTCTAGCATAGTTTTCTCTTCTGATGAAAGTTTTTGTGGTGTCCAAACATTGACATAAATCAATTGGTCGCCACGACTATAACTATTTATTTCCTTAATTCCTTTACCTTTCAAGCGCAAAATACGCCCACTTTGTGTTCCTGGCTCAATTTTTATTTTTACTGCACCATCAATAGTTGGTACTTCCACAGATGCGCCCAAAACCGCATCTGTAAAACTAATATAAAGGTCAAAGATAACATTTTGCCCTTCTCTTTTGAGTTTTTCATCTTCCTCTTCCTCAATGACTATCAACAAATCACCATATTCTCCACCACGAGTTGGATAATTTCCTTTTCCTTGCATGGTGAGTTGCATACCGCCAATAACACCAGCAGGTATATTCAGGCTAATAACTTCTTCTTCTAATGTTTTTCCTTCACCGTTACAAGGTACACATTTTTGGGTGATCATCTGACCAGAACCACTACAAGTTGGGCAAGCTGCAGCCGTAACCATTTGTCCCATCATTGTATTGACTGTCCTGCGGATTTGTCCAGTTCCGCTACAAGTAGTACAATTTTGAAGATGTGAGCCACTTTTTGCGCCATTTCCACCACAAGATTTGCAGGCAACGTGACGTTTTACTTTGACTTTTTTCTCAACACCATCAGAAATTTCTTGTAAATTCAATTTAAGTTTGATGCGCAAATTTGAGCCTTTAACTCTCTGACGACCACGTGAGCCACCAAAAGAATCTCCAAAACCGCTTCCAAAAATATCTCCAAATTGAGATAAAATATCTTCAAAGCCACCGCTAAAATCTTGTCCGCCACCGCCTGCGCCGCTCATACCAGCGTGTCCGTATTGGTCGTAGCGTTGTTTTTTGTTAGCATCACTAAGTACGCCATAAGCCTCTGCGGCTTCTTTAAATTTCTCTTCTGCTGCGTGGTCGCCAGGGTTTTTGTCTGGGTGATATTTGATAGCTGCTTTTTTGTAGGCTTTTTTTATTTCATCTGCTGACGCATTTTTTGAAACCTCCAAAATTTCGTAATAGTCTCTTTTTGCCATAATCTTTTTAATTGTGAATTGTGAATTGTGAATTGTAAATTAAAATACATTATTTAATGTATTTTAATTTACAACTTACAACTCACAACTAATTTATTTATTCACTTACAAATTTCGTACTTCGTACCTCCAACTTCGTACCTCCAACTATTGTCCTATAACTACTTTTGCAAACCTGACAACTTTCTCGCCAAGTGTGTAGCCTTTTTCTACTGTATCTACAATTTTACCTTTCATATCTTCTGTTGGCGCTGGTATTTGCGTAATTGCCTCGTGTTTTTCAACATCAAAGACTTCACCATTAGAATGAATTGGCATCAATCCTTGACGTTCCAAAGATTTCAAAAACTTACCATACACTAATGTAATGCCATTTTTGACAGATTCAATGCTTGTTTCTGGTGCGTCCATAGATTTTGCAGCACGTTCAAAATCATCTAAGACTGGTAAAAGTTCCAAGATAAGTTTGGCGTTTGCTTGCTCCAAAAACTCTAGTTTTTCTTTGGCAGTTCTACGTCTAAAATTCTCAAAATCAGCTAACAAACGTAGATATTTATCTTTTTGGTCTGCAAGTTCTTGCAATATTTTATTAGAAATGCCTTCAGGTGTATGTTCAGCAGCTATTTCTTCTGTGGTAACATTGTCAGTAATGCCATTACTTGCTTCAAAGTTCTTAGTATCATTCTGATTATCAGCTTCGTCTGTCACGTTTGGCACTTCTTCCGTTTCTAAAGATTCTATATTTTCTGTAGAATTTTCTGTAGAAATATTATCAGATTTTTCCGTAGGAATATCTGTTTTTGGCGTTTGGTCTGTATTTTCGTTCATAAAAAATAGGTTTTTAAGACTTTGGATAAATGTGCGCAATTGCTTAGTAATTTTATAAAACCTATAACACAATTTTTTTGCCAAAAGTTATTTATCTTCTAAAAACTGCCATATTGACAGGTAAAATATCTGACTTATTCTTATGTTATTTGAGAATATTTTAATTTTTAGCATCATTTTTGCTGATTTTTGGATAATAATTTTTACTAAATCTTATCTTTTCCACCAAAAACAACTTTTTTATGTACAGATTTCTCCTAAAAAACACTTTTAAAACACTCCTAATGAGTCTTTTCCTATTTTCCTTAATAAGTTGCGGAAAACCTTGTGAGCCAACTGAAGAACCAAAACTTAATACAGGATTTTATGGTAAAATCCCTTTCAAATTCAAGAAAATTTATGCCGTAGGCACTCCAAAGATTACTTTTGAGGCTATTCCTGCAAGAGAGATAAATTTTGATGATTTTCAACTACGTAAAGAATTGTTGCTACCTATAAATTTAAATGCAAAAACAACGCAATATATTTTTGAGAGTGAAACACAAACAGATAGTATCACCATAGCTTACGACCTCCAAACCAACTATACTCCAAAATGCGGTTTAACTTTCATTCTCACAAATATGCGCCTTGTCCCAGAGCAAAGCAGCTTTAAAGATGTGGAGGTAAATTATTATCCACCATATACTGGAACTGTTGCAGGTTTTTTCCCTACTTCTGGCGAGGCACGTTTTGAGATGCGAATAAGGTACTAAAACAACTTTTTCAAATTAAAAAATATATCAAAAATACCAAAATAAAATAAAATGAACCAAATTATACTTCTTATAATAGTCTTTTTAGGGCTATTTGTTGCTCCTAAACACGCAAAGGCACAAGATACTGTTAGGAAAACTACACAAAAAAGTGGAAGGCTTGAACCCAAACAACTGCTAGTAGGTATAGATGTAGGTGTACTTGCTGTTGCTAAACTACGAGCTGTGCCGCTTACATTCCGTTATGGCATTTCTAATAAAGCAATTGGTGTTCTTTCCGTCGGATATACAGATTTTCGTGCTGACTCCGCAGGGAAAAGAGGTTCTAATTATAAAAGTATGGGGGCGCATACATAAACATTGGTGCTGATTATGTTTTAACAAATAAGAAGGATTATAAAGGTATTTGGTGCGCTGGTGCAAGCCTTGTTTTTAGTAAGACAACAGAATCATTGAATTATACTTTTAAAGGCAATTCTTTTGATGATTATGTAGGAAAAATAAACAGAGATATGAATGTTATTGGCTTAGAAATGCGGATTGGCTATTTATACCCTTTTTCACGAAAAATATACCTTCACACAGGTTTTAGGTGTGTTTTTGCTGATAGCAATGCAGATAATTTTAGAGAATTACCTATAAGATATGTACCAGGAATAGGCTCTAATATCTTAATGAGCCAAAATATTATTCCTGCTTTTGAGTTAAAACTTTATTACAAACTTTTTTAGATAAAAAAAGTTACAAGTATATCCAACATTTAATAGCCGTAAATTTCGTTTATGACTATCATTTTTTGAAATAGCTAGAAAATACAAAACAAATTCCTGTTTTGAGAAAATTTAAGCATTTAATTTTCGTTATAACCTGATAATTATCAAAATATCTCTTGAAAACTTTTATTTATCTTTTGAAATATCTGTAATACTTGTACGTGAAACTTGCACCTTTTCAAAATTACTAATTTTGAGTTAAAAGAAGCTCACGCCCTCATCAAAGGCAGAAATAATGTCTAAAATCTTGCTTTTAGACAAAGAAAACAAAATCCAAGCCCCCACTATTTTGAGCCAATTATTGTAAAAATTGGTATGAATAAAAAGCCTTTCCAAGTATTTGGAAGGGCTTTTTGCCTATTCTCTTTTCTTTTTGGGTAGCGTAAATACCATTTTTTTGAGATGAAAATATTTTTCAGAAGAAAAAAGGTCGTTAGGGTTTTTCAAGCTAATACCATACAAAACAAAATAATCATCATACCAACTTGTGATACTGGCATCATCAATGTCAATACGTGCTTTTTTTTCTTCTTTTTCTGACTGATATGCTTCTTTATTAGGATTTCTATAATACTCTTTCTTGGACGAAAAAATACTATCATTGCCTTTAAAAGAACTTATTTTGTACTGGTCTGTATTTAATTGAAAAAAAACATCTTTTGTCTTGCCTATGTGAGGCGTAACGAGGCGTTGCAGTTCTGGTACTTGCATATCATCTAAGGGAAGAATATTGTCTGCCACAATCTTGCCATTTTGGTCAAATTCTACCATAAAAGCGTGACTATAAGTGAAACTAGGGCGCATATTATTATTATACGGCGACATAGCAGAATATGGGTTATAAAACTGTCCAAAACCATAAGGGCGAAACCCACCATACATATTGGCATTGTTATAATAATTATTATTCATATTATTTTGTGTATTGGTTTCATAGGCTTCCCCCACTACGACAATATTTTCCCCTTTTTTGATAAGGTCATGCAAGATAATACTATAACGGTAGGCAACATCTTTGCCTTTGGCACGTTGTTTTTCTATGCGTTTGTAGGTGCGTTTTTGCTGTCCTTTTGGCATATATTTAAAGAAATTTTGCAAATCACTAAAAGAAATATATTTGATATATTCTTGTTGATTATCTGGGCTGACACGTACAAAAGCAAGTCCGTTGGCGTATTCTTTGCAATTTTCTCCATAAGTTGCCACTAAAAACTGCTTGTCTTTGATGGCAATATGTTTGGCAAAAATGAGTGTTTGGTTATCTCGTGTTTTTACATCAAGATTTTCAATAAGTTTGCCATCACTTTGGAAAGATTTGATAACTATATCACATTCAGAGCGTCTTTCTGTTTTTTTGGCAACAATATAACCTTTGACATTGTCATAATCTATGCTTAAATCTCTTATTTTGAGGTTTTTTTTGAAAACATCTGGCACAATTTTTATTTTATTATCAAAAAAACTGAAATCCAAAACGGTCAGTTCTCTGCTGACTTCCCCCACAATAAAAGCATTTTTACCAAAAACCTGCATTTCTGCAAAATCAATGCTTACAGGTGATTCTGCTTGCTTAAAGTCAAGTTCGCCACTCTCAAAATCAACCTGTAAAATGGCTACTATTCTTTTTGGAGATTGATAAAATAAAAAATATGCCTTGTCTTCTGAAAGTTCTTTTGTATTGATTTTATAGGTAAAACGGTTGTCTAAAACGTATTCTTTTATCCAGACGGGGTTTAAATTTTTATCATATTTACGAAAAATATATTTCCTTGTACTGCTTTCTCCTTTTTCAGATAAAAACAATAAAATGCCTTTTTCTGCAAAAGAAAGTGCCTCAAAACTCATATCTTTCCGTTTTTCAATAGGAAACTCTACTTTTGCTTCTTCAGAAAATTGTGCAAAAATATTATTAGAAATACTTAATGATAAAAAGAAAAAAAGAAAAAAAGGTTTTTTTTGATAAAATTGCATAATAAAAAAAGTATTAAAAAATGAGATTGATGAAGCTACAACAGTTTTTTGGTGTTAGAAGTTTTTGGTAAGATAGCAAATTTATTACCAAAAACAATTTTTAGGTTATTTTTCAAGAAATTTCATTTTTTTTTTGATAAAATAAAAAAAAGCATTATATTTGATTCTTGAAGTCTGTAATCAATTCTAATTTTAAAATATTATCAATATGAAAAAGTTTTTGTTTGCTATAGCACTTGTAGCATTTATAGGCAGTACTCCTGCGGTTTCTTACGCCCTTTCTAACGACATCTCTATTGTAAAATTAGCATTTGCTAATGATGATGACAAAAAGAAAAAAGCAGCGGCAGAAAAAGCGGCTAAAAAAGTAGCTTTAGCAGAAGCTAAGGCAAAAGCCAAAGCAGAAAAAGCTTCTTGCAACAAAGGTGAGAAAAAAACAGGCTGTTGCTCACAAAAAGCAGCACAATAATTGGCATAAGTGCTAATTTGGATTATTTAAAGAAGACTTCGCTTAAAGTGAAGTCTTCTTTTGTTTTTAGAGCAAAATTTGAAAAAAAATATACATTTTTTGAAAAAAACACCTACATTTGCAATGAAACAATTTTACTGAAAAATTACAAGAAAATAAAAAAGAATAATCAATATTAACCCACAATGCAACCTATAATGGAAGAGAATAAATCACCTAAAAAAGACCATTTTATTTTAGGACTTTTAATTGGAGCTGCCGCAGGAGCAGTAGTAGGCTTATTATATGCGCCTCGTGAGGGTAAAGAAATGCGCCGCCGCCTTAGTTTTCAACTTTCAAAAGTAAGAGAAAAGCTAACTAATTATTTAACTAGTATCAAAAATGGTGCTGATACACATATTAGTATTGCTAAAACAAAAGGAGAGCAAGTTGTCAATGAATCAAAAGAAAAAGCAGAAAAGCTACTGAATGAAGTAGAAGCCCTAATGGGACAACTCAAAAAGTAATTTTTAATTAGAAATATTTGGTGCCAAACTGTATTTACTTCACACCTCAAACTTCACACCTCAAACCTCAAAAAATGGCTTTATCTATCAACCAGTTAGCACCAGATTTTACGCTTGCCTCTACGAGTGGCGAGGAAATTACACTTAGCAAAGATTTACTCGGAAAACCTTGCATTTTGTACTTTTATCCTAAAGATTTTACGTCAGTTTGCACCAAAGAAGCCTGCGAGTTTCGTGACCAATTTGCGGTTTTTAGAGATGTAGGCGTTGATATTTTTGGCGTTAGTCGTGATGATATACCAACACACCTTAGGTTCAAAGAAGAAAATAAACTTCCATTTGAACTGCTTTCTGATGAAACAGGCAAAGTTTGCGCTGATTATGACGCACTTGTGCCTATTTTGCGTATTCCAAAACGAGTTACTTATTTGCTCAATAAAGACCATAAAATTGCCGCTGTTTTGCAGGATTTTCTTGGCGCAGAAGTGCATATCAAGGAAATGATGGACAAAATCAAAACAAAATCTTATCTTTAATTGTGAATTTTAAATTGTGAATTGTGAATGAATACAAATACAATTTTGATTACCAATTAGAAAAAAACAAAATCTCATTTATGCGTTTTATAGAAAAATTAAAAGCACGTTGGGGCGTGAAAAATAATTGGCAAGTGCTGATTATTTTTCTTGTTTTTGCGCTCACGGGCTTTTCTGCAATGTACATCAAAATCCCTATTTATGCGTTTTTGGGCATCACACCACACACACCCCTGCTCACACGTATAGGCGTGTGGCTGATTACTGTTTTCCCAGCTTATCAGGTTTTATTGCTATTTTATGGCTTTTTATTGGGGCAATTTACGTTTTTTTGGAACTTTGAAAAACGAATGTTTGGCAGAATTTTTGGGCTTTTTGGCGGGAAAAAATAAGAAAAAATGGAAATATTAACAGAAATCATAGAACAAAAAAAGGTAATTATTGATGAAATAATTATTGGTGATTGTCTTGCTGTATTAAAAGAATTGACAACAGATAGTATTGATTTGGTGATTACGTCTCCTCCATATTTTCAGCAAAGAGATTATGGAAATGGAGATTTTGGTGTTGGAAATGAAGCCACAGAAGAGGACTATTTAGAAAATTTACTAAATATCTTCTTTGAATGTGTACGAGTAACAAAGCCCACAGGAGCTATTGTGTTTAATTTGGGCGACAAATACATCAATGGCGCACTTTCCCTTTTGCCTTATAAATTTGCTATAAAAGCCATTGAGGATAAAAAAGTGTTCTTAATTAACCAAATTACGTGGTCAAAACTTAATCCTACGCCACGACAAGATAAAAGAAAGCTCATACAAGCAACAGAGCCATTTTTTATATTTGCTAAATCAAAGAATTATTATTTTGATTTGGAAAGTTACTTAAAACATCTTGATGACCTTAATAAAAGTAGTAAAAGTAAGCCGTCAGATAAGTTAGGAAAACAGTATTTTGAATTAATTGAGAGTTCAGATTTAGAAACTCCTCAAAAAGAAACCGCTAGAAAATCATTACAAGAAGTGATTTTAGCAGTACATAATGGCGAAATTGATAGTTTTAGAATGAAAATAAAAGGCATTCATAAAGAGGCTTATGGAGGAATGGAAGGTGGTAGAAACAACCAAATACGCAATAATGGTTTTACAATTATCAAAATTTTGGGAAATAAATTAAAAAAAGATTTAATTGAAAGCCCCGTTGAAATGACCAAAGATAACCAACATCCAGCCGTTTATCCGCTATATATCATACAAGAATTGATTAAACTTTTAAGTAAAGAAAATGATGTAGTTTTAGACCCTTTTTGTGGTAGTGGCACAACTTGTGTAGCTGCTAAAAATCTCAAACGTAAGTATTTAGGCATTGAAATAAACCCTGATTACGTAAATATTAGTAATGAAAGATTAAAACAAGTAACTTTTACACAAGAACTTTTCGTATGATAAAAAATAATGAACAAGAGAAAAGCATTTTAAAAAATGCCTATCAAAATGCTCAAAACATAGATTTTAATGCTATCTCTTCAAATATAAAAATAAATATTGATGTGCTTATTAGCCAAATTGATAGTAATAAATCTTTGGTTTCTGCACTTGTAACAAGTTTATTGAAAAAAATCATTACACCAACACAAGATATACGTTTACATAGAACAGATTTTGAGAATGGTTATTCTGCCAGAGTATTAGACACGCAGGTTACCTCTCCATTTTTCAAAGATAATTTTCCAAAATATGCTAATAAAGAGAGTTCTTTTCTTACTTTAGCAACAAGAGAACGCATAAAATGGACAAAAATAGAAGGATTAGATTTGAAAATCAGAAATAAGCAACTCAAAGATAGTTTTATAACTATTTTTGATGATGTTGAAATCCAAAATATTAGCCCTAATGACTATTTAGAGTACGTTTTTGCAAAATTAATTATACTAGCAAAAGCTACACAAATAGTTTTTGAAAATGCTAATTTTGAAACTAAAAACCTAGAGGCATTAAATATACATTTGATTATCAAGATGTTAGAAAAACACTTTGAAGCAAAACTAAGTTCTCGTTTGCCTGTAATTGCTATTTATTCTATTTATGAAGCCTTATTGCCAAAATTTGAAAGATACAAAGATAAAAAGCTTGTGCCTTTGCAGGTGCATACATCATCAGACAAACACGGTTTTGGAGATATTGAGATTTATACACTTGATAATCAGCCTTTTGAAATTATAGAAATTAAGCATAATATCCCAATAGATAAATATTTGATTTTTGATATTGCTAAAAAATCTCACAATACCAACATTAACCGTTATTATATCTTAACGACTTTTAAAAATGGTTTTAAGAGTATTGAAGCTGAAAAAGAGGTGATTAATTATATTTTAGAACTCAACGAAACGCAAGGAATAGATATTATTGCCAATGGAATTAGTAGCACATTGAAATATTATTTGCGGTTTATTGATGATTATCAAGAGTTTATCAAAATTTATACCAAAAATTTGATAGAAGATGCAGAAAAGTCTACTGAAATTAAAGATTTTCATTTAGAACAATGGGCAGATATTTTAAAAGATAAATCCTGAAAAAATAAAATATCTTTACTTTTTACTTTGCCTAAACAACCATTTTGCTAGTTGTGGCGTATTATAAGCCTGTTTCCAACTATTATGTACAACTTCTGGATATTCTATATAAAGTGGTTTTGCGCCTAACTTTTTGAGTTCTGCAATAATATTTCTTGAGCGTGAGGGTTTTACAGTTGTGTCTTTTGCACCGTGAAACGCCCAAATAGGAATATTTTTTATTTTTTGTGCTTGTATTTCATCAGCACCACCACAAATAGGCACAGCAGCAGCAAATTTTTCTGGAAAGCGTGTTATAACGTCCCAAACGGCATATCCGCCCATAGAAAGCCCTGTAACGTAGATTTTATTTTCATTGATAGGATATTTTTTAATGATTTCGTCTAGCAAATCCACGCTGGCACGCATATAAGGTGTGAGTGTGTCTGTAAAAGCGTGTGTATCAGCATCCCAAGTAACGTTCACCCATTTTTGCCCTTTGTCGCATTGTGGTACAAGCACAAAACAAGGATATTTCGCTCTATTTTGTTTGTTTAATACAAAAGGAGAGATATTTTTGATAGAAATTTCGTTGTCTGTGCCACGCTCACCCGCTCCGTGATAAAAAAGTAACAAAGGATATATTTTGGTGCTATCATAATTATGCGGTTTGAGTAACCTAAAAGGCATTTTTATGTTGTTAGCAAGACTAAAAAGATGTTTTTCAAAGGTGGCAGTATCTAATGGAGCAACTGTTGGTATTTTTGTTTGGGCAAAAATATTAGTAAATAATGAGAAGAAAATAATAAATAAGATATTTTTTTTCATAAAAATTGATGCTAAAAGCTATTTAACTTCCCGAAAGTTGAAAACTTTCGGGAAGTTGTTTTTTAATAAAATAAAAAAGCCCAATCTCACGACTAGGCTTTTTTGAGTTATTTTGGTCTAATTTACCAGAAATCAAAATATATGTACTAAGTAAATATTAGTATTTTTTGAATGGTTTTCTGTCACCAAAGCTATTATTACTTCTTTCAGGCTTAGGTCTTGCCTCAGAAACAGAAAGAACTTTTGTCATGTGTTCTGTTTGGTTTAGCTTTTCAATTGCCTCGTTTGCTTCACTTTCGTTTGGCATTTCTACAAAACCAAATCCACGTGAGCGACCAGTTTCACGGTCGTTGATTACTTTAGCAGAATCAACTGATCCAAATTGAGTAAAAAGTTCTTCAAGGTCTTCGCTGCTTGCCTTAAAATTCAAATTTGCAACGTAAATATTCATAAAAAAAGAATTAAAATGATAAAAACAAAAACGTGATTGTTTTGGAGAAATATGACAGGCATACTTATTATCTCTAAAATTAAATCCCTCAAATGTAAGTATTTTTTTTTAAGTTACCAAATAAAATGTTAAATATATTTTTATTGATAAATAAATAATGTATTTCAATTTTTTTAATAACCTTAAATAAGTGCTTAAAACATATAATTTTTGCGTTTCATAATAGTTTCAAACATTTTTAGGTCGTGTTCTGCAGGGAAGATTTTGAAAGGAAAATAAAAAAATTGCGCCCTTCCCATATACAAAATGAAAGCATCAGCCGTTTTTTCTACTGATTTTATCATTTCCCATTTTACCATCATTCCTTCTTTTTCGTTGCGTTTGATAACAATTTGCTGAGAAGTGAACTCGTAATATAATTTTTCAAACATTATCTGATTTTGTGGAAGTCTTGGCACGCCAGTAAATTGTACCCACCAAAACGCATACCACAAGCCTGCACCTACGAATGCAAAAATGAACATCCACCAGTTTCTGTACCAAATATTGATAATACCGTTTAAAGCAAGAAGTCCGACAAAAATAGCAATAGGAAGCCATATTTGGTCTTTTATGATGTTTTTAAGTCCTATTTTTCTATAAACAGCCGTATCTAATTGTGTTTTTTTTGTTTTTACAATCATTATTTTTTTGTTGATTTTGTTATTTGTTAATTTTGGTGCAAAAGTACGAAAATAATTCACTATTTCAAAAGTTTTTTACTACTAAGAAACACTTCATATCTTACAGTTCGCACTTCAATTAAGTTCTTGGTCTTCTAATGGAATGATTTCGTTGTAATCAGCTTCATTTTTTTCTGCTACTTTTGTATGTTCTCTAAGTTTTTTTTCTATGGCATCTTTTTGGTCTTCTGTGCCTCTTACTGTTACTTCTGATTTTTTCTCACTAACAATAGCTTTAATAAAATGCTCTAAAGGTGCAATGAGAGTGGCTAAAAGAACATTTATCACAACTTTATAAATAGGAATATTACCTATGATGCTTTCTACATAATTTTCAATATAAACATTGACAAATTCAAAAAGTAAGAACAAAGTAGCCAAAGAAAGCACAATAGTAACTCTTGCGCCACGCCTACGAGAACCCAAATACAGAGAAACCACCGCCAATGTAATAAAAAACCCCAATTCAGCAGCATAAAACCAAACCTGTTCCCAATAAGGGTGATTTATTTTGAAAGAAAATGAAGTATATTCTTTGTTTGGAACGCCATCACTATTATAAGATTTTACCTTAAAAACATAGTTTCCAGGCTGCAAATTCGTATAAGTGGCAACAGTATTGGCGGCTCTCTCTGACCAATCTTTATCAAATCCTTCTAAAAAATATTGATATTTTACTCTTTCGGGAATAGTAAAATGAATGCCAACAAACTCAAAAGTAAGGCTATTTTTGTCGTAAGGCAATACTAAATCATATTTTTCTCCTTGCGCCTTGATAGGAATATTAAAATCTACATCAATATTTTTGGTATATTGTTTCCAATCTTCTACTTTATTAAAAAGTTTAATACTTGTTATATGTGTTGTAGGAGGGATATTATTACGAATATCTTCTTTTGGGTCATATTTTACAACGCCTTCCAACGCACCAAACCAAATATTACCTTTTGTGTCTTTGGTGATAGCATTTGGAAAAGTTTGTACCAATGTAAAACCATCAATATAACTAAAATGCTTTGTGTTTTTGGTTTTTGGGCTAAATTTATCAATACCGTTTCTGTGTCCTACCCAAATATCACCTTCATTATCTTCTACAATAGACCACAAATTTTGAGAACTTAAATTGTTTTTCTTTGTATAACACGTAATACAAGAGCGTTCTGTGGGCAAAGACGCAGGTTTCATTGTACAAAGTCCATTTTCTGTAGCCATCCAAAGCATACCATTTTTGTCTTGAATAATATCCAAAACAAGGTTATTAAGCAAGCCATTTTCTGTTGTAAAGTTCTGAAACCCACCTTTATTGTACCTACTAAGTCCGCCATACGTTCCAAACCAAAGATTTCCATCTTTGTCTTTGAGTGAACAGCGCACATAATTATCAGGCAAACCTTCTGCACGAGCAAAATTAGCAAATTCTTTGCCATCATATCTCCATAAACCGCCATCAGTTCCGAGCCAAATTCTACCTTCATTATCTTCTACAACAGAAAAAACATAGTCATCTCCTGTAGTTTCTTGATTAAAATTAGTAAATTTCCCATTAGTAAGCCTTGATGCTCCCTCACCGTTTGTACCTACCCAAATATTGCCTTTTGAATCTTCATAAAGGGTTTTTAGTGTATTTGTGGGTAGTCCGTCGTCTGTGGTATAAGTAATATAATTTTTGCCATCAAACTTAATAAGTCCTTTTCCAAGTGTTGCAAACCAAATATTTTTCTTTCTATCCTCCAAAATAGAGGTTACAGGCTTTTTCTGGACATAATTTTCAGCAAAAATATTAAAACGTCTATTGCTTAGCTTTGATGCGCCTGCTTCTGTTCCAAACCAATAATTTTTATTTTTATCTTGCAAAATAAAGTTAATTACATTACTAGCAAGCCCGTTACTTTCTCCAAGATTTTCTACTTCTGCGTCCTTGCTATCATTATCATTATTATTGCTATGAATAATAAAAATTCCTTCATCTGTTCCTACCCAAAGTTTGCCTTTATCATCAAGCATAAGCGAGGAAACGCTATTTCCTTCAATTTTTTTGTTTGCAACAAACTCATTATTTTGCATATCAAAATGCGCAATACCATTATCTGTTCCTACCCAAATCTTTCCTTTTTTGTCTTCAATAATGGTATAAACTTCGTTTGCAGGCAGCCCTTGTTCTTTTGTATATGTTCTAATATTATTATCAACATATTTTACCACACCTTGCGAGGTAGCCAGCCAGACATTTCCTCGTGTATCTTCTTTGATAGCATAAATAGGTCCAGAGGGCAAACCATCAGTTTTATTAAGGTTTTTAAAAGTTTTCCCATCAAAAATACTAACTCCTGCGGCAGTTCCAAACCAAAGTCTGCCACGTTTGTCTTCCATAATACAAATAATATCATTGTCCACAAGCCCGTTTTGACGTTTTGTGTAGTTGTGGAAACGTTGCCCATCATATCTGCTCACGCCTATACGTGTAGCAATCCAAATTTGCTTTTTCTTATCTTCTAAAATAAATTTGATATTATTGCTTAAAAGTCCGTGTTCTGTGGAGTAGCTAGTGAATTTGTGTCCATCAAATTTGCTTACGCCGCCTTCTGTTGCAAACCACATATAGGAATTGTGGTCTTCCATAATAGCACGAACGTGCGACTCTGGAAGCCCACTAATGAGGTCATAATTACGGAGAGGGTATATTTGCGCTTGTGCAACAAATTGTGTAACAAGTTGTAATACTAGAAAAGCACTAGCAAAAGACGCTAAAAATACAGAGTATTTTTTTTTCACAAGAGAAATTTCCTAAATGGTTGTTGGTTATGAGTTGTAAGTTCTGGGCGTAAATTTAATCAAAATATTGATAATCAACACTCAAAAACTAATAACTTGGTACTTGGTGATTGAAATTAAATAACTTGATTTTAGTTTTTGCAAGAACTTAATAATCAAAACTTTAAATTCGTACCTTTTCCTTAGTAGGTGTTCTTTTGTTTTTTGACAGTTTTGGTGCTGATAGCAACTTTTTTCTTACCTTCAAGAGTAGCTACTTTAGTTTCTAATATTTTGACTTGGCTACGTAGGTTTTGGATAGTAACATCTTTTTCTTCTGCTTTGTTTTTTTGCCCAGACGTGAGCTTTCTGATGTCTTGGGTGATGTTTCTTTTTTCTTCTTCCAATGCTTCTACTTTGGCATTGGCAACAGCAATAGTGGCTTTGGCTTCAGCTAATTGTATTTCTTTCTCATTTGCTTGTGCTAGGGCTTCTTTATACTTTTTGGCAGGAACGCAAGAGGCAAAAAATAATAAACTTAATAGAATGGCAAAAGTATTTAATTTATTTAATTTCATTTATTTATAGTTTTATATTGTAGTTACTAATTTAGTAGTTGAGGGGCATTTTTATTGGAATATTTTTTTGATAATATTTTTTTGCCTTGCTACATTGCTACAAATATAACAAAAGATATTAGAAAGTTACAAATTACTTTTATTATTTTTTTGTTACTATACACTCTTTTTAATTAGTGGTCTGTACCGTAGTGCAACGGAGGTCTGACCACTAATTAAAAAGAGCAAGTTCGTTTTAAAAAGAGATTATGGTCAGACCTTCATTGCATTACGGTACAGACCATAATCTTTTTTAAAACAGTGTACGGTAGCAAATATTATTCTGAGATTATTTCTGATTGGATAAATATACAATAAAATTATCCCAAAAACTAAACTTTTTATTTGTATTTTTGTGTTTGAATGTAATAATCCTCTATAATCTTATCAAAAAGTTTTAATAATATCAATGCAAAACTTGCCTATTCGTCCTCGTAGAAACCGCCAAAATGCCACTATTCGTAGTCTTATTGAAGAAACTACATTACATAAAAAAGATTTTATTTTCCCGCTTTTTATTGCAGAAGGCACTAATCAAAAGCAAATAATTCCTTCAATGCCTAATATTTTTCGTTTTTCTATTGATTTACTTTTAGAAGAAATAAACGAATGTATGCGCTTGGGTATCAAGGCTTTTGCACCTTTTCCTAATATTTCTGAAAATCTTAAAAATAGCACCGCAACAGAAAGTTATAACACAAATGGTTTGTTTTTAGATGCCATTACTCAAATTAAAAAAAACTTCCCTGATTGCATTTTGTTTACTGATGTAGCTCTTGACCCTTATAACTCTGACGGACACGATGGTATTGTACATAACGGACAAATCCTAAATGATGAAACATTAGAAGTTTTGGGTAAAATGGCGTTGGCACAAGCACGTGCAGGAGCGGATTTTGTTGCACCTTCTGATATGATGGATGGACGTGTAGGATATTTGAGAACAGTTTTAGACCAAAATAATTTTCAAAATGTAGGGATTTTGGCATATTCTGTGAAGTACGCAAGTGCTTTTTATGGTCCTTTCCGTGATGCGTTGGCATCTGCACCCAAATTTGGTGACAAAAAAACCTACCAAATGAACCCTGCAAATGCTCGTGAGGCATTGCGTGAGGCACAATTAGACGTTTTGGAAGGTGCAGATATTATTATGGTAAAACCTGCTTTGCCATATTTGGACGTGATAAAATCTTTAAAAGATAATTTTTCTTTGCCTATTGCTGCCTACAACGTGAGCGGAGAATATGCTATGATAAAAGCCGCAGATGAAAAAGGTTGGTTAGATGGCGAAAAAGCAATGTATGAAAGTCTGATTTCTATCAAAAGAGCAGGCGCAGACGTTATTTTGTCGTATTTTGCAAAGGAAATAGTAAAATTCTTATAAAAACTTCCCGAAAGTTTTTTCAATTTTCGGGAAGTTAGTTGGCTATGAAGAAATTATTTTGAGTATTCTTTTTCTATCTAAATAACTTGTTACTGTAAAAGTTCCGTTGCAAAAAATGTTTTACCTTTGGTTTTTATAAAGAAAAATACAAGTGGTTAAAATGACGTGGCATAAATTAAAAAATA
>JAYUKY010000093.1:0-34635 GCA_043764015.1 Raineyaceae bacterium
AGAAATATTCATTTTTGATACTTTTTCACACGCTTGCTTTTTGATGGCGTTTTTAATATATTTACACCAAAATTACAACTTTTCTTTAATAATAGAAAAAATGTGGGTAATCAGTAGGGCTTTAACGGTGGCGCAGCTCACTTTATCAACACACATTATCAAGATTATGCAACAGCTGGTAATCACAAAGAAGGTATGATTAGAGTTTCAGGTGTTACTTGGTTTACAAATTTAGAAATTAGAAAAAGACACGAAGATTTAACACTTTATAAGCCCTATAATGAAGTTGATTATCCAAAATATGAAAATTTTGATGCTATTAACGTAAATAAAACAAAAGATATTCCTATGGATTATGAAGGATTTATGGGAGTTCCTATTACCTTTATGGACAAATATAATCCTGAGCAGTTTGAGATAATTGGTTTAGGTATAGCAAGTTCAGGCATAGAATGCGGCGTTGAACCATATAAGCCTGAACATAGACAATATAGAAAAGAAATCCAAAAAAGAGGTGTTGTTGATGGTGATTTGTATATGATTACTGATGGAATTGTTGATGTGCCTTATTCTCGTATTATTATAAAAAACAAAAAACTATGAAAATAGAACTCAAAGAAATAACTATTAGGGAAGTCGCAAACGGCTATTTGAATGATAATGAGGAGGGCGTTGTTGGGTTTGGTGGCAAACTCAATATTAGACCAAAATATCAGCGTGAGTTTGTTTATAAAGACAAACAAAGAGATGCTGTAATTGAAACCGTAAAAAAGCAGTTTCCCCTAAACGTAATGTATTGGGTCAAAAATGCCAATGGTACGTATGAAGTTTTAGACGGACAACAAAGAACTATAAGTATTTGTGAATATGTCGCAGGTACTTTTTCTTTAAATGCTATGTATGTTCACAATCTTACAGATGTTGAAAAAGATGCTATATTGGATTATAAGCTAATGATTTATTTCTGTGAGGGAAATGACAAAGAAAAATTGGATTGGTTTAAAACTATCAATATTGCAGGAGAAAAACTAGCAGACCAAGAATTAAGAAATGCTATTTATACAGGTACTTGGCTAACTAATGCAAAGAAATATTTTAGCAAAACCAACTGCCCAGCTTATGGTATTGGTAATGATTATTTGACAGGCTCGCCCATTCGTCAAGATTATTTAGAAACAGCAATAAGTTGGTTGAGTGATGATAATATTGAGGAATATATGGCAAAAAATCAACACGAGCCAAATGCAAATGAATTATGGTTGTATTTTAGTGCTTTGATAAGTTGGATAAAAGTTGTTTTCCCAAAATACCGTAAAGAAATGAAAGGCATCAATTATGGTTTTTTGTATAACAATTATAAGGACAAAAAATTTGATGCTAAGAAATTAGAAGAAGAAATCACGGAATTAATGCAAGATGAAGATGTTACGAAAAAGTCAGGCATTTATGAATATGTAATCACAAGAACAGAAAAATATTTGAGTATTAGGGCGTTTACAGATAAACAAAAAAGAGAAGCCTACGAAAGACAAAAAGGCATTTGTGCAAAAAGTAAGGTTGCTTTTGAACTAAATGAAATGGAAGCAGACCATATAAAACCTTGGCACGAAGGCGGTAAAACTACAGCAGAAAATTGTCAGATGTTGAGCAAACACGAAAACAGAATAAAATCAGGGAAATAAGAAGCCAATTAAACCTGTACAGAATATGCTATTTTCAGAAAAGATTTTATCCAAAAATTGAGCAATATTAAAAATGATTTGAAATAGTTAATATTTTGATTATCAAATTATTAAAAATAAAAAGCCTTTCACAAAAGCCGCCAACTTCTGTGAAGGGTTTTTGTTATGTCTCCTTAAATTTTTCTTTATAATTTTTCTGAAAATCTTGTGTATATTTGTGGCGTATTTATTCTATCAAAATCATAAAAATTCAATGAAAATAGGTATTTTTTTTGGCGGACAGTCAAAGGAGCGTGAAATTTCGTTTGCAGGTGGGCGCACCGTTTACGACAACCTCAACAAGGATTTATTTGAGCCTGTCCCTATTTTTGTGGATAGTTTGGGCAATTTTATTCTCTTAGATTGGCAATATCTCTACAAAGGCACTATTCGTGATTTTTATCCACCTGCACAATATCAAAGTGCTGATTATCAATTATATATAGAAAGTTTAGCAGATGATTGTGGAGATAATTTAGGTAAAATTTCAGAAGACAAAATAAATGAAATTATTACACACGTAGGAAAATGTGTGTATCCTCACGAGCTTTCCAGTATGATGGATTTTGCATTTTTGGCACTTCACGGCGGACAAGGGGAAGATGGAGCTATTCAGGGCATTTTGGAGTGGTATAATATTCCGTATTCTGGAAGTGGGATTTTGCCTTCTGCTATTGGTATCAATAAAAATATTCAGAAAGATTTGTTGGTACAATATGGCTTTGCACGCCCAAAATCAATGATTTTGACAAAAAATGACTACAAAAAAAATGCCTATAAAGGTGATATGTTAGAAACTTTGGTAGCTAAAATAGGTCTGCCAATGGTCATAAAAGCACCTAATCAAGGCTCTTCTATGGGTATTTCCATTTTGAATGAGAAAGATAATCACGCTTTTATGCAAATGATAAATAAAGCGTTTTTTATTCAAGAACTTTCTGGTAAAAAGTGGCTCAATTTTTCCAAAACAGAGAAATTTCAGTACCTTACGAGCCTTACAGACATACGTGAGGGCATTGGTTTTCCTTTGACACTAGAAATTGTTTTGCAAGATTTGAACGGGCAAAGAACGCCAATCAAGCATTTGGGTATAGTTTTTCGTCCTGAAGTATTAGAAAAATTGTTAGATGAAAACGTAAAAGAAAACCTTCACCGCATCATTTTGACTGCTACAAGTGCAGAAGAAAGCATTTTGATAGAAAGATTTATTGTGGGCAAAGAATTTTCTTGTATTGTGGTGCAAGATGAAAACGAAAAGGGTGTAAGTGTGCCACTTGCGTTGCCACCTACGCAAATTCTCAAAAAAACGGATTTTTTTGATTACCGTTCTAAGTATTTGCCAGGAATGACACGAAAAATTACGCCCATTGACCTTCCAACGGTACAAATTGAAAATATCAGGCGTGAGTGTGAAAAACTTTTTGTGGCTATAAATGCCAATGTTTATGCTCGTATTGATGGTTTTATCAATGCGCTAGGCGAAATTTTCTTAAATGACCCAAATACAACCTCTGGAATGCTTCCTTCCTCTTTTTTCTTTCATCAAGCGGCAGAAATAGGACTAAATCCCTCTCAATTTTTGACTTATATTATCAGAACTTCTATCTCTGAACGTATAAAAACGCCTAAAAGTAATTTTTTCTTACACCAAAAACTTCAAAGTTTAGATGAGAAAATCACTAATAATCAGAATAAAACTACTTTGAAAATAAAAGTAGCGGTGATTATGGGCGGATATTCTACTGAAAGGCATATTTCTGTGGAAAGTGGTAGAAATATCTTTGAAAAACTAGCCTCATCTACCAAATATGAGCCTATTCCTGTGTTTTTGATGGGAAATGATATTGAGCAAGAACTTTATCAAATTCCTGTGAATATGATGCTCAAAGATAATGCTGATGACATTAGAGATAAAATTCTGAATTATGAAGCGCAAAGCACAAGTGAAGGGCAAATTTTGCTAGAAAAAATCAAAATTGAAGCCAAAAATATTACCCAAAAATATGCTCAAAATGCTATTTTTAAACCTCAAAAAATCAGCTACGAATGGCTAAAACAGAATGTAAATACTGTTTTTATAGCCCTACACGGCAGACCTGGAGAAGATGGCGCTATTCAGGCAAAACTAAATGAGATAAAACTGCCTTACAACGGCTCTGGTGTGGAAAGTTCTCAAATTACTATCAACAAATACGAAACCAACGAAATTCTTAAAAATAATGGTATTTTGGTGGCAAAACATAGACTTTTGCACAAAAAAGATTGGCAGAATAATAATCAAAATACTTGTTTTGATGAAATTGAGCAAGAATTTCCTTATCCTTTTATTGCAAAACCTGCTGATGATGGTTGCAGTTCTGCAGTCAAAAAAATCAAGAATAGAGAAGAATTAGGAGCTTTTTGTGAGATGATGTTTAGAGAAAATCCTGAATTTGTGCCTTCTGCGGTGCAAACGCTTGGACTAAAAGCAAATGAAGAATTTCCACAAAAAAACACTTTTTTGATAGAGGAATTGATTAGTAAAAATGGTGCAAAACACTTTTTGGAGATAACAGGCGGACTTTTGACAAAGTTTGACAACGAAAATTTAACAAATATTACTTATGAAATGTTTGAGCCGTCAGAAACGCTTGCAGGGGGAGAAGTGCTTTCTTTGGAAGAGAAATTTTTAGCAGGAGAGGGGCAAAATATCACGCCTGCACGTTATATTGGCACTTTTTCTACAAATCAAGAGCAAAATAATATTATCTCCAAACAAGTACGAGAAACGCTCCAAAAAACGGCTCAAATCCTTAATGTGCAGGGTTATGCTCGCATAGATGCCTTTGTGCGTGTGTATGAGGACAATAAAGTAGAAACTATTATTATTGAAATAAATAGTTTGCCAGGAATGACCCCAGCGACTTGTATTTTTCATCAAGTTGCACTCAATGGCTACAAACCCTATAATTTTATTGATGAAATTTTGGCGTTTGGTGAAAAAAGATTAACAAAATAAATTTAAAATCACAACACCTCACCAAATTTTTGGTGAGGTGTTGTGATTAAGAGAAAGTCCTTTTAATAGTTTCTGTTAAAAATCCCTTGAAATAATAAATTTGTTGTAAAAATTTTACATAACTGGTTTTAGGTTTTTCATTAAATTTTAGTAAATCAATTACTAATTTTGGATAGGGTAGTAAGGCAAATACAATAAGCGTTTTCCAAAAATCTAATGAAAATAAGGTAGTTTTAGACATAAACACATTTGCTTTACCTCCTTCTGCTGCTCGTGCTGTAATAAAAGTAACTTTTGTGTTTGCCATAGTTGTCCAATGATGTACAATTTGGTGTGGGTTGTACCAAAAAATATTATCTACACGTTTTCCTTGTAGTTTATAAGCATTAAAAATTTTCCTAAAAACAAATACATCTTCTCCCATTGGTCTTTCTGGTACACCAAGTTCAGTAGAAAAATATTCTGATAATATATCTTTTTGGAAAGACATATTTGCCCCAGAGAAGCCGTATTTAGCTTTTTTCTCTGATAGAAAGCCTGCTGTGTCCATCCAATTACGTTTTTCAAAACTTTCTACAAACCAACTAGGAGGCGTTTCAGAATAAAGAGGAACAATAGCACCACCTATTGCTAATGGTGTGGGTTTTATGTTTTCATAAGTATCAAAAATTATTTTTGCCCAATCTGTGTTTGCTTTTGCGTCATCATCCAGATAAGCAACATATTTCCCTTTGGCTTCCAAAATACCTTTTTTGCGAGCATAAGCAATTCCTTGCTGACTTTCTAAGAAATAACGAACAGGAAAAACAGTAGCAGAAAAATTTTCTACTACTGTTTTTGTGTCATCTTTTGAGTTATTATCTATAACTATTACCTCAAAAAGATTTTTATCTAATTCTTGTTTGTCAAGTGAGTGAAGTGTAGGCAAAAGTAAATTTGAGCGGTTGTATGTGCAAACGACTACGGAAATTATTATCATAAAGAATAAATATCAAAAATGCAATTTTCTAAATCATAATTTTTACTGATATATATGTTTGTATCAGCGTTATATGATTTGTAGCCAAGATTATCTAAGAAATCAACTAATATTCTTGCACTAAATCCGTGAACTTTTAGATGTTTATCAATGAGTTCTATAAATAATTTTGGTTTATATTTTTCAAGTGTTGCCTTTGCTCCTTGCAATACAAAATATTCAAAGCCTTCTACATCAATTTTTATCAAATCAATGTTCGTTATTTGTTTATTACTCACAAAATCATCAAAACGCATAGTTTGAATGGTTTGAGAGGGAATATTTGTTGTTTTTGCTGCTAAAATTCTATTTGCACCAGCATTTTCAGGTATTACTTCAGATAACTCAAAATTTTCGTTATTATGAGAAAGCCCATAATTCATTATTTCTATACAATTAAAATTATTCAAACTTATATTTTTTTGTAATTTTTGAAAAGAATGATTATTGGGTTCAAAACCATAAACTTTTCCTTTATTATCTAAAATACGGGCAAAATTAAGTACAACCTCGCCTATATTAGTGCCAATATCAATAATTATTGTACTTTTAGTTGCTAATTCGTATAATTTTCTGCGAGAGGAATCTGTTGTTAGCCCAAAAAAGATGCTATAATCAATATGTTGTGATAAGTCTAATTCATAGTTTATACCATTTCTTGTAGCTTTTTTTAGTGTTTTAGGCTCATATTGAAATCTTCTTGGTGCTACTTTCCTAATAATGAACCAGTTAAAACGAGATTTTTGTACGAAATTACTAACCAGTAAATTTTCTAAAAAACGTATCTTGAAAAGAGAAGTAACAAAAAATTTGAATTTATTGAGCATAAAAGCAATTATGAATTATAAATTGTGAACATACTACTATACATTGCTTGTCCGTTTCCCCGCATGGAACGTGGGGAACGACAAACAAAAACCATGTATAGTAGTATAAATTGTGAATTATAAATGAATACAAAATATTGATAATCAATTATTAAGCATTATTTCAAGATTATCATAACATAAACTAATGTACCATAAATAAAAATATGGTTGATTTAGCTGCCACGAATACACAAATAATTGTATTCATTCGTGTATTCGTGGCAATTGCAAACCCTACAATATAGCTTTTATGCAACACTAATTATACTGACCTACTTAAATAATTAAATTGTTTGGTAGTGTAAAATTACTAAAAAAAATGTATCTTCAAACTTAAATTCCACAAATAAACCAAAATGAAAAAATATACTTTATTATTCTTAGCGACTTTCTTTTTTACTTGTCATTCCCCTTCGCAAGAAGCCGCACAAAATGCAAAGATAAAAAATGAAAATATACTAAATATAAGCAATGAAAAGCTACAAAAAGCTCTTTTGGAGTTAGAAAATGATCCAGATATGCAAACTGGTTTTCAAGGATTTTCTTTGAGGGAAGCACTAACAGGAAATATTATTTTTGAGAAAAATGCTAATAAAAATTTTAATGTTGCGTCTAACTTAAAACTTCTTACAACTGCAACGGCTTTGCTTGTTCTGGGTGATGATTTTACTTTCAAAACAACGCTTGAATATGATGGAAACATCAATAATGGTGTTTTAGAAGGGAACATTTACATCAAAGGCGGCGGCGACCCTACGCTAGGAAGTTATAAAATGAATAATACAACTAATTTTGATGATTTATTGATTATTTGGGCAAACGCTATCAAAACCGCAGGAATAAAAGAAATAAAAGGGCAAATAATAGCAGATACAAGGCTTTATGATGATAATGCCATTCCGCAAGGCTGGATTTGGGGAGATATTGGCAATTATTATGGTGCGCCTGCTTATGCGCTGAATATTGCGGATAATTCTTATCAAATAAATTTCATACCAGCAAGCAAAATAGGCGAAATAGCACAAATAAGTAGCATTTTTCCGAAAATTTCAGATATTATTTTTACTAATCAAATGAAAACTGCAGCTACTGGCACAGGCGACAACGGCTATATTGATGGCGCACCATATCAAAATACAAGATTTTTACACGGAACTATACCTCAAATGCCACAAGGAGGCACTTTTAGTATCAAAGGAAGTATTCCTGACCCTGCGTATTTGTGCGCCCAAAAACTCCACGAAATACTTAAAAAACAAAATATCAATATCTCAAAAGAAGCCACTTGTACTCGTTTACTAACGCAAATTTCAGCACAAAAAAACAGTTCTATTTCATCAGAAACAAAGAAAATCTCACATACTCAAAAATCCGCAACACTCAAAGATATTGTTGCTTGGATAAATTTGTATAGCGTTAATTTGTATGCAGAAGGCGTTTTTAAAGCCGTAAATTCACAATTAAATAATAATCAAAGCTACACAGAAAATAATACAGAAAAATTATTGGAATTTTGGAAAAATAAGAATATCAACTTAGAAACCGCCAAAATAGAAGATGGGAGCGGACTTTCAAAAGATAATGGCATCAGTCCTAATCTGATGACTGCGTTACTCTCACAAATGCAAAAAGAAAAAGTAAGTATTTTTGATGGTTTTTATAAATCTTTGCCTATTGCGGGTGTGTCTGGTACGCTTACGAATGTGGGAAAAGGTACTATTTTAGCTGGGAATTTGCGTGCAAAAACGGGTTCTTTGAGCAATGCAATAGCTTTTTCAGGTTATTTTAAAAATGTGCAAGGAAAAATGATGTGTTTTTCACTTGTGGCAAATGGTTTTAAGGGAAATTATGGTAAAATCAAGCCAAAATTAGAAAAAATAATGCTTATAATGGCAGAATAGGGCTTATTAGATAAGCCACCAGTCACCAGATTCTTTCAGATATTCTATTCCATCAAAGGCTGCTATTTTTGCTTCATCTAAATTATCAAATTCCTTTTTACCAAATATTTCACCTATTTTCACTTTAAATTTGCCTGTTTCTTTATTTACATAAATCAATATATGATGTTCTTGAAAGTTTAAATATGAGTTCCCATTTTGGCTTATTTTCCATTTTTTTTGCGACCATTTAATTCGTCTGTTAGCTTTATTCTTTAATTTAATTTCTCTTTGTTTTGGATTTACATAGTCATTTGTCATTTTCTCAGCACACATACAACCAACTCTATATTCTTCTTCAATATCTGGATGTGTCAGAATATGAATATAACGAATTTTCTCGTTTCCACACATCATACAATTTTCATAATCAACTTCTTGCTGATATTCTCTACTATCAATAACATCTTCCAAAATCCAGCCTTTGTGTGGTATCCCTTGTAATTTCCAATAATTAATCATACAAATACTGATTAAACTTTTTGCTCATGTGATGCTATTGTGTATAAAATATTTCCTGTTTGTGTATCAACAAACTGTATTTCACCTAAATTATCTAAATCATTATCATTATCAATGCCCAACAAAGCTGGATATATGTAGCTTTCAAGTTTGCCTAAATACACACTAAAATCACTTTTTATGTCAGGTCGTAATTCTATAAAAGACTGTATAAGTTCATATAAAAGTTCTAGACTTTTTTTAGCGAAACGCTATGATTTTATATAGCGAGTTTATAAGGGTGCAACCAGCCCACTACTCCTTCCTTTTCTTTGTGTTTTGCGTTAATTTCTAAGCACAAATTTTCATAAGAAAACTGAGGGGTTTCTTTTCTAAGAATATTATAAGCACCATTTACATCTGCATTAATGAAAACACCTTTATCCGTCTTATAAAGCCCACGTTTGACACGTGTACCACTAAATTTTTGATTAGTTTTTTTATCTAAATGCGTTTTTGGCATAGTATCATTATCAATGAAACTAGCTTTTGATGTATAACTTTCTTCTCTTGTAATGACTTTAATGTCGTGCTTTTCTAATTTATACTTTATCTTTTGTATAAATTGACCAAGAGAAAGATTAACAAAATTTTGATTATTCTTCTTTCCTAAATTTATTTTATTATTACTATTTTGAACATTCCCAATAATGACTGTACTTATTTGATTATCAACACATTGCTTGGTAATTTTAGCACTAGCTTTATGTAAATAATCATTGATTTGTCGCTCACGCTTGCGAGTGATAACTTCTATTTTTTTGCTATGATTTTTGTCGTTACGTTTTTTAAGGGTAGATTTTATTTTAGATGTTCTTTTATTATAATGCTGATTAATAGATTTTAATGGCTTTCCATTGAGTATAAAGGGTTTTAGTACGCCATTACTCACACAAGTAGCAAGATTATTCAAACCTAAATCAATAGCCATTTTATTATCATTAACAGCTATTTTTTCATAGGTTTCTTTACTTTCGTAAGAAAAAACTACTTCCAAATGACCATAACGACAATAAATTTCTATTTGGTTTATTTTGTGGTTTAATAATTTTTTAGGTAAATCAATAGAAAAACCTTTTTTTAAGAAAACTTGATTACCTTTTACCACAAAACGCTGATTATCAAATGTTAAGTAACAATATTTTTCTTTGATAAATTTGGGAATGCGTGGTCTTCCTTTATATTTTTGTGGGTTTTTGTTATAATCTTTTAGGGATTTAAAAAAACTTTGAAAGTTGGTACAAAGATTTCTAAGGAGCTGCTGGGCTACGCCAGCTTTCCAAATAAGTCTGTAATTATACTGATCTTCAAGGTTTAAAACAGTTTTCATTAACTTATCCAACTCTCCATAAGATAAAAAAGTTTGATGTTCGTTATAGTGCTTTTTGATGCAATAAAGGGCTTGATTATAAAGATTTTTTGCATAAAAACACTGCTCTTTTAACTCCTTAAATTGGCTTTTGTCCAACTTACGGAGTTTCATTTTAACAGACTTTATGGAAATATTATTAGGCATTTTCTTCTGGCGTATCTTCTTTAATAATCAATTTTTTGAGTTGATTTACTTTGCTACTGCTGTAATGTTTCATTGAAAAACAATGCAATAAACTAATAATTTCTTCAAAAATTTCAGCATTGTCTAATTTTTCATTACCTGCTTCATTCATTACAATTATTTCAGTACCATATTTTGAAAAAAGATGTTTGAAAAGCCCAAAACCTACACGGCTAAGACGGTCTTTGTAAGTGATAAATATCTTAGAAACCTTGTTGTCAAGAACCAAATCAAGCATTTCAAAGAAAGAATGACGTTTTTCAAAACTCAAACCACTTGCCACATCTTTACAAACTTTATCTATTATAATGCCTTTACTCGCACAAAAAAATTCTAATAAAGATATTTGATTTTCTAAATCCGCTTTTTGTTTACTTGTGCTTACTCTTGCATAAATGATACAATATTGTTTTCTTTTTATACCAGCATAAAGATAAATATCTTCGTCAGCATACTCATATGTGCCATTAGGCAATGATTCCACCTTAATAAGACCTCTTTTTACTAGGTTCATAAGTGTTACTCTTGTTACTCCCAAAATCCGTAAAACTTCTTTGCTTTTCATAATGCAAAGATACTAAAAATAATCTATAAATAAAATATCTTCTTATATAATTTTATACGCTTTTACCGACTATATCCAACAAAAATCCTGCTGGCAGGGTGTGCATTAGGAACTAAACTTCTAACAAATTCTCGCATAGTAGGTCCAATACTGAATGTATAACCGTCCATTTGTTGATTTACATTTATTTTTATGGTATTCATAATCAAAGAGTTAAAGAATTTTATTTTTTATTTTTCTATTATTTCTCTTTTTTCTTTTTAGGAATAACTTTTTGTTCTGGTAGAGAATTTTTAGCAAGCACCTCTTTTGCCAAATCAAGATAACTAATTGCTCCTTTGCTGCTTGGGTCGTGTACGAGAGCAGGAACACCAAAACTCGGAGACTCACTCAAACGTACATTGCGGGGAATAACAGTTTTAAACACCATTTTCTTAAAATGATTGCTTACATCTTCAACAACTTGAGATGAAAGGCGCACACGTAAGTCGTGCATTGTCAGTAAGATACCTTCTATTTCTAAGTTAATATTCAGCCTAGATTGTATGATTTTGATAGTATTCAAAAGTTTACCAAGTCCTTCTAAGGCAAAATATTCACATTGTACAGGCACAACCACAGAATCAGCGGCAGTAAGCGCATTGACCGTAATAAGTCCAAGAGATGGAGAACAATCTATCACAATAAAATCATATTTATCTCTTTCTGCATAGAGTGCTTTTTTCATTTTCCCTTCTCTATCTTCCAAATTTATCATTTCCACCTCTGCGCCTACAAGGTCAATATGTGAGGGAATAAGGCTAAGATTTTCTACAGAAGTTTTTACAGTGATTTCTGCGGCACTTGTGCCATCAACCATACATTCATAGATGCTTTTATCAATTTTCTTTGGATTGTGTCCTAGCCCAGATGTAGAATTTGCTTGTGGGTCTGCATCTACAAGAAGTGTTTGATAGCCCAAAAAAGCCAAACTAGCCGCTAAATTGATAGCAGTAGTCGTTTTTCCTACGCCTCCTTTTTGGTTTGCAATAGCAATAATCTTACCCATAGCTTTATACTAAAAATGTGGTTGTTTTATAAAATACTCTCAAAAGTAGCATTTTTTTTTTAATTTCTATCAAAATATTTTTTTCACCACAAAACAAAAGACATAGAACACAATAAATTGTATTCTATGTCTTCTATGTGGTTAAAAAGCAAAATTATGCAATTTCTACTTTGCGTATTTTTGTTTCGTGGGTTTGCACTTTTTTTGGAAGTGTGATATACAAAATACCAGCATCATATTTGGCACTAATTAGTTCTGTATCAACGCTTTCTGGAAGTTCAAAGCTACGTGAAAATTTAGTCTGTACAAATTCTGTACGGCTGAAATTTGCGTTAGTTTTGTTCTGTGGATTTTGTTCTATTGTTTCCACAGTTTCTGTTGTGTTTGCGGTGGTATTTTCTTTGTGATTGTCGTGAATTTCAGAAGAAATTTTAAGAATATTATCTTCAATAGAAAGTTTAAAATCTTCTTTCTTTAGTCCTGGAGCTATTACTGCAAGTTCAAAAGTGGTTGCTGTTTCGTGAATATTTACAGCAGGCACAACAGAAAGTGTAGCATTAGGCGTTTTTTGAGTTGTTTTTTTTGCAACAAACTCGTTGCTCCAATCATTCCAATTATTGCAATCCGCTTTTTTGTTGCGAGCTTCATTGAATTTCACTTGGAAATCATCTGCAAATATTTTGCCCAAATCTTTGAGCATATTAGGAATGAAATCAGCGTTTACATTTTTTTTTGAGAAGTCCATAGTTGTATTATTTTTAGTTGAATTTTTTAGTTGCTTTGATTTATTTGATTTTGACGAATTGCAATTCTGATAAAGATTTATCAACTCTTATGCCAGATTTTTAAACGCTTAATTTCTTTGAAAATTGTATAAAAATCAGACAAAATAATTTCTAAAATACGCCATTTTGTCATAAAATCTTATAACAAAAGAATAAAAAATGCCAAATTGTCTTATTTTGTCAGAAACAACATAAAAAAACTCATAAAAATATATTTTATGAGTTGTCAGATTTTCCGTAATTGATAATTAGTAATTGAATTATGGCTTAGTAATACATTGTAAATAAACTCCTAGTTTTATTTTTTTATTCTAGGTAGCGTGAACGCCACCTCCTAGTTTTATTTTTTATTCTAGGTGGCGTGAACGCCACCTCTTTATATCAAAAGCAAAAAATAGTTTTTATGTATAGCGGTGGCGTTCACGCCACCTCCTAGTTTTATTTTTTTATTCTAGGTGGTGTGAACGCCACCTCTTTATATCAAAAGCAAAAAATAGTTTTTATGTATAGCGGTGGCGTGAACGCCGCCGCTATACATAAAAATTAGTTTTTTTGAAATTAGGAACTTATTTGCAACACGTTACTTAATTAAAAAAAATCAAAAAAGAACATAACAGCAGCGTGTTCTTTGCGTACACCTTTTGCAGAGCCAACAGAACTACCATTTCTGCGTACAGTTCCATCACTTTCTATTTTCCCAACAGACGAACCATTGATACGAACTGTTCCATCACTTTCCACTTTGCCTATTGAAGAACCATTTTTGCGGATAGTGCCATCACTTTCTATTTTTCCTACTGATGAGCCATTAACACGAATAGTACCATCAGACTCAAATTTGCCTTTTGACGAACCGCCAATGCGTACTGTTCCATCTGATTCTACTGTGCCAAAAGAAGAACCATTTTTGCGTAATTCTTGTGCAGAAACCGTTTGAATAGCGCAAAAAAGCACTATTGAAAGTAAAAAATGTTTGATTTTCATAATTAAATTGGTTAAAATTAAAAATACTATTTTGTTAAAAATCTTATCAAAGATATAAAATAAACAGTGAATTTCAAAAAAACAACCTTATTTTTGAAGAAATTTTAATACTTTTGTAATAGCTCACAATCCATAACTATTTAAACCCTATTTTTCCTCCAATTAGAAACTTGTTTTGTATTTTTTTCTGTTGTTGAATTATTTTTTTGATTGTTTTTTGTAGGATTTTTTGTTGTTTTCTTTTCTCCTAAAAATGTGGCTACAAGTGCAGCGGCTACTTTTTCCTCACTTTCAGACAATTTTTTATCCAAAACCGCAGGCGTAAAATATTTTCCTACAAAACCTGTATCAAATTTCCCTGAAATAAATTCCTCGTGGTTAAGCACGAAACTACAAAACGGCAAAGTCGTTTCTATACCAACAATTTGGTACTCGTCAATGGCTCGTTTCATACGTTCAATGGCTTCTGTGCGGTCTTTTCCGAAAGTTACAAGTTTTGCAATCATTGGGTCATAATAAATAGGAATATCCATTCCTTGCTCAAAACCGTCATCTACACGCACGCCTGCACCTTGTGGGCGCACATACGTAGCGAGATTTCCAATATCTGGCAAAAAATTATTGCGTGGGTCTTCCGCATAAACACGCACTTCTAAGGCGTGTCCTAAGATTTTCAAGTCTTCTTGTTTAATTTCTAAAACTTCTCCCTGTGCTATTTTGATTTGTTGTTTTACCAAATCAATTCCTGTAATTTGTTCTGTTACAGGGTGTTCTACCTGCAAACGGGTATTCATTTCTAGGAAATAAAAATTAAGATTGGTATCCATCACAAACTCTACTGTTCCAGCGTTGTAATAATTACAAGATTTTGCCACCTCAACGGCTGCTTCTCCTATTGCCTTACGCACCGCAGGCGTAAGAATGGGCGAGGGAGCTTCTTCTATGACTTTTTGATGCCTTCTTTGGATAGAACATTCACGCTCAAACAAAGAAATAATATTGCCGTACTTATCACCAAGTACCTGAACCTCAATATGTTTAGGAGAAAGAATATATTTTTCAATAAAAACAGCACCATCTCCAAAAGACGAAATAGCTTCACTTACAGCACGTTCCATTTGTTCTTCAAATTCTTCTTCATTTTCAACAATACGCATACCTTTGCCGCCACCGCCTGCGCTTGCCTTAATCAAGATTGGGTAACCAATTTCTTTGGAAATTTTCTTTGCCTCTGGAATATCTGTAATGGCACTTGGTGTTCCTGGCACCATTGGGACGTTATTTTTCTTTGCTGATTCTTTTGCAGCAAGTTTGCTGCCCATTACTTCAATGGTTTGTGGAGAAGGACCTACAAAAATAAGCCCAGCATCTGCTACTTGCTGTGCAAAAACAGCATTTTCAGACAAAAAACCATAACCTGGGTGAATAGCATCTACATTTAGTTGCTTGGCAACTTCAATGATTTTATCACCTCGCAAATAAGACTGTGAAGATGCTGCCTCACCTATGCAAACGGCTTCATCTGCATACCTTACGTGTAGGGCGTTGCGGTCTGCCATACTGAAAACTGCAACGGTTTTGATGCCCATTTCTCGTGCAGAACGCATAATACGCAAGGCAATTTCGCCACGGTTGGCAATAAGAATTTTATTTATTTTTCTGATTATTGACATTTATATATTTTTCGTAGTTGATATAATAAGTTTTTTTACTCTAATGTTTTTATATAGCCTTTGTTTTTGCAAATTTATTAGCATCTGATTTAGCACTTTTGCTATTTTATATAAGATATTTATACATATTGTAACAAGCAGTAAGATTATAGTAAGAAACAAATGTTTAATTATCTATAAAAATAGCAATCTGTATTTTGATGTATTTTTCAAATTTGTTTTTATACTTTCTAAATCCCAAACAGTCTTTTAGCGTTTTCTGTACTAATTTTAGCTATTTCTTCAATAGAAATATTTTTTATTTCTGTTAGTTTTTGTGCTATAATTGGCACAAATGTAGGCTCATTGCGCTTGCCTCTGTGTGGTACTGGAGGCAAAAATGGGCTATCTGTTTCAAAAATAATATGTTTCAAATCAATATTTTTGAGTGCATCACAAAGATTAGCGTTTTTGTAAGTCAAAACGCCTCCAATTCCCAACATAAAACCAGCCTTAATCACCCGTTCAGCTGTTTCCTGCGTGCCTGTGAAGCAATGAAAAACACCTTTTAATGTATTTTTATCATCTTGTTGATTGCTTTGCAAATTTTCTACCATTTCAATTGTAGGCAGAAAAGACTCTCTACAATGAATAATAATAGGAATTTGGTATTTTTTAGCCCAATTAGCTTGTATAATAAAGGCTTCTTTTTGCTCATCAAAAAAAGTTTTATCCCAATACAAATCCGTTCCCATTTCTCCAATAGCAGCAAATTTGCGCTTAGACAGCCAATTTTCAATGATATAAAGCTCTTTTTGGAAATTCTCATCAACAGAACAAGGGTGAAGTCCCATTGTAGCCACGCAAATTTCAGGGTATGTTTCCTCCAAAAGTAGCATACTTTCTATGGTTTCACTATCAATATTGGGCATCACCACTTGGCTTACCTGCGCCTGTTGCATACGAGCAAGCATTTGGGGCATATCTTCTGCAAATTTTTTGTCGTAGATATGAGCGTGTGTGTCTATGAAATTCACGTTGTTTTAGGCTTAATTTTCTCTAAATAATTGCTTAATTTCTTCTTCAATTTGAAGACTAGCAAGCAAACCAATAATAACTTGCTCCAAATGATTTTCTTCTATTTCACCTTTATATTCTAGTATATTTTGTTCATACATATTCTTAAATTCTTCTACAGAATACTTGACAATAGTATTACAATTTACGAAAGTATCTTTTGTAAAACCATTTTCTTCTGTTGGATTTATCCAAACGAGGGTTTTGTGTAAGCCACGAAGTTCTGCGTATTTTTTATTTTTATCATTTCTATCAGAAGTGCAGCAAACCAAAATCAGTAAATCTTGTGTTGTTTTCTTAGTACAAATAAAATAATGGGGGATTTCTGTACGAATTTTGGTGCTTGAAAAATAATAAACTTTGCCTGTTTGAATACCATCTACCAAAAATTCTATGGGGATTTTCATACTAAATCAAATTTTCAATAATTGTATTTTCAGCAAAAATATCTTTGGTAAGTGCCAATATCTCTGGATTTTCAGTAAAAATTATATGATTATTTTGTGTAGGATTATCAAAAAAATCATTATAATCCATTTCAAATCTTGATGAATTAGTATTTTTTAAACTATTTTCAAATTTTTTCCACTCTGGATAAAAATGTGAAATATCAGATAACTGAAAAGGCGTTTTATCTCCAAAATTCTGGTAAATATTTTCCATAATAGACAAATCAGTTTCAGAAAAAACTATTTTGTCTATTTCATTTTTAGCTTTAAAGTCATAATCTCCTACTGTTTCTAAAAAAATATCTCTACGTTGTTGCTCATTATCAGGTAATCCCTTGCCCTTAATAATATCTCTGGTATTAGAAGGAACTGGACCATTTTTGAAAGCAAAATAAGTATCATTCAAAATAGTACGCCCAAAATTGCGTAAGTGCGACCTATCAGAAAGCCAAATAAGTTTATAGGCTTTCATATTATTGATAACTCCACCTTCCTTATGTGCAAAAAAAGTAAGTATTTGTATTGCTTTTCTATAATTAAATCCTTTCATAATCATACGTTTATAAAATTTCCGACTGCAAATATACAAATATTCCTTTAGATTTTTACAATATTATTGTAATTGTAAGATGATTGTAAAATTATAAATCTATTCCCACAAAAACGAAAAATAAACACATTTTTATCTCTTTTTTTGTTACTTTTGTAATAGATTTCAATATAATTAAAACATCAAAAATGAAAAATAATAAATGCAAGGATTAGTTATTCGCTCTACTGGCTCGTGGTATGAGGTGCAGGAAATTTTATTAGAAGGAAATGCAGCCCCTCGTGAGATGATGAAATGCCGTTTGAAAGGTAAATTTAAGACGAAAGAACTCAAAATTACCAATCCTATTGCGGTAGGCGACAAGGTTATCTACGAAATTGAAAATGAAAGTGAGCAAACGGGCGTTATAACGGACATTTTGCCTCGTGATAACTATATCATACGCAAATCCGTTCATAAAACTGCTCACGGACAACTTATAGCAAGCAACCTTGACCAAGCCATGATTATTGCCACGCTGACCTCTCCACGTACTTCTTTGGGCTTTATTGATAGGTTTTTGGTGGCTGCAGAGAGTTTTCGTATTCCTGCGGTAGTCGTTTTCAATAAAACGGACTTATTGAATGAAGAAGGCTTACTACATCAGCAGGAACTTGTAGAAATTTACGAAAAAATTGGCTACAAATGTCTGCAAACCTCCACGACTGAAAACCTGAATATTGATACTTTTGAATTAGCATTGAAAGACAAAAAAACGCTTCTTTCTGGTCATTCAGGCGTGGGCAAATCTAGCCTTGTCAATGCCCTAAATCCCGCATTAGACATTCGTACCGCAGAAATTTCTACTTTTGCTAACAAAGGAATTCATACTACGACTTTCGCACAAATGTTTGAAATTCAGCGTAATAGCTACATCATTGATACGCCAGGAATAAAAGAATTAGGACTTATGGATATTTCCACGACAGAACTTTCTCATTATTTCCCTGAAATGCGCAATTTTTTGAATAAATGCAAATTTAATAACTGCCTTCACACACACGAGCGTACTTGTGCGGTGCGTGATGCCGTAGAAGCAGGTGAAATTGCAGCATCTCGTTACGACAGTTATTTAAGTATGATAGAAAATGATGACGACAGAAGGTAGATAAAGTACAAAGCTTGAGGTACGAAGTATGAAATAGTTTTTTTATTAAAAAATTTGAAAAGAATAGTTACTGCAAAAATTTTATTGCAAAAAAGTAGGCTACTTCAATAGTGTTAATCTCTAATTTTAATTAGCATCAGAAATTAACATTACTGCACTGCCAGTTGTTGTTATCTAGGATTTCATTAAATATTCCATAATTTGAACGGCATTTGTAGCTGCGCCTTTGCGCAAATTATCCGCTACAATCCACATATTAAGGGTTTTTGCTTGTGATTCATCTCTACGAATACGCCCAACAAAAACTTCATCTTTGCCTTGAGCATTTATTGGCATAGGATAAATATTATTTTTTATGTCATCTTGCAACACTATTCCTTCCGTTTCAGATAAGATTTTACGAATATCAGCTATTTCAAATTCATTTTCAAATTCTGCATTAACGGCTTCCGAGTGTCCACCCACAACAGGTACACGCACCGTTGTAGCCGTAATTCCTATGCTATTATCTCCCAAAATCTTACAAGTTTCATTGACCATTTTCATCTCTTCTTTGGTATAATCATTCTCCAAAAAAACATCAATATGTGGCAAAATATTTAGGTCTATTTGATGTGGATACACTTTTTCTACCAAGGTTTGAGACTCATTTTTATGATGACTAGCACGTTCATTCATTAGTTGGTCAAGGGCATTTTTTCCTGTCCCAGAAACAGACTGATAAGTTGAAATTACCAATCTTTTCAGTTTGTAACGTGTGTGCAAAGGTGCAAGAGCCATCACCATTTGGATAGTTGAACAATTTGGATTAGCAATTATTTTATCTTCTGATGTAAGTAAATGTCCATTTATTTCTGGTACAACGAGTTTTTTGGTATTATCCATACGCCACGCAGAAGAGTTATCAATAACAACTGTCCCGTTTTTAGCAAATTTTGGTGCAGTTTCCAACGAAATACTGCCACCAGCAGAGAAAATAGCAAAATCAGGTTTTAAATCAATAGCCTCCTGCAAGCTAATAAGGACATATTTTTTATTTTGGAAAATAATTTCTTTTCCTTTTGATTTGTCAGAGGCAACCAAATAAAGTTCAGAAAATGGGACTTTGCGCTCATCTAAAACTTTTAATATTTCGTTGCCGACAAGTCCAGTTGCGCCTATAATGGCTATTTTTGTCATAAAAATAATTGCTATAAATATGTCGCTCCGCTGGAGCTAAATACATTTTTTATTGATTTTTCTATAAATATGCTGTTCCGCTGGAACTAAATACGTTTTCGTTAAATTTTCTTTTTTCGTACCTCAAACTTCCAACCTCAAAATTTATTCCAATTTCAAAACTGCCATAAATGCTTCTTGTGGAATTTCTACGTTTCCAACTTGGCGCATACGTTTTTTACCTTTCTTTTGCTTATCCAAAAGTTTTCTTTTCCTAGAAATATCTCCACCATAACACTTAGCTAAAACATTCTTTCTAAGTGCTTTAACTGATTCTCTAGCAATGATTTTCGCACCAATAGCGGCTTGGATAGCAATCTCAAATTGTTGTCTTGGCAATAGTTCTCGTAGTTTTTCACACAGACGTTTGCCCCAATCATAAGCCTTATCTTTATGCACAACGGCAGAAAGTGCATCAACTTTCTCCCCATTTAGCATAATATCCAACTTCACCATTTTGGACTCTTTCATTCCAATCAGCTCATAATCAAGAGAAGCATAGCCACGAGAAATAGTCTTTAATCTATCAAAAAAGTCAAAAACAATTTCAGAAAGCGGCAAATCAAAAGTAAGCTCCACTCTATCAGAAGTAAGATAAACTTGGTTTTTGAGAATGCCACGTTTGTCCATACAAAGTGTCATAATCACACCAACGTATTCAGATTTACTGATAATCTGTGCTTTTACATAAGGTTCTTCAATGCTAGAAATATAATTAGGTTCAGGCATTTCTGATGGTGCTTGTATGCGCAAAGTTTCTCCTTTGGTGGTATTTACGACAAACTGCACACTCGGCACAGTTGTAATAACGGTCATATCAAACTCACGTTCTAGGCGTTCTTGTATGATTTCCATGTGAAGCATTCCTAAAAAGCCACAACGGAAGCCAAAACCCAACGCCACAGACGTTTCTGGTTCCCAAACAAGTGCTGCATCATTGAGTTGTAGTTTTTCCATTGCATCACGCAAATCTTCAAATTCTGACGTTTCTACAGGATAAATCCCCGCAAAAACCATTGGTTTTACATCAGAGAAACCCACAATGGGTTGTGCTGGGGAGTTTAGATGCGTAATTGTATCACCTACTTTTACCTCACGAGCATTCTTAATTCCAGAAATCAAATAACCCACATCACCAGCGTAAATAGTCTTTTTAGGCTCTTTATCCAACTTTAATGTACCCACTTCGTCAGCAATATATTCTTTTCCTGTGGCAAAAAACTTAACTTTATCACCTTTGCTAATACTGCCGTTTCTCACCCTAAAAATAACCTCAATACCTCTATAAGTATTATAAACAGAGTCAAAAATAAGGGCTTGCAACGGCTCATCAATACTGCCTTTTGGTGCAGGAATACGCTCTACAATAGCCGCCAAAATATCTACAATACCAATACCTTCCTTGCCAGAAGCCCTAATAATTTCCTCACGTTTGCAACCAATCAGTTCTATCACTTGGTCTTCCATTTCTTCAGGCATTGCGCCAGGAAGGTCAATTTTATTCAGGACTGGAATAATAGTCAAATCACTTCCAATAGCCAAGTAAAGATTAGAAATAGTCTGTGCTTCAACGCCTTGCGAGGCATCAACAATCAAAAGCGCACCTTCACAAGCGGCAATAGAGCGAGAAACTTCATAAGAAAAATCAACGTGTCCTGGTGTATCAATAAGATTTAATATATAATCCTCTCCTTTATAATGATATTCCATTTGGATAGCGTGGCTTTTGATAGTAATGCCTCTTTCACGCTCCAAATCCATATTATCTAGTAGTTGCGCCTGCATATCACGAGAGGCAACAGTTTTAGTAAATTCTAATAAACGGTCTGCTAGTGTGCTTTTTCCGTGGTCAATGTGTGCAATAATGCAAAAATTACGAATATTCTTCATTGCTATTTTTTGAGATGATTTGCGTGTGTCCGTACTGTGTACATAACACTTGTGCAAAAGTAATGTTTTTTTGTGAATAAAAAAAATGCTTGAAATAAGTAGGAAATTAGTAAGAAATAAGCAATAAAAGTAATAAATTTGTGAAAATATTATTTTTCTTTCTCACCAATCATTTACACTTACGACACCTTAAAATGCTATCTAAAATACGCTACGACACACTTTCTTCTCTATTTTTAAGTTTTTTTATTACAGCACTTTTTGCACAAATAATAGGTGTTTTTGAAGTAGAAATTTGTATTTTTCTTGTTTTTTTGATAGGCTTTCTTTTTGTTGCAGTAAAATCTCGTCAAAAACAGTTTAAAAATGGTGATTTTAGCAAAAAAGCAAAGATTTTGGATCATATTTTCGTTTGGTTTTGTAGGATTTTATTTTCTTTTATTTTACTGATGATAATTTATATTGTGGCAAATTATATGAGTGCTAGTAAGGAAGCAACGCCAGAACTTGCAGGAAAAGCATTTCAGCAGGCTATTTTAGCACCAGTTTTAGCAAATACAGCTACTTTAAAATTATTTATAGATGTTTATGGAATTGCTTTTTTTGATTTTAGTAATTATAAACCTTTACTAAGTTTTATTTTTATTTTGGGGAGTTTGCCAAGATTTTTTGGGCAAATTTTTCATCAAAAATAACATAAAAACAAGTACGAAATACGAGGTTGGAAGTACGAATTTAAAACCTTTATTATTAAGTTATTATAAAATCAAAAACTTTATAACACAAAATATGTCAATATTTTTTACGTATGGTAGCCATTTGGATAAAGGCATAAAACGAGCAAATAATGAAGATTATTTAGCTTATTTTTCGTGTGTCAATGGCGAAATTTTTATTATTTGTGATGGAAAAGGCTCTCACGCAAGCGGTGCGACTGCCTCCCATTTGGTGGTAGATGCTATGCGTGAAACACTAGAAAAAGAACGCTTTGCGACAACCCAGCAAGCTATCAAAACTGCTTTTCATAATGCAAATGAGCTAGTTTTTAGCAAAGCGCAAGAAAGTTTGGCTATGATTGATATGGCTTCTACCTGCGTTTTGGCTATTGTACAGGAGAGGAAAGTGTATTTTGGGAGTGTGGGAGATAGTCGTTTGTACTTTTTTTCAAAAGATAATTCAACTGAAAATTCAGACAAAAATCTTTCACAACTCACCACAGACCACGCAATAGCTATTCCCAATCACCCACAAAAAAAACAACTTTTGAGGGCTTTAGGCTTTGAGAAAAACATTGAAGTACAAGTTTATTCAGAGAAATTATTACAGAAAAATGATGTTATCTTACTGGCTACCAAAGGTTTGCACACACACGTAAGTGACAAAGAAATTTCTGAAATTTTACATAAAAACATACCCACACAAGAAAAAGCAGTTTTGCTTGTCAATAAATCTAATGAAAATAGTGGCGCAGACAATGTTTCTGTGCAGATTATTGATTTTAATAAAATAGATACAGTCACAAAAAAAACTTTTAAGAAAATTTGGGCTTATATCATTCCCATTGCAGTTGTGATAACTATTATTGCATTTTCTGGGAATTATTTTATCAAAAGAAACAACCAAGAAAAAGCACAAAAACAAGCAAAAAGAGATTCTATAGCACAAAAAGAACGCAAAGAAGCAGTAACTGATAGCCTTTTGGCAGAAGATGCACGAGATACTACGTTTTTGCATACTATTCAGAAAGGGCAACATTCGGGCGTGATTGCACGCAAATACAACCTTTCTAACCAAAATCTGCAGGAACTCAATGATGGAGAAGACCTTAGTCTCATCAAAGAACGCGCACAAATGCGTGTAAAAGCTAAAATGTTGTATGTTTTAGAGAAAGACCAAACGCTGGAAAACCTTTATAATGAACGCTTTAAGCGTTGGAAAAAGTACAATATCAACCCAAAAACTATACGAAATCTTAATAAAAATAATGAAGATTCTTTGCAAGGAATACTCAAAAAAGGAAGGCAAATTCTTATTCCTACGTTTTTTATAGAGAAAATGTAAGTGAGGTGTAAAGTGTGAGGTGTAAGGTATGAAGTAAATACAAATACTTTATTATCAAGCATTTAATCAAAATAAAAAGTCCCTCAAAAAAATTTTTGAGGGACTTTTGGATTTAGTGTATTAACTCGCAATTCACAACTCACAGGTTATTCCCATTTAAGCTCGCTATTGTCATCTTCTGCTACTATTTCAGATTCAACGCTTGCATTAGCTTGGTTAGTTGCGTTTGCAGGTGTATTTTGTAGGTTTTCTTGCTCCAAACGGTAGTTATTGTAGCTTTCTTCACGTTCTAATGCAAATTGTTCAAAATCAAAACCTGGCATTAGCTCGTTTTTGATATGGTCAACTGTTTCTGTGAGGGCTTGTACAAATTTGATAAAATCTTCTTTGTAGAGGAAAATTTTATGTTTTTCATATACAAAACCGCCGTCGTGAAAACGTTTTTTGCTTTCTGTTACAGTCATGTAATAGTCGTTGGCACGTGTTGATTTCACGTCAAAGAAGTACGTTCTTTTTCCAGCCTTGATTTTCTGAGAGTAGATTTCTGTTCTGTCTTGGTTATTCTCTTGCACTATTCTATAAATTTTTAGGTTGAACTGATTTTATCTTTAATTTTTTCGTTGCAAATATACAGAAAACAATTACGAATTACAAATTACGAATTACGAATTATCAACAACTTTTTGCAAATAAGACTAATATTTGCAAAAACGGGTTTATTAGTGTACTTTTGTTTTCTCAAAATCTAATTTTAAACTATTTCCAAAAATGAAAAAAACACTTTTTAAAACACTTCCTATTATATTTTCTTTCTTAATACTTACGGTTTTCTCTCAATGTGTGGCACAAAAAAAGACTACAAATACAGCGCAAAATACAGCAAAAGTCACACCTGTCAATGAAGCAGAAAGCAAAGAAATAATGAAAGTTATCAAACAACTTTTTGATGGAATGCGTACAAGTGATACAACGCTAATGCGTCAAACTTTCCACGCTGATGCCACAATGAAACGAGTAATGATAGACAAAACAGGAAAATCCGTTTTAGCTCCTAGCACCGTTCAGCAAATGCTAAATACTGTTGCTACACCTCATATAGTAATGTATGATGAACGCATTTTGAATTCAGAAGTACGTATTGATGCTAATTTGGCTACTGTTTGGGCAGAATATGAATTTTGGAATGGTACTAAATTTAGTCATTGCGGCTTTGATGCTTTCCAACTCATCAAAACAGAAAAAGGCTGGAAAATATTTTTTCTTGCTGATACAATGCGTATGAGTGGTTGCAAAGGTAATAACACGCCAGCAACAGATAATTAAATAATTGTGAATTTTAAATTGTGAATTGTGAATGAATACAAAATATTGATAATCAATTAAATAAAATTTCAAAACAAAATAAACTTATGCAAAAACGTGAATTTCTCAAAATAACAGGGCTTTCCATTGCTGGAATGGCACTCGCAAACAGTCTTTTTGCTGACAATCTTAATGATAATTTTTCAGCAGAAAATATTACTAACATTGCGCCTAGTGTTGCACCTTTTGAACTTCCAAAGTTAAACTACGCTTTTGATGCCTTAGAGCCTCATATTGATAAGCAAACAATGGAAATTCACTTTTCAAAACATCACCAAAGTTATGTTACTAATCTCAACAAAGCATTGGAAAATGATGTATTGAAAGATAAAACTTTGTTAGAGATATTAGGAAAAGTAACCGCAAAACAAGCTGCTATCCGCAATAATGCAGGCGGACATTATAACCATACACTTTATTGGGAAACTTTGTCGCCAAATGCGCAAAATATGCCGACTGGCGCACTTTTGGAAACCATAAAAGCACAATTTGGAACTGTTGATGCACTTAAAGAACAACTTTCTAAGGCTGGAATGGAGCGTTTTGGTTCTGGTTGGGCGTGGCTTTGTATGGATAAAAAGAAAAAACTTTTTGTTTCTTCAACGCCAAATCAAGATAATCCGTTGATGAAAAAATTAGTAAAACAACAAGGAACGCCACTAATTGGTATTGACGTTTGGGAACACGCGTATTACCTAAAACACCAAAATAAACGTGCTGAATACCTAAAAAACTTTTTCAACGTATTGGATTGGGCAAAAGTTGAAAAGAAATTTGCAGGAATGTAAAGAAAAGTACGAGGTTTGAAGTACGAGGGACGAAAATATAAAAAAGCTCGTACTTCATACCTCAAACTTCGTCCCTCAAAACTACGCTTGTATTTTTATTACATTAGAAATTTTCAAAGAAGTATCTAAAAACACTATTTTTGCGCTGGCATTACGCTCCAAATGTGCTAGCGCATCAGAAAGATAATCAGACAAATAGCCCACATTATTAGGATTGATGACTTTTGCAAAACCTTGCACAAAAGTAAGGTTTTCACCGTCTAGGCGTATTATTTCATCTCCTGCATATTGCCAAACCAAAGATTCTCTACAAATATTCAAGCCAAAAAGCAAAAGATTTTTTTGTTCGTCTTTGCTTTTTTTAGCAAAAATTTCCATTTTAGCGTACAAATCAGGGATTTTGCGACCATAACAATCTCGCATCCAATCTCTAAAAACAACTTGATTGTCATCTGAAATGCCCTCTGCAAGTTCCTTTGCTTTGAGCAAACTTCCTTCTGCCAATTTTGCTACTTGTTGTGCTTTAGAAAGTGGCGTATCAAGTTCTGTACTCAAATAAGTCTGAATTTCTGCCTCCTCAAAATCACGTACTCTCACAAGTTGTGTGCGTGAGAGGATTGTTACAAGCATTCTATCAAGATTTTGAGCAACAAGCAAAAAAAGTGTTTTTTCTGGTGGCTCTTCTAATATCTTCAAAATAGCATTTGCAGCCGTTATATTCATATATTCGGGCAACCAAATAATCAAAACCTTGTATTCTCCTTCAAAAGATTTCATAGAAAGCGTACCCAAAATGCCTCTGGCTTCTTCCGCAGAAATAGAAGGTTGTTTACTTTCCGCATCTATCATTGTGAGCCAATGGGAAAGGTTTTGATACGGATTTTGTAGTAAGAAAGTACGCCATTCTTTCATAAAATCAGCCGTTTTTGGCTTAGTAATCTTAGAATTCCCTGAAATTGGTAAGACAAAATGCAAATCTGGGTGAATAAATTTCGCCATTTTCACACACGAACTACACACGCCACAGGCATCTGTGGGTTGCTTATTTTCGCAATTTATGTAGGTTGCGTATGCAAGAGCAAGCGTAAGATTTGCCGTTCCTTCATTGCCCAAAAAAAGTTGTGCGTGTGCTACGTGATTACTTCTAATGGCATTTATTAGTGTTGCTTTGGTATCTTCAAGCCCTATAATTTCTCTGAAAAGCATCTTTTTGATGTGTGAATAGCCCCTAACCCCAAAGGGGAAAAGACTGTGTTGTTATATGGTATGCAAGATATCTTGTGTATAGTTTTTATTCCCCCTTTGGGGATTAAGGGGCTATTCATAGTAGTTTTGTTTCTAAAATTTCTTTAAATTTGCGTAAAATGGCTATTATTTGTAGTAAATCTTGCTTATCAGTACAATCATAGGATTTAGAAATACTATAATTTTTCTTTTCTAAAATGATAAAATCCCAATATTTTCCTACAATAGTACAACCATAAAGCGGATTACCGTTTTTATTTTTCTCTTGTGCAATCAAAAAGGCTTCCAAAAGTTGTGCAGTTGGGTCGCCACTTGGGTCTCTTTGTTTTTTATACTCTTGAAAGTGAAAATAAGGATTTTCAGGCACTTCCAAAATGCCTTTTGCAATCATAAAATCCGTTTTTGCTTTCAAAAAATAGCCTTCCACAGTTGCCTGAACAGTTTGTTCAAAATAAGATTTATAATGCAAAGTGTTGCGTAAATGCCCTAATTTCAACACAAAAGCAATAAAATTCATTTTTAAATCCTCTTCTTGCCAACCTGTAATATTGATAAGCGCATCTTGATAAATTTCGTCAAAAATATCTTTTTCAGAAGTGCTTAAAATAGTGTTTAAAGGCACATTTGAAGTTGTGTTGGAGGCAAGCCATTCGTCCATAAGTGGGGATATTTGCGTGCCTACAAGCCTATTTAAGTCAAACATTTTGATTAACTCCGCTTCTGAATAATATTTTATCTTTTTTGCCATTGAATTTTTGTATTATTCTGCTCTTGATTAGGCACAAATATATAGAAAAAAGTTGTATTTTTGCTAAATATCTTATCTAAAATCTTATCTAAAAATCCTCCTCAATGCAAACAATTTTAGTCGCAGATAGTGGCTCTACAAAGACAGAATGGCGTATTTTGCTCAAAAATGACCAAAACACTCCTCAAACCAATGATGATGAGCAGGAAATATTATCACTTATTTCTACCAAAGGCATCAACCCATATTTTCAAACTTCTGTGGAGATATTGCAAGATTTGAAGGCGTATCTTGTGCCTCAAACCGCTAATTACAACATTACAGATGTAATTTTTTATGGTGCTGGTTGTTCTGCGGAAGACAAAAAAGGTGCAATAAAAGCGGTTTTTCTCTCACTTTACAAAACGGCAAGTATCAATGTTTTTCACGATATGTTGGCTTGCGCACACGCCCTGTGTGGGCGTGAGGCAGGTATTGCCTGCATATTGGGTACAGGTGCAAATGCGTGCCTATATGACGGCAACGACATCACGCAAAACACCGTTAATCTAGGCTTTTGGTTAGGAGATGAAGGAAGTGGAGGTTTTTTAGGTAAAAATTTGATTATTAAGTATTTACATAATGAATTATCCAAAGAATTATCAGAAAAATTGGAGAAAAAATATAATTTTTTGAAGGAAGAAAAACAAACAAAAACTATTGCACAAGTGTTGGATAGTGCCTACAAAAAACCGTTTCCAAACCGTTATTTTGCTAGTTTTGCGCCTTTTTTCTCTGAAAATATTGATGATATTTTTTGTAGAAATTTTGTAAAACAATCTTTTGAAATTTTTGTAGAAAGATATATTTTTAGCATAAAAAATTATCAAAACTACGAAATATGCTTTACTGGCTCTGTGGCGTATGTTTTTAGAGAGATTTTGGAAGAGATTTTAACAGAGAAAAACCTCAAAAAAGGAAAATTCATCAAAAGTCCAATTGGTGAGTTGGCAAAATACCACCTTGAATAAGTACGAAGTTTGAAGTACGAGGTACGAAATAAATACATTGTATTTCACTTCGTACCTCGTATTTCGTACCTCGTACCTACTTTTTCAGTTTTTCCTTAAAAATCTTTTTAAGTTTTTCTACTTTTGGTGCAATAACTATCCTACAATAGCCTTCTGACGAGTTTTGATTATAATAATTTTGGTGATAATCTTCTGCACCATAAAAATTATTAAAATCTGTAACTTCTGTTACGATAGGGTTAGGAAAGGCTTTTTGTTCGTTCAAAACCTTAATAACGTTCTCTGCTGTGGCTTTTTGCTCTGGACTTCTATAGAAAATAGAAGAACGGTATTGCGTACCTTTGTCATTGCCTTGTTGGTTGGGCGTTGTGGGGTCGTGAGTGGCAAAAAATACTTCTAATAAGTCTTGGAAAGAGAGTTTTTTAGGGTCAAAAGTAACCTGACAAACCTCTGCGTGTCCTGTTGTGCCATCACATACGGCACGATAGGTAGGATTTTCTACAAATCCGCCAGAATAGCCCGAAACTACTTTTTCTACGCCTTCTAAACGCTGAAAAACCGCTTCTACGCACCAAAAGCAGCCTGCTCCGAGTGTGGCGGTTTCAAATTTTGTGTCTGTGGTCATTGTTGTTTTAGGGATTTTTGTGGAAGATTTCGCTTGTGTGGTCGTTTTTTGTTGCCCACAAGCAACAAAACTTAATAAAATGAAATGAAAAAATATTGGGATAACTTTCATTTTGATGTGTGAGGTTTGAAGTGTGAGATGTAAGGTAAGAATACAAAATATTGATATTTTTTTAATCTGCTGTAAACGGAAGAATTTTAGAAAACAAATTTTGTATTAGTTCCAGCGGAACGAAATATTTATAGAAATAGCATTATATTTGTATTTCGCTCCAGCGGAGCGCAATATTTATAAAACTAACCCTTAATAGTCACGCTCCGCTGAAGCGAAACACATTTTTTGACCTATTTTTCTATAAATATTACAGTCCTCTGGACTGTAATACATTTTCCACACCCTCCCATTCACAATACAATAAACAAGCAAGCAACTACAAAAGTTTTGACAAGATAAAAATCTTATTTTAGAGAAAAATTTTAGAAAATTTTAGAAAACTTTTCAGAAGAGAAGCAGAAAATATTTAGCATAATTTGCCTAATTTTTCCTCCAAAAAATATAAATAATAAAATACCCTTGCGAATTCTCAATGAAACCCAGCGAATTTTCAATGGTGCATTTTTCTGGCACGCTTTGGCACAGTCCTTGCGCACTAGAAAATTACTTTATAAAAAAAGTCATTTTAATAATTATTTATCCAAAACACACATTATTATGTCTAACAAACTTACCAGTTTGAGTCTAATTTTTTGCTTTCTTAGTGCGCTTTTTGCGACAAGTTGCAGCAAAACATCTTCTCCTGACCCTGTAAATCCAAACAGTGAAACCGTTACAACGGCTATCTTTGGAACGGTTACAGATGAAACAAACCGCCCATTGGCAGGCGTGACCGTAAGTATCAATGCGCAAACAGTCACAACTGATGCACAAGGGATTTTTAGTAGTCAAGGCGTTACTGTTACCAAAAAAACAGTCTTGAAAGCTAACTACAATGGTTATTTTCAAAGTTTGCATTTGCTAGATTTAGCAAACAAAAAAAGTACAAGCCTGCAAATCAAGCTACAAAGAAAAGTACAAACTACTTCTTTTAGCACTTCTACAGGCGGAACAGCCACTATTGGAAATACTGGTGCATCTGTGGTTTTCCCTACTGGTGGCTACAAAACAGTAAGTACAGACCAACCTTATACGGGTAATGTGATGGTTTATGCTCGTTTTGCCAACATTGATAGTCAGGATTTTATCCAAACTGTGCCAGGCACAATGACTGCCATAGATGCAAATGGTGTAGATAGTCGTTTGAGAACTTTTGGCATGATGGAGGTTTTGATGACAGATGCTTCTGGAAATGCTTTACAACTTAGCAATAGCACCACCACAATTTCTATGCCTGTGGCAACCTCACAAGCAAGCACTGCACCAAGTAGTATGCCACTTTGGAGCTTAGACGAAACTACTGCTATTTGGAAACAAGAAGGCATAGCTACCAAACAAGGAAATGCTTATATAGGTACAGTAAGCCATTTTACTTGGTGGAATTGTGACATTGCGCAACCAGTAGCAGACAGAGCAGCCATAAAAGGTAGAGCAGTAATAGTTGTAAACGGTGTAACTACGCCTATTGGTGACGTATATATTTGGAGTACATTAGGCGGTAGTGGTCAAAATGAAACTGATGGTACATTTGGTGTTACTTCTCCTGCATTTGTAATGTCGGGTACACCACTCTCTATTAACTTTAGCTATTACAATTATAATAATTGTGGTAACAGTAATGTTGATATTGTAGTTAATATTCCAACTTTATCTGTTGGGCAGCTATATGATATGGGAGATATTGATTTTTCTTCTGTTATTAGGTCTTCACTCAGTATTACTGGCAATATAAATCTTTGCAATGGTACATCAGCACAAGATTTGGCTTATATCTCTTTTTATGATATTAATAATAGTTGGATAGGTTTTGGATATACTAATAATATTGGTGCATTTACTTCAGTTTTATGTAGACAGCCTTCAAGAATAGAAATACGCCACGCATCTGGTGAAAAGAAAGCTATTACAACTATTACTTCTAATAATTTAGGAACTATTACTCTTGATTGTAATAATAATGTGAATGATAATGAATACATCATTGATGGAGATGGATTTAGCAATCAAAAAGTAGTTTTTGAGGGTAATCCTTTACCTCTTGCTCGTGATTCAGTAGGATTTTACAATGTTTATTTGCAACAACTTGTAGGTGGAGCAAGCCTTCTTATGCCAAATACTGGTACAACTACAAGTTGGGGAAATATTGTGTATCCTAGCAGCCCTAGTTATTTAACAGGTTTAAGTATCTTTTTAACTAGAAGTTACCGTCCTGTTTCAGGTACAACCGTTATCACAAGCAATACTGCCACAGAAATACGAGGGACGTATTCTGGTGTAGTACGCAACACACAAACCAATGTAACTGCCAATATCACTAGTGGTAAGTTTAGGGCAAGGAAACAATAAGTGTTTGGTTATTTTTGAGATTTGAGAAAAGCGTTACTAAATTCTTTGGAGTTTGGTAACGCTTTTTTGGTTTTTTGGTTGAAAGATGGTATATTTGGATTTTATTTTAGTGAAACTAAAAAAACTACAAAAATGACCAAATTAAGCGTAAATATCAATAAATTTGCTACACTACGCAACGCAAGAGGTGCGAATAACCCTGATATTTTACAAATTGCGAAAGATGCTGAAACCTTTGGCGCACAAGGCATTACGGTACACCCACGCCCAGATGAGCGACATATCCGTTACCAAGATGTAAGAGATTTGAAAGCCATTATCACCACAGAATTTAATATTGAAGGAAACCCAGAAAGGGATTTTATTGATTTAGTTTTGCAGGTAAAACCCACGCAGGTTACGCTTGTGCCTGATGCGCCTGATGCGCTCACGTCCAACGCAGGCTGGAATACAGAAAAAAATCAAAGTTTTCTTACAGAAATTATTGCAGAATTTAAAAAGCATAATATTCGTACTTCTATATTCCTTGATGCTGATGCAAAAATGTTAGAATATGCCGCCAAAACTGGCACAGATAGGATAGAATTTTATACAGAAAATTATGCTAACAACTTTCATCAAAACAAAGAAAAAGCAATTTTACCTTACGCAAAAGCTGCTCAAATAGCTACAGAATTAGGTTTGGGTATCAATGCAGGACACGACCTAGACCTTGATAATCTTGCTTATTTCAAACAAAATATACCAAATTTGTTGGAAGTTTCCATAGGACACGCTTTGGTCTGTGATGCCTTGTATTTAGGTTTTCAAAATAGTATTCAACGCTATTTAAGACAACTTTCTGTTTCAATTACGAATTAAAAATTACGAATTACGTAAAACATTGTTTATTAACACTTTGTATTTACCAATAATTCATAACTTATAATTCATAACTTATAACTCAAATAATGAATAGGGATATTTCTGACCTAAGAGAAAATTATACACTCAAATCTCTTGATTTGAAAGATTTGCACGCTGACCCAATAGCGCAGTTTAGGGATTGGTTTGATGAAGCTGTCGCCTCAAAATTACCAGAACCAAACGCCATGACGCTTAGTACAGTTGTTGGTAATAAACCATCTTCTCGTATTGTGTTGTTGAAAGACATTCAGGGAGATACTGCTACAAGATTTTCAGCGAGGTTTCCTGCAAATACATCTGAAAATAGCTTAGAAAACGGCTTTATTTTCTTTTCTAATTATGATAGCAATAAAGGAAAAGCAATGGAAGAAAATCCCTTTGTAAGCCTTACTTTCCTTTGGATAGAGTTAGAAAGACAAGTCAGAATAGAAGGAAAAGTACAGAAAATGCCTGATAGCTATTCTGTGCCGTATTTTCACTCACGTCCACGCACAAGTCAACTAGGTGCTTGGGTATCTCCACAAAGCCAAATAATACCCAATAGAGAATTTTTGGAAGAAGAGTTTTTGTGTGTTTCTGCACACTTTGAAGGAAAAGAAATACCCAAACCCGACAACTGGGGCGGTTATTTGGTCGTCTCTGAAATGATAGAATTTTGGCAAGGCAGACCCTCTCGCCTCCATGACCGCTTGCGCTACACACTTAAGGGCAATATTTGGGAAATAGAAAGACTTGCACCTTAATTTTGAGGTACGAGGTTTGAAGTACGAGGTACGAAATATCACAAAATAAGTAAAATTTCGTATCTCTAACCTCACACCTCAACCTTACTGTTTTGTGTAAGTTTTTTCGTCTTTGTTGTAGAAAAAGCTCAAATCTCTATTTTTCTCAAAAAACGCTTTCATTTCTGCAGCAGACGTGAAAGTTTCTTTAATATTGTCTGTTACTTCGTATAATTTGAAGGTTTTTTCATCTGGGCGTGTCATCTTGAAAAAATAAAATTTGCCATCTTCTTTGTTTTTCAAATTCAAAAATTCTACGTTTCCAATAGTTGTAAAATACCCTTCGTGAAATTTTTGCGTGTACTTTTTTTCGTTAGTATCATAGTCATTTTGCTCAAAAAGGTACATTCTATCCTCTTTTGACTTAGAAATAAGGTAAAAAGCAGGGTTTTCGCTTGTGCCATTTTCTACCCATTTTGCCATCAAATCTTTTTTGAGTTTTTGGCTGGGCATATCTAACGCCATATCAGCAGAATAAGGACAAGCCATCAGCACGAAAGCCATAGCAAAAATCATTGCGAAATTAAGGATTTTTTTCATAATTGTTTTTTTTGATTTGTTGATTTTGATTTGTTTTTTTTGATTTGTTTTTTTTGATTTGTTGATTTTGATTTGTTGATTTTGATTTGTTGATTTTGATTT
>JAYUKY010000094.1:0-34457 GCA_043764015.1 Raineyaceae bacterium
AATGAAAGTTAAATAACTTGATATTTTCAACTAATTTTATTACCTTTATAATTATGAATTTAGATTTATTTTTATTTTATGCTGAAAAGATATAGTTTAGAAGTAGATAAAACAATGTATTCTCACTATTGTTCTTTCTGCACCCAAACCTACCACTTTTGACTGCACACCAGATGTTAATATTCCGTATAGAACCGCTTTTTTAATCATTTCGTGGCTGTTTTCTTTTCTTATTCTTTATAAAATAAACGCACCAACTAATTTTAATATTCCCCTGATTATTTTAGGTGTATTTGGAGGGCATTTTTTGGTAACGGCATTTCTGAAAAGACGTTTTGAATACTGGGGACAAATAGCTACGCTAATGTTTATTTTCTCTCTTTTGATGCTTCCAAGCTTGTTTTTTGATAATTTTATCTTTCAAATGAGTAATCTTAGTATTGCTTTTTTAGTTACTTTTTGGCAATATTGGCGCAGAATGGCATTATTAAATAAATATTCTTTTATTGGGTAAAAATTAGATAAAATCTTTGTCTTTTATTTGTTTTTTGAGTTTGAATATTGCTACATTTGCGCCTTCAATCTTAAAATACAATCAAAATGAACAATAAAAGTTTTTTTTTCGTCCTTTTTTCTGTTGTTTTTTTCCAAACAACACATATAATTTATGCTCAACAAAAAGGAGAACCTTTTGAAGGAATTGACGTGAGTTGGCAAAATGGAGCAGACCGTAGGGATTCTTCTGTCTTCAAAAATATGAAATACTTTTCTCCTAGTATTTTCCTAGATGTTAATTATACCCGTTCTTTTAATAATCCCAATGACAATACTGTTGTAGGCTCTACTGCACTTGCACGCAACAATGAAGTACAACTTTCTGCTTTGCATTTTGGCGGAGATTTGAACTACGGAAATGCTCGTGCAAGGTTTATGACACAATTTGGCACCCGTTCCCTTGTTATCCCTCGCAATGATTTAAGTCCGTACAGAGGGCAATACAAACTAGCTGATGTGTACCGTTATTTGAGTGAGGCGTATGTAGGCTATCATTTCAACAAATGGTATGGTATCAATATTGATGCTGGTATGTTTATGAGTTATATTGGGCTAAATTCTTATTACCAGGCAGAAAACTGGGAATATCAAGCATCTTATACCTCTGATAATACGCCTTGGTTTTTTAATGGTGTGAGGGCGCAAATTCACCCAACCAAAAGGCTCAAAATAGAACTTTGGCTTATCAATGGCTGGCAAAGTTATGGCAAATTTAATGCGCAACCTGGTGTAGGAGGAAGTGTTACTTATATGAAAAACAATCTCAAACTTATCTCTAACAACTATTATGGTACAGATGCGGGTGGACTTCCTGCAAGAAAACGTTTTCATTCTGATAATAGTATGCTTGTGAAATATTATGATAATCCTACTTCAAATGGAATTACCAAAATGGCGTTTTCTTTGACTGGTGATATTGGTTTTGAGCAAGGTGGTGGTGTGAATGGCTTTAATAATAGTGATACGCTTAATCCTGCGCAATATTTTGCAAGTGCTATGATTTATAACCGTATTTGGTTTGCTAAAAATAAAATGGCGTGGACTGTTGGAGGCGGTATTATGACTAACCCTGGACGTTATTTGGTGCTTTATCCAACAGGTCAAGCAAGCCCTTTGCCTAATCCAAGTGACCCAACGACAACAGAAGGAAAATTCCCGTTTAGTGCTAATCCTGGAGATAAATTTGTAGGTTGGGATATTTCTACTAATTTTGACTATATGCCTAATCAAAGCATAACTTTCAGATTAGAAGGGGTTTATAGAAACTCTAGCGTACCTTATTTTGCGGGTGCTGGTGGTGTAACTTCACAAACAGGCTATACTACAACCACATTAGACCCTACATGGCGACCTGATTTGGTAAAATCTGAAGCCAGAATTATTTTTGCTACATTATTTAGATTGTAGTTTGTTAGATAAAATTTGTTTTAGAAGTAAATAAATAGTATTTTTACCGAAAATAAAATCAAGTTATTGAAAGTTCCAACTTTAATAACTTGATTTCTTTTTGATATAAAATCTTAACTATCTAACAATCAAAAAACAATCATCTTATAACTAATCATTTATGAAATATTTTTTTTACACATTTTTTTTTCTGTTTTTTTCTATAAAAATACAGGCACAGGTGGTAAATACAGCTGTATTAGATACAAATGCTATCAAGAAAAAAGGTACTGTAACGCTTGGTGGTATGGTAGATACCTATTATTTGTATGATTTTAATAATCCGCAGGGCAAAGACCGCCCTTTTACTTTTTCCAATTCACGCCACAACGAATTTACTATAAATCTTGCTTACATTGATATAAAATACATTTCAGAACGCCTAAGAGGGCGTGTTGTGCCTGGTTTTGGCACTTATATGAACTCTAATTATGTTGATGAACCTGCTACTTTGAAGAATTTTGTAGAGGCAAATATTGGTGTAAAATTATCAGAAAAAAAGAATATTTGGCTAGATGCAGGTATCTTAGGCTCACCATACACGCCAGAATCTGCTATTTCAAAAGACCAAATAATGTACACACGTTCAATAGGAACGGATTTAGTGCCGTATTATCTTTCTGGTGTAAAACTTTCTTTGCCACTTGCACCCAAACTGATGAGTTACATTTATATTTTGAATGGTTGGCAGAATATCAAAGAAACAAACGAACAAAAATCACTAGGAACGCAGGTAGAATACCGCCCAAATGATAAGTTACTTTTGAATTGGAATACCTACACAGGTGATGAGCGTAGTGATGCAAGTCCGACAAAAAGAGTACGTTTTTTTAATGATTTTTATGTAATTTATAGTCCAAATGACAAATTTACGTTTACGAGTTGTGCGTATCTTGGTTTTCAACAATACACAGACATTGATACTAAGGTTTGGTGGCAGGCAAATGCTATTTTGAAGTATAATTTTACTAAAAAACTTAATTTGGCGGGCAGAATAGAATATTTTTCTGATAAAAAAGGAGAGTATGTAGGCTCAAACGTGTTTAGCACCTCTACGTCATTCAATATCAGTGTTTTGGATAATGTTCTTATTCGTTTTGAAGGAAGATTTTATGCAGCAGAAGACAATATTTATACAAATAAAGTGAAACCAAGCAATTTAGATGGCTTTTTAGCTACGAATATGACGGTTTGGTTTTAAGGAAAGCAACTGTTTGTTACTTGAAAAAGTTGTTTTGTTGTTATTTTTTTGTTAAATTTGCTGTCTTGTTTGCAATATATCACACTTCACATATCAAAAGATGCTTTCACGCCGTAAATTTATCCAAAATACCCTTACAGGGCTTGCTGTAGCTAGTTTTGCTCCAACAGAATTATTTGCTAATAATATCTCAAATAAACCTATCAAGCTGACTATTTTGCATACCAATGATATGCACTCTCGCATAGACCCATTTCCGTTAGATGGGCGCAAAGAATCAGGTTTTGGAGGAATGGCTAGGCGTGCTACGCTTGTCAAAAAAATTAGAAATGAGCAAGAAAATGTGCTTTTATTAGATTGTGGTGATGTTTTTCAAGGAACGCCTTACTTTAATTATTTTGGTGGAGAACTAGAATTTCGTTTGATGAGTGAAATGGGTTATGATGCAGGAACGCTTGGTAATCACGACTTTGATAACGGTTTGCAAGGTTTGCAACGTGCCTTGCCTGCCGCAAAATTCCCTATCTTGAACGCAAATTATGATTTTTCTAAAACTATTCTTAAAGACAAGTTCCAAGATTATAAGATTTTCAATAAGGGTGGCATCAAAATTGGCATTTTTGGTGTAGGAATTGAATTGAAAGGTATTGTGCCAGAGCATAATTACGCTGAAACAGTCTATAAAAACCCTGTTACAGTAGCTAAGCAAATGGTGGCTACACTTAAATCTATGGATTGTCAGTTTATCATTTGTTTGTCGCATTTAGGCTATTCTTATGAAATTGACCGTGTTTCTGATATGCAACTTGCTTCAAAAGTTGATGGTATTGATTTGATTTTGGGCGGACATACACACACTTTTTTGGAAGAGCCGACTGCCGTAAAATCTCCTAACGGTGATGAAGTGCTTATTAACCAAGTTGGTTGGGCGGGCTTGCGTTTGGGACGCATTGATGTGGTTTTTGATAAAAATAATAATAAAGAAGTCATCAAAACGGCTTCTATAGAAATTTGTGAGAAAATTGATAAAATGTAATTTTGAAGTTTGAAGTGTGAAGTGTGATATATGAAGTGTGATATAAAGGTTTGTCGTTTTTTCTTTATTTTTTTAGTCTTAAATTTCAATTATTTTGCTTTTTCAATTTGTTCTGGGCAAAATTATGATAATTTAGGTTCTTGGAATATCTTTAATGCACGTTTTGAAATAAATCAAAAATGGAGTTTATCCACAGAAGCGCAAATACGTAGTTTAAAATTTTATAATGATTTTCATTATTATGAAACAAAAGCTGTGATTGGATACAAACTTTCTGACCAAATTTCTCTTGGTTTTGGTGCAGGAACTTACCAAACTTACCGTTCTGGTGGAGATTTTGTTACCCCAAAAGTCAATAATGAAATACGGCTTTTTCCTTACGTTTCCTTTCACAACACACTAGGAAGGCTAAAAATAGAAAACCGTTACCGCCTAGAAAACCGTTTTACGCCCAAAGGCTACCGTTTGCGTGTACGCTACCGTTTGCAGGCGGTTTTGCCCATCAACACACCTAAAATAGTGCCTAAAACCTTTTATGGAGTGATTTGGAATGAACTTTTTATGACAAATGAGCCTACTTATTTTCAAAGAAATAGGTTTTTTGTAGGTGTCGGCTACGAATTTTCTCACAAATTTGCGACACAAGTGGGTTGGATAAACCAGTTTGATTACTCCGTAGATGACGAAAATGGCAAAAATTTCTTACAAATTTCTTTTCTTTTGAGCTTTAAAAAGAAAAAAGGAACATATCAAGAATTACATGTACCAGAAGAATAGGGAAGAAGTACGAAAGAAAAAGTACGAGGTACGAATATAAAATCTGATTATTTAGCTATTGTTTGTGTCTTCACAAACAACAAACTTCCCCATAAAAAAGCCTTTCTAAAATATTAGAAAGGCTTTTTTATATAAATTTTAAGCTATTAGAATCCAAAGGGATTAGCTTGTGCGCTTTTTTCTTTCATAATACTCACGCCACCAATATTGGCAGTAAGTGAGATTTGCATCACGCCAGTAATGTTATCATTAGAAAAAATATTAATATTATTTTTTACTTGTTTCGTTCCTGTTGGCGTATAACGAAGTTCCAAAGTAGCAGCTTCACCTGCTTTGATTGTATTTTTTGAAATGGTATGCGTTACACAACGGCAGTCAGATTGCACAGATGAAATAGTCAAATCAGCTTTCCCAGTATTTTTTACAGTAAACTTTTGTGCTACTGTTTGCCCAGCTTGTATGTTTCCAAAGTCGTGGCTTTGCTTGTCTAAAGTCAAAATAATTTTTGAGGCATCTATTTGTTCTTGTGTTTTGCCTTTCACTTCACCTTGAATAGTCAAAGTAATACTACCATTTTTTGCATTACTGACGACTGTTACAGATTTGTTAAATACACCAGGACGACCATTGCTATCAAAAGATGCAGAAATTAGCCCTTTTTTGTTGGGCATTATTGGCTCTTTCGTGTAGAAAGGTGTTGTACAACCGCAAGAAGCGTTTACGCTTTGTATGATAACAGGCTGATTACCAGTATTTAAGAACACAAAATCATATTTTGCTTGCACGCCTTCATTGATAACATTAAAGTTGTGGCTTTCTTTTTCAAATTTGATTTCTCCCTGCGCTATAGCAGAGTGTGTAGCAAAAGTGGCTACAAAACCAAAAATAGCAGTCAAAATAGCATTTTTTAGATATTTTTTCATATACTTTTATAGTTTAGTTTGATGGATTTCTAAATAATTGTGAATTTTTAATTGTGAATTATGAATACAATATACTGATAATAATTTTATTATGTATTATTTTAGTCATATCTAAACATCAACTAATCACTGACTTACTTAAAATCTTACTTAAAACCTTATAATTCTAATTTTCTAAGGTTGTCTTGTGTGAGTGGTTTGTTGATATATTTTTTTACAAATGGATATTTTTGAGATTTGTTCATATCTTGTGGATTGATAGAAGAAGTAAGCATTACAATTTTACAATGTGCTTTGGTTGAATCTGTAAGAGCTTCAAATTCATCTAAAAACTGAAATCCGTCCATAAGTGGCATATCAATATCCAAGAAAATTACTTCTGGAAGTGCTTCTATAGCAGATGCTATTTTTTCCATATTTTTCAGAAATTCTATGGCACTCTTGCCGCCTGTATGTGAAAAAATATTTTCACAAATGTTAGATGCTTCCACAATTTTCTGGTTGATAAGGTTGTCAATTTCGTTATCATCAATCAACATTATGGTTTTGTATTTCTTTTCTTCAGACATAATTCTATTTAGTTATAAATCTTAGTTTAGATTTTTTGAGCTTAAAAAGTTATTTTATAGTTACTTTTCTAATCTTAATTAGCACCCCTTACGCAAAAGTAATTAAAATTTAGATGAAGACAAAGAAAAATCTTACTTTTTATGCTTATTTTTTAGTTTGTAAATAATTTAACACAATTTGTTTTTATAAAGTGCCTTTTTTTAGTAATTTTGATAAAATATTTATTAAAAAAATTGGAAAACAAAATAAAATTCTCAGACGAATATTTTATGGAAATAGCCTTAAAAGAAGCCCAAAATGCTTTTTTAGAGGGTGAAATACCTGTTGGAGCAGTAGTAGTCATAGAAAATACCATTATTGCAAAAGCATACAACCAAACAGAACGCCTCACAGATATCAGCGCACACGCAGAAATAATGGCTATAACGGCAGCAGCTGGCTTTTTGGGTGCAAAATACCTCACGCAAGCCCGCCTATATGTAACGCTTGAGCCTTGCATTATGTGCGCAGGTGCGCTTGCGTGGTCACAACTAGGCACGCTCATATATGGCGCAACAGATGAAAGGAGAGGTTTTGCTCGTCTGAAAGAAAATATTTTGCACCCAAAAACAAAAATTATTACTAATATTTTGAAAGAAGATTGCGAGGCTATTCTTAAAAAATTCTTTAAAGAACTAAGAGAGTAAATAAGTGGGAGGTATGAAGTACGAGGTACGAAGTAAACACAAAATGTTGATAATGAATTTATTGTATTTTATTTCAATGAAATTCTGGTGAAAATATTTTCTCAAATCCACCCGCAAAACGAAACTAAAATGTATTCTTTTCTGTTCAAAAATAGATGAATAGATAACTTAAAAATAAACTTTTAACATAAACTAAACACAAAATTTTATGGCGTTTACTCAAAAACCGCTTCCCTACGCTGAAAATGCGTTAGAACCTAACATTGATGCACAAACAATGAACATTCATTTTAATAAGCATCACGTTGCTTATATTACCAATCTCAATGCTGCGCTTGCAGGAACAGAGGCTGAAAATGATAGCATTGAAGATATTTGTAAAAATATTGTAAAATTTCCTGTTGCAGTAAGAAATAATGGTGGTGGGCATTTTAATCACACCTTTTTCTGGGAAATAATGACTCCAAACGGTGGTGGAATACCTACAGGCGAGGTTGCTGCGGCTATTGACAAGGCTTTTGGCTCTTTTGACCATTTCAAAGAAGAATTTAGTAAAGCAGCAACTACTCGTTTTGGCTCTGGTTGGGCTTGGCTTTGCGTAAAACAAGGTGGAGAATTAGCGGTTTGCTCTACTGCAAACCAAGATAATCCACTAATGGAAATTGATGGTGCAAAATGTGGTACGCCTATTTTGGCACTTGATGTGTGGGAACACGCTTATTACCTCAAATATCAAAATAAAAGAGTTGATTATGTTGCCTCTTTTTTCAATGTAATTAATTGGAACAAAGTAGCGGAACTTTACGCAAAAGGAAAATAGTTTTTTAAGTACGAGGTTTGAGGTACGAAGTACGAATTTAACCTAATAAAAAAAGCCCTGCAAATAGTTTGCAGGGCTTTTTTACTTTGTAAAAGCCGTTGTTTGTGTCTTCACAAACAACATCTATATTGCTTGTGAAAACACAAGCAATGGCTCTCTAGCAATGGCTAAGAAAAATGTACTCTTTCCTCGTACTTCGTACTTCATACCTCGTACCTCGTACTTAGGCAAGCCATTCAGCTATTTTGTCATATACTTTTTGGGAAGAAGTGAGCGCAAAATGGTTGGTGCTTGGGAAAGTATGGTGGTTTTTGATGTTGAAAGGTGTTTTTTCGTTATCTGCAAAGGCACTTTTTTCGTGAACGAGAATATCCCCAAAAAGTACCGTAAGCCAGCTTTTTTCATCTTTGCCCAACAACCCAGAAATGACGTGATAATGTGCATTAGCAAGGGCTTTTATTTCCACTCTATGATTTGATAAAAATTCATCTGTGTTTTGGTCTTTCCAATTTTCCTCACTCAAATAACCAAAACGCAAGTCTTTAATACCTTCACTGCGCCAATTAAGCACTTTCCCTACTAGACGTGTTTGCCAATTAGGTACTTTTGCCAAAATAGAAGTAGTTACATTAGCAAATTTTTCTAAAAAAGACCCCAAATGTGGCGTTCCTAGCAAGAAAATATTTTTTACCTTTTCAGTCCAACTAGCAATTTTATTAGTGTTATCAGTATTTGTAAGGGCATAATGACACGCACTATGCGTTACTAAACCGCCCATACTATGCGCTATGATAGTTATTTCAGAAATTTCAATAGGATAATTATCACACAAAGACTGTATAAGTCCTGAAAACTCTTTGCCATTATCAGAGATATGAAAACCCGTATTATAACGTACATAAAAAGGCGTATAATTCAAATCTTTTTCTAAAAACCTGCCGTAGTTGCCTGTATTATCAGAAAAATTCCAAATATGCTCGTTATTCACAAGTCCGTGAATAAGTAGGCAAATTTTAGGATGAAATGTCTTTTTAGGGTTGTTATCTTGATGATTTCTTTGATGATTTTCAAAATAATTATTAGGCAAATTTTTATCCAAAACAAGGCGTTTACTTTCCTCATAAAACCCCATAGAAATCTCTAAGGGAGTGTTTTTGAGGCTATCCCCAACAGCACCGTTAAGAAAACTGATACCGTGTTGTGTGCCACGCTTGAATAATTTAAAAATTGATGAAATTTGCATATTTTTGAATTGTGAATTGTGTAAAATTTACTTTGTAGATACGCACCACAGTGCGTATTCACGTCAAACAATGTATTTACGCCAAATAAATATTATATTTTGTTCACTTTTGTATTGCTCTACGTGGATACGCACTACGGTGACGTATCTACAAATACGCTTATAACGACATGCTTACAAATACACTCACACAACACCAAACAATTATTTTGTGTTCAATTTACTCTTTCTAAATCCGTATAAGAAATAAATAACCAAACCAAATGCCATTGCGCCCAAAAACCATTTCCAGTTTTCTTGTTTGATTTCAGACATCAAATAAACATTTACCAAAAGACCAACGACAGGAATAGCAGAAAGTTGTTTTTTGATGGAAAGATACAACATTATCAGCAAAACAGTTGTAAACATTAAGAAACGAATATCCCAAAAAGTTTTAGTTTTGCCTTCTGTGAAAATAATTTGAAAGAAATTTTTAGCCTCATTTGTAGGATTGTAAGCAAAGAAATTTACTAACATATTAGGTTCATTTGCTGCTTTTCCACTTTCACCAGCAAAATAAAAAATAATAGTTACAATAACTAGCAACGCAGGCACAAAGTAAGCGCCATTATAATAAGGCACTCTAAAACGTCCTGCGGTATGATTTTTATTCTGGTTCATCAGCAAAACACCGCCACAAACCACCGCAAAGGCAAATAAAGTACCAATACTTGTAAGTTCTGTAACTTGTTTTAGGTTGAGGAAAAGGCTAGGAACTGCCACCAAAACGCCTGTAACAATGGTAGAAAATGAAGGCGTAAGGTATTTTGGGTGAATACGAGCAAAGATTTTGGGTAAAAGTCCGTCACGACTCATAGCCATCCAAATGCGAGGTTGCCCTAATTGAAAGACCAAAATAACACTTGTCATAGCAAAAATAACACTTACAGCAATAATTCCGCCTATAATATCCAAAAACTTAGAATTATTTACATTCACTTGCTCAAAAACAAACGCCAAAGGGTCACCAACAGCAAGCAATTTGTAAGAAACCATTCCTGTAAGCACAAGTGCAATAGCCACATACAAAATAGTACACAAAATCACGACCCACATCATAGCTTTTGGTAAATCTTTTTGCGGATTTTTGCATTCTTCCGCAGTCGTAGAAATAGCGTCAAAACCAATATAAGCAAAGAAAACTGCACCCACACCACTCAAAACGCCTTTTATGCCGTTGGGCGCAAACGGACTCCAATTAGTAGGATTTACATAAAAAATTCCCACTACAATAAATAATAAAATGACCGCTAACTTTAAGATAACCAAAAAGTTACTAACATTTTTAGATTCTTTTATTCCCACATAAACAAGCATTGTAATCAGAACAACAATAATGAAAGCAGGAATATCAACAATGATTTTAGTTCCAAAAACCTCTGTGGCGTTCGTCCACGCAAGGTGAAATTCTTGTTGTCTTGCTGATAAGTCTTTGATAGTTTTACCTGCTGCTTTGCCTTCTGTGAGGAATTTTTGAACTTCTGCATAGCCTTCTGATGCTGTAAGATAATCCATTGTGAGATTTGCAGGCAAATGTATATTCACGCCCCGCAAAAATCCTGTAACATAATCAGACCAAGAAATGGCTATGGCTATGTTGCCAATGGCATATTCCATCACCAATGCCCAGCCAATAATCCAAGCTACAAGCTCACCAAAAGTAGTGTAGGCATACGTATAAGCACTTCCGCTTACAGGAATGGTAGAGGCAAATTCTGCATAACAAAAAGCTGAAAAAATGCAGGCAAAAGCCGTAAAAATAAATAAAAAAACAACAGCAGGACCTCCATTATAGCTTGCCTCGCCAATTGTGCCAAAAATTCCTGCACCTACAACAGCGGCTATGCCCATTGCAAGCAAATCTCTAAATTGGAGGTTTTTTTCTAGGCTTTGTGCGTGGTCGCCTGTACCATCTGTTACGTCTTTTTGAATTTGCGCAATAGATTTTCTTCTAAAAAGGTCAGAGATATTCAAGTGAGTTGTGAGTTGTGAGTTGTGAGTTGTGAGTGAACACAAAATATAAAAAACTAAAAAAACGAAATTTTAGTGATTATAACAAATTTTTGTGAAATGTTTTATTTTTAGGGAAAAAATAAAACAACTTTTTTATTGGAATTTTATTATACTAAAATACTGATAACCAGTAATTTATGTAATAAAATAAACTACTTGGCATAATTCTTTTTTATTTTACTTTTCAAACAAACAAACAAACTTTTAGTTAGAAAGGCATGTGTTATGAGGTGCATATTTTTTCAGCTGTTTTTAACTTTTTTAAACTTTTTCTATCTAAATGCGAGTACGAATAATTTTTTCTTTGATAAATAAGGGCGCAATGGTGCCGTTTCACCATCAATATTTGGTTGATGAGTTAGTTTTGAATATTTTAAAGAAAGAGAAAAATGATTTTGAAGAGAATCTTGATTATAATTTTTCTGGCTTGAAGGGTCAAACACGCATCAGTAAGAAGGGTTTACACTTTTACTCTTCTAGAATTACCATTGTTTTTTCTTCTTATAATGATGCTTTTATACAATTTTTATTAGATGAAATTTTCAAAATGCCTTCTGTGCAAATTGGAGAACTAGAACTTGTGCCAGAATCTGTGGAAAAAGAAGAATTTCCGTCAATGGAAACTGCCACAAAATATTTATGTATTTCTCCTATTGTATTGCTTACGAGCAAGTTAGAAGATAGTTTTTCTAAAAGATTTATTTCGCCAACAGAAGATACATTTTCAGATTTTTTGTACGAAAGCACTATGCAACGTATGGAAAAATCAGGCTTATATACGGCTGAAAAAATTACTAACTTTTTTAAGTTTCAGTTTGCACCAGATATTGATTATCTAAACAAAATAAAAGCAACAGACAAAAAATTTGCACGTATTTATAACGTCTATGAAGATAATTTAAACTACGAAATTCGTGGTTACACACTGCCTTTTACACTTTTTGCTGATGCAGAAGTACAGGAGTTTGTCCTTAACTTTGGGCTTGGTGCATACACAAATAAGGGCTATGGTATGCTTGATTTGGTGGAATCAAATAAAATAATACGTGTTCCTATGTATGAATATGGGCGGAATATTTTTGTAAAAAATAGCCGTTCAACTACTAATCATCAATCTTCAACCACAGAAAATACAATTCCTTCACAGATTTGATAAAATATTTAATAAAAACAGGCAAAATATATTTTTATTTTGTCTGTTTTTTTGTGAAAAAATTGCTACATTTGCGACAAAATAAATATCTAAACAATATTTTAACGACATTTTGAAGAGTAAGTAGGTTTTTGAATGACTGCAACGGCTTGTACTCATTCATAACTCATAACTCATAATTCATAACTCATAACTCAAATTTATGGCTTCATTAAAAGAAATACGCAATAGAATAACCTCGGTGGCTTCTACGCAACAAATCACCAAAGCAATGAAAATGGTTGCGGCTGCCAAATTACGCAGAGCGCAAGATGCTATTACACAAATGCGCCCTTATGCTAAGTCTTTGAATGATATTTTGGGCAATCTTTCTGAAAATGCAGGAGAAGTAACAAGTCCTTACCTAGAAAAACGTAATCCAGAGAAAATTTTACTTGTTATAACTACTTCAGATAGAGGACTTTGTGGTGGTTTCAACTCGTCTGTTACGAAATATATCCTTAATCTTGTTGCTAACGAATATGCCCCACAACACGCAAAAGGCAATGTTCATTTGCTTGCTATTGGTAAAAAAGGCTTGGAATATTTCCAAAAACGTAAGTTTCCAATGGTTGGAGAAGAATTTTCTACTATTTTTACTCGTTTAAGTTTTGGTGCAGTAAAAGAGGCTGCAGAGTTTGTTATGAATGCTTTTGCAGAAAAACAATATGACAAAGTAGAACTTGTTTACAACGAGTTTAAGAACGTAGCAACACAAATTCTTTGCAAAGACCAACTTTTACCAATTATTGAAGATAAAAATGCACCAAAAATAGACGCAAAAGCTAAAGCAACTGAAAAACTTGCTAAAAAAGATGATGCAACTGCAGCTATTGATTATGTACTTGAGCCTTCACCAGCAGAAATAATGTTAGAACTTTTGCCAAAATCTCTCAAAATCCGTATGTTTAAGGCAGTTTTAGAGTCTAACGCATCAGAGCAAGGCGCACGTATGAGCGCAATGGATAAAGCCACAGAAAACGCAGGAGAACTCCTAAAACAACTAAAACTTACTTACAACCGCAGTCGTCAAGCAGCAATTACAAAAGAAATTTTGGAAATTGTAGGCGGCGCAGAAGCACTAGGGTAAGTTTGAGGTACGAGGTTTGAGGTACGAAGTACGAAATTTTAATGTAATTTTTGTCAGTATTTTTTCTTTTAATTTGAGAAAGAATACTGATTTTTTAATTAGAATTAGACAAAGACATTGACATTTTGTATTAGTTCCAGCGGAACTGTATATTTATAGAAATATCATTGTGTTTGTGTTTCGCTCCAGCGGAGCGGTACTAGCAAGTGCTAGTTTTATAAATATTGCGCTCCTCTGGAGCGAAATACATTTTTGACTATTTTCTATAAGTATATCAGTCCGCTGGACTGTAATGCAAATTATCAATGTCGTTATCTAAATCAATATTAAAGAAATTCTAAAAATCACTAAAATTAAATAACAAAATGAAAAATATTGATGTTTTATTAGGCTTGCAATGGGGAGATGAAGGAAAAGGTAAAGTTGTTGATTTTTTAGCTAATCATTATCAAGTAGTTGCCCGTTTTCAAGGCGGACCAAATGCTGGGCATACACTAGAATTTGAAGGAAATAAACACGTTTTACATCAAATTCCTTCTGGGATTTTCAGAAATGATGTGCAAAATATCATAGGGAATGGCGTTGTTTTAGATGCCATTATCTTTAAAAAAGAAATTGAAAATCTACAAAAATATAACATCAATTTCTCTCAAAACTTGTTTATCTCTAAAAAAGCACAACTCATTTTGCCTACACACCGCCTTTTAGATGCAGCACAAGAAAACGCAAAAGGAAAAGATAAAGTAGGCTCAACACTCAAAGGAATTTCTCCGACTTATACAGACAAAATAGCCCGCAACGGTTTGCGTGTGGCAGATATTTTGGAAAAAGATTTTTCTGAAAAGTACGAAAATCTTAAACAAAAACACCTTTCAATGATAAGTTTTTTGGCGTATGATTATACTAAAAACTATGATTTAGTAGCATTAGAGGTGGAATTTTGGCAAGCTATTGATTTTTTGAAAACTTTTAATTTGGTGGATAGTGAATATATGCTCAATGATGCGCTCACGGAAGGCAAAAATATTCTTGCAGAAGGCGCACAAGGCACTTTATTAGATATTGATTTTGGCTCGTATCCATTCGTTACAAGTTCTAGCACAACTGCTGCAGGTGCTTGTACTGGTTTAGGAATTGCACCAAACAAAATTAAAGATGTTTTTGGAATTTTTAAGGCATATTGCACTCGTGTAGGCTCAGGAGCGTTTCCAACAGAATTAGAAGATGCTACAGGTGAGAAAATACGCACTATTGGTAGAGAAGTAGGCGCAACAACAGGAAGACAAAGGCGTTGTGGTTGGCTGGATTTACCTGCCCTAAAATACGCTATTATGCTTAATGGCGTAACGCAACTTTTTATGATGAAAGCAGACGTTCTTGATGATTTTGAAGAGATAAAAGTTTGTACGAATTATCAGTTAGAAGATGGCACAATAACAGAAAAAATGCCTCATAGTCTTCAAAATACAACTATTATTCCAGTTTACAAAACCTTCAAAGGTTGGAATACACCACTTACAGCACTCAAAAATATCAATGAAATTCCCACAGAATTTGCGGATTATATTGATTTCTTAGAGAAAAACTTGCAAACACCTATCAAACTTATTTCTGTTGGACCAGATAGAGAACAAACAATTATCAGGTAAGTACGAAGTTTGAGATACGAAATACGAATTAAATGCAAATCATTGGTAATCAAGTAATTGTATTTAGTTAATCAATTTCTTATAAATAAGCAAGCAAGAGGCAAATATTTTGGAATGAAAATATTGGCAGAAAATTAAGTTTCTTTTTATGATGTATCTTCTAAAAGTTTTTTAACTTTGGGAAGTTCAACAAACAAAAAGCCTTTCCAAACTATGGAAAGGCTTTTTTGATTATTCAACTACATATTTCTCCCATTTATCTAAGACTGCCGCAAAATCTGTGGGCAAATCAGCCTCAAAAAAGATAGTTTTATCTGTATCTGGATGAACAAAACCCAAACTTTTTGCGTGAAGTGCTTGGCGTGGCATCATTTTAAAACAATTTTCTACAAATTGTTTGTATTTTGTAAAGTTTGTGCCTTTCAAAACTTTATCTCCGCCATACATAGCATCATTAAACAAAGGGTGTCCCAAATGTTTCATATGCGCCCTGATTTGATGCGTTCTTCCAGTTTCCAAATTACACTTTATAAGCGTTACATAACGCATACGTTTCAAAACTTCATAATGTGTAATAGCTTTTTTGCCTTGCGTTTCATCTTCATAAACCTCCACAATGCGCCTATCTTTCATACTACGCCCCAAATAGTTTTCTATACGCCCCACATCTTCCTTCACTTCTCCCCAAACAAGCGCATAATACGTTCTTTCAATGCTGTGGTCATAAAATTGTTTGCCCAAATTGGACATTGCGGTTTCTGTTTTAGCTATTACAAGTAGCCCAGACGTATCTTTATCAATTCTATGCACAAGTCCAGGACGACCTGTTCCGTTTTGAGAAGTAGGAAGATTTTGCAAATGATATGCTAAAGCGTTTACGAGTGTTCCACTCCAATTACTATGTGCTGGATGCACGACCATACCTGCTTCTTTATTAACAATTAGCAAGCTGTTATCTTCATATACAATGTTTAAAGGGATATTTTCAGGTAAAACTAAGTCTTCACGAGGTGGCTCTGGCATTAAGATAGTAATAACATCAGCAGGACGCACCTTATAATTAGCTTTGATAGGCTTATCATTGACACGTATAAACTCACTATCTATGGCATTTTGCAAACGGTTTCTTGTTACGTTTGCTATTCTATCCATCAAAAATTTATCTATTCTAAGGGCTTCTTGTCCGTTATCTATGACTATTCTATGATGTTCAAAGAGAGATATTTCTTCATCTTCTTCCTCTTGTTGGTTGATTTCGTTATTCATTTGATTATCACTTGGATTTATTTTTATAAATTAAAGTGCAAATTTAGTCAATTATTAGCCAAAAACTACATAAACATTTTAAAAACATCTCAAAACCTAATCCAAGTGCAGATATTTCTCATAAAAATCATTTAATAAATAAAGCTCTTGCACGCATTTATCAGTCATAAAAGCAGGTTTTTGATTGTTTTGGACAAGTTGTAGCGTTTGTTTTAGGTCAAGAAAACGCATTTCTCTACCAACTATATTTGTATCTTTCTTTACATTTTTTGTTCCCCAATTATAAATAGGTTTTAGAAGTACATTGGTAAGTTGCGTGTGTGGAATTGTTATTAAAATACCGTTTATGGTGCTTGTGAGCGTTCCTTTTTGGATTGTAAGTTGTAAAAGTGGTATCAATCTATCCCAAACAAAAATATCATAAGCCACAAAATCAGCCAAAGAATAGATACAAAAGCCTTTTTTATTGATTTTTTTGATAGGACAAAAGAAATTATATTGTTCCATTGGTTGCGGATTGTGCGGGTGACTGCCCAAAATAATATCTACACCCGTTTTTTCAAAGATTTGATGATAAATTTTGATTGTATGCGCAGAAGGCAGGGCTTGATAGGCGTTTCCTGTGTGTAGAGAGAGAATAACCAAATCTGCACCACGAATATAAGCGAGTGCAACATCTTCAATAATAGGCAAAATATCTGTTTCTGTGCATTGGGCGTGGTTTACTCTGATATGATTAACGAGATATTCTTTGTTTTTGATGTCTTGAAATTTGTTCATTGAGTAGGTATAAGCAATAAAAGCAACTTTAATACCTTTGCGCTCAATGATAGGAAAATTTTGTTTGTTTTCTTTGTTTTTTGATGTTCCCGTGTGTTTTATCTGCTTATTTTCTAAAAAATCAATAGTGGAAAGTACGCCTTCTTCTCCCATATCCAAACTATGGTTATTAGCTGTAGAAAGTACGTCAAAACCTTTGAAAACCACCCCCAACCCCTCCTTTGGAAGGAGGGGGGTTATAAATTCCCCTCCTTTGAAGGAGGAAGGGCTGGTTGCAATTAGCTCCCCTCCTTTGAAGGAGGGACTGGGGGTGGTTATTCCATTAAAAATATCAAACATCTCTTCATCAGCATTAAACAACATATCACTAAGCATCACTTCCGGCACATACGAGGGAGGATGTGCCAGATTTATTGGCGTTTCTAAGTTGGCAAAAACAATATCGTTATCAAAGAAAAACGTACCTATTTCGTCCCAAAGATGCTTTGTATATTTTTTCTGTATCCATTCATAAGGCATCAAATCACCCCCAGCAGAGATTGTTATTTGCGTTTGAGCAGTAAAATTAGCAGGAGGAGAAAAATCTAATTGTTGGTTTTTGAAATGGCTAATTATTTCTTTTGAAAACTCACTAGGAGGACAGAAATAGTATTTATATCCCAAAAAAACAACATCTTTGAAGGTATAAAAAGCAGGATTTTCTTCAAAATCTAAGGGTGGTTTTTGCCATTTTTTGCCATAGAAAATTGATACAAACCAATACAAAATCCGCAAAATCATTACCAAAATACGCCCACGCAATGTATATGCTGATATATGATGTATGATATATGATGTATGATTTGAATACATTTTTTGAGATTAGATTTTTCAGTTAATTTTCTTTATTATTTTGCAACTTTGGGTTGTTTTTATGCCTTTCTGCATCTCTATTAGTCTTTTTGTCAAGATTTTTTTTGAGTGCATCAGTTAGATTGATGCCTGTTTGGTTGGCAAGACAAATCAGCACAAAAAGCACATCAGCCATTTCATCAGCGAGGTTTGGAGCTTCGTCAGTTTTCTTAAAAGACTGTTCACCGTACACACGAGCCATTATTCGTGCTACTTCTCCCACTTCTTCCATCAAAATAGCAGTATTTGTGAGTTCGTTGTAGTAGCGTATTCCAACGGAATTTATCCAGTCGTCTACCGTTTTTTGTGCTTCTTCTATGGTCATTTTATGGTCATTTTATGGTCATTTTTATGTATTTTTTATGTATTTTTTTATTTGATTTGATTGCTTATTTCAAGGAAATAACTACACCAAAATTAAGCCCAATACTACTAAAAGGCAAAACTGGCTGAAGTAATTTCTCTGGTAGCGTGTTTGGACTTGATGGAGCGGCATCTCTGTCTATTTCGTTTACAAATTCTTTTTCTCTTGCTTTTATGGTAAGATTAGGTAATCTATCCACCCCATTTTCTGTGTATTTTAGCGTTATTTCTCTTTGAGGGCGGAAAGTCATAGAAATGTAAGCTATTTCTAAAAAAAGCCCTATTCTAGGATTTACAGTATAATTAACGCCCAAAGCACCTTTCAAACCAAGTGTCAAAACAGCTAATCTTTTTGTTTCATCTTCAAAAATAGCACCTGCCGTACCTACAACTGAGGTTATTGTAGATGGCAACGCTACTAACAGCCCTGTTTTTGCATAAGCCTTCACCTTGCCCAAAGGCACAGATAACACAAGATTGGGCGTAAAAGCAAGCATTTGCCCATAAGTTTGTAGTTTGAATTTATCATTACCTCTGTCATCTAAAATTGATATTTTTTGCCCTACCAAATACGAAATATCAAGCCCTACGGCAATATTTTGATACGCATTATAACCAATCCCAATTTCGCCATTGAACCCTGCACCATAAGAACCACTTACATTCGTATTTATGTTGGGGTCTTTTTGGCTAGTTCCTATGCGTTGCGAGCCAGCAGGAAACGCATAACCTGCGCCTACACGTATGAAAAGTTTTTGTCCTAGTGCCGTGTCAGAAAACAATCCAAGAATTACGACAATAATAAAAGTATTTTTTTTCATTCTATTGGTGATAAATTAGTTGATAATTATTTTATGAAGTTTGTGCAAAAACGCTATTTTTAGTGTAAATTTGCATTAATTTTAACGCCTAAATCAACCACAAGTTAAGAAAATTATCTAAATTAAAAAAACTAAAAAACAACTAAAAAAATGTCTTTAAAAGAAAATTATCAAAACCTTCAAAAAAATATTCCTGCACCTGTAACGCTTGTCGCAGTGAGCAAAACAAAGCCTATGGAGGATTTGGAGCAGGTTTATGAGGCTGGTTGTCGTCATTTTGGAGAAAATAAGCCACAAGAGATGCTACTAAAATACGAAACTTTGCCAAAAGACATTAATTGGCACATGATTGGGCATTTGCAAAGCAATAAAGCTAAAACTATTGTGCCTTTCGTGTATCTTATTCATTCTGTTGATAGCCTAAAACTTTTGCAAGTCATTGATAATGAAGCTAAAAAAAATAATAAAATCCAAAATTGTCTTCTTCAAATTTTTATTGCAAAAGAAGAAACCAAATTTGGACTTTCTGAAATTGAATTAGAAGAAATTTTACAAATTATTGACAATCAAGCTGATAATCAATTGCTTAAAAATATTTCTATTATAGGTTTTATGGGAATGGCAAGTTTTACAGACGACCAAACCCAAATAAAACAAGAATTCCAAACCCTCAAAGCACTTTTTGACAAATATCAGCAAAAATACGCCCTAAAAGTGCTTTCTATGGGAATGAGTGGAGATTATGCGCTTGCTATACAAGAAGGCTCAACTATGGTACGTGTTGGAAGTGCCATTTTTGGAACAAGATAGTTGTCAATTACGAATTATGAAAAATACAATAAATTGATTATCAATATTTTGTATTCATTCATAACTCACAACTTATAATTCATAATTCAAAACTCTTTGGCATATTTTTGCATCAAAAGCACCATAGAGGCTAGTCCGTTGGCTCGTGTCATAGAAAGATGTTGAGAAAGTCCTATTTTTTCCAAAAAGTACAAAGGAGAGTTCATTATTTCTTGCGCTTGATGCCCAGAAAGCACTTTTATAAGCAGACTAACCAAACCTTTCACAATAATAGCATCACTATCTCCCTCAAAAATGAGCTTATTTTCTTGTGTATAGGCGTGTAGCCACACAAGCGACTGACAACCACGCACAATATTTTGCTCTGTTTTGTGGCTTTCAGCTAGTTTTGGCATAGTTTTGCCCAGTTCTATGATGTAGGAATATTTGTCGTCCCAAGAGTCAAAAAGCTCAAAATCACTAATAATTTCGTCTTGTATTTCGTTGATTGTCATTTATTTTTGGTAAAGATTTAATTTACACAAATATACAATTTATCTTTTATACTAAAAAAAATGCTACCTTTGTTTTTGATTAAGGAATGAGAATTAAATAACTTCATCATATTGTTTTTATAATAACTTAATAATCAATATTTTATATTCGTACCTCGTACTTCTTATTTCGTACCTCTTTCTAAGTATTGGATAATCAAAATTGGTTCTACTAAGATTTATACGGACAAGTTTTTAAAGTCCCAGCGGGACGGCATATTTATAGAAAAACAAAATACGAAAAATGCGTTCAGCCCCAGCGGGGCTGCATATTCATTGCTATAAATATCTCGCCCCGCTGGGGCTGAATACAAAATAACAATTTACAAAATAAGGTTTCCGTATAAATGTTAGTAGAACCTCAAAATTAAAGCATAACATAATGGGAAATCAAGATAAATTTAGAAAAGGAAGAGCATACACTATAAATCCTATAAATGCAATAGATATATTAGAAAAACACCCTATGATAATGGAAGAATTTATTGCAGATATAAAACTTTATACAAGGAGAAAAATTAAAACTAAAAAACAGAGTTTTCAATATACTAATATAAGCAAAAATATACAAAAAATAAATAATATTCATTTTGGTTTTGATAAAATAACTGAAGATGATTCTACATATATAGGAGAACAGAATAAAGAAAGTTTACATATAGGAGATGGTGGTTTTCCACATAATGGAGATTATTTATTTTTTGTGAGTTTTTATTTATTCATCAAAAAATTGTTTGTTTTTGGAGCAACAGATATAAAATTAGTATGTTTATTAGGTGGTGAAAATTCTAATATTATTGCCAATAATGAAGAAGATATAGCTGTTTTTTTTGATATAACATTTGCACCAGAATTGATAGAAAATGAATACAATGATGAAAAATTTATGGGTATTTGGGGCATTAAACATATGCCTTGGTCAAAAAAAGCAAGTGATTTAATTCCCTACTTGCAAAAACCATATAATATTGCCTACAGAATGGAGGGATTTCCAAAAGAATGGTTAATGTAGTCTCTTAATATCTATAAAAATAAATGAACATAAAACAGTCAATTCTCTTGCGTGTGCGCATTGCGTTCTTAGGAATGGCATTTGTGGCACTTTTGATTGTGAGCAAAATTGCTTATATTCAGTTTGCGCAGGGTGAAAAATGGGTCAAAAAAGCAGAAAAACGAGATGTCAAATTTCGTATTTTGAAAGCACAACGAGGCAATATTTTAGATGATAATAATAATCTTCTTGCTACGTCTTTACCTTTTTATAAGGTCGCTATTGACCCAACTGCGCCAGATGAAGATGTTTTTAATAAGGGAATTGACTCTTTGGCGTTTTTGCTATCTACTACTTTCAAAGAAAATTCTAAGGAAGATTACAAAAAGGAGCTTTTGGAGGCTCGTAAGGCTAAAAAACGCTATGTTTCTCTTTATAATAAAAATATCAATTTTCAGCAAAGGCAAATGATGGAAAAGTTCCCTATTTTGCGTGAAGGCAAATACAAAGGCGGAGCTATTTTTGATGCTGATAATACACGTTATTTGCCATTTGGAGGGATTTCTGCTCGTACTATTGGCTATATTGATGAAGAAACCAATAAAGGAAAAGTAGGCTTAGAATATAGTTTTGATAAGTTTTTAGCAGGTAAAAATGGGCAGGCACTCACACGCAGGCTAGATAGCAAACATTGGGAGCCTGTCAATAATTCTCAATATATCATTCCAGAGAACGGATTAGATGTTTATACCACCCTAAACATCAATTTCCAAGACGTAGCACATACGGCTTTACAAGAGACTTTACAAGAAAATGATGCTGATTATGGTTGTGTGGTGGTTATGGAAGTGAAAACAGGCGAAATAAAGGCTATGGCTAATCTTGGCAAAACATCAGAAGGAACATATACAGAAAATTACAACTATGCCATTGGCGACAAAGGTAGCACTGACCCTGGTTCTGTGTTCAAATTGGCTTCAATGATGGCACTTTTGGAGGATAGAAAAGTAAAACTAAATGACGAAATAGAAACAGGAAACGGCAAATATAAGTTTTATGGGACTGTTTTGGAAGATTCTAAAAAAGGCGGACACGGCACAATTTCTGTGCAGAAAATGTTTGAAGTGTCGTCTAGTATTGGTATTGCAAAGCTCATAAATCAGCATTATAAAGACAATCCACAAAGTTTTATCAATCTTTTGGAGAAATTTGGTTTGAAAGATAAACTCCATTTTAAGCTCGTAGGTGAGGCAGAGCCTTATATCAAAAATACCAACGACCCCACTTGGAGTATTACCTCACTTCCTTGGATGTCAATAGGTTACGAAATGCGTATTTCTCCGTTACAAATGCTTGTTTTTTATAATGCGGTGGCAAATAAGGGCAAAATGATGCAACCAATGATAGTTAGGCGTGTGCAGGAAGATGATGACGTTGTGGAGGACTTTGAGCCTGTTTTGATGCGTGAAAAAATTTGCTCAGATAGTACGCTAATGCTTCTTAGTACGCTTTTGGAGGGCGTTGTGGAGCGTGGAACGGCACGTGCTATTAGCTCAAAAGAGTACAAAATAGCAGGAAAAACGAGTACCTCCCAAAAGTTCCGTTCTGGGCGTTATATTCAGTCTTATCACACGTCTTTTGCGGGTTATTTTCCTGCTGAAAATCCAAAATATAGTTGTATTGTGGTCATAGACAATCCTCGTGGCAAAAACCAATCTGGTGGAGATGCCGCTGCACCTGCTTTTAGGAAAATTGCAGACAAAATTTTTGCCTTAGATTTGGAAATGCACCCACAAAGTAAGGTTTTTCAGACTTCCGCAACTACTCAAAAATTTCCACAAAATCCTAACGGACACGCTCAGGATTTAGCTACTATTTTTAATGGTTTGTCATTTTTACCTAATATTGATGCCAATTATGCTGCTATTGGGATGTCTAAGGCAAGCCTAAACACAGATAATTCTATTAGTTGGACACAAATTGATATAAAGAAAAATATTGTACCAAACGTTACTGGAATGTCTTTGCGTGATGCCCTGCCAATCCTTGAAAATGTGGGTTTAAAGGTGGTTTATAGCGGTATGGGGAAAGTTAAAAAGCAATCTTTGCGCCCAAATACAGGCTTTCAGCGTGGGAGAAAAATCAGTCTGGAATTGAAATAAGTAATAGAGTTTTTATTATTTGATCAAGTATTTGGTACAAAATAAATATCAAAACCACCCCTAGCCCCTCCTTGAAAAGGAGGGGGACAAAACTCCCCTCCTTCCTAAGGAGGGGTTGGGGTGGTTAAAAGATAATTTAATACACAACTTGTTCATTATTAAGCTATAAACTCTAATACATTGTAAATAAGTTGTTGCCGTAAAAGTTCCGTTGCAAAATAGTACTTCCTTGTTTGGTGGGGACACCAAACAAGGTTATAACCCAGGTTTGGTGTCCCATCAAACGTTTTCTCCAAAAACTGCAACGAATAGTTTACAGTAACTATTTATTTAAAAGTGCCATTCTGCGCCAATATTGCCAAAAACTAACTAAAAAAGCAATACTTAAATTAGTTATTTGAAAGATAAAATTATCAAAAAATAGACTTGGAAGCATCAAAAGTGAGAAAACAAACATTAAAGTTGCTATTTGTCCCCAGTATTCAAAACGTCTTTTTAAGAACGCCATCACCAAAAAATGCGCTCCAAATACGCCTAAAGCAATAATAGGAATATTAAGATTGGTTGGACTATTTATTTTATAGAGAACAAGGAAGGAAAACAGCCACGAAATAGCCAAAAAAGCAGTTCTATATTGAATATTGACATCTGGCGTGCAGTCAAAAGTAGTGACTTTAGGTGCAGAAAGCGCAATAATACGCCTATTATACGACACAAGTGCATAAAATTGTTTGACCAGAAAATACAAAAACTGCCATTTCATAACTTTCCCTATCCAAGGCATTTTTTGAGAAAGCAAAAACACCAAACTATCCACGCCATAAAGCACCTCGCCAGTATCTTGGTCAATAAGTGGAATTTCGTGCTTACTGCGGTGTAAATCAAGTTTTGAGGCAATATTTTCGTCTATTTTGGTAAAAGAAAGACGGTTTTCCGACTTCAAAAACCCATACTGAACAAATGCTTTGGTGTAAATATTACACATTGGGCAAGTATCGTCATAAATAATAGCTTTATTGTGTGTAGTTCCCATTTTTGAAATAATTTTAAATGATTTTTGGATAAAAACATACTTTCAAATTTCATACGGCAAATTTCGTGCCTCGTACTTCAAATTTCGTACTTACCTCACAAATGCCTCTATTATTTCTTCTGCTTTTTTGAGCGTATCAGCAAGTATTTCATTGACCAAAACTACGTCAAATTGACTTTCAAACGACATTTCATATTCAGCCTTAGACATACGTGTTTCTATGCTAGCATCACTTTCGGTATTACGTTCTTCTAATCTTTTGCGTAAAACCTCCAAAGAAGGAATTTTAACAAAAACGGCTAATGCTCGTTCCTCATAATATTCTTTGAGTTTTAAGCCTCCTTTTACATCAACATCAAAAACAACGTGTTTTCCTTGCGCCCAAAGACGTTCTATTTCTGTCTTCAAAGTGCCATAATATGCTCCCTGATACACTTGTTCGTATTCTACAAACTCATTATTATGGATTTTTTCCTCAAATTCTTCCTTAGAAAAAAAGTAATAATGCACGCCCTCTATTTCCATTCTACCACGTTTTGGGCGTGTGCAAGCAGAAACAGAAAAACCCAAATTGTCGTATTTAGCAACTAAATGCTGTACAATGGTTGTCTTTCCAGAGCCAGAAGGAGCAGAAAAAATCAGTAATTTGCCTTGAAAAGCCATTAGAAAAGTAATTGTAAATTGTGAATTATGAATGAATACAATATCAGTTTTAATATTTCTCGCTTGATTTTTATAATGACTTCATAGTCAAAGTTTTAAATTCGTACTTCTAACCTTGTATTTCGTACTTATTTGAGTGTTGTTTTGCGTACAAAATCCCAACAAATAATCCCTACTGTTACAGAAATATTAAGCGAGTGTTTACTCCCAAATTGTGGTATTTCTATACAAAAATCAGACAATGCAATTACGTCTTCCGCTACACCAAAAACCTCATTTCCAAACACAAAAGCATATTTTTTAGGTTTTTCTTCTGAATTTTCAAATACAAAATTATTCAGAAAAATACTATTTTTCACTTGTTCCACACAAACAATCACATAACCTTGTGAGCGCAACGCCTGCAACGCTTCGTGTGTATGCTCAAAATGTTGCCAATCAACGGTTTGCGTAGCTCCAAGAGCGGTTTTTTCCATTTCTCTGTTGGGTGGCGTGCCAGTAATGCCACAAAGGTAGATTTTTTCCGCTAAAAAACTATCTGCAGTTCTAAAAACAGAGCCAACATTACTCAAACTACGTACATTATCAAGCACCAATACAAAGTTATGTTTTTGTATTTGCTGAAATTCATCAGTAGAAAGCCTGTTTAATTCGTCTATGGTGAGTTTTTGCACGTTTTACGAGATTTTTATCAATAAAATATTTGAAAAATTACAATTTTATTGGTATATTAAGTTTTTGTTAATTATTTATTGGTTTTACCTGATTTTATGTAGGTTACAATAAAGGCGCAATTTACCAAAAGTTTCATTAGTTATAATAATTCTTTTTATTTTTGTGTTTTAGAGATTTTTGCACTATTTTTGTAAAATAATTACATCAAAAATATTTCAATAAATTCAAACTAAATAATTCCTCCCAAAATGAAACAATTTTTTATCTTCCTACTTACTTTTATGCTTGTAGGACAATCTTGCGCACGAAAAAAAGGCAATAATACCAAAGAAAATGCTAATACAAACTCCAAAGATACTTTTTTTAATCTTTCTGGTAAAATCCCTGTGGCGCAAGCAACAGAAAACCCTGTTTTAGTTTATCTCAAAGACCTTGATAGTGAGCCAGTTGGAGCTGATACAATTAAAATAAATGCTAAAACTGGTGAGTTTTCACAGAAAATAAAAATGACTGAAAATGTTGGTTTGTATGTGCTTATTATTGGGCAATGGCAAAATATTTTTATTCCTGCAAAAAATAAAGATGTTATTCTACTCACTCACAAAGAATTAGCAGATAATCCTAAAGGTACTTGGGACATAAAAGGCTCAGAAGATACCAAAAAAGTGGTTGCTTATGGCATCAAAGAACAAGAATTACAACAAAAATACCTGAAACCACTAGAAACAAGGTATCAAGCAGCGTATCAGTCTGGTAATCAAGAAGAAATAGGAAAAATTCAAGAGGAATTTATGACAAAAATAGCGCCCATTCTAAAAAAAGAAATGAATGCGTATGTTTTTGAAAACTTTTTAGGCTCTTTTGCAACTGTTTTTTTAGCTTACAGATGGGATACAGAAAGTGAGCCTTTGTATATGGAAAAGCTCAATACACCATTTCAGAAATCTTTTGGCAAAGAAAGTATTGCAAAATCAATCAATGAAAGATACGAAAGTTTTAGCAAATTGGGCGTTGGTGGCATTGCACCAGAAATCAGCGAAATGTCGCCAGATGGCAAAAAAATAGCTCTTTCCTCACTTCGTGGAAAGTACGTTTTACTAGATTTTTGGGCGGCTTGGTGCGGTCCTTGTCGCCAAGAAAACCCTAATGTGGTTACAGCTTACGAGAAATACAAAAGCAAAGGATTTACAGTTTATGGCGTGTCACTTGACGACAGCAAAGATGCTTGGATAAAAGCCATTGAAAAAGATAAATTAGCGTGGTCAAATGTATCAGACCTCAAGAAATGGACAAGTACAGTTGCCAAATTATATGCTATTAAAGGTATTCCAATGAATTTTTTGCTGGATAAAGACGGCAAAATAATTGCTAAAAACCTTCGTGGCAAAGCATTAGAAGATAAACTTGCAGAAGTTTTGAAATAAGTTTGAAAATATAAAAAAAGCCCTTTTCAGTATTTGAAAAGGGCTTTTTGTAGATAATTAAGTTATTTTCCATTTTTGCATAAAAAATGGTATCTTTGAGAAGTATTTTAAGTAATATCTCATAAAAATATTCAAACATAAATAAGATGAAACATAGTGAGCAAACTATTGATTTTTTGGAGAATTATATACCAGAAGTAGCCGAGATAGCAACCAAACAAGCTTTTTGGGAAGCTCTTAACTCTGGCAATGGTGTGGTCATAGCACAAAATGGTGATATTGTAAAACTGTTTTCAGATGGTACGAAATCTATATTAGGAAAACTTCCTGCACGTGTGAGTGTGGTTAAAGGGCAAAAAATTTTACTTAAATGAAAAGTAAGGAACAGCCTCGTTTACGTATGTTTGCTGGTCCAAATGGTTCTGGGAAAAGCACTATTAAAGCTAATTTAAAGCCTGAACTTGTTGGTATTTATGTCAATGCAGACGAAATTGAGAGGGAAATACAAGAAAATGGCTTTTATGATTTTTCAGCATATCCTTTCAAAATTGATGCTTCAGAACTTACAGAGCATATTCAAAATTCAGCCTTACTCAAAGAAAATAACATTTTGGTAAGTTTTAATTTGAAAAACAATCAATTTTATCATAATAAAAATACTATCAATTCTTATATAGCAGCCGTTTTGTCTGCTTTTTTGCGTAAAAGAATTCTTCAAGAAAAACTATCTTTTTCCTTTGAAACGGTGATGTCTTTTCCTGATAAAGTAACTTTGTTGCAAACTGCCAAAGAATTAGGTTATAAAACCTATCTTTATTTTGTTGCCACAGAAAGCCCTCTTATAAATATTGCACGTGTGGCTTATAGGGTCAAAATGGGCGGACATTCTGTGTCTGATAACAAGATAACAACACGCTACTACAAAAGCCTTGATTTATTGATAAATGCCATTCATCTGTCTGATAGAGCATATATTTTTGATAATTCTGGAGATAACAAGATATGGTTGGCAGAGATAACCAACGGAACAAATATGGAATTAAAAACAGATAATGTTCCTAAGTGGTTTGCTACGTATGTATTGAATAAAATATAACCTACTAAATTTCAATTTCAACAACTCCTTAAAATTATGCTTTCTACTGTTCAAAGATTTTTTCAAGTATTGTCCGAAATAGTCCCTAATTACAAAGAATACCTAAATCCTCCTTGCGACCCTTCCCTTTTTGCTAGATGAAGAAGGCAAAATAATTACTAAAAACCTTCGTGGCAAAGCATTAGAAGACAAACTTGCAGAAGTTTTGAAATAAGTTTGAAAATCAATAGAAAAGCCCTTTTCAATATTTGAAAAGGGCTTTTTTGTGGAAAAAATATTTATTTGTACAAATTCAACTTTCTTACAAATAAAATAGTTATAATTGTGTAGCTTATTAAAAAAATAAAAATCTAACTTCTTACTTATTTTATGGAGATTATTCCTGCAGAAACACCTAAAAAATTATCTGTATTTTGTCAAAAATTCCACAAACAAACACTAGGTTTTGAACTAATTATTACGCAAGATTTTGAAGAAATCAGTCATTTTTGGCAACAAATCTCACCCAATAACAATATTTTTCTCCAACAAGATTTTATGCGTGTTTGCATGCAAACGCCACTACATAACACAGGGCAAGTTTTTGGCGTTTTTCTCAAAGATAATAAACCAGAAGGCATTATTTATACGCAATATAAAAAATTTAATCTTGATGAAAGCCGTAACGGAAAACCGCTAGCAGCATCTCATAAAATTTCTAAGAAATTTAAGGAACTTTTAGCCCGCAATTTGGAGATAAATACCCTTATTTGTGGCAATTTGTGCCTTACAGGAGAAAATGGTTTTTTATTTAATGAAAATATCAACGCAGAAATAAGTCATAAACTTGTTTTTTGGGCAATGGGACGCATAAAACAGTTTCTTAAAAAACAAGATATTGATATTAAAATGTATTTTTTGAAAGATTTTTTTGAGCAAAAAACCGCATTAGTTACTGAAAAATGCACACAATTTGCTTTTCAGCCTGCAATGCTTCTGCAAATCAGACCAGAATGGCTTACTTTTGATGATTATCTGCTTGCCCTGCACGCAAAAGCACGTGCAAGAGCAAAACGTGCCGTAAAAAAAGCGGCTGAACTTACCAAAAGAGAGCTTAATCTCGCTGAAATCAAGTATTATGAGAAAGAAATTCACGCACTTTACACAAAAATCTCTGAAAATGCAGATTTTAATCTTTATGTGCAGCAAAATAGCTATGCAAGTGTTTTAAAGCAACATTTAGGAGAGAAATTTAAGCTGATAGCTTACTTTGATAACAATAATTTGGTAGGTTTTTGCACCACCATTGAAAATTATGACAAATTAGAGGCGAGTTTTATAGGTTTTGACCATAGTTATAATGCCACACACCAGATTTATCTTAGTCTTTTGTACGAAATCCTAAATATTGGGATTAAGAGCAAATCAAAAAGCATCAATTATGGGCGTACTGCCACAGAAATAAAGAGTTCTCTGGGTGCTGATGCCTTTGATATGTATTGCTATTTGCGACATACCAACATTATTTTCAATGCCCTTGCACCCTCTTTGGTAGATTATCTTGACAAACCAGAAACTTGGCAACCTCGCCACCCATTTTTAGATAAAAGTGCTGACAATCAAGAAGATAATCAAAAAAATAATGCTATTTCTCACAAAAAATCAAAGAAGAAGTAGAAAAATAAAGCATAAACCTAGTCATAGTGTCCCATTACAACTCAACAACAACACCAGAGCGTTTTGCTCCTTTTTATGGCAAACAAGCAGGAAACTATCCTTACAAATATCCCGCCCCGCCAGGGCTGAATACATTTTTCGTGATTGATCTGCTATAAATATGCCGTCCCGCTGGGACTGAATACAAATTAACAGTGTCGTTATCTAAATGTATTGTTACTGTAAAAGTTCCGTTGCAAAAATGTATTTATCAATGTAGGAACACGCCACGGCGTGTTCTGAATCTAGCGAAATCTCTGCAAATAGGAACATTACCCAGCGCAGGAACACGCCTTGGCGTGTTCCTACACAAAATTTGCAACGGAACTTTTACAGCAACAATGTATTTATCTTACACCTCATACTTCATACCTCAAATCATCATTTTTTCAATCTGATTAGCAATATCTTCTGCTACTTCTTTTTTAGATTTGAGTTCAAAATTGGTTTCAATGCCATTTTTATCCAAAATAGTTATTTTGTTGGTGTCGTGTCCAAAGCCTGCACCTGCATCATTGAGCGAGTTTAGGACAATAAAATCCAAGTTTTTGGAGATAAGTTTTTTACTAGCGTTAGCTTTTTCATCATTGGTTTCTAGTGCAAAACCTACCATTAGTTGATTTTTTTGTTTGATTTTGCCAAGTGTAGCAGCAATATCTATGGTTTTTATCATTTCCAATACAAATTCATCAGTTTTTTTCTTAATTTTCTGTGTTTCTATTGTTTTTGGGCGGTAATCAGCCACCGCAGCTGCAAGAATAATTATATCACTTTCTAAGAAAAATTGATTAGCTTTTTCATACATTTCTTGTGCTGATTGCACTTTGAAAACTTCTATATTATTTTTATTTATTTGATTATCAAGTAATTGTACGCTTGTAGGTCCGCTTACGAGCCTTACATGTGCGCCCCTTTGTGCAAGACTTTCAGCAATGGCATAACCCATTTTTCCTGTAGAATGATTACCAATAAAACGGACTGGGTCTAGAGCCTCAAAAGTTGGTCCTGCGGTAATAAGCACTTTTTTTCCTTTGAGATTTTGAGATAAATTTTGTTGCTTTTTTAAATTATTTTTAAAGAAATTCTCCAAAAAAATGATAATATTTTCAGGCTCTGCCATACGCCCTTCTCCCACAAGTCCGCTGGCAAGTTCTCCACTTTCAGAAGGGATAATTTGATTACCAAAACTCGCAAGTTTTCTAAGATTTTCTAATGTACTTGCGTGCTTATACATATCCAAATCCATTGCAGGCGCAAAAAAAACAGGGCATTTTGCAGAAAGATAAACCGCAATAGGCAAATTATCACAAATTCCGTTGGCACATTTAGCAAGCGTTCCAGCTGTTGCAGGCGCAACTACAATAATATCAGCCCACAAACCAAGTTCAACGTGATTGTTCCAAGTGCCATTCTTATCAGCCACAAAATCAACCAAAACAGGGTTTTTGGAAAGTGTCGCAAGTGTGAGAGGCGTAATAAAAGCGGTTGCAGGCTCGCTCATCACTACTTTTACTTGCGCATTTTGTTTGACAAGCAAACGCACCAAAGTTGCCGTTTTATAGGCAGCAATACTTCCTGTGATGATAAGTAAGATTTTTTTATTTTGTAACATTATTAGTTTTTTTTCTGATTTTTTGTATATATTTGTCTTACTTATTTTTTTGAGAATAACAAAAATACACTAATAAGTGCATTTCTCAAAAAATACTTTTCAAAAACACATTCAATTATCATCATTCAATACTACAAAAATGTCTGATAACAATTTAAAATCTTATATTGAGCAAGCTCTAAAAATTAGAGAAACACAAGAAACTGTTTCTACTGACGAGATGCAAAAAATTGCTTTATCATTAGGGCTTACAGAAGCTGATTTGTCTAAGGTAGAAGATGTTTTTAAGGGTGCTGTGCTTCGTGGGCAGGGTTTTATGAAATTTGAAGATTATGAAAGTGCTATCAAAGAATTTGAATATGCCCTTGTTTTAAAGCCTAATAATGCGGAAGTTTTGCAAGGCTTGGCTTATTGCTATACGCATTTTGCAGTAATAAATGAAGACAAAAAAATCTATCAAAAAGCACAAGAAACCATTAAAAACGCTCTTTTGATAAACCCAAATCACGAAAAATCTTATCTTATTTCTAGCGAACTTAACAGAGGTTTGAAAAATATCAACCTCAAAAGGCTGAAAAACACTCCTTCTACTCCTAATTATAAAAAAAGAGTTCCTTCTATTCGTCCTAAAATATTTGCCAAATCTCGTACAGATAACAAAATTTCAGGCGTGTTGGGCGGAATTGCTAATTATTTGGGTATGAGTTCTTTTGCTTTGCGGGCTATTGTCATTTTTGCGGGCTTCATATCTTGGGGTTCTATCTTGTTTCCCTATATTTTTCTGGCTATTCTTATGAAAAAAGAGCCTTTGGATAATGATTATTAAATAGTTATGAGTTGTGAGTTATGAGTTATGAGTTAAACACAAATTAAAAATCATTCAATGATTATTGAAAATAATAATACAACCAAAAATATACCTTGTATTTATCTGATACCAACTATTTTAGCAGAAAATACAGAGAAAAACGTACTTACACCTCAGATAAAAGAGATTGTAACGAATATTGATGATTTTTTTGTAGAAGAATTGCGGACTGCACGCAGGTTTGTGAGTAGCCTAAAAACAGGCAAAATCATTGAAAATCTTAATTTTTATGAATTTAACAAAAAAACGCAGCTTTCTGAAATAGAAACCGCTCTAAAACGTGTTAAAAGTGGGTTTTCCGCAGGAATTATCTCGGAAGCGGGTTGTCCTGGCATTGCCGACCCTGGTGCAGTTTTGGTAGCGTGGGCGCATACACAAGGCATACGTGTAGTGCCACTTGTGGGCGCATCAGCTATTTTTATGGCACTTATGGCATCTGGAATGAATGGGCAAAATTTTGCGTTTTCTGGTTATTTGCCTATTGACAAAAAAGAACGTGCCAAAGGTGTAGCGCAATTAGAAAATATTGCTTATACACAGTCGCAAACACAGATTTTTATGGAAACGCCATTTAGAAATAATCATCTTTTGGAAACTATTCTGCAAACTTGTCAGCCAAATACATTACTTTGCATTGCCTGCAATATTACGGCACAAGACGAGTTTATTCAGACAAAACCCATCAAAGAATGGAAGAAAATTAAGCTAGATTTGCACAAAAAACCAACGGTTTTTTTAATAGGAAAATAATTTGGAAGTACGAGGTTAGAAGTACGAGGTACGAAATAAAAAATAACTTTTTATTGTATTTGATGACTTTAAACCTCGTACTTCGTACCTCAAACCTCGTACCTCAATATGAAACGCTGTCAAATTCAAAAAGGTTTTTTTGTTCTTAAAAATTGTGGTGATTTAGCAGAAGCACAATGCAAAAAATGTCAGAAAAATATTTGCAAAAACCACAACCAAACTTATCTACAAAAGCTCAAAGATAAGCAAGAAAACGCTGCTCAAAACCTCACGCAAGGCGTTGAAATAGACCCAAAAGAGCCTCAATTATGCGTGAGTTGTTACGCCATAGAAAATAAAGAACGCTTAGAAAGAGAAAATCAAAACAATACCATTATTTATCAAAATGACCCTTTAAGTGATGCTTTGTGGTACTTTTCTATGCGAGATAGTTTTTATCACCACAACCATTATACGCCTTTCAACGACTACGAAACCAATGATTTTAATGTCGTCAGGGACAACGACATCAGCAATAATGACGACAACACTACATTTTTTGATAGCTAGGAAAGAAATACGAGATAATAAGCACGAACGTAAAAGCATTTATATAATAACATTAATAAATCTGATTATTTGTATTAAAACCCTGAAAGGATTTGATATCCATAGCCGTAAGTCGTACTTACGGAACGGATTAACAATAGACCTCCTGCGAAAGTCTTATAACTTTAAAAAAGTGTCTTTAAAGTCCTGCCAGCAGGGGAGGATTTAGGTGGGGTTTCTTCTATTATGCTAC
>JAYUKY010000095.1:0-33720 GCA_043764015.1 Raineyaceae bacterium
GCAAGGGCTAGTTTTATAAATATTGCGCTCCGCTGGAGCGAAATACAAGCATAATGCTATTTCTATAAATATACAGTTCCGCTGGAACTAATACAAAATATCAATGTCTTTGTCTAACTTTGAAGATTTTTCTTGCTGTTTCCCTTGAATAACTATCACAATTTCCCCTTTTACGCCTTTCTGGGTGAAATATGCCAAAACCTCTTCAATAGTACCATTTTTAGTTTCTTGATAAATTTTACTTAATTCTCTAGAAACAGAACAACGCCTATCAGCACCAAAATAAGGTATCATCATTTCTAATGTTTTCAGCAAACGGTGCGGAGATTCGTAGCAAACTACCGTTTTTTCTTCCTCTGAAAGTTGCTTTAAACGGGTTTGTTTACCCTTTTTGTGTGGCAAAAATCCGTCAAAAATAAAGCTATCACTAGGCAAGCCCGACTGCACAAGTGCAGGCACGAAAGCAGTCGCACCTGGCAAACAATTTACCTCAATATCAGCCTCCACACAAGCACGCACCAACAAAAAACCAGGGTCAGAAATAGAAGGAGTGCCAGCATCAGACACCAGCGCAATATTTTCACCATTTTTCAGTCGTTCCAAAATCTTTGCAACCGTATGATGTTCATTGAAAATATGATAACTTTGCAAAGGCTTGCGGATTTCGTAGTGTTTTAGCAAAATCCCCGTAGTACGAGTATCTTCCGCCAAAATAGCATCTACTTCTTTCAAAAGGCGCAAAGCACGCAAAGTAATATCTTCTAAATTTCCTATGGGAGTGGGAATAATATAAAGCAAATGAGTAAGTTTTGAATAGCCCCCTAACCCCCAAAGGGGGAATGAAACTCGTGAGTTGTAAATTTATGGTTTAATTTAAGGCAAATTTAAGGCTTTTTTTGTATTGATTTGTAAAATCTCAAAAGTTTCTTATATTTGTTGAAAGCCACTTTTAATCTATCAAATTATGCAAAAGACAACTTTTCTTGTTCTGTTTTTCTTGCTTTTTAATACTCTTCTTTATAGCCAAAAACAAACAGAAGATAGCCTAAAAACTATCATTAAGAGCAAACCAAAAACGGACACAACGTACTTGCTCTCTCTTGCAGAACTTGCAAATGTTGCTCGTTATAGTCAGCCAGATTCCTCACTTGCGTGGGCAAAAGAAGTATTAGAAACGTCAAAAAGTCTTAATTATCAAATAGGTATAGGTAGAGGAGCACGAGTAATGGGGATTTATTACCGCACCAAAGGAAATATCATAGAAGCTATTAAGTATTTTATCATTGCGTTAGATGCTTTGCAAAAATCTAATGATTTAGATGGACTTGGATTTACTTACAATAGCCTTGCGGCACTTTATAAAAATCAATCAAAATCACCACTTGCAGTAGAATATTGCCAAAAAGCCATTACTGCGTTTGAAAAAATAAATAACAAAAAAGGTATTGCTTATGCTAGCAATAATTTAGCAGATATCTACAAAGAACAAGGAAATCTTACCACAGCACTTGCCTACGCAAAGAAAAGTTTGGTACTTAATGAACAAGAAAAAGATAAAAAGGGTATTTTTTATTCTAATTTTAATATTGCTGAGATTTATCAACAGCAAAAACAATATGACAAAGCACTTTCGTATCAACTCACAAACCTCCAACTTGCAGAAGAAACTAACGACCAGTTTAATCTTACATACGCTTGTAATAATATTGCCAATGCTCAAATATCTCTAAAACAATACGAAAAAGCACTTCCATATCTAGAAAAAGGCTTAAAGGCAGCATTAGAAATGAAGAGTTTGGAAAGACAAACAGACCTCAATATTACTTTTGCTAAATATTATCAAGCCATAAAAGAGCCTCAAACAGCCTTCAAATACGCCAATGGTGCCGTAACACTTGCCCAAAATCTAAATAATATTGGACTTATTAACCTTGCCTCTTACGAAAAAAGTCGTATAGCGGCTAGTTTGGGCAATTATGAAGAGGCTTATCAGAGTCATTTACTCTATAAAGCAACAACAGACAGTCTTCAAAATCAAAAAAAATATAAAGATGCACTACAAAAAGATTTTGACTACCAACAAAATAAGCAGGAACTAGAAAAACAACAAACACAACTTAACTATCAGAAGGAGCTACAAGCACAAAAAAATATTAGAAACGTATTTATTACGGCTTTGGGTCTTATGGTTGTACTGGCAATAACGGGATATGTGTTGTATCAAAATAAAAGAAAAACAAATCTTTTACTCGCCCTACAAAATAATGCTATTAAACAACAACAGGAAGAACTTTTGGTACTTAATGAGAATTTAGGAACACAGAAAAACACATTAGAAACTACTTATTCTACACTAAAAACCACGTCAGAACAGCTTAATAAGAGTATTGCTTATGCCTCTCGTATGCAAAATATTATTTTGCCTGAAATGAAAGATTTGAAAGCATTTTTTGAAGATATTTTTGTTATTTATAAACCTAAAAATGTCGTTTCTGGAGATTTTTATTGGTTTTCTAAGATAAACGACAATAAGTGCGTCTTTGTATTGGCAGATTGCACAGGTCACGGTGTACCAGGTGCTTTTATGAGTTTGCTGGGAAGTACATTACTCCACGAAATAATCAATACAAAACAAATATACAACGACCCAGCTACCATTTTAACGCTTCTTGATAAGGATTTGCGTATTCTCTTGAAACAAGAAACAGGGCAAAATAATGATGGTATGGATATTTCTATCTGCTTTTTTGAGAAAAATATCCAAGATACAAAAAATATCAGGCTCACTTTTGCAGGTGCAAAATCTTTTATGTATTATATTGAAAATGAACAAATTAATCAGATTTCAGGGGATAAAATTTATTTGGGCGGAAAATACAAACAAATGCCTTTTACTAATCAAGTTTTTGATTTTGAAGGACATACTATGTTTTATTTGCTTTCTGATGGAATTATTGACCAAAATGACCCAGAACGCAAAAAACTTGGTAGCAATGCCGTTAAACAAACGACACTACAATACCACAAAGAAAGCCTACAAACGCAACAAGAACAACTTTTAGCGTTACTTTCCTCGCATCAAGCAGGCTCGGAGCAACGTGATGATATTTCTATGATTGGCTTGAAAATGTTTTAAATTTATCATAAATAAACGCTTGACTTTCAGATATTTATTATCTCTTTTCCGTTTGGGCAAACACAATAGTTTGCCCAAAGAAGAGAATAATTATTAAAATGGTATTTTTCCTATTTTTGCTTGATTTTATTTGTTATTTCCCTCCAAAAGTGTAACCAATGGCAATATTGAAGATAAATGGACTGTTTGCAATGCCAATATTAGGAGCTTTGAGCGTTTCTACTTTGCCAGAATTTTTGTTAGTGTAAGTAAATTCGTCATTGCGCAAAGTTGTACCCACATTTTGCCAATACCTGATGCTTGTACTTGTGGTGATGCCTTGCAAAAACTTGTTTTCACTATTTTTAAACGGCATATAGCGGTAATATGCCCCAATTCCTAGCGTGAAAGTCTTAAATTTTTTGATTTGAGTAGTTTCACTTTGTGTTTCTCCTTCGTTGTAAACCTCCCAACTATGCAATTTTGGTTCAAATCTTACATCAAAAAAAGATGAAAAACGGTAGCCAATTCCAAAACCTACTGTCGTGGGAATATGCAATACAAGTTTTTGTGTTTTGAAATCCCCCACAACGGGCGGACTAAGCGAAATTCCGTGAGAATAGTCAAACATCAATCTTTTAGTGGTATAATTCACTTCCACGTTAAAGCCTTTCGCCACCACAGGCTGCAACATTCCAAACAACAAACTGAATTTATTGCTATACAAAAGTTCTTTTTTTGCTGTTCCAGTTGGGACTTCTTGAGCAAAAACATTAGTCAGACACGCTACAATCAATATTATTGTTAAAATTATTTTTTTCATTTTATGATTTATTTTAGATTTTATTTTGATGATTTTGAGAATTAGTTTGATAGGAATTTTTTAATTACAAATTAACGCCAATAGTCAATCCGCCCTGAATAAAAGTATCAGGTTTTCCACCACGAGGACCAATATTTACGGTATTTTCTCCTTTTGCATTGCCAATCATACCAAATTGTGGGATAAGATAAAGACTACTTTTGGGTTTGTTGGGAACGGTGAATTTGTAGCCCAAATTAGCTTCCCAAAAAATAGTAGAAGTTTCGTAATCTTTGCCATCAAAAAGGTTTTTTGTACCCCAAGCGTAGCCTACGTTAGCTTTTGCTTCCACATGCAAGCCTTTCCAAAAATACTGACGGTAACCCACCATTAGCATATATTCGTTGATTTTCTCCACGACATCGTGCTTTACGTTTGGTCTGATATACATTCCAACAAGCAAATCACCTTTAAATTTGCTTTCTGGCTTCGTGATGGTGCGTGTAGCATTGATGCGGATAATGCCCACATTAGGCAAAAATGGTTGCACAAGTTCTGTTTCAATTCCCCATTTTTTGGGGCTTTCAGAACTGGCATCAGTTTGAGAGTCAGTTTGCGAAAATGCTTGACTGTTTGTAAGCAGAAGCGAAAAAAAGATAATGATAATCTTAACTGGATTTTTTGTGATTGAGTTGTTCATTTTGATACTGCTATTTTGACAATGTTTTGGTTATTTTTAACATTGCAAAGGTAACAGACAGAGTAGCCTAAATCATTGATTTGAGTTAAGAAAAAATGAAAGAGAAAAATCAGCATCAAAAAAATTCCATAGCGTTAGGTTTGCAAACCTAACGCTATGGAAAATACTGATAATCAATTATTTGTAAAATTATAAAATTATTTTGTATCAAAAATTCTTTTCCTAATTCTGCTCAGAGATTCTGGTTTGATGCCCAAATACGAAGCTACATAATGTTGTGGGACGTTTTTTATGATTTCTGGGCGTTGTTTGATGAGATTTAGGTAGCGTTCTTGTGGGTCTTCATTGGTTTTCATTTTGTTGAGTGCAGCAACAGCAAGGTAGGCATTTTCAGCCATAACCCTGCCAACTCTGTCAAAAACAGGAAATTTATCATACAACTGATACAAATCTTCTTTTCTAAATTGTACAATCTCGCAAGGTGCTAAGGCTTGCATATTTTCTACGGTGGGTTGTCCTGTCAAAAAACTTGCATAATCTGTGTACCAGCTATCTCCAAAGAAGAATTGCACCGTATTTTCCACGCCTTCAACATTGTAGAAGGCACGCAAACAGCCATTATTGATAAAAGAAATTTTATTACAGATTTTTCCTTCCTGCAACAAAAATTCTTTCTTTTTTAATGTTCTAACTTCCAAAATTTCTCTAAACGCTTGCTTTTCAGCATCATTCAAAGCAACAAATAATTTTATATTTTCTAAAATTTGCGTTATCATTTTTCGTAATTGATAATTCGTAATTTTACATTCGTACCTCGTCCCTCTTACTTCGTACCTCTTTTTTAGCTTGTTTGTTCCCAAAGTTCGCCATCATTGGCAAATTTAAGGTCTTTTAGGCGTAGTTGTAGGGTTGTTTTCCCTAAAAAGTGGTTTTCTTCAATATTATAGCAAATATGAAATTTCTCTTTTGCTTGTATTCTCTCCAAATAATGCCCCATACTAAACCCAATGGCATCATAAGTGGCAGAATCTTCTTGTCTGATTTTGAGTTTTAGATGAATAGGGTTGTCTTTTCCCACGACTTTTGCCTCGCCAATATCATAGACGTTTTCAGACACAAAAACGGGTTGCATATTAGCAGGTCCGAAAGGTGAAACCTGATTAAGCACTTTCATAAAGCGTTCTGTTGCTTCTTTTAGGCGTATTTTCATATCTATTTCTATTTGTGGAATAAGTTGGTCAGGTTTTATGCGCCTGCTTACGACTTGCTCAAACTTCTCCTTAAATGCTTCTAAATTTTCTAGTTTTAAACTAAGTCCAGCGGCGTGAGTATGTCCACCAAATTGCTCCAAAAGCTCTTTACACTCTTCTATTGCTTCATAAACATCAAATCCTTCCACAGAACGGGCAGAGCCTGTGGCATTTTGGTCAGTTTGAGTGAGAATAATTGTTGGGCGGTGATAGGTTTCTATGCAACGTGAGGCAACAATGCCTATAACGCCTTTGTGCCACGTTTCTTTGAATAAAACGGTACTTTTTGGATTGATTTTAACAGAATTTGCTATCATTTCTAATGCTTCCTGTGTAATACTTTTGTCTAAATCTTTCCTATCCACATTGAAATTTTGCAAAATTTCGGAATAACGCCCTGCATCTTCGTCATTTCGAGAAATAAGTAGCTTTACGGCTTCCTCTGCGTGGTCTATGCGCCCAGCCGCATTGATACGAGGACCCAAACCAAAAACAACATTCATAATTGTAAGTTGTTTGTCCAGCTTAAAACCGCCAATTTCAAGGAGTTTTTTCAGCCCTGTTCGTGGGTTTTTATTAAGTTTTTCTAATCCATAAAAGGATAAAACCCTGTTTTCACCCACAATAGGCACAATATCACAGGCAATACTTACGACAACCAAATCTAGCAAATCATAAACTTCATCTTTTAAAATTCCTTCACGCATTGCGTAGCCTTGCATCAACTTAAAACCAACGCCACAACCCGACAATTCATCAAAAGGATAAGTACAATCTTCTCTTTTTGGGTCTAAAACGGCTATTGCTCTTGGTATAACATCACCAGGACGGTGGTGGTCGCAAATAATAAAATCAACGCCCAAAGTATTGGCATAATCCACGAGTTCAACGGACTTTATACCACAATCTAGGGCAATAATTAGCTTAAAATTATGTTTTTTGGCGTAATCAATACTTGCACGAGAGATGCCATAACCTTCTTTATAACGGTCTGGGATATAATAATCAAGGTTTTTGTATCTTTTTTTGAGAAAACTATACACAAGTGCGACAGAAGTCGTCCCATCAACGTCATAATCACCATAAACCATAATTTTTTCGTTGTTATTGATAGCATTTTGCAGACGTTCTACGGCTCTATCCATATCACGCATCAAAAAAGGGTCGTGTAAATCATTCAGACTAGGTCTAAAAAAAGATTTTGCAGCATCAAAAGTTGTAACTTTACGTTGTACAAGGATTTTGGCTAATGCCTGACTTACATTTATAGCCTTAGAAAGCATTTCTACTGTGTTTGGGTCTGGTAAAGGTTTATAAATCCAACGTATGGCAGCCATAAAGTAGTTTTGAGTTGTAAATTTTGAGTTGTAAGTTAAGCACTATTCACAATTATAACAAAATTATAGCGTTAAAGCAAATATTCTATTATTTTTGGGTGAGAAACAAAAAAAACGTACTTTTATATATTCATTCACAACTTACAACTCATAATTCAAATGTCTATTCCTCTAATTATTATGTTAATTACTGCAATAATGTCTGTTGGGGGCATTATTTTGTGGTATTCGCAAGAAAACGCAATATCACGTAAAATCACAGACAAAGAAGTTATTGAACTTGCAAGGCGCAATAATGGCGTTATTAGTGCGGCTATTTTATGCGAAAATACGGCTTTAAACGCTAATGAAGCACGTTATCAACTTCAAAAAATGCAAAATGCAGGAATTTTAAAAGCAAAAGGTTTTTTGGGTTTTGGTGGCGGAAATTATGTGTTGCGAGATATGCAACAACTTCCAGAAAACAGCCATTTACAGCTTTCTGACTCACAAATTATTAGCATAGCTATTGCGCAAGGTGGCAAAATAACCGCTACGGCACTTGCTTTGAAAATGGAAATTCCAGTAGATACTGCCAAGAAAAAACTTGACGAGCTTCAAAAAAATGATATTTTTGAGATGAATATAACAGAAAATGGTACAATAGTCTATCATTTAATGGATACGAGCTTGCTAAACCCATAAAAAAACGGTTGTATTTTTGCAACCGTTTTTGTTAGTTAAAAGTTTGTCTAAACTCCAAAGGGGAAAGATTTGTTTTTTTCTTAAACAAATTTCCAAATGTTTGCGGGTAGTCAAAGCCTAATTCATAGGCAATTTCACTCACAGATAAATCCGTTGTAGAAAGTTTTTCTTTAGCCATTTCTATCAACTTATTATGTATGTGTTGTTGCGTACTTTGCCCAGTTAGTGATTTTAGTAAGCCACTTAAATAATTGGGTGAGAGATTTAAGGTCTGAGCAATCAAATTAACAGTTGGCAAACCTTTTTCAGCTAAATTTTCATTGCTAAAATACTGCGTAAGTACCTCTTCTAAATGGGTTAATGTTTGATAGCTTACTTTTTTTCGTGTAATAAATTGCCTTTGATAAAATCTTTGCGAATAATTAAGTAAAGTTTCAATCTGTGAAATAATGATACTTTGGCTAAAATTATCTATATTTTCGTTGCATTCTTGTTCTATATTTTTGATAATATCTTTTAAAATCAATTCTTCTTTATTGGATAGAAAAAGGGCTTCATTTACAGAATAATCAAAGAAATCAAACTGTTTCATATTTTTAGCTAATGATGTTTCCCATAAAAAGTCAGGGTGAATCAGCAACATCCACCCTGAACGGTTTACATCATTATTATTTGATGGCAATACCCCAAATACCTGATTGGGTGACAAGAAAAACATTATTCCTTCATCAAAATCATAGTTTTGCTGACCATACTTCAACTTTGCATCTACACCACGTTTTATAGCAATATTATAAAAGTCAAAAATCCAATTTTTGGCTTCTATTTCTGGCGTACAGTTAATATCAGCGTAATTTATAACGCTAATTAGCGGATGTTTTGGTTGTGGTAAGCCTTTCAGGTTATGAAACTCGCTGATGGTTTTTACCCTGTATGGTTGTTTGCTTGTCATAGCACAAATTTATGATTATTGGTTATAAATTTTCGCAAAATCAATGGCAAAGTCTGCAAATTTTGTTTTGCCTAATGTAGGAAGATTTTTGTAATAATCTTCATACAATACTTTTGTTCCTTGGGCAGCTTTCATTTCTATGTAACCTTTTGCAATTTCTGGATTAAATCCTATTGCTACCCAAGCACCAAATAATTTTTCATCTGACATCACTTGCCATTTCAAGTTTGGAACGCCAATGGCTTTGCCCAAAACTTTTGCTATTTCGTTAGGTGAAATCTCTTCACTTGCAATGTAGCGAACAGTTCTACCCTCAAAAGGCTTTTCTATTTCTTCCGCTATTGCAGAGGCAATATCCAAAGGAGAAACCCAAGGTTCTTTGTCATCACCACCATAATTCTGAATTATTGTAGCTTGTGTTTTTATTGTTTCCATTTCTCTCAAAATATTCGTATAAAACCCCACAGGACGCATAAACTTTATAGAAACATCATTAGGCAGTTGGTTTAAAATACCTTCCACATCATAATGAAAACGAAGAATACCATTGCCTTTGTCTGTGTGTCCGCCAATAGTGCTTAGGTAGATTACACGTTTTACGCCTGATTGAGCTATTGCCTTTTGGTAATTTTTGCCAATTTGGTTGTAATACGCATAGATATCAAAACTCTGGTCAAAAAATACGTTCATATCATTTGTTGCCATACAGTACACAATGTCTGCACTTTTGAAGGTTGATGTTAGAAAATCAACATCTTCCATTGAACCAATAGCAGCTTTTGCACCAATGGCTTCAATGTCTGCCTGTCTTTCGGATTTGCTACTGATAACAGTAACTGAATGACCTTTTTGCACCAACTCCTGAGTTAGTGGTTTGCTAATGTTCCCAAGAGAACCTGTTACTACAATTTTCATTTTTATTTGGTTTTAAAATTTGATACTGCAAAGGTATCTTACATAAAAAACAAATACATAATCAAATCTATTTTTATCTAATGAAAATCTAAGGTTGATTTTTATTTTTTAATTTAGTTAAATGAACTTCTAAATTCAAGTGGTGAAACATTTGTTTTTTGCTTAAATAACTTACTAAATGATTGTGAATGTTCAAAACCTAAGCTATACGCAATTTCACTCACAGATAAGCTGGTTGTTGTAAGTTTTTCTTTTGCTTTTTCAATCAGTTTTTCGTGTATATGTTGTTGTGTATTTTGCCCTGTCAAATTTCGTAGCAAACTGCCTAAATAACTTGACGAAACATTTAATTTATCTATTGCAGATATTCAACTCCATATCTCGTTCATTTCTGTCAGTACTATTGGTTTTCCATCTGTAACTATGATTGTATGTTCGTGTTGCGCCATAAAACCGCCTCTATTTCCTACCATAGTCCAACCATCTTGCAGTGTGTTGGCATAAGTGGAAGTTGTTGAAATAAATGTTTCAATAGCAACTACTGAATTTTTCTTAAACCTTGTAAGATTAAATCTATCTCTGAAATTAGCTATTTCGTTTGGTTCTTCGTGAAGGCTTCTTCCTATACCGTGACCCGTTAGATTTTTTATTACTTTAAAACCTCTTTTTTTTGCTTCTGTCTCAATTAAATAGCCAATATCAGAGATTCTAACGCCTTCTTTTATGTTATGAACTGCTTTGTATAAAATTTGCTTTGAAGCCTCAATAAGTTTTTGGTGTTGGTTCATATCTGTCCCAAGAACAAAAGAACCTCCATTATCCGACCAAAACCCATCTAACTCTGCTGAAACATCAATATTAATTAAATCTCCTTCATTAAGAATTTTTTTGTCAGATGGAATACCGTGACAAAATTCATTATTTATACTTATGCAAGTCCAACCAGGAAAGCCATAAGTAACGTAAGGTGCAGATTTGGCACCTAAATCATTTAGAATTTTGCCACCAAAATTATCTAATTCCATTGTAGTCATTCCTGGTTTTGCAAAGTTTCTCATTTCTTTTAAGGTATGAGCAACAGCTTTACTTACCTTTTTCATTCCAATTAATTCTAATTCTTTACTTATTGACATTGGTTTTTTGTTAAATATTTATCATTGTAAAGATAACCTAAATAAAAACAAATACATAATCAAATCTATTTTTGTCTAATGAAAATCTAAGGTTAGTTTCTTTTTTGTGATTTAGTTAAACGAAGCTCTAAATTCAAGTGGTGTCAAGTTTGTTTTGTTTTTAAAAAGTTTGCTAAATGACTGCGGATATTCAAAACCTAAGCTATACGCAATTTCACTTACAGATAAATTAGTCGTGCTTAAACTTTGCTTGGCACAGTCAATAAGTTTATTTTGAATATGTTGTTGGGTGTTTTGTTGAGTGTGTATTCTCAATAAACTCCCCAAATAATTAGGTGAAATGTTTAGCTGTTTTGCAATGTCTGTTACTTTTGGAATACCTTTTTCTGAGAGTGTTCCATCTTCAAAGTAATTAAGAAGTGCTTTTTCAAACCGTTCTAATAATTCATAGCTTGACTTTTTTCGGGTCAAAAATTGACGTTCATAAAAACGCTCTGAATAAATAAGCAATAATTCTATTTGGGCAATAATAATATCTTGGCTGAATTTGTCAATATTAGATTTATATTCCTTTGCAATTTTCAAAAAAATATCAACCAGAATTTTCTCTTCATCATCTGAAAGAAAAAGAGCCTCATTTACTGAATACTGAAAAAAATCATAAGATTTTATTTTTTTAGCCAGAGATGTCTGCCATAAAAAATCAGGGTGAATAAGTAACAACCAACCTGTTGGCTCAACTATAATATTTTGATTAACTTCTATTCTCAAGAATTGAAGCGGTGAAACAAAAGACAATACTCCTGTATTGAAGTCGTATTGTTGTTGCCCATAATTGAATTTGGCATTAATATTTCGTTTTAACCCAATAGAGTAGAAATTCTGAATCCATCTCAACTCATTATCATTGATAAGATAGAAAACTTTACTGTAATCTATCAGACTAATCAGCGAATGTTCGGGATTAGGTAGATTGCTAAATTTGTGAAATTCTGTTATTGAATCAAAACGAAATATTTTTTTCATTGTATTATTTTTTATTATTTAGGGTTACAATTATTCCCAGATACACTATCAGTATCAAAATGCTGTAGATAGTGTATATTGTTTCCATTTTTCTAACTCTTTTTTGACATTGTCAATTTTATTATTCGCAAATTCGTAAGCATCTTGTCCCAAAAATAAATGCAAAGGAGGATTTGCTTCTGTACTAATTTTCATCAATACATCAGCCAATTTTTCAGGGTCATTTGGTTGATTTCCATTTATTTCATTTAGATGAAAGTTTTCTGCCTGCCTTGCTTCTTTGTAATCAATAATTGGATTTTGAGGAATTTTTACTGAATCACTAGTCAAAAAATTAGTCCTAAAATATCCTGGATAAACAAGCGTGGTTTTTATTCCAAACGCCTTTCCCTCTGCTTGAAGTGTCTCGGTAATACCAGAAACTGCAAACTTCGTTGAGCAATAAATACCCGCATTGACAAAATTGCCCGTAAAACCGCCTATTGAACTTACATTGAAAAAAAAACCTGCTTTCTTTGCCCTAAAAAGAGGCATAATTGCACGAATTACATTAAGTAACCCAAAAACATTTACATCATAATTTTCTCTTGCCTCCTTGTCTGTCAATTCTTCTAATGTTCCAAATTGCGCATAGCCTGCATTATTCACAACTACATCAATTTTTCCAAAATGTGTAATGCTTTTTTCAACAGCATTTTCCACATCATTATAATCAATTAAATTTACTTCAAGCGGTAAAAACACATCAGACTTTTGACCAATTTCACTAATTAGAGATTGTGTGTTTCGTGTAGTTGCTGCCACACAATAACCATTTTGCAGTAATTTTTTGACTAAAGTAAGCCCCAAACCTTTTGAAGCCCCTGTAACGAACCATATTTTTTTCACTTCCATTTGTTTAAAATTTTATTGTTAAAATAATGTTGCAAAGATGATTGAAAAAGAAAAAACTTATGTAGCCAAATCAATGAATTTTGTAGTATTATCGTGAATTTCAGGTATCCTATATAGGTTTTATTCCTAAATATTTGACAGTCTGGTAAGAGAGTTAGTTTAAGTATTAAACGGATAACTCTGTGAAAAATGATAAAATAAAATGCTTAAGTAATTTTTAAGCTACAATTTTGCTTGGTCTATTGCTTTGTATAATTTCCAATCTCCGTCTATTTTTTTCCAAATGTTGATATATTTGGCAGAATTTTGAGTACCTGATTTTGATGTTGATATGAAAGTGCCGACTTCAAACGCAATATTTTCGGATATTAGTTCTAGTGTTGTTGGCGTGCTTTTTATGTCAATACCTGTTAGGGCAATTTTTTCATAAAATGGCTTTAATGCCATAATTCCGACTATTTCTGTCCCATTTCGTAGAAATAAGGTAGCATCTTTTGAGTGCATTTCTAACACATAATTTGGGTTGCCATTTTTTAATGATATTCGCATTTTTTCATACTTTTTAATGATGATTTGTTTTATATCATCATTAATATTTGATTTTTTATTGTTACAGGATAACAAAAAAGCAGTCAATAATACAAATAGTAGTGATATTGGTTTCATAATGTGGAAATTTAGTTAAACGAAGCTCTAAATTCAAGTGGTGTCAAATTTGTTTTGTTTTTAAAAAGTTTGCTAAATGACTGTGGATATTCAAAACCTAAGCTATACGCAATTTCACTTACAGATAAGCTGGTTGTTGTAAGTTTTTCTTTTGCTTTTTCAATCAGTTTTTCGTGTATATGTTGTTGTGTATTTTGCCCTGTCAAGTTTCGCAGCATATCACTTAAATAAGAAGATGAAACATTGAGTTCTGTGGCTAATTTTTCAACTGTTGGTAATATCAAATTTGGATTATCTGTAAAATATTTATCCAAAATATTTTCAAAGTTTGTGAGTAAATCACTTGTAGCCATTTTTCTTGTAATAAATTGTCTGTTGTAAAAACGGCTACAATAACTCAAAAGTAATTCAAGGTTTGAAACAATCACGTCTTGACTAAAATTATCCAATCTTGCATTTATTTCATTCTGAATGTTTTGAATAATTATTTCAATTGTTTTTTCTTCTTCCTCTGAAAGATGCAATGCCTCGTTTGCCTCATAAGAAAAAAAACCATAATTTTTAATAGCCTTTCCTAGAGGATATTGCCTAATTAAATCTGAATGAAATAATAATGACCAACCATCATTATTTCTATCTTCTTGATTATCAATACTAATTATTTGATTTGGAGCAATAAAAGACATTGTGCCATCATCAAAATCATAGTGATTTTTGCCATATTTTAATTTTCCTTTAAAACTTTTTTTGATAGAAATATTATAAAAACCCAAAAGTAATTTTTCGTTTTTATTAGATATTTCTTCTGTATTTGTGGTCTTAGAATGGTCAATAATTGTAATCAATGGGTTTAACGGACTTGACAGCCCTATAAAAGAATGTAGTTCTTTGATTGAACTTATTTTTTTTATATTTTGCTCTGTATTTTTCATATTTAAAATAAGTAGGCAGTAGCATCTTACTGCCTACTTTGTTAATTGGTGAATTTAAGCATTTAGAAAATTAGTTCCTTCTCCTCTATCCATTGTCATTATTTCTAATACATTTGCAGGGTATTCAATTGGTAATTTGCTCACTTCGTTCAATTGATTTAACTCCTCTGTTGTGAATATAACATCAACAGATTTTAAATTGTCTTGAAGCTGGTGTAATTTAGTTGCACCAATAATAATGCTACTTACAACTGGTTGATGTAACAACCAAGCCAAAGCCAACTGCGAAATAGAAACTTGTTTTTGTTCTGCCATTGGTGTAAGCACATCTAAAACATTGTACGCTCTTTCTTCGTGAAAGGGCGGAAACGGAAAATTATTTAATCTACCTTCTTCTTTTTGTCCGTTCCTTTTGTATTTACCTGTGAGCAAACCACCACTTAAAGGACTCCAAACCATCATTCCTACTTTTTGGTCTTGTAACATAGGTACAATTTCACGTTCTACATCTCTCACATCTAACGAATAATTAGCTTGTAAAGAGGCAAATTTATCCAAATGATTATATTGAGAATACGCTAAACCTTTCATTATTTGCCACGCAGCCATATTACTTGCCCCAAAATACCTAATTTTCCCACTTCGTACCAAATCATCTAATGTTTTGATAGTTTCTTCAATGGGTGTGAGTGGGTCTGCGGTATGAATTTGATAAAGGTCAATGTAATCTGTTCCTAATCTTTTCAAACTTGCTTCTACTTGTTGGATAATGTGTTTTTTTGAAAGTCCTACATCATTTTGACTTTTGCCTGTTGTGCCTCTGACTTTGGTAGCTAAAACCAAATCATCTCTATTGATGGAAAGGTTTTTGATAGCTTGCCCAATCATCATTTCTGAAAGTCCTTCAGAATATATGTTTGCGGTGTCAATAAAATTAACTCCTGCTTCTGTTACAGTTCTAATTTGTTCATCAACTGCATTTTGGTCAAGGTTGCCCATATAACCAAAAAAACCTTTTCCGCCATAATTCATTGTTCCCAAACACAAGGTTGAAACTTTCAAGCCTGTATTTCCTAAGATTTTGTACTTCATCATTTTTAATTTAATTGTGAAGTGCAAAATTCAGAAATTTATTAAGTTTAGTTTTATCTAAAATACGGTTTTTTGTATTCAAAATGAAGTTTTTTGGTTTTGGTTCTAATAACACTACCATAAAAAAACTTCCCGAAAGTTGGAAACTTTCGGGAAGTTAAAAAAATCAAATACCTTATCAATTATTCTTTCTTAAATAGCATTTCTTCAGAAAGATAGTCTGTTGAAGTGATATTTTTCTTCACAAAATCTTGGATAGCTTTTGCATTTGTAAACTTTGTTTCTTTTATTTTTGGATTCATTTCCCTGCCTTCTTTTTTTGATGCTATTGCTTCTTTTTCCAAAAGTAGTTTTAGTTTAAACATATCACCCTCAACTACATAACTTCCATTGAAATAGACTTTTTTCTTTGTTTCTTTGTCTAATCTACCAAAAAAGATAGCAGCACTCGTGCCTACTTTTCCCAAAAAACATCATATACTTCTGGTTTTACAGGTTCTTTGTCGCCTTCCATAGGTTTTGGTGTGATAGAGATGGTATATTCTCCTTTTTTAGTTCCTTTTTTCTTGAAAACAATTTTGTTGGGCATCATATCTGCGCTAGCACCTTCTTTTTTTGGAGCTGGAACAGCAATCCAAGCACCTTCAATACCATTATCATTATTGAAAGCAGCATTTTCTATGCCCACAAAGCCCGAACTGATGCAACTTGTAAAGCCAAAAATGCTCATACAGACAAATACAATGCTTTTTGTGATATTTTTGTTACTGTAAATTATTCGTTGCAGTTTTTTGGGGAAACGTTTGGTGGGGACACCAAACGTGGGTTATAACATTGTTTGGTGTCCCCACCAAACAACAAGATACTTTTTTGCAACGAAACTTTTACAGTAACATATTTTTTAGATTTTTTTTCATTTTTGTAATTTGATTAAATGATAGATTTTATTACGCTCAAAATTAAGAAAAATATAATTAAAAGTGATAAAACCTTTACAAAACCTTATTTTAGTTTGATGAAAAGGTACTTTGAATTGATAAAATGTTATTTTTCAACAAAAAGTCTTTCAATAATTAAATTGAAAGACTTTTTTTAGTGAAAATACTTTATATCTACTTGTTTATCCACGCTTTGCGCATAGCTAGTTGTTCTGCTGTGGCGTTTGTCATAAGCGTTACGCCGTGTTTGGTTTCTCTTTCTTTTGCCATTACTTTGCCTTTCAAAAATATTTCAGATTTTTCTCCACGCTCATTGCTACGCAAAACCGCAATAGTAACGTCTGCACCTTCTTTTTCTGCCATAAATGCTGTCATAGCTTCTTGTATGCCTGCATTTATGAAATCCGTACCATTCCATTTGATGATAATATCACCTGTTTTCATTCCTATTGCTTTACCAAAATCATCAAGTTTTGTTTCATCAGAAACCGCCATACGTCCCTCTCCGTGAGGTTGCACGCTTCCACGCCCAATACCACGTAGATTTTGTTTTGACATTGATTTTTCTTGATAATCCATACCTACAAGAGCCAAATATTCTTTGTAAGGCAATGGTTTTATGCCTTCTACGTAATCCTTAAAAAAATTACGAATTTCTGGGAACTTAGAAACTTTGGTTATTTCATCAAAAAGTGCCTCATCTTTAAATGATTTATCTTTGCCATATTTTTTAGCCAAATCATTCATAAGTTCTTGTGTACCATAAGCTCCCTTTGAAAGATGACGCAATTTTATATCTAATAACATTCCTATAAGTGCGCCTTTTTGGTAAACATTTCCGTATTCATCTTTGCATTTATCCAAACAACAAAGACTCATATCAGTAAAAGAAATGTCGTTATTATGCCTGTCGCTGCCACGCATTTTCTCGCCAATTACTTTCAAAAAGTCTATTGTAGGCATCAAATTATGTTTTACTTGTACGTGTTGGGCGGCATATTCTGTGCAACCTTCGTACATCCACAAGTGTTTAGACATTTTTGCATTGATAAAATCATAATTTCCAATCTCTTCTGAATGAATATTAAGAGGCGTTACGATATGAAAAAACTCGTGAGCAACCACATCTTTGAGCGTTTGAGAAAGTCCCTTTAAATTGCCGTCAAGCAAATAAAGCACCGTAGAATAAGAATGTTCTAATGCGCCAATAGAGCCAGATTGCCCTATTTGCTTTGTAAGATAAACAATAACAGCATATTTTTTGACAGGAAGTTTGCCACCTAAATAATCTTTTTGCGCCAAAAATATTGGTTTTAGCTCGTTCATTATTTCCTTTGATGTTACTTTTTTATCAGGCGAATAAACAGAAACTTGTATTTCTGCACCGCCAAGCATCAAATTAGTGGTATCTGGTTTTGCGTACATAATAGGCATATCCGACAAATTGAAGTAGTTTTCAGTAATGAATTTATCAGTATTGTCTTTGCCCTTATTAACTAAAGCCGTTGCGCCATACATATTTGCAGGGCGTTTGATATTGATGTCAAAAGGCATTTCTTTCATGTTTTCTAGATAACCAAAAATCCCAAAAGTATTCAAAACAAAGTTTTCGTTTGGTTCAAAATTAGTGCCTGCAGGCTCAAACATCATATTAGGAAGTTTACTATCAAAAGAATCTTCTACATTATACGAGATTTTGAAGAGTTTTTTTGCCTCTTTGATTTTCCAACAGTTGCTGTCTAGCCTTGCGACTGTAAGCGGATTTCCTTTTTGGTCAAACGCCTTAAAATCAGACAATAGTCGTCCAAAATCATAGATAGCATACGTTCCAGGCACCATTTTGGGCATTTGAAACTCTATTTCGTCTGTTTTCACTTTTGGCGTAATCAATTCTACAAAAAGTTTATCATCTTTCACCGCCGTAAGGTCAGCAGAATATTGATAAGATTTTGTTTGTTTTTGTGCGAATATGGCACTTGTTGCAAGTAAAAAGCCTATTAAGGTTAAAAAAAGATTTTTTTTCATTTTTTTATGAGTTTTGATTTTGAGATTTTAGTTTAAAGATTTGAATAATTGAACGGAAATATATTGTTTTTATTATATTGATAAAATTTTAAAAAACCGTTGTTTGTGTTCTCATAAACAACACCCAGAAATTACATCACCTACTTATTAGAGTTTTTATAGATTGATTACGAACAGTTTATACAAATTGATATTTCTTAACCACCCCCAACCCCTCCTTAGGAAGGAGGGGAGCTTTGTTCCCCTCCTTTTTAAGGAGGGGCTAGGGGTGGTTTTGATGCTTTTTTTATGCTAAATACTTGATAACCAAATAATAAAAACTCTATTATACGTTAGGAGCATTCACGATAGAAAAAAGCATAATAAATGCTAAATATTTCTCAATATTTGCAATTTACCATAAATACTTGTACTATTGCAAATAAGCTAAAAAGTAGTAGGAAATGCTAACATAGCCAATATCCTAAATGTTATTGAGGCAGACCTTAATTTGTATGAGAATAAAACACGTATTGAAATACTAAATACTTTGAATTAGTGATAACACAAATCAAAAAATACAGACAAGAGCTTTTTATGCTCTTGTCTTTTCCATTAGCAATATTTTTTAATCAGGTTTACATTAACATTGTTGCTTACTTTACAATTGACGCAAGAATACCATTTTTAATGCTTGGTAGAGCTTTTTGTGTTAAAGAGGGATTTTATGGATTTCCTTTTCCCAGTTTATTTATGATTTGGGAAATTATAGTTCCGCTAACTTTGGTATATCTTCTTCGTAATAAGATAAATCCAACTTTTATTATTAGTTTTTTCTATATTCCTGAGTTTAACTACTTGATTTTGAAAGGAATAGATTTGTTTTATACTACTAGAATAGATGTAAGATATATGAGTTGGTTTGGCTATAATTGTATGCTTACCAAATTATGGCATATTAACTATTATTTATTTTTAATTCATTTTTTGGTACTTTATGTTACACAATATTTTTTATTTCGTAAATATGAGCAATCTAATTTAGCTAAAAACTTTGCATTGGGTGTGGCTTCTTATGTTGGTACAGTATTTTTTTATAATGGTTTTTATTATATTTTGAGATTTTTTTAATATTTCAAAAAAGACTTTCCAAAATTACAAATAATAGAAAACTGATGCCTTCCCACGCTCTCAAAAGGGCGGTTATTGAGAGAAATATTATAACCATAAAAAATATTAAGGTCGCCCACAAGCCCCAAACCCACTTTTGGAGTAATAATAAAATCTATTTTACTAAAATCTGTCTGATATTTACCTTCAATGCCAATTATTGGAAGCATTGCATTAAATTCGTAACCAATTTTTGCGCCATAAATATTGTCATTCTGCTCATTAGAAATGCTTGGATGCAACTCCAAAGCCAAATAAGTAGTACTTGCACTAAATCCCGTACAACCAAAAACCTGTTTACGCTTTGCTATGCCTATTTCTGTATAAAAATTTCGTTGTGTGCCTGTGCCCACACGAGCAGAGATTTTATTTATTATTGTCGGCATACCACGAGGTATTCGCAAACTGTCTCTCGGATTGCTTTGTGCAAAAACATCAAAATTAAGCAGTAAAAGCAATATTATTATGGTTATTTTCATTTTAGAGTTTTATTCTTAGCGTTAAAAACTACTTCCTAATTATCCAAAAACTCTTTTTGTGCGTTCAAATCCAGCCAACCTTTCTGTCTGTTGAGCATTTCAAAACGTATAAAATTACTTTTTAATTCTCCCAAAGACTTGTATTTCAATTCTTTCTGAAAAGGAAAGATACCAAATTTATTATCTTTTTGTAAGATAACTACGCCATTTTTATACAAAATATCATCATAAATAATAGGCAATTTTTCTACTGCAACTGTGTTTAACCTTTGATTAAGCAGTTTTTTGTATTTCTCCATTTTTTGAAGTTCCTCATAACTTTTATACTGATCTTTTTCATCTAAAAGTATTTGTTCACCTCTTATTTCACCTTCATCACACATATAAATGCCATATTTGAGCTTTCCAGCCACTTTTTTAGATACAAGAAGTTGCGTAGGAGAAACGCTTATTTCCCCAAACATTCCGCTATTGTCGTCATATTCAAATTGCCTACTTTTATCAAGAAAAGTAACACCAAAATCAGCGTTTAAGTTATTGAACACCAATGTATTAGAATACTTAAATCTTGCGCCTGGACCATCTACAGAGTATCTAAGTTGATTAAATTCATTTTGCTTTTTTGAAGACTTAGAAAGACTATCCAAACTGTAATAATAGTGGCTCACAGTGCCACAAACGCCAAAATTTCTATTTTTCTTCTGTGGTGTTTGCCCTTTTGCATCAATATATTTAATTTCGTTGTCTTGCAAAATCACCAAATTATCACCATTAAAATAAGCAGCTTTGACACCTTTTAAAGGTAGTTTTTCCAATAAAATATTATAAATAGCTATTTCTGAACTATTTTGATTCCTTGTTTCTGTAATAAAGAAATCTCTATTAAAACGAACAGAATCATATTTGCCATCAATAACTTCATTGCCAAAAACATCATCAATAGATGTTCTTTGTGTGTTTTTTGAGATTTTATAGAAATCTTTTACCTCAAAACGCATTGCTATTTCCTCTATTTCTTTGATATTTTTTGTCCAATCCGTATTATTTTTACTTTCCACAAATTTACTTTGACTATTGATAAAATAGCCATTTTTGAGTGGAATAATGACACTTTCTAGCTGATTTCTGTTGAAAAGGGCAATAATATGTTTGTCTTTGCCAAAATTCAGAACAAAATAATTGTAAAAACGAACATCAGAAAGCCTCCATTTCTTCTCTTTGGCATCTTTTTCATCAGAATTATAATTAAAAGCATCTCTAAAATAAAAAGTTTGCACCATAAACACTTGATTATTAAGCATTTTAATAATTCTTTTCTCCTTAAATTCCTCATCTTTTTCTTTTTTAAGATTAGCAGTCCATTCTTTTGTGGCAATATCATTTAGCAAATCTTGCACAGAAGAAGCCCTAATTTCGTCTGTATTGATGATTTTCCTGTCACCAGAATTGTCTGCAGAAATATACTTTTTAAAATCTGGCTCACCTTTTTTATCATTTTCTCTGATAATAAAAGCGGCATTATTTTCTCGTGAATTATTTTGTGCATCTTCGTTAGAATATTCGTCTGAATGGTTGTTTCCAGCCTTAATGCTATAGTCTAATTCCGTAAATAAGTTGTCTTTTTTCTGAAAGAAAAAGATATTATACTCGTTTACAATCAATGAATGTGCTTTTTCAAGATTAACGGTTCTAGTTTCTTGTGTCAAAACCTTATTAGAAATATCAGCAATAGCAAAACCCAAAGAAGTCTTATAGCTATATTCTATACCATTTTTCATTTGATTATTATAATTAAAATCTTCTTTTCCAAGACTTTGCAGTAGTTTTCCTTCTTTTGAATAATTTTTACGACTAATATATGTCTTCAAATTCCCATCAAAATAAATAACATTTTCTTCCGCTAAAACCTTGTTTTTAAAGCTATTAGCATCATACCAAAATAATTTTTCTGTAACTATTTTGCCTTTGTACGCACTCGGAAACACAGGCACTGCATCAACAATACCCATTGCAACGCCTGTCGTTTCACCATCTGTATCTGTTTGCTCTTCTACATCAGCATTATTAGAGTAAAAATTCCAGTTTTGGTAGGCATTAAAAGTGCCATCAACAGAAAACCCATCAATATAAATCCCCTTATATAAAATGCTCCCATTAGTGTCAAACACAATATTTTCACCATTTCGTCTGCCATTTTTGTATTGTGTAGTCATCAGAATCTTACCATTTGCATAGAAAAAAGAGAGTTTAGCCTTACCAAAAAGCACAGAATGTTGGATACTTTCATTATCAGAACCATCTTCATTGTACCAAAACGTCATTCCGACATATTTTTTCTCATCTTTGCGCATCACATAACCCTGCATTTGCAAATTGCCATTTTTGTAATAATCTCTAATAAGTTTTAGCTCATTTACGACCAAAAGGGGCATTGGTCTGTAAAAAGTGGCGTTTTTCTTAGTCGTTTTTTCCCAAGCGGCATCATAATAAATAGTATCTTTTTTTTGAGCAATAAGTGGGCTATTTATTAGCATATAAGCAAATAAGACAATAAAGAGAGTAAGTTTCATAAGGTTAAAATAGTTTTGTGTGGTTTTTCAGAATTATTGTTATTCTGTTTGCAAATCAATATAGTAATAATGCTTCAAAAATGGCGTTTTAACGTATTTTTCAGGGATTTTTTTAGTCAAATCCTCACTACAATACAACGTAAAAACATAATATTTGTTGCCATTTTCAACTATCTCGTCCAAACTACCGCCAGTATTAGCTATTTTTTCATTTGGGTATTTTTCTTTTAAAATTTGTATCAAATCACTTGAATACGCTCTTTGAGGATAGTTATCATCTTCTGCGTGAAATTCTGAAAAAGGAAATTTATAAGTGATATTTCCATCATATTCCGTAGGTAAAAACCGCTTTCCGTCTTGGTCAGTATTATACATAAATCTTGCTTTGTATCTTGTTTTGCCATCATTATAGGTGTCCATAGAGATAAAACTATCAATACTAAGTACCTTTTCATCTTGTAAATAAGCCTTGATTTTCTCACGCCATTCTTTCACATTTACCATAGAATCTAATTTGTATCTTACTGGTTTTGAGTTTTTTATAAGTTTTCCAAAAGCCTTTTTCTCCATTTTCCAACCATCACCTTTTGTATAAATTTGGCTAATATCTTGAATATCAAATTCTTGACTTTTATGCTCGTAATAGGCACGTATATGCCGTTTTTTATTTTGATAAAACGAAATATCATAAAACTGTCTTCCCTCACCTCTCGTATTTACTTTTTCTAAAAGTGCTAACTTATTGATTTTGTTAAGTTTGAGGTTGTATTTTTGTAACATTTTTTTTTCTTTGAGATAAAATGTTGTTGTTTGTTTTTTGTTGCTTTTGTCGTCTGTGGTGAAAGTAAAAACGGTATTTTCATTTAGAAGAGAGTCTGCAAAAAGTGACATATTCTGCATATTAGCATATTCTAAGGGTAATTTTTCAGCTTTTGCATAATAACTATTTTTGTCTAAGGCAGTAATTTGTTTCTTAAAATACTTGCTATATCCAGGCGTATCTTTAGTTTGGAAAGTGGCTACATCAACTCCTAAAACCTCAATTCCATCACAATAAATGACTTTATTATTGCTTGCGTACTGTATTTGGGCGTGAATATCACTAGCATCTTGCACCGTAAAATAGGTGATTTTGTCATCAACAGAGAATTTTGGCAATGCAATTCCTGCAAAATAAACTTGCTTATTTGAAGTAAAATAAAGCCCTGCTTGTCCCCAACTTTTGGTAATAATCCAATTCAAATCATTGAATTTGGCGTTTTCTACGAGCTGATTTTTGTAATAAATATGTACTCCGTCAGTAATAATTGAGCCATAAGCAGTCCAAGAATGTCTATCTCTAAATAATTCTTTGTAGTTTTTTTGTACAAAAAAGCCCGTATTTTTTGGGTCAAGTTTTGGCAGAATTTGCCCTTTGTAGTACACCGCAAGGCTATCTTTACCAAAATCTTCTCTACCAAAACTCCCACTACTTAGCTCACTAACCATATTGTCGTATGTTTTAGCGTGAAGTGGCTTAAATTTGTAATCTAAATACCAACCACGACTACAACCTGCGCCCACAAAAACGCTATCATTTTGTACATAATGGCTTGCAGACTGGCTTTTTGCCTGAAAACTCAATAGACAAAAGAGAGATAAAATAAAAAAAGATTTGATTTTCATTGTTTTTTTGTAGATGGATTTTATATTTTTTCAAAATATATAGCAAAAAATATGCCTTAAATCAATAATTTCCCATAATAAATGGTTTTTTGCCTTTATTATGGGAAATGAATTTGCTAAAACTATTTGTTAAAACTATTTTTCAAAACTGATTTTAAATTGCTCTTGATATTGTGTAGGAAGGTGCATTTTAAAATTACTTTCATCAACATCTAAAACCATTTTATTATTTTTTGCATCTTCAAAAGTTAGCCTATTATAGCTAGAACTCACTTTTGAAGTAGTTTTAAACAAGAAAAAATAATTATCATTTTTCAGACAACTCACAAAATTAACATCATTTTTAGCCTCAATTTTCAAAAAATCTCGCCCTTCTACTGTTGCCATATTAGGCGGAGTGTCACGACTAAGGCGTTCAACAATAACATTTTTTTTGCCTTTTACAAAGCCTTGAACGGCTTTTGTAACGACATCTTGCATATCATCATCTCCTTTTGGGTACATTTTTTTGATAAGCGTCCATTTTTTGTCGTAAAGTTCCCAATAGTCATCTTTTCGTACACTTACATAATCAAATTTTTCATTTACAAAATCCATACGCAAATCAATAATATGGTTCTCCGCAATAAGAACAATATTATCAGTTTTTTCTAGAGGTTTTTCTTTATAGATTTCAAAAGGCATCAAAGAATTTTGCAACGCAAATTCTTTGATGATAGTTAGTTTTCTATCATTTTTGTAGATATAATAGTAATCTTTGTCTATGGTTCGTATTTGCGGTATTTCGTTGCCATTATTGTCTTTGGGAACAGGTTTTATAATTTTTTGTTTCTTAATTTTGGCAGCAATATAATCTGACCCCAAATTACGCAGTTGGTAGTGGTATTCTTTGAATTGTATCACAAAACCTGATTTTTGACCCAATAGATACTGTTTTTTGTCATTTTCTATCAATGAAAAAAACTCATTTTGTATGTAAGTATCATTCATTACAATTTTATCATATTCTTTTTTCACACCAGTAAAAAGATTGAAAACTAATGTTTTTCTTTCTCCTTCATAATTTTTTAAAATGACTAAACTATCTGATTCCCTGTTGTTTAGGTCTTCGTATTGCGCATCAATTACATTTGTACCATTTGCATCTGTAATTCCATACAAAGAATTGTATTGATAAGTAAAATATTTTTGTTGCGAAAACGCCACAAAAGGAAGCAAAAGGACAATAAAAAGATATTTTTTCATATTTTTGGTTTAATAATCAATTACTCTTTTTTGGTGATTTGGAAAAGACAAGGAAAAATGCCAAAAATAGCCACGCCTTGTTGTACAGACAAAGATGCCTCCGTAAGAAAATAAAAAGATAAAAGTAACATTACGTTGATGTAAAGCCAGTTTTTTTGATAAATAGCTTCTTTAAAATGTAAATATAAAAACATCAAAAGCAAACAAAAACCTAGTATTCCTGTACCAAGCAAAGTTTCTAAATATTGATTGTGTATATTATAATTGTTGTATTGCCAAATAAAAGCCACTTTTTGTCGTTTTCCTGCTTGAATAATGGCTTTTTTTGTGTCGCCACTGCCCACACCAAACAAAAATTCTGTAAAAGTATTATTTTCAATGGCGTTGATAGAAAGCTCAACAAGAGCAATCCGTAGAGGAATACCGTCCCAGTTGTGGGTGAGAGAATTATCTTTTGTGCCATCAGTATTCATCAAATTTTCTTTATTAAAACTACTTAGAATATACGCAAAACGTCTTTTTCCTGTTTCTGAATAATTTAGAAAACCCACAAAAACAAGCAATATGACACCAATAACACCAAAACCAATAATATATTTTTTACTTTTAATGATAAAATAGATAATTTTGCTAGCAATCAACAAGAAAAATAACATTATGGGCATTCTGGATGACAAAAATAACAAGAAAACACCAAAAACAATTATCAATAAAATAAAACTAATAAGCATTTTTTTTGGTGGATTTTCGTGTAAGATTTTATTAAAAAATATTAAAATTGCCACAATAATATAAATGCTGTGATAGCCTGCGTGTCCGAAGCCAAATGAAATAGCGTGATAGAAAAAAAATGAAGGAATAATAATTTCTAGTTGATTTTGAGCATAATTTTTCTTAAAAGCAACAAAAAAACTTAAAATAACGCCCACAAATAAAGCCATTATAAAAGCATAAAAAATAATATTTAGTTGCTTTTTGCTAAATTTTGGTGATGTAAGAAACATTAAAGGACAGAGAAAAATAGGCAGTTTCAGTTGCAAATCTGATAAGGCTTCTTCTTTGTTTTCAGAATACAAAATACTCAAACCATACAACAATAAAAACGCTCCTGCAATCCAAATAATAGGTTTTTTCTTAGTAAGTTGTATTTTTTCTTTGAAATTATTAGCTAAAATCCAGTTTACTGCGGCAATTATCATAGAAATACTCAAAAAAGCAGGTTTATTGAGGAAATTCATAGTAATTACGACACAAATAATAGCAAAAAAATGTATTTTTTCGTGAATAATAGGATTTAAAAGAGATTTTTGGGTCATTTTTGTTTTAACACTAAGAACATTGAGAAATACACACTAAGAAAACACCAATAAATACAAAAGAAAATAATTATAAAAATCTGTAATGTTATTATCTCACACTTCAAATAAATACATTTTCTTGTACTTTGGCATTTGGAAGTGGCTGGTCTAGTGATACTTGCATTATTTCATAGACATTAGCCTTAATCACGTTGGAAATGTGGCGCAACGGCAAATCATTTGCATCAATACCAAAAGGTTGCTCAATTTCCTCCGAAATTACCTCAACGCCAGCAAGCGCATAACTTATCAAAAACACCGCAGGAATGGTATAGAGCTGGAATTTGTCCACCAAACCAATAGGCAAAAACAGACAATAAAAGAAGATAAAAGTTTTGATAAAAGATGTATGTGAAAACGGAATAGGAGAATTTTTGATGCGCTCACAAGCTCCCATAATATTGATGAGTTGCTCAATTTGATGTTTTATGTTCATTTTGTCCGCCTCTGAAAACACTCGTTTTTTGTATAATTCTTCCATTTTCATAAAAATATTGGTAGCTATTTTGTGTGGAATATGTTTTGCAGTTTTCAAATCCTCAATATAATAAGTGTCGTAAGCATCTAAAACATCAAAATCAACGCCTTCACGCAGATGTCCTTTGAGTGCATAGGCAAAATTAGCTATTTGAGAAGCCAAATAATACCTAATTTGCTTGTCGCCTTGTGGCAAAATAGAGTGGAAATTAGATGCCATTGTGCGACTGTCGTTGATGAGTGCGCCCCACAATTTGCGCCCTTCCCACCACCTATCATAAGCAGAATTGATACGAAAAACCAGCGTAAGTCCCAAAATAACCCCAACTAACGACAAAAAAGTCGGGTCTAAATGTATCTCTAATATCTTAGAAGGCACGTAATAAATGCGCCCCAGCGTGATTGTGGCAGTATAAATAAGGATTGCTAATTGTATTTTAAAAAGCTCTTTTGTGTCGTAGGCGTTGCCCAAACCAAAAGCAGTTTTAATGGGAATAGTCCAATTTTTTGTGTCGTAGTTTATCATTAAATAATTATGAGTTATAAGTTATGAATAAATATAAAACGCTAAAACAAGCATTTTTTCGTTTCAAAACTGCAACATATTTATCAAAACTTTCTTAAAATACTGAATACTTGCCGCAAATTTAGAGATAAATTGAAAATAAATTTTAAAAACCTGAAAATAAATTAGAAATACCTAAAAAATACCATCTAAGCATTTATTTTATGTAAATTCCTTCATTATTTATAGTATATGCTTTGTCTTTTTAGAAATTTTTGTTGATTTTTTAGAAAGAAGATGGCAAAATAAATGTACTTTTGTGCAGAATTCAACTGAAAAATTAACCTAAATCCTTATAAATAATGACAACAGTAACACTTATTCCTGGTGATGGTATTGGCGTAGAAATTGTAGAAGCAGTAAAACAAATTTTTACTGCCGCCCAAGCACCCATTGTTTGGGAAGTAGAAATTGCAGGAAAATCTGCCTTAGAAAGTAAAGGAGAGCTTATTCCTGCATCTTTGGTAGCATCTATCAAACGTAACAAAATTGCGCTTAAAGGTCCTGTGGAAACGCCTGTTGGTGGTGGTTTCAAAAGTATCAACGTAACATTACGCCAGATGTTTGATTTGTACCAAAATGTACGCCCTTGTGTGACTACTGCGGGTGTTCCTACTCGTTTTACAGGTATTGATTTGGTACTTTTTAGAGAAAATACAGAGGGAATGTACTCTGGACTTAGTTATTATGATGAGCGTCTTAAAATAGTAGATTCTATTAGCCGTATTTCAGAGCAGGGTTGCCACCGCATTGTGCTTGCTGCGTTTGAATATGCCCGCAAACACGGCAGAAAAAATGTTACAGTTGTGCATAAAGCTAATATTTTAAAGCGTTCTGGTGCTATGATGTTAGATGCAGCTAAAGAAATTTCAAAAGATTTCCCTGAAATTACTTGGAACGACAAAATCATTGATAATATGTGTATGCAACTTGTGGTGCGTCCAGAGCAGTTTGATGTGATTGTAACTTCCAATCTTTTTGGTGATATTTTGTCAGACTTGTGTGCTGGACTTGTAGGCGGTTTGGGTGTCGTTTCTGGTGCAAATATTGGTGATGATGTGGCTATTTTTGAGGCAGTTCACGGTACTGCACCTGATATAGCAGGCAAAGGAATTGCTAATCCAACCGCAATTTTGCGTAGTGCTATTTTGATGTTAGAATATATGGGAGAAAAGGCACTTGCAAAAAAAATCTATCAAGCCGTTGATAATACGTTGGATACGAAAGAAGAACGTACAGGAGATTTAGGTGGAACAGCTAATACAGCTACTTTTACACAAAACGTAATTAAAAATTTTAATAGTTTGTAGTTTACACCTTTTGAGTAATAGGCATTTAATTTAACAAAATGAACCTCTTAAAATCTAATTTAAGAGGTTTATTAGTTTCAGCAATAAAAAACGCTTATTTCAAAACGTCTTTCACTTGGTCTAAAAGTATCATTTCTTCTTTGAAGACGTAAGCACCAGTTTTGTCAGATTTTACTGCTCTGATGATTTTAGCATAACTTTTAGCGTTATCTTCTTTGTTTTTTAGGGTTGCAACAACTTTCTTTGCCATTTTCTTTTTTAATTATTAAGAATGTGAAACGTATAAACGTCTATAATTTCAGTATTAAATAATACTATTTGATTTCTTTGTGAACTGTGTATTTTCTCAAAATAGGGTTAAATTTCTTCAACTCAATACGAGCAGTCGTATTTTTTCTATTTTTAGTAGTAATATAACGAGATGTACCCGCTTTGCCTGATAATTTGTGTTCGGTACATTCCAAAATCACTTGGATACGGTTACCTTTTGCTTTCTTAGCCATTTTAGTATGCTATTTTTGATGACGAATTTTTTGATTGAATTTACAAGTATCTGTAACTATCAATCACTATGTTATCATCATTCTGATAATCATTTTGATACCGTTACAAATAGGACTGCAAAAATACTATTTTCTTTCTGATTTTCCAAAAAATATTTCAAATATTTTCTATCTTTTTTTATTTTAGTTATCAAAATATACAGAAATATACTATTTTTGCATACTTTCGTATTTGTAAGAAAATCTAGCCTGATTTTTGTTGCAAAATTATTATCAACTACATAAAATCATCTCTATATCAATGATTAAAAATAAAGGTAAAAATCAAAATTTTTCTATCAAGTTTTTCCTAAATCTTACATTTGTTTTTTTATTAAGCATCTTTGCGTTTAGCTCCTGCCAAGTGGGCGAAAGTAGTACGCTTGTACCTAGCGCAGGGCGTGTAGGTGAGATTATGGTCGTGATGGATTCTACCAAATGGAATTCTGAAATTGCCATTACACTCAAAAAAATCTTAGCCTCACCCGCAGACGGAATGCTCAAAGATGAGCCAAGTTTTAAACTCAAATTCGTTCAACCAAAAGACTTTACAGGATTTTTCAAAAAACACAGAAACCTACTTTTTGTAGCTACCACAGACAGCAAAACGGTTTCTGGTAGCCCAATGCAAAATATTTTTGGTGCGGAAGTTTTTAGAAAAGTGACTGCTGGTGAAGATGTTTTTATGTATATCAAAAAAAATACATTTGCTAAAAACCAAGAACTTATCTATGTTATTGCTGATTCTGACAAGAAATTAGTAGATAATTTGATAAAGTCAAAAGATAGAATAAAAAATTATTTTGAGCAAGAAGAATTTAGACGTATTACTGAAAGTTTTTCTACTAATAAACTGAGTGCAGATATTGCTACCAAAATCAACAAAAAATTTGGTTTAAATGCTATTGTTCCTGCAGGAATGGAAATTGTCAAAGAAGATTCCGCACAAAATATGCCTTTTATTTGGTTTGGGGACATCAAAAACAATGCCTACCAAAATATCTATATTTCTGCAAAACCTTATATCAATAAAGAAGATTTATCAGAGAAAAATCTTGTGTTGTGGCACAATGAATTAGGCAAAAAATATATTTCTATGGCTAATTCTTATTTTACAATAGAAACAGAAGTACAACCTTATTTTAAGACCCAAACCCTCAATAACACCTTTGTAGCGGATTTGCGTGGAGCGTGGACACTTGAAAATCACACAAGAGGTGGCACTTTTGTAAGTCTTACACGCCTTAGCCAAGACAAAAAACGTATAATTTCTATTACGGCTTATGTTTATGCGCCAAGTGAAGACAAAATAGAGTTAATGAGACGTTTAGAAGCAGTTTTAAGAACAATGATTTAAAGAATTATGAATAATTATTAAACACTTTTATTTTTTATAATAGCTTAATAATCAAATTTTTAAATTCGTACTTCTTATTTCGTACCTTGTACTTAACACTTATACTTTTTTCAGTTTCCCATTTTCTAGGTATTCTATTTCGCCAATCTCAATGATTTTCTGCAAGGCTTCTATAAAAGCATCACGAGTTTGAGGGTTTACTTCTGCAATCAAATCATTCATTATCAATGATTTGTATTCTAATGCTTTCAAAATACGTTCTCTATATTTGTCATAATGTGTTTCACTAAGGCGTTTTTCTTTCTTCTTTTTGAGGCAAATATCACAAACGCCACAAGGTTCGTAAGAAATTTCGCCAAAATATTCTAAAAGTAATTGAGTACGACAACGGTTTTCGTGTTGGACATAATGCGCCACAGACTTTGCTTTACGCAAATCTCTATCTCGTTTGTTTTCAATTTTCTTATAATCAATAGGCAAAATACTGCTTTCGTAGCGTTCTGTGAGGAGCGTTATTTGAGGTTTATTTTTTTGTTTTTCATACGTCAGAAGGCTGATTTTATGCAGATGTTCCAGATGCAAAATAGTATTTTCCAGCGTTTGACTGATGTTTTTTGCAATTTGCGCCTCCGAAATCTTAATAAAATTATCATACATATCTCCGCCATACGTACGTAGAAGTTGTTGCAAAATAGTGCTATGTTTGGAGTTTGTTCTCTGGAAACTTTCCAGTTCTTTTCCACTCACATTGAATACTATCCTAGATGGTGTATAAAAGGATTCACTCATCAACAAAAGCCCTTCTTGTTCTAATATTTTCAGAGAGAAATATGCTTCATTATGGTCTAAATCAAAGTTTTTACAAAATTCTAATAAATCAAAATCATAACTCAGCATCAGATTACTACCCACCGCAATACGAAAATAATTAGCCAAACTCTGATAAACTTTCTTTAAAGTTATTTCGTTTGGATAAGATTTTAGGATATTTATTTCTAGATTTTGAACATCATTTTTATCATAAAAAGCGACTGCAAAGGCTTTTTTTTCATCTCTTCCACCTCGTCCTGCCTCTTGGTAATAAGCCTCCAATGTGCTTGGGAGTTCTGTATGCACCACCAAACGCACATCTGGCTTATCAATACCCATTCCAAAGGCATTGGTAGCCACAATAACACGGATTTTGTTTTCTATCCAAGCATCTTGCTTGCGTGAGCGTTCCTCTGGCGCAAGCCCAGCGTGATAAAAATCTACAGAAATGCCTTTTTTTTGCAGAAATAAAGCAATATCTTTAACATTTTTGCGGCTTCCTGCATACACAACCGCACTTCCTTGCACTTTTGCCAAAATCTCTACTAATCTATTATTTTTGTTTTCTTCATAAAAAGTTGAATAAGAAAGGTTTGCTCGTGCAAAACTCTTCTGAAAAACTCTTTTTTTAGCAAAAACAAACTTTAATTTATCTTGAATATCTCCTTTTACAATTTCTGTAGCAGTTGCAGTAAGCGCAATAATAGGCGTTTGAGGGATTATTTCACGCAAAAGTGCAATTTCCAAATAAGGAGGGCGGAAATCATAGCCCCATTGAGAAATACAATGTGCCTCGTCTATGGCAAGTAAAGCTACTTTCATTTTTTTTAGACGAGCAATAAAAATCTCTGTTTTTAGGCGTTCTGGGGACACATAAAGGAATTTCACATCTCCATAAGCGCAATTATCCAAAGTAATATCAATTTCTCGTTTGCTCATACCAGAATATAGCGCAACGGCGTTGATATTACGTTTTTTGAGCTGATAAACTTGGTCTTTCATTAGGGCAATAAGCGGAGAAACGACCACGCAAACACCTTCTAAATACATTGCAGGCACTTGAAAACACAAAGATTTGCCTCCACCTGTGGGCAGGAGCGCAAGCGTGTCGTAACCTTCTAAAACTGCCGTTATTATGTCTTCTTGGAGTGGACGAAAGGCATCATAACCCCAATAGGTCTTTAAAATTTGGTGAATTTTATCCGAAAATTCACTTTTTATGCCTGTATTTGTGCGTTCAGCCAACTTTGATATAAAAATAATATTTTACGAAAGTAGCCTTTTTTTAGAAGATTTGCAAATTTTAAGAAAAAATATCATTTTTTTTTAGTTTATTATTTCTTGTAGTAACTTTCAAATTTATTTTTATGTAAAAATTTGTTGTAAGATGATACTTTTATTGTGGGTTGAAGTTTCTAAATGTTTTTCAAAAAAATGAAACGAATATACTGTGAACGGGAAGAATTTCGGAAAATAAATTTTGTATTAGTTCCAGCGGAACGGTATATTTATAGAAATATTATTGTATTGGTATTTCGCTCCAGCGGAGCGCAATATTTATAAAACTAGCCTTTGCTAGTGACGCTCCGCTGGAGCGAAATACATTTTTTACAGGTTTTTTCTATAAATATATCAGTCCGCTGGACTGTAATACATTTTCCGAAATCTTTTCCGTTTGCAGTATAATTTACAATGATATGGAATATATAAATACTCTGCATACAGAATATTT
>JAYUKY010000096.1:0-8951 GCA_043764015.1 Raineyaceae bacterium
ATTGAACGCTCAAACCTCAACATTGAACGCTCAAACTTCAACATTAAACGCTCAAACCTCAACATTGAACGCTCAAATCTCAACATTGAACGCTCAAATCTTAACATTGAACGCTCAAACCTCAACATTGAACACTCAAACCTTAACATTGAACACTCAAATTTTAATATTGAACACTTAAATTTTAATATTGAATATTCAATAAACAAAGAATACTCTTCAAACCTAAGATTTGAAGAGTATTCTTTATTATCCTAATCTTTCATCAATAAAGGTAATCAGTCTTTATTGATGTTTTGCAATTGAAACTACTAAGATTTTTAGTAAGAAAACTGTATTTTGTATTATCCTACAATTCTTTAATCCTAAAAAATCCTAGTGTTTTTTATTGTTTAGCTAATCTTTTAAGGATTCTGCCTTTTGAAGTTTCTGCTTCCATCAAATAAATGCCATTAGCAAATTTATCAAGAGAAATAGTCATCAAATTAGGGTTGTTTTCAGAAGTAAATACAACTTTACCTTGTGCGTCATAAACACGTACAGAAGATTTAGTCATATTTATTGTTCCAAAATCAACATTAAAATCACCTTTACTTGGGTTTGGAGAAACTTTAACCAAATTAGCTAAAGTATTATCAATAGCCGTAGTAGGACTAGGATTGATAACCAAAGTATAAGAAGTAGCAGGACTCACACAACCACCATTAGAAGTAGCTCTTACAACAACCGTTACGCTTGTAGCAGCTAAAGGATTACCAGAAATAGTTGCAGATGTAGCTGAAGGAGTAAAAATAAGACCCACAGGCAATACAACGCCAGATGTAAGTGCGTAAGTGTAAGTTGCACCAGCAATACCACCAGCTGTGAAAGTTTGACTAAAAGGTACTCCCACTGTTCCTGACACTAATGCACCAGCAGAAGCTACTGCAGGAGTAAGCGTAAGCGTTGGAAGCGTTGGACAAAGAGGTGCAGCTGTTACCACAATAGAATATGGCGCACTAGAACCTGTACACACAAGCGGAGTTATGGTATTTGCCACAACAATAATACCATTCAAAGTAGTTGCGGCAGTAATAGCCGTTGCAGGCGCAGTAATAGCACCTGTTACACTGTTAATAGCAAATCCTGCTGGCAAAGTAGTAGAAGAATATGTAACTGTACCTGTAAGGTTAGTAGCAGTTATTGCACCACTGTTGTAAGCTACACCAACTGTTGCGCCTGGTAAAGTAGCAGGCGTAAATATTACTGTTGCTGGACAAGTTGCAGCAGCATCTATCACAATACTGATATTTCTCGTAACTGCAGTACAAGTGCTTGGTGTTGTTTGCAAAGCACTAATCACATAAGCCGTAGTATTTGCAGTACCTGTAATAGCTGCTGAAGATATTTCACCAGTTGTAGGATTAAGTACCAAACCGTTTGTAAGTGCAGGACTTATAGTATAAGTAATTGCCGTTGTTGTTGGCAATGATGTAACCGCACCACTAAACGTATAAGCACTACCAACTGTACCAACAGGAACAGCATTTGTACCATTTGTAAGTACAGAACAAGTTGGTGCAGCAACAATTTCAGTAATTTGGAAATCATCAATATATAACAATCCTCTATCAGGAATACTCTTGGCATATAAACCTACATAATAGACACCAGTTGTTGAAGGGACTATTACTGTAGCTGTAAAAGTTGCAAAAGTGGTACTATTGATATTTGTATTGTCATAAATAATATTCGCTGGTAACATAGCAGCAACAGTTGCAGCAGTTCCCCATCTTACTTCCATAGCTTCAACAAAAGTAGGAGCATCAGATGCTCTAGCTTTAAAAGAAACAGTATAAGAATTACCTGCAGTCAAAGTTAATGGAGAAGTAAATACCCAATCATTAGCAGCAGTAACAGCATCAGCATTATATCTATAAATTAATGCGTTAGGAACTGTAGATACTGTAGGAGTAGCTAAAGGTCCAAAATTATACCAAGTAGAACCATCACCATTGACATTGTCAACTGTCCAGCTACAAGGTAATGCGCCATTTGTTGGTGCATTGGTTGGTAATGGTGTATAAGGATTAGTAGGTATTCCTGGTGTAGCATCAAAATTTTCATTATAAGGGAACGTAGTGATGCCAGAAAATACTGTTAGTGTTGTAACAGATGAATTAGCAGATGCGCCACCATTAACACAAGTAACCACACAACGGTAATAAGTAGTAACAGTTGGTATTGGAGCTACATAAGAACTTGTAGTAGCTGTTGGAATAGGGCTAAAACCAGTAGTAGCACTTGTGGTAGAAGATTCCCACAGATAAATAAGCCCTGTTGCGGCAGTAACACCAGCCAAAGTAATTATTGTAGAACGACAAACTGCCAAATTAGCTGGACTAGCAACACCAGCTGTAGGTATGCCACTACAAGGTGGTGCTGGTGTCCAAGTGTAAGTTTGCCCACTTGTAGGAGAAAGCGTTGCAGATATTGTAGCTGCGGCAGTATTAGCTGTACCTGCAGTAGAAGTAGCCCAGGTATCAGTAGCTAAAATAGAGCGGTTGTTAAAATCATTATTATCCACTCCTCTAAGACCAATTTGAAAATCTGAAGCAACAATAGCACCAGCTGTAGTAAAAGTACCATAAACGACACTAACAGTATTACTTGTTTCTGATAATCTTATTTGAAAGTTGTAAATCCCTGTAGTACCAAGCCCAAAACCTCTCCAATTAGCAAATTGAATAACACATTGTCTGCTTCCTACTGCACCTATAGTTTCAACCCTAAGTTCGCCAAACGGTGTAGCTATTCTTTTTAATATATTGCGTCCTAACGCAGAAACCACACCATCAATAGCCCCTGTACCACCTAAATTAGCAGATGCATTTGAGATAGGTGTTGTGTTTGTTGCAAGTGGGCTACCAGTTCCAAACCAAATATACCCATTAGAATTAACACCAAAAGTAGTATAACTTGTACCAGAAAAGATGAAAGGAAAACCAATAGCTTGTGTAGCATAATTAACGTCATCACTAGCTGGAGTAGCAGCTCCCGCAACAACTATAGTTCCACCTGTAATAGGTGTATAAGTACCAGATGTAGAAGCAAAGCCGTAAGGAGCAACTTGTGCATTTGCGCTTCCCCAAGTGAAAAGCGTGATTAAAATAGCGAGCATTGGCGCACCAAAAGGTGTCTGCCACGTTCGCCCTGTTTTGTGAATTTTGTTCATAAAAACGAAAGTTGAAGTTGAATTAAAATTTAAAATAAGAATTATTTAAGATTAAAAAATCTTTATTATTTGGCTTGATTAGGCATATAAGCCTGCTTTGGTTATTTTAGCATAAGAAATAACAAGTTTAGGGGAATTAGAACTATATAAACTTTAGGCGTTAAAAGTAACCAAAATATTTTTATTTTACTAATTTTGTTACTAAATATTTTTATTTTTCAAATAATACTTATAATTCATTTGTAGAATTGGTAAAAACAACACCCAACGCCCTTGCACGTATATAAGCAGGTGCGCCTAAATGCGCAAGACCTGTTACATCAGACATACAATCTTCCAAAATAATGAGTTTTTGGATAAGCGCAGGCATAGATTTTTCTGCATAATCAAGTAATTGATTAAGACTGGTGGCTACACAATGAGATTTTGCTTCACCTGCTAACCAAATTTTATCAAAACTAGCTAATTGTTCTAGCAATTTGGTATTTAGTTGTGTTTCTGGCACATTTTCATCAGGGATTTGTGCCTGAAAAATGCCAAAATTTTCGCTTAAAGCATATTCACCTTTCCTAACAGTTTGATAATCATAGCCTAAGCGTGTCCACTCGTGAATGGCAGTCATCAATTTTTCGTCTATTGATGCGCCCAAAGAACCTTTTAGGCAATGTTCTGGCCAAATGAAATGAGGAAACAAACCTTGTTTTTCTAGGTCTGTGAGGTATTTAATAGCTTTTTGCGCTTCAAAACGAGGTTTCCAGCGTTTTTCTGTTACGTCTTTGAGTGTAATTTGTGTAAAAGGAGGAGGAAAATCTCCGTTTTCATTTTCCCAAAAAGAAGGGTGCGCAATATGATTGACTGGGTGAGAGTCTATTGTGAGCGTGATATGATGTATATTTTGCTGATTTTTTTTGATAAAACTAGCTAAACGTACCATATCCATTTCTGCGCCCTGCACGTACAATGCACCCTTAGGATTGCAAAAATCAAATTGTGCATCAATAATTAGTAAAGCATTCATATTTTGAAGTGTTGAGTGAGTAGTGAGTAGTGTGAAGTGTGAGGTTTTCTGCAACAAATAATGTATTTACATCATATATAACACTTCACACCTCACACCTCAAATAAGTCTTTCTAATGGCAACCAAAGCTGCAAATCCCAATCAAAATGCTGTGCATTAGGTATTTTTTTCTTATAATCATATTTTGAAGTAATTTGATAAGCGTGTCCCGGGTGATGAAAATGCTTTTTATCTTTTATTCCTTGCTCAATTTCTAGCATAAGTGTATAAGTTCCTAAGCTGCGTTTTGCTTCATTTGGGTCAAAAAAAGCTGTTGTACTGTATTGAAGATGTTTTGTTTGGTCAAAAAAACTACAAGCAATAAGTTTATCTTTGTCATAAATACTTATTTCTTTGGTTCTAAACGGTATAATACCATTAGATACCCAGTTAAAAATAGTGCTTTGCGTTTGAAAACGAGCATCATACCAATCATCAAAAAGACGTTCTTTCTCGTCTGTTATACGTGCCGTTTGGAAAACACAAGTAAGATTTTGGTTTCTTCTTTTTAGAATTTTCTGACTTTTGGAAAAAGGAAATTGATTATTTTTATCTAAATTATTGTGTAAACCGCTACGCAAATCATAACGTAAAGGCATTAGTTGCATTTTGAGTTCCATCTGAAAAAGCGGAATGGTATAAAAATCATATCTTCTACGAAAAAAATGTGTTCCAACTCTATCCCAACCATTATTTAGGAGCATTTCCCAATCTTCCAAAGACATTACTTCGTGGTCAAGGTATTCGTTAATTTCGTTTTCCATTAGTTGTTTTGTGTTAATTTTATTTGCTAAATTACACAAAAAAAACTATTTTTGCCTAATTCTTAATCAAAATATTAGAAAAATATACTAGAAAATCATCTTTATTCGTTTTTGAATTGAAATAAAAAACTTTTACTCAACTCTTTTACCCAACTTTTGGAGGGTTTGAAACCCTCCAAAAGTTCTTATCAAAAATCTCGTGGAAAATCTTACAAAAAATATACTTCAAATAAATAAAGTTTCCAAAAGTTTTGCCACACACAAAGCATTAAGTAACGTCAGTCTTGACATACCAACAGGTAGTATTTTTGGGCTTTTAGGTCCTAACGGTGCAGGCAAAAGTACACTCATACGCACCATAACGCAAATTATCAGCCTAGATGAAGGAACAATTTTATTTAATGGTGAAACCCTCGCAGAAAAACATATCCCACAAATTGGCTACCTGCCAGAAGAGCGTGGATTATACAAAAAAATGAAAGTTGGAGAACAACTGATGTATATGGCACAACTACGTGGACTTTCTGCCACAGATGCTAAGACAAAAATTAGAGATTGGTTTGCAAGATTTGAAATTTCAGATTGGGCATTTAAAAACGTAGAAGACCTTTCAAAAGGTATGCAACAAAAAATACAATTTATTGCAACTGTCTTGCACGAGCCACCCCTTTTGATACTTGATGAGCCTTTCACAGGTTTTGATCCTGTCAATGCAAGTCTTATCAAAGATGAAATTATTAGACTAAAAAACAAAGGTACAACCATTATTTTTTCTACGCACCGTATGGAATCTGTAGAAGAAATGTGCGACAACATTGCGTTGATACACCTTTCTCAAAAAATGTTAGATGGAAAAACCAAAGACATAAAAAATCAATACAAAGACAATTCATTTAAAATTGAATTTATTGGCACGCTTGAAAATTTGCCAGAAAACATAGAAATTTTATCTCAAATAAGCCACAAAGAACACCAAGAAGCTATTATTCGTCTGAAAGAAACAGAAATGAATAATACATCAAATAATAATACTTTGATTAGTTTGCTGTTGGAAAAAGTACAACTACTCAGTTTTCAAGAGAATATACCAAGTATTAATGATATTTTTATCAAAATAGTCGCCCCCAGCCCAAAAAGGGAGTAATACAAAATATTTATCAATTTAATAATTATGATTTGTATATTTGCACTATTTTTGATGCTAAATATTGGAAAAATACTTTATGAAAATTACAATAGATACCAATTCAGGCTACTGTTTTGGAGTGGAATATGCTATACAAATGGCAGAAGATGAACTAAATGAAAACCATCATTTGTATTGTCTAGGAGATATTGTTCACAATGATATGGAGGTAAAACGCCTCAATGCGCTTGGTTTGGAGATTATTACCAAAGAGCAACTTTGTAACTTGCACAACTGTAAGGTGCTTATACGAGCGCACGGAGAACCTCCAGAAACCTACAAAATAGCCCTTTCCAACAATATAGAACTCATAGATGCGTCTTGCCCTGTGGTTTTGAAACTTCAAAACCGTATCAAAAATTCTTTTGATAAAACAGAAAAAAATAACGGTCAGATTGTTATTTATGGCAAAAAAGGACACGCAGAAGTTATTGGGCTTTCTGGGCAAACCAACGAAAAAGCAATTATTATAATGAATGAAAATGATTTGGAAAATGTAGATTTTTCAAAACCTATCACGCTTTATAGCCAAACAACCAAAAGTACAGAAGGTTTTTATAAAATGAAAAGCCTTATTGAAGAACGTATAGCCAAAAATTATACTGAAAAATCAATAAAAAATAATTCAGAAGTAGAAAGTTCAGAAGAAAATATTTTGAAAGATTTTGATGCAAACGACAGTATTTGTAGGCAAGTTTCTAACAGAGAGCCACAACTAATACATTTTTCTAAGGAAAATGATGTAATTTTGTTTGTAAGTGGCAAAAAAAGTTCTAACGGAATTGCACTTTTTGAAGTTTGTAAAAGAACAAATAAAAGAAGTTATTTTATTGAAAATGAACAAGATATAAGTAAAGAATGGTTTTTAGAAACTGATAATATTGGTATTTGTGGTGCAACCTCTACCCCAAATTGGTTGATGGAAAAAGTAAAAATGAAGTGTGAGGTTAATACAAAATCTTGATAAGCAGTTAATTATGACTTTTGAATACCCTTTTCAAATTCTTGGTTCTGAAAGTTCACAAGACATTGACATAATGATTTTTGTAGAAAAACTGCCTACTTCTGTCTATGAATGTAGCCAGTTTTGCTTGTCTTATGGAAAGATTTTAGCAGAAAAATTGAACAATAATTCAACAGAAAGTTTATCAGAAAATCCACTAAGAAAAATCAATGCAAATGTAGGAATTGTGCAAAATGGCGTTTTAATTAGTGCCTACAAAGGCAACCAAGACGAAACTAATAATGCACTTTTCTATACCTACGCATTGCATAAGCAATATTTTGACAACCATATTTTAGAAATTGTTCCACGAAATCTCACAGAAAAAATACACAGAACTTTGCGAGTAATGCTTAGTTTTCTTACCAAATCAAAGCACAGAACAACCATAAAAATGGCTTTAATAGCCGACTGGCAACGAAAAATAGAGGTATTATTAGCTTTGGATTTGCAAGAGTTTTTTTTGGATAATCAACATAAAAATCAGCTTGGAAAAGTACCTTTACTGGATTTTCAGAAGACTTTTGCTTTCCAAATGGGACAATGTCAGGCACTTATGGAGGGGCAAGAACTTTACACAAAAGAAGCTATTTTAGCTTATTTTCCTGCACTTTCTGGCTATCTTTTAAGGACTGAAAACTTAGATAATAGCGTTTTGAATGATTTTAAAAACATTTTTTTAGGGAAAGTTGTTAATTTCTTACAAACTGAAACTGTGTAATTTGAATAATATTTTTTTGTATTTATACTGTGAACGGGAAGGATTTCGGAAAATAGTTTGAAATTAAATGCCCAATAATTAGGAAATAAAAAAGATAAGCATTACCTTTTTTCAATAACCACAAAGAAAAAAGTTATGCTTACCTTAGAAGTCCCTATTACAGAAATTCAGTTGCTAAGTTACGAAAAATATCATAACAGATTAGTAACTTTGCAGAAAAGAGCAGAAATAATTTTGCTTTTGGCAACACAACCCTATTTGCAACGTCAGCAAATAGCACAAATAGTAGCTGTAGATAGAGATACTGTTACCAACAGTATTAAATTGTATAATAGTTTAGGTTTTGCAGGCTTAATGTCTGCTCAATTTAAGGGACAAAAAAGTGCTTTAAACGACCATCAAACAGTATTAGAAACACATTTTCTGCAAAATCCTCCTTTAAGTAGTAAAGAGGCTATTCAAAGCATAAAAGAATTGACAACTATTTCTCGTAGTCCTTCACAGGTACGTAATTGGATGAATAAAGCAGGAATGAGTTATCAAAAAACAGGGCAGATTCCAGCAAAAGCAGATCCTATTAAACAAAAAGAATGGGTAGAAACAGTTTTTGAGCCACTTGCCGAACGAGCAAAAAAAGAAGAGATTGTACTACTTTTTGGAGATAGTATGCATTGCGTAATGGGTGTTTTCTTGTGTTTTGTGTGGTTTTTTAAACGTCTTTTCGTTAGAAGTAGTCCAGGAAGACAGCGTATCAATGTGGTGGGAGCAGTAAATGCTATCACAAAGAAAATCTCTATTATGACAAATACAGAAACAGTCAATGGACTGACAATCATGGCTTTTTTGACTTATTTAAGGGAAGTTTATCTCGTTTTACCTATCTATATTATTTTGGATAATGCCAGATAGTAATGCCTTGTAAATAAGTTCCTAATTTAGGCAGTTGCTACATAGTTCCATTTAGGTAAAAATGCGTCAAATTGTATAGTCATGTTTTGCTTATAA
>JAYUKY010000097.1:0-8946 GCA_043764015.1 Raineyaceae bacterium
GTGGCGTGAACGCCACCGCTATACATAAAAATAATTTTTTGCCTTTGATATAAAGAGATGGCGTTCACGCCACCTAGAATAAAAAAATAAAACTAGGAGTTTATTTGCAATGTATTCCTAAGTTATTTTGGAGATGATTTATTCTGATTCAACACAAAATACTATAAAAATAAAGAAAAAATGTATATTTGCGTGAAGTATGCAACATTCAACTAACAATTTATAACGCAATGAAGATATATACAAAAACAGGCGACAAAGGACAAACCTCGCTAATTGGTGGTACAAGAGTTTTCAAATCTGACCTAAGAATAGATACTTATGGCACTGTGGACGAGCTAAACTCCTACATTGGGCTTGTCAGAGACCAACCTATCAATGAAAAAAGAAAAGATTTGCTCAAAGAAATCCAAGACCGTTTATTTACTATTGGCTCATCTTTGGCATCAGACCCAGAACAATCTAAAAAGAAAATACCAGATTTGTTAGAAACTGACATCACGCTTTTAGAAGAAGAAATGGACAAAATGAACCTTTATTTGCCTGAAATGCGCTTTTTTATCTTGCCTGGCGGACATCAGTCTATCTCGTTTGCACACGTAGCACGCACTGTTTGCAGACGTGCAGAACGCTTGTCTATTGGATTGTCGCAGGAAACGTATGTCAATGAACTCGTGATAAAGTACCTCAACCGCCTTTCTGACTATCTTTTTACACTTTGTCGTATGATGCACTACGAACTAAATATAGATGAAATTGCTTGGAAACCAAGATTTTAATAAATTTAAACCTTTTTGTATTTCTTACTGTTTTTTGAGGGTGAAATCAATTGTAACAACTCGTTGCATTTAACTCACAACTCACAATTCAAAACTCAAAACTCAAAATGTTTAATACTAAAAACTTCCGTTTTTGGAGTATTCTGACTGTTTTATCTATTTATTTACTGATATTAGTAGGTGGAATTGTACGTAGCACAGGCGCAGGAATGGGCTGTCCTGATTGGCCCAAATGCTTTGGACAATGGATTCCGCCCACGCAAGCCAGCGAAATTCCTGCTAATTATAAGGATTTTTATGCGAACGCTCGTAAGCAAAAAAACGTCAAAATAGCTGGTTATCTTGATAAAATGGGTTTTTCAGAACTTGCTTTGCGCATTGTCAATGATGAAAGTATTTATATAGAACAAGATTTTAATGCTACAAAAACTTGGATAGAATACTTAAATAGACTGCTTGGCGCACTTATTGGCGTGTTTGTCTTTGCTAGTTTGCTTACTTCTATTGCTTACTTCAAAACAGACAAACGTGTTACTTTATTGGCGTTTAGTAGTTTTATTTTGGTAGGAATACAGGGTTGGATAGGCTCTGTGGTAGTTTCTACCAATCTTTTGCCAGGAATAATCTCTATACATATGTTTATTGCTATTGTGATTGTCTTTTTCTTGCTTTATGCGGTTGCGAGGGCTACCGCAAATCAACAAATGAAAATTTATGATGCTAATAATACACTAAATTTGGGAAATAGGGGAATTTTTGGTTCTCATATAGAAAAAATATCTAATAAAAATACCCTTAATTTGGTGCTTATGAGTGCTATGGTGATGCTTTTTGTGCAAACTTTCTTGGGTACGCAGGTGCGTGAAACTGTTGATATTGTGGCAAAACAATTAGGAGAGGGCAAACGAGATAGCTGGATAGAACAAATGGGACTGACCTTTTATGTACATAGGTCGTTTTCTTTGCTGATTTTTGGTGTACATATTTATCTGATTTATCTTTTGAAGAAAAATCAAATAAATAACCAAATTGCACAAAAAAGAGGCTTTTTTAATACTTCTGGTAATGTTTTAATTGGACTTATTGCTTTTGAAATAGCAAGCGGTGCGGCAATGGCGTATTTGGCAATTCCTGTATTTTTGCAACCTTTACATCTTGTTGTGGCGGTTTTGATACTTGGCGTACAGTTTTTTGCACTTTTATTTGTCAATGAAACATATTTTTTTAAGAAAACAGTCGCTTTTGTTGGTCAAGTATAACAATACATTGCAAATAAACTCCTACTTTTATTTTTTATTATAGGTGGCGTGAACGCCACCATAACACTGTTTGCTCTATTTTTTATTATAGGTGGCGTGAACGCCACCTCTTTATATCAAAGGCAAAAAATAGTTTTATGTATAGTGGCGTTCACGCCACCATAACATTGTTTGCAATATCTTACATACTTATTTTTTGCCTTATTTTCTAAATATTTTCTATATTTACGCAGAAAAAAAATATTAAAATCAACTCATAAAAATATAAAATGGCTTTTTACTATAAATTAGGCAATATTCCGCCCAAAAGACATACACAATTTAGGCAACCTGATGGAAGTTTATATTTTGAGGAACTTGTTAGTTCTCACGGTTTTAGTGGGATTTATTCCAATCTTTATCATACTTATATGCCCACACGCATAAAAAAGATGGTTGGAAGCACGCCCTGCGCAAATATTCCGCTAAAAGACCGCCCACTTTTGCAAACGCATCTTAATACTTCTATTTCAGAAATCACAGGAAAAGATTTTTTAGATGCTCGTAAAGTGCTTTTAATGAATAATGACTGTACTATTGCTATTTGTAATCCCTCTGAAAAAAAGATGGATTATTTCTATAAAAATGGTGAAGCTGATGAAATGTTTTATATCCACGATGGCAGTGGCTATGTTTTGTCGCAATTTGGTAAATTACGTTTTGTGAAAGGTGATTATGTGATTATTCCTCGCACAACCATTTATAAAATTGAATTTGATGATACGCCTAATACTGGAGCTAACGCTGGTAATGTGCGTATGCTTGTTGTAGAGGCATTTTCTCCCATAGAAACCGTAAAAAGTTACCGCAATCAGTTGGGGCAACTGTTGGAACATTCTCCGTATTGTGAGCGTGATATCCACCCACCACAAGAACTTCTTACAGAAACAGAAAAAGGAGATTTTGTGGTGAAAATCAAAAAAAGCGGTTATATGCACGAATACGTATATGAACACAGTCCACTAGATTTGGTTGGTTGGGACGGATTTCTGTATCCTTATACCATTTCTATCCACGACTTTGAGCCAATTACTGGACGTATTCATCAGCCACCGCCCGTGCATCAGATGTTTCAGGCGCATAATTTTGTGGTTTGTTCGTTTGTGCCACGCCTTTTTGATTATCACCCATTGGCTATTCCTGCGCCTTATAATCACTCAAATATTGATTCTGACGAGGTTTTATTTTATGCGGAAGGAGAATTTATGAGTAGAAAAGGCATTAGTAGAGGTTCTTTTACTTTGCACCCAGGCGGACTCCCACACGGACCACACCCAGGAACAGTTGAGAAAAGCATTGGAAAGAAAGAAACCCACGAATTAGCGGTTATGATTGATACTTTTCACCCACTTTTTCTCACAGAAGATGCCCTACAATTCGTAGATGAAAAATATCCTATGAGTTGGACTGAATAAGGTTTTTAAGTTGCCATGAAATATCTGCAAGTATATTATTTGCAGATATTCCTATAAAATATGCTACAAATATAATTAAAATGAAAAAAATCAACTCCATTATTTCTCTTATTACCCTTTTTTTGTTACTTCAAAACGTACTTTTAGGACAAATATTTAAACTAGAAGATGCCACCAAATCAACTGAATTTGGCAAATCAATGTTTGTTTATGAAGATAAGGACAATAATCTTACCTTAGAACAGGTTTCTAAACCTGATTTTCAAGAAAAATTCACGGCACAAAATGCTGACCAATTCCAGAAATTTGGTTATTCAAAAAGTGCTTTTTGGTTGCGCTTTCAGCTAAAAAATAATACAAAAGAGCCTAATTGGATTCTAGATATTGCCTATAGTTATTTAGACGACATCAAAATTTATCACAAAAGAAGTAGCAACACCAACTGGAAACAACATTTTGTAGGGGAAAACTATCCTTTTGCTTCTCGTTTATTACAGTTTAGGCAGTTTGATATTCCACTGCAATTGGAACAAAATGAGGCAAATGAGTTTTTTGTCAAAATAGAGCCAGGAAATCCTCTTATTGTGCCAATGTTTTTGTATCCACAAACAGAATTTTATGAGTTTGTGATGATAGACCAACTTTATTACGGCATTTTTATTGGTGTAATTCTGATAATGATGCTTTCTAACTTGTTCGTTTATTGGAGTTTACGAGAGAAAAATTATTTGTTTTACGTTTCCCAACTCTTTATAACGCTTGTTTTAATCCTTATGATGACAGGAAATTTGAATAAATATATTTTAAGAGATATTTCTGGTTGGCAAAATACTACTTTTTTGGCACTTCTGTTGATGGTTTTGTTTGCGACAAATGGCTACGCTATTCTTTTTCTTAATATAAAAAAATATTCTTTATGGGCTTATAAAACGCTTAGAACATTCGGATTTATTACAATAATCATGTTTTTGAGCATATTTATATTAAGTTATGAAGTAGCTATTTCTATTATTCAGCTGCAAATTTTTGTTAATATGTCGTTTTATGTGATAGCTGGTATTTTGGCTTATCATAGAGGCAACCGCTCCGCTAAGTTTTATTTTATTGGATATATAATGTACCTTACAGGCGTTTCTATTGTGATTGGACGAGATTTGGGGCTACTTCCCTTTACTTTTATTACCACTCACGCCGCAGAAATAGGCATACTCTGTGAGGCACTTTTCTTGTCGTTTGCGTTGAGTGATAAATATCGTATAGAAAAAGAAATCTCGTTGAAAGAAAAGGAAAAAGCACAAGCAGAACTTTTGGAAATGCAACTGCAAGCAAATATTACCTTAGAGGAAAAAGTTAAAATACGTACTTTTGAACTTCAAGAAAAGCAAGATGAAATTTTGGTGCAAAATGAAGAGCTTTATCAACAAAGAGAGGAAATTTTATCCCAAAGAGATTTTATTGAAAACAAAAACAGAGAACTGGGTGTTCAGAACGAGAAGGTGTCGCAAAGTATTAGCGTAGCACGTACCATTCAGCAGGCAATTTTGCCTTACGAGAGGCAAATGCAAGCACTTTTTGCAGATAATTTCGTGATTTACAGACCCAAAGATGTGGTTTCTGGTGATTTTTATTGGATGGGTGTTGTGAGTAACAAAATCATTGTGGCAGCTGTAGATTGCACAGGTCACGGTGTTCCTGGTGCTTTTATGAGCCTTATTGGTAAAATGATGCTAGACAAATTGATAGATGTTTATAAGATTACTAGCCCTGCGGAGATATTAGAACGCCTTAATTGGGAAGTTCAAAACCTTTTAAGGCAAAAAGAGACCAATAATCAGAACGGTATGGACGTATGTATGTGTCTTATTGAGCCAAAAAATAGCCATACAAACGGTAATGAAAATGGTACAACAAAAATCACTTTTTCAGGTGCAAAACGTCCACTTTATTATACAGAGAATGGTAGTAATCAAGTATTTGTATTGAAAGGTGATAGAAAATCAATAGGTGGCTCACAATATGAAGGCGCAAAATTTAATGACCAAGTAATTCATCTCAAAAAAGGAAGCTGCATTTATCTTACTTCTGATGGTTTTACAGACCAAAACGACCTAGAAAGAGTAAAATTAGGAGAATCAAAACTAAAATATCTTATTTCTTCTTTTGCTGGAAAACCTATGAATACGCAACTAAAGCAATTAGAAACAGAATTAGACAAACATCAACGCAACACAGACCAACGAGATGATATACTCGTTTGGGGAATAACACTTTGAGGTGTGAAGTATCAATTATGACAAATACAAAAAATACCCCAAAATGGCACTTTGCTATTTTGGGGCATTTTGGAATATTTTTGATATGAAAAGCCGTTTATTATTCAGCAAGTTGATAAACTTCTGGCAAATTTCTGCCCAAATCATCATAATCTAAGCCAAAACCAACAATAAATTTATTAGGAATTTTGATACCTATATAATCAATTTTGATGTCTTTTTTGTAGGCTTCGGGCTTAAAAAAAAGTGTTGCAAAACGTAATTCTTTAATATTATAACTTGCAAATGATTCTGTAAGCTCAAAAATAGTGTTTCCTGTATCTACAATATCCTCAATAACAATCACCGTTCTACCTGTAAGGTCTTGGTTGATGCCAATAAGATGTTTTACTTCATTGGTTGAGGTCATTCCTTCATAGGAAGAAGTTTTGATAAAGCATACTTCACAAGGATTTTTATAATGTTTCATAAAATCACTAACTACCATAAAAGCACCATTCAAAACACCTACAAAAACGGGGATTTCATCAGGGAAATCAGCCATAATTTGGTTTGCCATTTTGGAGATTGCAAGGTCTATTTCTTGTGCTGAAATGAAGGGAACAAAGTATTTGTCGTGAATTTTGATTTGCATTTTTTGGAGGAGAAGAAAGTAAATAGCAAAGGTAATCATTTTTCTGTATTTTATTTAGTTGAAAATAATAAAAGAAATTTGTTTTTAGATTTAAAAGTATTACCTTTGCATTCCAGTCTTGAAAAAATGACGCTTTGAGACAGGTTTAGAAGTTAAATTAGGCGTTCAACGTGGTTTTAGAAATTCTTTCAGAAAATCTATACACTACAAAAAACAAAACAATGAGTCAAACTCAACAAAAAATCCGTATTAAACTGAAGTCTTATGACCATAATTTGGTTGATAAGTCGGCAGAAAAAATTGTAAAAGCAGTGAAAGCTACTGGCGCAATGGTGAGTGGTCCTATTCCGCTTCCAACAAAGAAAGAAAAATTTACTGTTTTGCGTTCTCCACACGTAAACAAAAAAGCAAGAGAGCAATTTCAACTTTGCACGTACAAACGTCTGATTGATATTTTTTCTCAAAGCCCAAAAACAGTAGAAGCCTTGATGAAACTAGAACTTCCTAGCGGCGTTGATGTAGAAATCAAAGTCTGATAAGTTTTATTTGATTAACTCTCCAAAAGTTTTAAACTTTTGGAGAGTTTTTTTTATGCTTTTTTCTTTCGTCTCTCGCATCATAAAACTCTCTAATTTCTTTGGCAATGAGCATCAATTTTATCAAAATAGGTCGTTTTAATTGTGTATAGGCAATATTCAGGAATTCGTAGGTTTCTTCTCTAAAATCAGGATTTGTCCATAAATTTTGCCCAGTTTGCAAAGCAGTTGCAGGAAAACCCTCTTTTATTGCATCTCTTGTTTCTTTAATGATGCCTTCAATAGTTTTTTTACTTTGTTTAGCTGTAATTTGGCTTATTTTTTTATATTCACTTTCTGTTGCTATGATACCCAGATGGTTACGTGTCTTAGCAACTGCGTCATCTCTAATGACCTTGGCATCAGCATCAAGATAATCATCTCCTATTTCTGTTATATTATCCGTATAGGGCAATAATAACTCACGAATAAGTGCATATTTTTGAAGGTCAGTGTTATAAATTTCAATATCTTCATCATCGTTATCCTCTTCTAAGAGTTCAAGCGTATCCAAATAAAGAAATTCTAGCCTTATGCGCAAAGCCTCAAAAAGTGTCTGCCCCGAAACAGCCATTTCGTATGTATCTGAATGATAATAATTAACCACAAAAGGTCGCACTACAGATGGCTTATCAAAGAAATATCCCCAATGCAAGCTATCAACATCACCAATCAAAACAGTAACAAATTCTGGTGGATCATTATAATAACGAGAAGGTTTTAATAATTCTTTCAAGTTTTCTTCTTTTTCTTCTTCCATATCAAGTTGAAAAACATCAAAAACAGACCCTAAACTCATATTTAGGGTAGATAAAATATCAACTGTGAATAGGTGTTTATTAATAAATTTATAAAAATCAAAGAAATCTTTTGGAAATTGAAATCCAAAAAGGGATTTAATGCGGTCTTTGGCTATTGTGGTGATTATTGTTTCCATTAGTTTTTATGCTTGCTTTTTTGAAAATAAATTAGCTTTATTTTCTGTTCCGTTGCAGAGTTTTTGGATATTGGTGCGGTGTGTCCAAATAATAAGCAAGGCAATAATTATACTAAAAATAAGCAAAGTAGGATTTTCTTGTTTAAAACTTGGTACAAATGCCAAAAATAATGGAAAACTTATTGCAGCTGTCATAGAGCCAACAGACACATAACGGAAAGCAAGTAAAACCACCACGAACACGCCCATAGCCGCCAAAGATGCGCCCAAATGAAGTGCAAGCACCATTCCTAGCACAGTCGCAACGCCTTTGCCTCCACGAAAACCCACATACACAGGGAAAATATGCCCTAAAACCGCCAAAACGCCAAAAGCTAACTGAAAATAAACGACATTTTCAGGCAAAATAAAAGCGTATTTTGATAAAAAAACAGGTAAACTCGTTGCTAAAAAGCCTTTAAAAGTATCAAAAGCCATTACAAAACTACCTGCTTTTTTGCCCAAAACCCTAAATGTATTTGTTGCGCCTGCGTTGCCACTCCCAAAATCTCGTACATCTTTCCCATAAAACCATTTTCCTACCCAAACTGCCGTAGGAATAGCCCCTATTAAGTAAGCAAGCAACATTCCGAAAATAATTACTATATAATTCATAAAAAAATGATTGTGTATTTTTAATTAAAAATGATGCACCAAAAGTAAGAAATATTTTTGGAAATGGCTTTTAATTTATGAAGAATTTAATAATTACAGCTTTTTGGAATTTTCAATTTATAGTTTGATTATCAAACATTTAAATAAATGTGTCTAATTTAGCTGCCACGAATACACGAATAAATACAATTATTCGTGTATTTGTGGCAATTAGACTTTATTCTTTTATATTACATGATTTAGATATTTAAGGTACGCTGTTCTGAAGGCTACAATAGACTTTCCCCTGTTTTTGGATAATATTCAAGTGCAAAATCAAGCACCTGAATATTTTTCCTCCGTCAGCTAAAGCAGACGGCAAAGAAAAGAAAGTGAACAGAA
>JAYUKY010000098.1:0-33327 GCA_043764015.1 Raineyaceae bacterium
TCAATAAATAAAATTATGAGATTTTTTTTAAGTTGTTATTTTTATGAAAATTCCAAGTCATCTTTTATATATTTGCAACGGAACTTTTACAGCAACAATTTATCTATCAAAAACGTAACCAATAATCACAAAAAACGACAATGGCTAAAACCAACAATACAAACGTAAAACATATTTCTGTTGCTTTGCAAGGCGGAGGCTCACACGGGGCATTCACTTGGGGCGTGTTAGACAGACTTTTGCAACAAGAAGACCTCGTTTTAGATGGTTTTTGTGGCACAAGTGCGGGAGCTATGAATGCCACTATTTTGGCGCACGGTCTGCAACTAGGCGGTAGAGAAAAAGCAAGAGAACTGTTGAAACTTTTTTGGACGAAAATCTCCAAAGCCTCCGCACAATCTATGATGCAACCTACTTGGTTGGATAAAATGATGGGAAAAGGAAATATGGATTTTTCACCCGGCTACCTAATGGGCGAGATTATGGGTATGTTTTTGTCGCCATATCAGACAGGAATGGGTGATGCCAACCCATTGAAAGATATTTTGCTTAGTATTGTGGATTTTGAAAAACTAAAATCTTGCACAAAAACTAAACTTTTTGTTTGCGCCACAGACGTAAAACAAGGGAAAGCAAAGGTTTTTGATATGACACATATTTCAGTTGATGCCGTAATGGCTTCTGGTTGCTTGCCTTTTATGTTTAAAGCCGTGAATATCAACGGAGTAGATTATTGGGACGGTGGCTATATGGGCAATCCGCCTATCTCGCCACTCATCAACCAAACTGACACAACGGATATTTTGATAGTACAAATAAATCCTATTGTCATCAAAGAAACGCCTACTACGCCTATTGATATCAAAGATAGAGTAAATGAAATCAATTTTAATGCAAGTTTGATACTGGAAATGGACAAACTGGAGCTTATTTCTCGTATGATTGATGCTGGTGTTAAGTTTGATGAAAAACTTTTCAGAAAAATACATATTCATAATATCAACCCTGAAAGTGATATTGCTCACTTCAACGTATCAAGCAAAATCAATGCAAGTGCGGAGTTTTTGGAGTATCTGTTCAATCTTGGAACAAATTATGCTGATGAATGGATTACTAAAAATTACAATGATATTGGAAAAAAATCTACATGTGATGTAATAGAAACTTTTTTGTAAGAAGTTTTTAAAATTCTGCCATCAAATCTAAAATAAAAAATCCTTCAAAACTTTTTAGTTTTGGAAGGATTTTTTGTGTTTTTATAAAAATAAATATGATTATTTTTATAAAATATATGATTATTCCAATGTGAGGGTATTTGTAGGGGTAGCTTTTTTGGAGGTTTGCTAAGTTTTTTGCTGATTTGTACAGATAAAAAAGGAAAAGTGTAAAAATAATGTGTTGCAACATTCTATAAAAAATTAAGAAAAAACAACTTTTTAAAATATCAAAAATTTTACTTTTAAGATATGGATAGAATAAAATAATAATTCCAAAAATAGTAAACGCTAAAATCTAATCATTCAAAAACTTTTCAGAAAATCAAAAACTTACAATTATAAAAAATAAAAAATAAAAACAGTACCAAATCTAGTAAATCAAAAACATACAATTATAAAAATTATCATTTAACAATATTGAACAAAAACAACTTTTCATTTTATTACAAAGCCACTTCTAAATTAAATTTTTGAAGTGGTTTTTGTTTAGTAACGTATTGCAAATAAGTTCCTAATTTCAAAAAACTAATTTTTAGGCTACGGTGGCGTAAACGCCACCGCTATACATAAAACCATTTTTGCCTTTTATATAAAGAGGTGGCGTTTACGCCACCGACTAGGAAGTTATTAACAACTTATTACTTATGTATTAGTTTTAGTAATATTTTTTCGTTTTTAGCTTATTTTTGTGTTTATTTGCATTATTTTTGTTGAATAACTGTTGTATAAACGTAATTCGTAATTGATAATTCGTAATAGACTTTCTTATATGAAAAAATTGATTTTTATATTATTTTTCTCGCTTGTATATACGCTTACGTATGCACAAGAGGACCTAGACTTGATGGATTTGGATAATGACACCATTCCTGACCTTGCCGTAAAGCCTAAAAATGATACTTCTAAGAAAAAATTAGAAAAAGGCACGCTCAAAGTCAAAAAAAATGTGTTTTATGGACTAAAAACCAAGAAAACATTTCTAAAAAATGGTTCTGTTACTGAAATTTTCAACTATTTACCCAATCAAATAGAAAAACCTGCTAAATATATTGACCAAATTGCTTGGTACAATACCCAAAAACGCAATATTGCTAACATAGACCCAGCTAAATTTAATAAGAAAATTGGCAAAATCTTACACGGACCTTACAAAAAAATGCAACCTGTCAGAGTAGGCAACAAGCAAGTAAATATGGTCGTTGAAGAAGGCTTTTATTATGTAGGAACAAAACACGGAAGATGGGAAAAATTTGGAAAGGACGCAATGGACAAGGATTTTGTATTGCTAGACAAAACAAAATACGTAAAAGGTTGGCTCAAAGAATCAGAAAAAACTTACTACGACACAGGTAAAAACAAGCTAAAAGAAGTCGTACCTATCAAAAATGGCAAAAAAGAAGGCAAATATTTTGCTTTCTACGAACACGGAAGAATATCTGTCAGAGGAGAATACCAAAACGGTTTAAGGATAAATAAATGGACAGAATATCATAATAACGGTGAGAAAAAGAAAGAAACAAAATACCCAAATACATTTATGAACAGGACAGAAAAGCCCTATATTGTAGCCCAATGGGACGAACAAGGCAAAAAACTAGCCGTAAATGTTGAAAATGAAACCAAAGAACAACAAGAAGATAGAGAAGATATTTCAGAAGAAGAATAATTTTTTAGGTACGAAGTTTGAGGTACGAAGTACGAAAATACAACTCATAATTCACTAATTCCTAAGTAGTTAAACGGTGTGATTTGCAATAATTCATTTTTTAATTCTTCTGAAATTTCTAAGTTTCTGATAAAATCTTGGATAGTTTTTTGCGTTATTTTCTCGTTTTTTCGTGTAAGATTTTTCATTATTTCGTATGGTTTTGGAAAGCCCTCACGCCTTAAAATAGTTTGTATTCCTTCAGAAATGACTGCCCAATTATCTTCCAAATCAGCTAAAATAATGCTTTCATTAAGTTCTAACTTACTAAATCCTTTTAAAAGAGAATTGTAAGCAATCAAGCTATGCGCAAGAGGAACGCCCAAATTTCGTAAAACGGTAGAATCTGTGAGGTCTCTTTGTAGGCGTGAAATAGGTAATTTTTCAGAAAAATGCGAAAAAATAGCATTTGCCATTCCCAAATTTCCTTCCGAGTTTTCAAAATCAATAGGGTTTACTTTATGTGGCATTGCAGACGACCCAACCTCATTTTCTTTGATTTTTTGAGTAAAATAATTCATAGAAATATATTGCCAAACATCTCTATTCAAATCAATTAAAATAGTATTGATGCGTCTAAAATTATCACAAAGTGCCGCCAAATTGTCGTAATGCTCTATTTGTGTGGTGTATTTGCTTCTTTTTAGACTATTTCCCAAATCATTTCCTAAAATATTTTCTACAAAATTTTCCGCAAAACTCACCCAATCAATATGCGGATAGGCAACAAAATGCGCATTAAAATTGCCTGTTGCTCCACCAAACTTTGCAGAAAAAGGAATTTTTTTAAGTGTATCTATTTGATTATTAAGTCGTTCTACAAAAACTAATAATTCTTTTCCTACGGTTGTGGGCGTGGCTGCCTGCCCGTGTGTACGTGCGAGCATTGGCGTATTTTTCCATAAATTTGCTTTTTCTTCCAAAATAAAGCTAATTTTCTCCAAAATTGGTAGCATCACCTGCGCCATTGCACGTGCCAGCGCAAGCGGAATAGCAGTATTATTGATGTCTTGCGAGGTAAGCGCAAAATGTATAAACTCTTGATAATCAGTAAGTTTTATATTTTTATTTTCAAATATTATGTTTTCAAAACAATTTTTAAGATAATATTCTATTGCTTTAATGTCATGGTTGGTAGTTTTCTCTATTTCCTTGATTTCTTGGGCTTTATCTTCTGTAAAATTCCTATAAATATCTCTTAGAACCTCAAAACTACTTTCTAAGTTTTTAAGTTGTGGTAGTGTAGGGCAAAGCGCAATAAAATACTCAATTTCCACTTCCAAACGGTGTTTTGTGAGCGCAAATTCTGAAAAATAATTGCTCAAAACACTTGTTTGGGCATAATATCTTCCGTCTATTGGTGAAATGGCATTAAGTAGGGAAAGAGGCATTTTTGAGTTGGGATTGAGAACTTCCCGAAAGTTGGAAACTTTCGGGAAGTTTAGTAGGAAGTTATTTACAATGCATTACTAAAAACGTGAATTATCTTTTATTCTAGCGTAAAATTGCGTATTTTTGCCTGAATTTCCAAATAAACAAAAACTTAAAACATTTAAAATGATTTTTCTACAAACTATCAAAATGATTGAAAAAGCCACCAAAGAGGCTGATGGCTCACTTTCTATTGTGCTTATTATGGCGGCTATTGTGCTTTCTGGCGTGGTGATTTATTACCTCAAAACGGTGGCTGTTAAGGAAAGTAAAAAAATAGTTTTGCAATTTGAAAACCTCGCTAAAAAACTAAATCTGCCCCTAGATGTCACCAAACAGCTCGGAGAAGATATTTTCCCACGAATGGAAGGCATCTACGAAAAGCGAAATATTGTGATTGAGCGCACAGAAGAGGAAAAATATAATTATTTTGTTGTAAGTATTTCTGTCAATAATCCTGAAAACTTACATTGGTTAGTCATTCCAAAAAATCATCTTAAAGAAAAAGATTTGTTGCCTGCTACAGATTTACTACTTTTGGGAGATGCTCTTTTTGATAAAAATTTTCAAGTAGTTGGTACTGATAATGAGCAAGTTAAATCATTTTTGAATAATGATTTAAAGAGATTTTTGACTACTCACGAGCCAATAAACACGGCTTTTAATACTTTTATCCTATTCAAAAACCGCTTAACATTTGTGTTGGTTTCACGACCAAAACCATTAAAAAATGATTTGATTTTGGAGGTTTGCAGGCAGTTTTTGTATGATTTAGCCAATAAATTAGAAAAATCTGAAAGAGTAAAATAAAAAACATTCATCTATAAGCTGGGTTCTGTTTCTGCAGTTTTCTGTAATTTCTTACATCAACTGCAAATGCCTATCATTTATCTAGGCTTGCATTCACACGCAAGCTCAATCAACCTACCCGCAAGCTCCGACGAGCAGCCTTTTATGCTTTTCCGCAAAACGCAGCCACGTTTTACGAAAAAATATTGCGCTTGCATATTTGGTCTTTCAACACATAAGGTTTGCCGTTGCCCTTTTTGTCGCCAAAAAAGCGGTAGTCTCTTACACTACCTTTTCACCCTTACAAAACATATTACCACGTTGTGGCACTATGTTTTGCGGTTATTTTCTGTGGTACTAGCTGTCGTACATTCGTTGCCAAATGCACGCCTTTCCGTTAGAAAGTATGTTGCTCTATGTTGCCCAGACTTTCCTCTCGTCTTGCGCCTACGTTTTGCAAGGGCAAACACGCAAGCGCAACACCAGTGATAAGCCAATGAATGTTAGCGCAAATATAATGATTTTTCATTGAAAATTCCGTAATGTATGAAACTAAAACTTAAAAAAAGAGTTTTAATTTTTCAATGCACTAATTATTTCTTATATTTGCGTAATTACAATTTTAAAAAGAGGTTATGGTCTGTACCGTAGGGTAACGAAGGTCTGACCATAATCCCTTTTTAAAATGAACTTACTCTTTTTTATTATTGGTCAGACCTCCGTTCCTACGGTACAGACCAATAATAAAAAACATAAATAAAAAAACTATGAAATTTCTTAAAAAAATAGGTTTCTTTTCTGCCTTTATTATGCCTTCTTTGGTTGTTTTGGGCTTTTATTTGGGTGGCTATTGGAATTTTTTGACACTTGCTTTTACCTTTGCTTTTATTCCTCTTATTGACGAAATAACGGGCAAAGACCGTAAAAATCTGGACGAAAAAACAGAAGTCCCACTTATTTCAAATGAACTTTATTACCGTTTTATTACGTATGTTTGGGCGTTTTTTCAGTTGGGCTTTGTCATTTGGGCGACTTCTGTGGCGGCTTTTATTACGCTTTCTGTGCCAGAATGGATAGGTTTTACTTCTGGGGTGATGATTGTTGCAGGCGGAATTGGCATCACCGTTGCCCACGAGTTGGGGCATAAACAAGATAAATTTGAGCTTTTTTGCGCAAAACTTATTTTGATGACTGTTTGTTATATGCACTTTATTGTAGAACACAACAGAGGACATCACGTACACGTTGCAACGCCCCTAGACAAGGCTACAAGCAAGAAAAATCAAAGTTTTTATGCGTTTTGGGTGCAGTCTGTTGTGGGCGGATACATGAGTGCGTGGCATATTCAAATGGATATTTTAAGGAAAAAGAATTTGCGTTTTTTCTCTTCCGAAAATGAAATGCTCACTTACACTATTGCCCCAATTTTGTTCATTATGGCACTTACGGCAGGTTTTAGCTTGTATGCAGGAGCATTTTTGTGGGTTGTGCCTGTGTTTTTTGTGGTGCAAAGTGTTTTAAGTTTCACAATGCTAGAACTTGTAAATTATATTGAACATTACGGAATTGTGCGTAAACAACTAGAAAATGGTCGTTATGAGCGTGTTACGCACCTACACTCGTGGAATGCAAGCCAAATGATAAGTAATTTCTTTTTGTTTCAACTACAACGCCATTCAGACCACCACGCCAACGCCTCACGCCGCTACCAAATCTTGCGCCATTTTGACGAAAGCCCACAGTTGCCATTTGGCTATCCTTTGATGATGGTAATGTCGCTTGTGCCGCCTTTGTGGTTTAAAGTAATGAATAAACAACTCAAAGATTGGGAGGAAAAAGTGTATTTAGCAGCTTAGAATGATGATTTAAATCAAAAAAAGCCTTCTTTTACATAAAAGAAGGCTTTTGTGTTTTTATATAGGCTTATTTAACGCGTTTATATATGTCTTTTCCACCCATTCCGCCCATAATTTCAAGTATCAAACCATCTTCATCTAATTGTGAAATACCCCAAGCTTCGTCGTTTTCGTTACCTTTTTCTCCTGCTTGATGTTGGATATAAAGTACATTTTTCCACATACGCATATCCTTAGGCTCGTCAGGTGGTTTTATATATTCAAAAATAGCAGTTTTGATTTTTACGGTTGCATTTTCTTTTGTACTTTCTGGCGTCATTACCAGTACACCAGTTCTTTCACCACCTTTTCCATCAAAAGTCAATGAAGTTTTTCTACTTGGTTTTCCTTTCTGACCTGATGGGTCTATTTCGCCCACAAGTTCCCAGCTACCTTTCAAAAGAGCCAATACTTTCTTTTCATTTTCTTTGGAATAAGTACCATTTGGACCAATTAACTCTTTCATTCTCGTTGTAGCACCGCCTTCTGTGTTATTCTCAGTTTCTTTTGGCATTTCTGCTTCATCTTTTGATTTTTCAATTGTTTCTTTTTCCTTAGAATTATCTTTTGATGCTTCTTTTTCAGCATTTTTGCAGGCAAACGTGGCACACATAACGAAAGCCAAAATACCATATTTTACTTTTTTCATAGTTTTGAAAAGATTTATTTGTTTTTGATTATTGAATTTTACCTTGCAAATTTACAAAAAATAATTTATTTTAGTGTAAAATAAATACTGAATAAAACCATATTTTAATGTAACTGTTTAAGTAGATTTTATTTTTGAATTTGAAATGTAGGGGCGAACTCCATAGCCTAGCCCCTACATTTTAACACGTTTTCACTTTACAACTACTAAGACATCATTTTTGTATAGTGTCTGTAGAACGCAGGGATAGTTTCTATTCCTTTGAGAAAGTTAAACACGCCATAATGCTCATTTGGTGAGTGAATAGCATCAGAATCTAAGCCAAAACCCATCAAAACAGACTTTAAGCCCAACTCTTTTTCAAATAAAGCCACAATAGGGATACTACCTCCCCCACGAGTAGGAATAGGTTTTTTGCCCCACACTTCCTCAAAGGCAGCACTTGCAGCCATAAAGCCAACAGAATTAATTGGTGTTACGACAGGATAGCCTCCGTGATGAGGCGTAACGACAACTTTCACAGATTTTGGTGCAATACTCTCAAAATGTTTCTGGAAAAGCTCTGCTATCTCTTCTGGTTCTTGGTCTGGAACTAAACGCATACTAATTTTTGCTGCTGCTTTGGAAGGTAAAACTGTTTTTGCACCCTTTCCTGTGTATCCACCCCAAATACCGTTTACATCAAGTGTAGGACGTATAGAAACACGTTCATTTGTAGTATATCCAACTTCACCAGACACTTCTGCAATGTCCAAATCTTTCTTATAATCTTCCAAAACAAAAGGAGCTTTAGCAAGTTCTGCACGCTCTTCTAGGCTTAAATTTTGTACTTTGTCATAAAAATGTGGAATAGTTATCATTCCGTTTTCATCTTTGAGAGAAGCAATCATTTCACACAAAGTATTTATTGGATTTGCCACGCCACCGCCATAAACGCCTGAATGTAAATCTCGGTTAGGACCAGTAATTTCTACTTCAAGATAAGCCAAACCTCGCAAACCGCTCTCTATTGAAGGACAATCATTAGCAATTATTCCTGTATCAGAGATAAGTATTACATCAGCCTTCAAACGCTCTTTATTAGCCTTAATAAATGGCTCTAAGTTGCTAGAACCACATTCTTCTTCTCCCTCAATCATAAATTTAATGTTGCAAGGCAAAGAATTTGTCTGAAGCATTGCTTCTAATGCCTTAATGTGCATATAAATTTGTCCCTTGTCATCACAAGCACCACGAGCGTATATAGCCCCGTCTGGGTGCAACGCTGTTTTTTTGATGACTGGCTCAAACGGTGGAGAAGTCCACAACTCATAAGGGTCAGCAGGTTGCACATCATAATGCCCGTACATCAAAACGGTAGGCAAATTTTTGTTTATAATTTTCTCTGCATAGACAATTGGATGACCTTTTGTTTCACAAATTTCGGCAAAATCTACGCCAGCGGCAATAAATTTGTCTTTGACAAACTCCGCAGCACGTTTTACGTCAGGTGCAAATTTTTCATCTGTACTAACAGACGGAATACGTAGCAAATCTAACAGTTCTGCTATAAATCTTTCTTGGTTTGCTTGAATGTAAGCTTTCATATTGTAGATAATTAAATGTAATTTGGGGGTAAATAAAAGTTATTTGGGTAATAATTAAAATAATTTGGGGGTAAATAAAAGTTATTTAGGTAATAATAAAAATTTTGATGGGGTAAATAAAAGTTATTTGGGTAATTACATTTATTATTTGGGTAATTACACTTATTATTTGTAGTTTTTAACTTTAAATGTTGGCTATTTATATTGTTTATCTATCTCTAACGAGATTTTTTGCATTCTTCTAATGCAAATATTGTACCTTTCAATGATTTCTTCAACGCCTTTAAGTTGTTGTGCGTAACTATAACATTTTTCTGTTGCAACCAATTTATAAAAATTGTCAGTAGAATCTGTTTCTTTTATTTTATTATCATTTATATAATTGGTAAACTTCATTTTTCTCTCAATATATCCATCACTGCTGTTAAGCAAGGAAGGAATATCCTCCTGATACAAGTTTAAGATGTTATTTTGTAGGCTATCACTTTCAATAGTGCTTATTTTACCTGCGCTTTTAAAGCCTTCATACCGACTGTTATTTGGCACAAGGCGAGTACTATTAAATAAATATCCCCTACCTATTTTCCGAATGCTATCTATGCTAACAATATCCTTCATTTTAACATTTGAGATATATGCAAATGCTTTTCCTTGCATACCATAAGATGCTTTATCCTCTTCCATTTCTTTGATATCATTAGTAAAATCAGCTTTAAGCCCAAGTAAAAACTTTTTAACATCTTTTTGTTGATTATAGCTATTGATTTGGTCGTTGAGAAGCGTGGAAAGCGTTACACCAATCACGACAACGGCAATATCTAGGAAAAAAGTCCTAAATTTTTGCAAAAATGTTTCCTTAATTATCTCAATTTTATCTATTTTTGTTTCAATAATTTGGATATTTTGTTCTTCTGATACATTTTGTTTTGCTATATTTTCTTCTTGATTATTTTCTTGACTTTCCATATTGATAGTTTTAATTGATAGTTTTAGGTGTGATACTTGACCGCTTTAATTTCTATTACTTTTTCTGTTACAAATTTGATTATCATTTTTATTTAAATAAAATTTTACGGTTTACCATTTTTTAAATACAAAAAATACCGCTAAAATTATCAAAAGAAAACCTACAGCGTGATTCCAAGCTAATTTTTCTGTTTTGAAGACAAATACAACTATTAGGGTAAAAACAACCAAAGAAATAATTCCTTGTATAATTTTTAGTTCAAACAGAGAAAAATCTCCACCATTATCTTTAAACCCAATTTTATTGGCAGGAACTTGAAAAATATACTCAAAAAAAGCAAGTCCCCAACTTATCAAAATAACAGAAAAAAGCCCTAGTCCTTGCAAAAAATTTACCTTTTTGACCTGCAAATGCCCATACCAAGCAAGTGTCATAAATATATTTGACAAAATAAGCAATAAAATTGTATAAAATGCTTTCATTCGTGGTTTAGTTTTTGAGAATATTTTTAATAGAAACTAAATAAAAATACTAAATTTGTAGAATTATCAATTTTATGTACAAATTTAGCACAAATTTATAGAATAGCAATATATGGAATTTAGTTTACAGCAAATAGCACACATACTTGGTGGGAAAGTTCAAGGAAATGAGAATTTAAAAATCAATAATTTAAGCAAAATTCAGGAGGCAAAAAGCGGTGAAATAGCGTTTTTGTCTAACCTCAAATATGAGCCTTTTATCTATACCACAAATGCTACTGCCGTTATTGTGGGAGAGGATTTTGTGCCAAAACAACCCATAAATGCTGCGCTGATTATTGTTAAAGATGCTTATACCGCTTTTTCTTTGCTTTTAGAAGAGTACCATAAAATCATTACTTTTGCCAAAAAAGGCATAGAACAACCTGTTTTTTTGGGTGAAGATACACAAATTGGAGATAAAATTTATCTTGGTGCGTTCACCTACATTGGAAATAAGGCACAAATAGGTGAAAATTGCAAAATTTATCCACAAACTTATATTGGCAACAACGTAAAAATAGGAAAAAACACTATCATTTATGCTGGTGCTAAGATTTATGCAGATACAATTATTGGTGAAAACTGTATTATTCACTCTGGCGCAGTGATTGGTAGTGATGGTTTTGGTTTTGCACCACAACCTGATGGGAGCTATAAAACTATTCCGCAAATAGGGAACGTCATCATAGAAAATAATGTAAGTATTGGTGCAAATACGGTCATAGATTGTGCTACAATGGGTTCTACGCTTATTTGTGAGGGTGTGAAGTTGGATAATTTGATACAAATTGCGCACAATGTTATTCTTAGAAAAAATACTGTTGTTGCGGCACAAGCAGGCATTTCTGGCTCTACAGAGCTTGGTGAAAATTGCGTTATTGCTGGTCAGGTAGGTATTGCGGGACATTTGAAGTTAGGCAACCGCACAAGTGTAGGCGCACAATCAGGTGTAGGAAAAGATACAGAAGATGGCAAAAACATACAAGGTTATCCTGCTTTTGAAATAATGAAATTCCAGCGTTCTACTGCACTTTTTAGAAAACTTCCAGACATACAAAAGCAAATCAATGATATTGAAAAAAAATTAAAAGAGTTACTTGATGTATGATTTTTGCCATTTATTCGTGCATTCGTGACATCATTTTTTGCCACGAATACACGAATACTTTGTTTGTATCTTCAAAAAATCTTACCAATAAAAGACTAAATGGAAAATATTATTTATAAAGAAGAAAGCTATCAAATTGTAGGAAAATGTATGGAAGTGCATAATAATTTAGGAGCAGGATTTCTTGAGATAGTTTATAAAGATGCTTTAGAATGGGAATTTAGAAAAGCGGGAATACATTACGAAAGAGAAAAAGAGTATTCAGTTAATTACAAAGAAATTATTTTGCCTCACAAATTTTATGCAGATTTTGTAATTTTTGACAAGATAATTTTAGAAGTAAAAGGCGTTTCAGGTATTTCTGATGTGTTTGTTGCGCAATGCTTAAACTATTTGAAAGTGTCTGAAAATAAACTTGCTCTGCTTGTAAATTTTGGAGAGCCTAGATTAAATTATCAAAGAATTGTACTATAACGGTTAATACCATAAACGCACGAATAAAAGTAATGTTATAAACAAAACATTCGTGTATTCGTGGCAAAAAATTGATGCCACGAATGCACGAATAAAAAAATAATATTCAAATGTACGAATAAAGAATATTCGTGTATTCGTGGCAAAAAAATTGATGCCACGAATGCACGAATAAAAAATAATCTTACAAATGCATGAATAAAGAACATTCGTGCATTCATGGCAAAAAAATTGATGCCACGAATGCACGAATAAAAAATAATCTTACAAATGCACGAATAAAGAACATTCGTGCATTCATGGCAAAAAATTGATGCCACGAATGCACGAATAAAAAATAATCTTACAAATGCACGAATAAAGAACATTCGTTTATTCGTGGCAAAAAAATTGATGCCACGAATACACGAATAAAAAATAATCTTACAAATGCACGAATAAAGAACATTCGTGTATTCGTGGCAAAAATGATGTTACAAATCTGCGAATAAAATTGTACTTAAAATGATAAAAAACATCAGAAAAATACTCCTTATTTTTTTATTTTTATTCAGTTTTGAGGCAATAGCTCAAGATTTGAAATCAAAATTAGATACTAATTTGCTTAATATTCGTATTCCGCAAATGATGGATAGTGCAAGCGTTCCTGCGCTTTCTGTGGGCATTATCAAAAAAGGAAAGCTCGTTTGGAGCAAAAATTTTGGTATAAAAAGTCTTCAAACCAAAGAAAAAGTTGCCCCCAATACACTTTTTGAGGCAGCATCTCTGACCAAACCAATGTTTTCATATATTGCTCTGCAAATGGTCAATGAAGGTAAAATCTCACTTGATACGCCACTTGTACGTTATGTGAGCGAGAAAATCATTGAATCAGAATTCTTATTTTACAAGATAAACGACCCACGTTTTCGCAAAATAACCGCTAGAATGTGCCTTTCACATTCTGCGGGTCTCCCAAATGGACGCACTTATTACGGTTTGCCACTTGCTTTTGAGCCTGCAACAGATATGAGCTATTCTGGTGAAGGTATTGGTTATCTGCAACTTATCATAGAAAAACTAACCAATACACGCATAGATTTGCTGATGCAACGCTACATTTTTGAACCTTTGGATATGAAAAATAGCTATATGGTTTGGGCTGATAGTCTTGCACCTCGTATGTGTTTTGCACACGGAAGTCAGGGTTATTGCGTTTATTATAACCGTAATTTTAAGCCTTATGGCTCTTACACGCTCGTTACGAATGGAGAAGATTATGGTAAATTTTTGGCTTCTATGCTCAATCAGGAAGGTTTAAAAAAAGATTTATATACTGAAATGTGGCAACCGCAAAGCAAGGCAAAAACAGGACATTTAGCTTCTTTGTCGTGGGGCTTGGGTGTGGGTGTGTACGACTCAAAAATGGGGAGAGCTTTTTGGCATTGGGGAGATTTAGGAACATCAAAAGCCTATATGATGGGCTTTCCAGACGAGCAGGCAGGCGTAGTTTTCTTTGGGAATAGTGCTAATACGCTCAATATGGCACTTCAATTGCTTGCTGAAACTGTTGGCGGAGAACACAAACAATTTAATGTTTTGAATATTGCACAATATAATGACCCCGTTATTTTGCTTGGAAAATATTTTAGTACACAAAATTTTGATGCTTTTTTACAAAAATTAAATGGTTATGTTCTCTCCAAAGAAAGTAGGTTTAATGAAGCCATTTTAAATACTATTGGGAATAATTTTATTAAGATGAACAAACACAAGGAAGCGTTACAAGTATTTAAAATCAACTTTTTGCTTTATCCAAATGCGTTTAATGTATATGATAGTTTGGGGGAGGCTTTTCTCAAAAACAATAATAAAATAGCTGCAAAGCAATATTTTCTAATGGCTTTGGAGAAAAATCCAAACAACCAAAATGCAAAAAATAAACTGAAAACACTATGAAAAATACTTTTATTTATCTCGTTATTTCAAGTATAATGTTATTGAAAATCAGTAATTTAGCTGCACAAAATAGGCTTATACGCTTTTCTCAAAACAACAAAATTGGCTTATATGACGACAAAACAAAGAAAATTATAATAAAACCTATTTACACCGAAATAACGCCTATCTCTAAAGGATTTATAGCAAAATCTACCAGAAAATACGAAGAAACACCATTTTTATTAAATGAAAATAGCGTTGTTATTCCTGAATTTAATATCAAAGGAAAAGATTTTTTTGAAGGACTTTTATGTGCGCAAAGTATTGATAATAATACTATTTGCTATCTTAATACAGAAGGAAAAATAGCGTTTTCGTTGCCTAAAAATTATCAAGATGCTACGGATTTTAGTGAAGGCTACGCAATGGTAAAAGACACAAATACTAATAAAGCTTTTATTATTGATAAAAAAGGACAAATTGTATTTCAAGAAATCATTTCAAATTATACACAAAATAATTCTGTTATTTTTGCACAAAATTTTGCATTTTTTAGTGGAAGAGCTGTTCTACATATCAATAACAAAGAAAAAAGCAGTTTTATCTTGGATATAAATGCTGAAAATTCTACTCCTAAAATTCAAAGTTTGGATAAATTAAGCAAAAAATTCCATTTAAAAGAACATAGCTTTAAGATACATAAAAGCGGTTTTCTTGTTTCAATAGCCTCACAGGAAGATATGTTTGATGACCTGGAAACACTGACTATGTTTGATAAAAATCAAAAACAACTTCTCTCAAAACATAGAATACTCGCTATCAGCAACGAAATTGATGGAAAATATGTGGTCAGCACAATAGTTGAAACAAATAAATATGATACTAATAACATAAGTAATCCTGCTTTTTGGATTGATAAAAACGGCGAGATTTTGTCTGAAATACCTTATTTGGGTTACTCTAGGGGTGATTTGGAAGTTATTAAATTTGAGAATAAAATTATTTTATTTACAGTTGCTGATGCAAATCATAGCTACAAACAACCAGAATATAGTATCATAGGATTTTTTGACGAAAAAATGCGTTGGTTAGAGATTAAAGATGCGAAAGCTGATCAAGAAAAAACTATCATAAAACTTGTTTCTGGTGAAACTATCTTACATTATAGCGCAAGCCCACAAGTATATAGCACTCGTGAGCATTATGAACGAATATTTATGAGCGAATACCTCAAAAATCAAGCAGGAGAGCCTATTACTATTTGTGGGAGAATGCAGGTTACTAAACTCACTATGAAAGGCGTGGATATGATGGTGCTTTTTGAGTATAAAAACAAAATTGGCGCACTAAATCATTATGGAAAACTTGCTGTTGCGCCTGAATATGATGAAATAAAAGGCGTTTTTTATGACGGATATGCACTTTTTGCTAAGAAAAATAACAAATGGGGCAAAATAAACCGTAGTAACGAAATATTAATGCCTTTTGAAATGGAGGAAACAAGTATGGATAATGGGTTTTTATTTTCCAAAAAAAATGGTAAATGGGGGTCAGAAAATCTTATTCCACATAACTACGCTATAAAGCCAATAGAGATTTTCCGCCTTACAGAAATCCCTGAAAATGCCGTTTATAACCCAGAAAAAGAGCTTGAAAGAAACTATACTGGCGGTTTTGTCATCAAAGAAAATAATAAATATGGGCTGATAACGGTCAGAAAAGCAAACAAAGATGCGCTTCCTCAAATTACCCAAATAGTGCCTTGTGAGTATGATACAATCACTTTTGATGAACACGAGAAAATAGGTTTTGCGTTTAAAAATAAGCAAAAATATATCTATACAAACCTAATAAAGCCTATTTTGGCTGAATATGACACATATAGGAGTGTTCTTTTTGATAGAAGTTTTGATACGCACAAAATCATCACCAAAAATAACAAAAAAGGCGTTTTACGGCTTGCCGACAATAAAGTGACCATTCCTTGCGAGTATGATAATCTGTTTAATGCACTAGACCAAGCTTTCCTTGCGGCAACAAAAAATAATAAAATAGGCTTTATCAACGGTGAAAACAAGGTTATTTTGCCGTTTGAATATGATACCGTAAATCTTGGGTCTTTTGAGCTAGATAATCCATTATTTAGGGTAAGCAAAGGAGATAAAGAATTTAATATTATCTTTGATGGCAAAACACTAGTAGAAAAGAAAAGTAAGCCACGAAACAACGAAAAAAAAATAATGATTATAGAAGAAGTCCCTCAACAACCAAAACGTAAAAAATAGGTAAAAAACACCATCAAAATTAAATAGAGTTTTTATAATTTGATTATCAAGTATTTAGTAATAAATAGATATTTGAAGCCACCCCCAGCCCCTCCTTAGGAAGGAGGGGAGCTTTGTTCCCCTCCTTTTCAAGGAGGGGATGGGGGTGGTTTTAAGATATTTGTACCATAACTCATTCATTATCAAGCGATAAAACTCTAATACCAAAAACAAATCTTTCAATCATTCAACAAAACAATTTTTATGATCAAACAAGTATTTCAACCAATTTTAATTCTTCTTCTTGCTGTTTTTTCTTTTGCTTCTTGTACCAAAAAAGCCCTTATTACGCAAACTTCCAAAGAAAACTGTACGGTTTCTAGTACAAGTTTCTATTATGATTCTTTGCTTTATGTTACCAATCAAAAAAATACTTTTGATACCACAGATGCACAAGCGGTACTAAAACCTTACTTTTCTAACCGTACCATTAGTATTGCCAAGAATTTTGGGAGTTATAGTTTGCTTTGTGAATATGCTCGTGCCAAAAGCAAAAGTACAGATGCTATGACTGATACCAAACTTTCGTATTTGCGCAATGAATTGCAACAGCAAATTTTTGCGGCTACGGCAGACGTTAATAGTATGCAAGCAGAAATTGCTTGTGAAAAATCTCGTATGCTAGAGCTTCAAAAAGAACTTCAAGCGTGGATAAGCACACGCCTAAATAGAGCAACAGTCTATTCTATTGCATTGGGTGGGCTTGTAACCATTATTGGTAGCACTATTGCGCTCAATGAAGGTGCGCCAGAATATGAGCAAGGCTCACAGATAATTGGGGCGGTTGCGGTTACTTATTTGAGTTTTAGGTCTATTGCGGTGCGTAAAAAAGTGCTTTATTTGCACGAAAACCGTAATCATTTGAAAGATATTTATGAAAATAATACTGTTTCTAGGACTTATTCTCCATTTTTATGGAATTTCATGTCAAAGGAATTTAAACTAAGCGGTACTTTGACAACAGGAAAAAAAGAAATTATTAAGAAATGGGAGAAACATTTTCCTATTTTGTTGCTTGATGACACAAAAGAGAACAAAAAACAGAATAAAGAAGTCCAAAGTAACAGGGAACTAATGACAAAATTTGTGGGAAAAGGCGGAGAGTATAGCGTTGATGATTTGGAAACTCGTATTTATATGTATGAAACGCTTGCCGCAGAGCTTGACCTTATTCATTATGATTTAAAGCGTTTGCAACAAGAAATGCTGATTAAATATTAGTGGAGGAACTTTCCGAAAATTAGAAACCAAGGCTGTAAGGAACTTTATAAAAGTATCATTTTGATACTTTTAAGCTATTAATAACTCTGTTTAGGCACTCAAATATCATCACACCGTCAGCTAAAGCAGACGGCAAATAAAGAAAAGTGAACAGAAATATCTATTTACTCTGTTTTTTGTCCATTGCCGTCTGCTTTAGCTGACGGTGCAGGGATTTTTGAGTGCCTAACTGGTAACAAGCAAGTATCTAAAAAGCTTGTTAATGGAGCTGAAAAGCTGATTTCACCTTTATGAGAAAGTTCCTTACAGCCTTGATTGGAAACTTTCGGGAAGTTTATCTCACAAAAATCTAATTAGCTACTTCAGACAGGAATTTTATTCTCATCAATCTTATCTCTTCTTCTGAATATTCTTCTGCAAATTCTTTCATTACATCTTCTATGTGGTCGCTTTCAGAGTGCATAAAATACTCAAAAACCTCTGCTTGACGTTCTGGCTCCATAACTTGGTTGATATAATAATCCAAATTAAGTTTTGTTCCTGAATAACAAATGTGTTCTATTTCTTCCAAAAGCTCCTCAAAATGCAAATCTTTTGCTTCTGCTATTTCCTCCAAATCAATTTTTCTATCTACTTGCTGAATAATGAAAATCTTAATTTTTGATTTATTGACACTTGTTTTTACAACAACATCAGAGGCGGTTTCAATTTCATTTTCTTCTATATATTTGCTGATAGCATCAATAAAAGGCTTGCCAAATTTTTGTACTTTGCCCATTCCCACACCATTGACTTGCGCCAAATCCTCTTTTGTGATAGGATAAGTGGTAGCCATTTCTTCCAAAGAAGGGTCTTGGAAAATCACATAAGGAGGCAAATTTTTCTCTTTTGCGACTTTTTTGCGCAAAGTTTTGAGCAAATCAAAAAGCACTTGGTCGTGTGCTTTTCCTCTATTTTGCATAAGATTTTCTTGTTCTTCTGCATCTTCTTCTGTCATTAGTGCGTAGTCGTGGTCTTTGGTAAGCGTAATTCCAAAGGGACTTTTAAGAAATTTTTTGCCTTTTGCGCTAAGTTTCAGTACACCATAATTTTCTACATCTTTTTGCAAAAAATCATATAATAATATTTGCCTAACAACAGAATACCAATATTTTTCAGGGAAAGCTTTTCCTTTTCCAAAAATAGCCAGTTTATTGTGTTCATAGCTTTCTGTATATTGGTTGGTTGTGCCTGCTAGCACAGAAGCCAAATGTTTGATAGCAAAACGCTGTTTTGTTTGTTCTACGGTCTGCAAAGCCCACAAAACGTGTTCTTCACTATCCACAGTTCTATCTTTTGGAAGATTACAGTTATCACAACCGCCACCTTCTCCACAAAGTTGGTCTTGATAAATCTCTCCAAAATAATGCAAAAGTTGCCTTCTACGACATACGGCAGACTCTGCATAATCCGTAATTTCTTGTAAGAGTTGCCTTGCGTTATCTCTTTCCGTTACGTTTTTATCTTTATTAAATTTTTCTAATTTGTTTACGTCATCTTGGTCAAAAAGCATCAAACAATGCCCTTCTAAGCCATCTCTGCCCGCCCTACCAGTTTCTTGATAATATCCTTCCAAAGATTTTGGGGCATCAAAATGTATCACAAAACGTACATCAGGTTTATCAATACCCATTCCAAAGGCAATAGTAGCAACAATAACATCTGCATCTTCATTCAAAAAAGCATCTTGGTTGTTGATACGCACTTGTGCATCTAGTCCAGCGTGATAGGGAAGGGCTAAAATGTCATTTACTTTCAAAAGTTCTGCTACTTCTTCTACTGTTTTGCGACTAAGGCAATACACAATTCCAGATTGTCCTTTGTGTTTTTTGATAAATTTGATAAGTTGCTTTTTGCTATCAAGTTTTGGCTTGATTTCATAATACAAATTAGTACGGTTGAAAGAGGACAAAAATATGTTTGCGTCCTCCATTAGTAAGTTTTTCTGAATATCTTGTTGCACTTTTGGTGTAGCGGTTGCGGTGAGGGCAACAATAGGCAAATTGCCCAAATTATCAATAATAAGGCGGATTTTGCGGTATTCTGGGCGGAAGTCGTGCCCCCATTCAGAGATACAATGCGCTTCATCAATGGCAATAAAAGAAACATTCGCTTTTTTGAGAAAGTCCAAATTTTCTTCTTTTGCGAGAGATTCTGGCGCAACGTACAAAAGTTTTACCATACCAGAAAGTGTATCTTTCTTTACACGAGTAATTTCTGCTTTGCTAAGTGTAGAATTAAGGAAACGAGCATCAACGCCAAAAGCGGTGAGTTGGTCAACCTGATTTTTCATTAGGGCAATAAGTGGCGAAATAACTATGGCTGTTCCGTCCATTATTAGGGCAGGTAATTGGTAGCAAAGCGACTTTCCTGCACCTGTAGGCATAATTACAAAAGTGTTTTTCTTTTGAAGAACATTATTGATAATTTTTTCTTGATTCCCTCTAAATTGATTAAACCCAAAATGTTCTTTTAATTTTGCCTTCAAATCAGGCTCTAAGTTTTTAGCCATTGCTGGTGATATTTTCTTTTGATATTTGCAGATAGTTTTTTTGATGCTATTTCAACGCTGTCATTTTGATAAATATTATAATGAATATCTCTATCAAAAATAGGAAAATAGAATTCGTTATCAAATCTAAGCAAATAAAAATCATAATAGCAAATTTTTTTTACTTTTTTTGAGAAAAAAAGAAAATTCAACAAAAATATAAATGATTTATGCTATCATATCAAAAATACAACATTCTTGCAGTAAGAAAATAAACCGCCAAACCCAATAAATCATTTGCTGTCGTGATAAATGGACCAGATGCTAGGGCAGGATTTATTTTTAATCTATTCAAAATAATAGGCGTGATTGTTCCTGTAAAAGATGCTAAGATTATCACAAAAAAAAGTGCCAAAGAAACCACCAAAGCAAGTTTTAGGGGTTCGCCCATTATCATTACAAAACCAAAAACAATGCCTGCAATGATTATTCCGTTGATAAGTGCGACCAAAAAAACTTTTAAAAGCCGCTTAGACATATCATTAAAAATAGTTTTATTAGCCAAACTTTGCAAAATAATAGAAGAAGATTGTATGCCCACATTCCCACCTGTTGCGGTGATAAGCGGTATAAAAAATGCCATTGCAGGGACTAAAATCAAATCTTTTTCAAATAATCCAATAAAATTCGCTCCAGAAATTCCGCCAAACATACCAATAATCAGCCAAGGAAGTCTAGCACGTGAAAGAAGAAAAAGATTATCATCTTCCTCAATATCAGCACTAATCCCTGACATCAGTTGTCGTTCTAAGTCTGCCTGTTCTGTAATTACATCAACTACATCATCAATAGCAATGCGCCCAAGCAGTTTTCCTTGTACATTAACGACAGGGAGGGTTTCTAAGTCATATTTACGCATCAAATCAGCTACTTCTATCTCCGTCTGGTGTGTGGCAACAGAATGTATATCTTCATCAAAAATATCCGCAATAAGTGTGTTGTCAGCCGACAAAATAATTTTTTTGAGAGACACAATTCCAAGTAAAATACCTTTATTATCAACAACATAGATAGAATAAATTTTTTCTACTTTCTCCGCTTGCCTGCGGATTTCCTCAATACATTGCAAGACATTCCAGTTCACGTTGGCACGAATCATCTCTTTTGCCATCAATCCGCCTGCGGTATCTGCATCATAAGGCAATAATTGAGTAATATTACGTGCTTTTTCACGTTTTTTCATAAGTGCCACCACTTCCTCACGCACCTGAATAGAAAGCGGTTTAAGCATATCTACGGCATCATCAGAGTCTAAACAGTCAATATAATGAGCTATTTCTTGGGAAGTTTTGCTTTTTAGGAATATTTGTTGTGCATCTTCGTCAAATTCAGTCAAAACAAGCGCAACAACTTCTGTATCAAGGTTTTTGAGAATAAAATCCTGTTGTGTTTCGTCCATTTCTTGCAAAATGGCGCAAATGTCGGCAGGGTGCAAATCTTCTGTAATTTGCGCAATAAAAGCCGTATTTTGGTCTATTATGGCAGTTTCTATTGTTTCAAATACTTCTTTTGTGATGGGCATATAACAAGTATGTTTTGGGCAGAACTTCCCGAAAGTTTCTAACTTTCGGGAAGTTTAATATCAATCTATCTTTAATTGTACTATTTTGGGCATTTTCATAAGTTCACTATACTTGATATTATCAGCATCAAGTGATTGCTGTTCATTGTTCCATTTATAAATTTGTGTATTAGCAAAATTCCTATACATATAAGCACTTGCATCATTTGGATTGAATAAAATTGCTTTTGAGAACATTTCAACCGCCGTATTATACTTTTCTAGGTTATAATAAGCCTGCCCTTCTAAACAATAGTAATCTTTTGCACCAAGATTTTTAGCTATATTAGTTTGTGTAAGTGCTTGCCTATAAACACGTTTGGGTGAATATTCTTCTTCGTGATTTTTGAAAGCTATTGGAGCGCATTTATTATAACTATCACATTCACTTCCATCTTTAATAAAAATATTCGCTAGAAGCAATTGATAATCAGCATTTTGTTGATAAATTTCGCCAAAATCATTCACCATACACCAAAAACGCATATCACAATATAAAATATAAAATGTTTGCCCAAATTTACTTGCAAAATTCAGATACTTAAATGCTTTTTCTTTATTCCCTAATTTGTATTCAATATAACTCAAATAACGAACATATTTTTGCCAAGAGCTGTTTTCTTTGCTATTTTCATTGATTTGATAGGCATTATTTTCTTTTGGAAATGTGTTATCAAAGTATTTAATAACTTTATTTTTTATATTTGCATAATCTTTTATAAACATTAAATTATGCTCAAATGCCTCAAAATCAGTAAAACTGCCATCTTCTTTTGCTTCAATCATTTCCTGCGCTTTTTGGTAATTTTTGAGAGAATCATAAATAGCAATTTTCTCCTCGTTAATGTCTTTATCTGAATGATAATGCTTAGGATGTTTGGTAGCCAATGCCAAATTTTGATATTGTAAAGCAAGGTCAAATTTTTTTATATCTACTAGGCTTCGCCCAAGATAATAATACCCTCTTCTTAGTAATCTAGCGTCTTTTTCAGATTTAAAATATATTTTATAAAAAGGCATAGCTTTCTCCAAACCGTATTCCTGCTCGTAAATTTCACTTTTATTAAGAAGATATTTAGGGTTTATTTTATCTTTTGACAACAGAAAATCAACATCTTTCAAAGCTGAAATATAATTGTAGTCTGCGTTATAAAGTTTTATTCTTTCCTCATAAAGTTGTAGATTATTTGGGCTTTTAGCTATTTCTAGTGTTATTTTAGCTATTTTTTCTTTTCCTTTGACTTTGTCATAGCCTGGTTGTGCCTGCAAATGCGCTTGTAAGCATATTGACAAACTAAAAAAGCAGAAAACAAATAGTATATTTTTCATATTTTGAGTGGATTTAAGTGGATTTTTTACTCAAAACGAATACCCAAAACAAGTACGTCATCAATTTGGTCGTAGCCTTCTTTCCAAGTATCAAATTTGTTAGCAATAAGGTTTTCTTGTTGTTCAAAAGGCAGTTTTGAGGCATCTGATGCAACTTTCCTAAAGCCTGCCTTTGTGATACGTTTGTCAAATTCTCCCCCAAATTGGTCTGGGTAGCCGTCAGAACTCAAATAAATCATATCACCAGATTGATAAGGCAACGTATGATTAGCAAACTCTTTCACTATATCAAAATAGCCATTTATAGAATGTGGGCTTGCTTTTATCTCAAAAAAATCTTCTCCATTAATATAATAAAGTTCTCGTTTTGCGCCTGCATACGTGAAAGTTTGTTTTTTTGTATCAATAGCAATAACCGCAATTTCCATTCCATCTTGCACTTTCACGTCCATATTGCTTGCAAACAACGCTTTCACTTTCTCATCTAACTGAAAAATAATTTGTGCAGGGTTGATATATTTATTTTCCTCCATAATTTCATTGAGATAAAGATGCCCAATCATAGAGGTCATAGCTGCCGCTACACCGTGACCAGTACAGTCGGCAAGGGCAATATAACAAATATCGTTTCTGTTATGTATCCAATAAAAATCACCACCTACAATATCACGTGGTCTGTTGAAAGTGAGGACTTTAAAAGCATCATTTTGCAGTTTTGTATCTGTTGGAAGCAGGTTTTTTTGTATGCGACTGGCACATTCTATGCTTTCAATTATTTTGCGGTTGGTATCTTCTAACTCTTCTTTTTGCCTCATAATCTCTTGAGTACGTTGCCTAACTTCTTCTTTTAGGGTTTCGTTGATGAGTTTGAGTTGGGCAATTTCTTTGGCAATAACGGCATCATTGCGCTCTTGTTGCACATCAAAGAGATATTTATTGTTTTGTGTATTATCTTGAATAGCCACAAAAATAACGGAAGTACCATCAATTATTTTTTTTGTAATAGTGTAATCAAAAACGCCATTACGCTCACCTACGGGCATTTCTACACGAGGAAAAAACAAAGGTTCTTCTGTTTCTATAGTTTCAAAAATGGCACTCAAACTTTCTAAAAATGGGAAAAAAGCATAAACAGGTTGCCCATAATATTTACTTATATCAATAAAAGTATTATTGCTATGAATAATACTTCCTGTTTCTTTAAAAAAAACATATTGGATAATATCTTTCTCGTGTTTTTGCTGAAAATCTTTGAAGTTTTCTAGCATTTCTTTTTGTATCATTTTTATAAGTTTCTTTTAAAAAATTTAGCAAAGATACAAGAAAAACCTATAAACAAAAACCTAAAAAGTAAAGAAGCTTATCACAATAGCCACAACAGCCATAAAGGTATAAGCAATAAAATATATAAAATTAAAAACAAGCATTTTGAAAATAGTTTTTTTCCAACTTTGCTGATAGACATTTTTCATTGCAATGGTTGTATAAAGCGTTCCTATGATAAATACTATACCAATAATCAACCCAACATATTCATCATCTATCATTTTGATAAACAGCATTGGAATAGCCAGCAGAAACAAAAAGGCGGACAAATGAAAAGAAAATATCAAATGCTCTGCATAAAAGCGTTTTCTACGAATATAAAGCAGTTTTAGAATGAATGCCACAATAGGAATCATCAACAAATTGAGCCACCAAAGTTTGCTGGTAAGAAAATCAGACATTACTTCCGTAGGGTTTTGGTTGGTTTTCATCACTTGCGTTACAATCAACTTATCCCAAAAATCAGTATATTTATATTTTTTTATCACCTCTTCTGGCGTGAGTGTTGCCATTTCTACATCTGTTACCTTAATTTTTCTGCCTCCAAAGCTAATATTAGCCCCACTGGAAGTATTTTCTTTTGTTAGGGTATCTCCTTTTTCTAATTTTCTCCCTTTGATTCTTTTTTCTTTTTTCTTATCCCTATGATTATCAATAGCATCTAAAACAATTTTTTTGACAGTATCTTTTTGTTGATTTGTCTGAAAAAGGTCAGGTTTTTTATCAAATTTAGCATTTACATCATTATAAACGGAGTCCATTTTGATAAAAAGCACTTTTTTCTTCATTCTTTCGTCCAGTTTTTTCTCTTTAATTTGTTTCAAAACAAAGCCAACACCTATAAAAAAGAACACCATTACAAACAAATAAATGCGCAAAGGAGGGAAATAAGTAGTCCTTTTGCCCTCCACATATAGGCGTGTAAGGTAGCCAGGTCTGAATAAAAATGGCAAAATAGTACGCAAAATCTTGCTATCAAAATTAAAATTAGTGTCCAAAAATTCCTTAAAAAACGACCAAAAAGGACGTTTTATGTCTGTATGTTTTTGTCCGCAATGATGGCAAAAATTATTTTTAGGAAGTTGCTCTGTGTCGCAATTAGGGCAATAAATACCATTTTTTAGTCCGTTTTTGTGAAGTTCCATTAGTAGATTTTAGCAGAATTTTTTAGTAAATTTTGTTCTTTGATAGACAAAAAAAATAACGCTCAAATATAAGATTTAAGTATATTTTCACCTAATTTTATTCTTATTTTCAAAATAACAAAAGAATGAACAAAAAATAAACAAAAAAATTAGGTTTTATGATAATGATTGTGTAAATAGCAAAATCATTGTTAATCAAGTTGAAAATTTTAAACATTTTATCAAGTTCCCAACAATAATCACTAAATATGGCATTTGCACTTTGAGTGTTGTTCCTGTCCGAGCTACCCATTCGGACAAGGCGGAAATGACCACGCAATTGCTTTTTGGTGAAATTTTCACCATTCTTCAAACATCAGAAAATCAAAAATGGCTTGAAATACATATCTACCACGACAATTATGTTGGTTGGATAGATATTTTGCAATGCACTTTCGTTTCTGAAAAATATTTTAAGGAATACGCACGAAGGCAAGCAAATCATAAAATTTTCTGTGGTTATACCAGTTTGATACAGCAAAAATCAACGTCTAGGAATTATCCTATTATGATAACAAAAGGTGCTGTTATACCGTTTTTAAAGCCTTTTAAAGGCGAAATATATGAAGATTTTACAATAGATAGGGGTATTTATAGTTCTGTTGGTTTAGTTTTTTATGATAAAGTGAAAGAAACGAATAATAATTTTCTCAGAAATAAAACCATTAAAAACGCCTTTGAGTATCTCCATACGCCCTATTTATGGGGTGGAAGAAGCGTTTTTGGCATAGATTGTTCTGGACTTATTCAACAAGTTTTCCGCTCTGTGGGTTACTATTTGCCCCGTGATGCGTATCAACAAGCGGAGGAAGGCAAATTAGTTAATTTTGATGCTAAAAAACAAGGTGATTTGGCTTTTTTTATCAGGGAAAACAAAATAATTCACGTAGGAATTGTATTAGAAGATAATAAAATTATCCACGCTCGTGGGCAGGTAAGAATTGATACACTCACAGAAACGGGCATTTTGAACGAAAATACCAACGAATATTCGCATTATTTGGCTTTCTTAAAGAGAATATTATGAAAATAGTTGTTTGTGAAAATATAAATTTGTGAAAACATAAACAACAGCAATTTGGTAGTTATTAACGTAATTCGTAATTGTTAATTCGTAATTGAATAAATGTAATTTTTAAATTTTAACGCAGATGAATGGTAAGGTACTTATTCTCAATCAAGATTACACAGCACTGACAATATGCAACGCTGAAAAAGCGTTCATACTGATGTATCTAAACAAAGCGGAGCTTGTCGTAGATTCCGCTACACGTGTGTTGCGCTCCGTAAACCACGTTTTCGCTATGCCTTCTATCATAAGGCTGGCTCGCTATGTGCATATTCCGTATAAAGGAGTGGTGCTTAGTCGTCAAAATATCTTCAAAAGAGATAACAATATGTGTCAATATTGTGGCTCAAAGAATGATTTGACCCTTGACCACGTGCAACCACGCTCACGAGGAGGCAAATCTAGCTGGATAAACCTGCTGACCGCCTGCAAACCTTGCAACTCTCGTAAAGGCGACAGCACGCCAGAAGAAGCAAATATGCCAATGCTCAAAGCACCTTTTAAACCTTCTTTTATTATGTTTTTGAGAGAATTTTCGGGCAAAGTAGAGCCAGAATGGGAAACTTTTTTAGGCAAAAAAAATAAAAAGGAAACGGAATTTCTGTAGCAATTTCCATAAAATTTTCATAAAATCATTTCAAAACGCCCTTTGTTTAAACGACAAAGGGCAATTTTTTAATTTATGCTTTCAATTGAATACGAATACATTAATATAAAGAAGATACAACTTGCTTATAAAAAAATAGGAAACGGAAGCAAAAATATACTTTTATTTCACGGATATGGGCAGGATTGCCATTGTTGGGGCAAAATTAGTGGAAATTTAAAAGAAGAATATACTTTTTATTGTTTTGATTTGGTATTTCACGGAAAGTCAAGCTATGATTTTACTGAAAATAGCCTACAGAATAATCAAAAAAATGACTTAGAAATAGCTTTTGAAACGTTTTTTGGGGAAAATAATATTACAGATTTTTCTGTGTTGGGCTTTAGTTTGGGCGCACGCCTAGCACTTTTTTGTGTGGAAATTTTCCCTCAAAATATTCAAAATATATTTCTACTTGCGCCAGACGGCATAAAAAATAATTTTTGGTTTAATCTTTCTACTCGTTTTTGGTTTTCTAAAATACTTTTTAATGCTTTTTTAGTTAATCAAAGTATTTTTATAAAATTAGGTAAAATGCTCACAAATATTGGTTTACTAGATAAATCAATGCTTAATTTTGTAACAAATCAAACAAATTCAATAGAAAAAAGACAAAAAATACATAATACTTGGTGTTTTTTTGCTAACATTCCTTCTATTTCAGCAAAAAAAATATTATCAAAAATCACAAAAGAAAGCAATTCAAAAGAAAAATTTTTATCTATTTTTTTGGCTAAAAATGATATTTTTATCACAGAAAAAACTGTAAAAAGAAATTTGCAAAATATTGATTTTGAGATAGTTACATTTGACTGTAATCATTTTAAATTACCTTTGCTTTTAGGAGATATTTTAAATTTAAAACAAATCTAAAAAAATATTTTTGAATAGAACTAAAAATCTATTTTCAAATATGGGACAAAAAAGCAAGCTGATAAGTGCAATTTACAAAAATAGCTTTTCCAAATCTTAATGATTTAGAGAAGCTATTCTTATATTTAATCCTAAAATCTTTAAATCCTAAAAATCCTAGTCTGTGGCTTTATTTTTTTATTTCCTCAAACTTCGTTTCTTTCTTTTCTCTTGGGAAAGCATTATTTTCTTGGTTGATGTCAGCAGTTTCTAGCTGTGGGTCAAGAGAAAAACTAGCCACTTCTTTGTCTGTAATAATCAATTTATTGATTTCTACAGGGTTCATACGCCATATTTCAGCAGGATAACGCTCTGTTTTTTCTGTACCATCTTTAAACTTAATCTTCACAATGACAGGCATCAAAAGTCCGCCTACATTTTTGAGTTTTAGGTTATAAAAATTAGCTCCAGGCGCAAGCATTGCACGTTCTCCTGCAAAAACCTTGCTACCAGCTTTTTCTGTATTCTCAAACATTCTATCAATATCAGCTTTAACCACTATTTTACTTGTAAAAGTAGGATTTGCTGTTTTAGCAGTATCAGAAGCCATTTTGGGTAGTCTATAATGCGTTACGTCTTCCAAAGAAATATCACAAGGCTCTGTACCATAAAACCAACCTCTCCAAAACCAGTCCAAATCAACGCCAGAGGCATCTTCCATAGTTCTAAAAAAATCAGCAGGCTCTGGGTGCTTAAATTTCCACTTTTCAGAATATTGCTTAAACGCAAAATCAAAAAGTTCTTTTCCCATAATGGTATTTCTAAGTGCCACAAGTGCCGTTGCAGGCTTTCCATAGGCATTATTTCCAAATTGCAGGATTTGTTCCGAGTTTGTCATAATGGGTACAAGCGTATTAGGTGCGCCTTTCATATACGACACAATATTTGCCACAGGACCTCTACGAGAAGGATATGGGTTTGCTACATCTTTCGCCCAAGGCTTGCCTGCAATCTCCATTTCCGTTAAATATTGGCAAAAAGAGTTGAGTCCTTCGTCCATCCACGACCATTGGCGTTCATCAGAGTTGATAATCATAGGAAAATAATTATGCCCAACCTCGTGAATAATCACGGAAATCATAGCATATTTTACCCTGTCGTTTTGCTCCACCGTTCCGCCTACCACAGGACGACCGCCATTAAAACAAATCATTGGATATTCCATACCAAAAACAGGTCCGTGAACAGAAATAGCTACAGGATAAGGATAATTAGTCGTATATTTTGAATAAACTTCTAGCGTAATGGCAACAGAATGGGTTGATTTTGCGCCCCAAAGTGGGTTTCCTTCTTTTGGATAATAAGACATTGCCCAAACTTTTTTCGTGCCTACTTGTACCTGCATTGCGTCCCAAATGAACTTTCTAGAACTTGCCCAAGCGAAATCACGCACATCTTTTGCCTTATAAATCCACGTTTTTGTGGTTGTGGAGCGTGTTTTTTCTGCTGCTATTGCTTCATCTTGCGTGATGATAACGACTGGCTCTTTTGCAGTTTCTGCTTGTTTCCAGCGTTGTTGCTGTGTTGGCGTAAGAATTTGAGAGATATTTTGAAGCTCGCCAGTAGAGGCGACAACGTGGTCAGAAGGCACTGTAATGGCCACTTCATAATCTCCAAAAGTAAGCGCAAACTCACCTTGTCCTAAAAATTGCTTGTGTTGCCAGCCGTACACGTCATTGTACACACACATACGAGGGAACCATTGTGCCATTTCGTAAAGATAGTTTTTATCTTCTGGGAAGTATTCAAAACCACTTCTACCTCCCATTTTGTTGGCATCAGTAATCAAAAAACTCCAATCAATAGAAAAAACAAATTTGCCCGTTTTAGCCTTCAAAGGCTCTGCAAGGTCAATACGCATCATTGTTTTGTTGATGGTATAATTTAGTTTATTGCCTTTTGCATCAACTATTGCACCTATTTTGAAGCCGTGAGGCGAGTTTACGCCTGCCACGTAGCCTTGCAGACCTCTTCCAGACTTTCCATCATAATTGAAAGCCATTGTCTGGTAGGTATTTGAGTTTTTTTCAAAGAGATTTTGGTCTAATTGTAGCCACAAATACGAAATAGGATTAGGAGAATAATTATAGTAAGTAATTGTTTCTGAACCAGTTATCTCTTGTTTTTCGTCATTAAGAGAAACTTTTATTTTGTAGTCGGCTTTTTGTTGCCAATATTCGTGTCCTGGTGAGCCGTCTGCGGTGCGGTAGTTGTTGGGCGTGGGCAAAGTAGTGCCTAATTGCTCAAATTTGGAACTATTATATTGCGCTTTTGCTAGATTAGGCAAATTTATCAAACACATAAAAAATAATATGATGATATTAGAATGTAGTTTTTTCATTGAATTGGGAAGATTTTTAAGTAAACATATGCCTATAATATTCACACAAAAGTAATATTTTTTTACGAATAAAAAAACATTACAAAAAATTTGGATATTAAAAATATTATTCTTACGTTTACGTCAGTACATTACACACCAATAAATATACTTTTTATGAACAAATCTCTAAAAACTCTCCAACGGGGGGGGGATAATTCTCCTCTCGTTAGCACAAATGCTGACCTCACTTGTTTACGCTCAAACTAACCTGTTTAAGCCAATGACTACGCCCTTAAACGAAGCCCAGAACGTCAAGTATCAAAAGATACTAAACGCACCGCACCTAAAAAACCATCTTCTCGTAAGAATGGAAAACCTTGCCATCACACAAACGCAAGGTATGCTGAACATAGTTTTGCCCAATGTTGCTTGTGATAATCTAGCGTTTAGTGTGAAAAACGTAGAATACACATCAGAAAATGATTATTATTGGTATGGAGACATACGAGAAGAAGAGGAAGGTCTTTGCCTTACTGGCACAATAATGCTCATTGCCAAAAATGGACAAAAATACGGACAAATAAGCCTAGACGACCGCACTTTTGAATACCAAGAACTTGGTGGAAATTTGCAAGTGCTTTCTGAACATAATAATGAGCTTTTAGCAAGTAAAGGCTGTGGTGTTGATAAACATACTCCTATTGCAACTGACCCACTCGTAACTGCACGTGCTAATTGTACTGGTGCATTTATTAGTACCGAAAGGGCAGGCACAATAAGAGTTTTGATACTTTATACGCCTGCCGCTGCTCTTTTTGAGCCTAATATCAACAACAGAGCAGATTTAGCTATACAACAAACTAACCAATTTTTCAGAAATAGCAAAATACTACCTGAAAATGCACGTTTGGAATTGGCTGGGGTTGAACCTTTGAATTTTGTGGAAGATGATATATCTCTTGATATCAAGCTACTAAGGAATAACATCACTGCTCAAAGCTATAGAAATACCTATAAAGCGGATATAGTTGTACTATTAACAAATAAATATTATTTTGATTATTATGGAATGGTGGCTGAAATTGGACCACGTAATGCAGATGCTTATGCTATTGTAGAAACTTATACTTCTACGACTAATCAACGAGTATTCGCTCATGAGATAGGGCATTTATTTGGGGGTAGGCATGATGTTGACCCTGATGCCAGTTCTGAAAGGGGACGTATCTTTGGAACAGGATTTCTGTATTTAAGACGAAACTGGACAATAATGGCTAATCAAGCTCTAAGAAGAGGTAGAATAGAAAATTTTTCTAACCCAAATGTCTATTACAAAAATAGAGCAACAGGTACTAACACTCGTAATAATGCTGCTAAAATCAACCAAACTGGTTTAACAGTAGCTGCGTTTAGACCTCCTGTGTTAAATGTCCTAATTCCGCCTTCTCCTTTTTCAATAGCTGTTTCCGCCCCTGTTAGTGCTACTGAATGCACTGTTGGTGTTGGTGCAAGTGCCAATATCACTTGTGGTACTGCGCCTTTTGATGTGATTTGGGAAAATAGTCTTGACGGAATCACTTGGAATGCTGGTAGTAATTTTTCTACAACTAGTACTTTCCCCAGCTATCGTTTTGTTACTCCTTGTTTAGGAGTCAATACACAGTATTTTGTACGTGCTACCATAACAGACCAGCAAGGAGATATACGCATAGACCAAGCAATGATAGATATTATAGCGCAAAATACAGGTGGTTTGCGCACAGCTAGCGTGCCAAGATTCATTACTTCTGTTTACCCCAACCCTTTTGCTGAAAGCACAGTAGTAAAAGTAAATCTGCCACAAGCAGAAACCATACAAATGGAACTTACCAATATGTATGGAACAATACGCAGAGTTTTACCTACGCAAGTCCTAGCTATTGGTGAGCATCAGATTACCATTGCTAGAGCAGGCTTGCCAGAAGGCTTGTATTCTCTTAGGCTAACTACAAGTAGTGGCTATGTAGAAACAAAGAACATAATAGTCACCCTCTAAATCCTTACGAAAATGAAAAATATAATAATATTTTTTTGCTTGATAGTGGTGTTTGCAGGGTGTAAAAAAGAGGTAAATCCACTTTGGAAATTTCATTGGGGATATGCAACGGCAGATATGAACGATAATATGTGGAGTGCTAATGGTTGTTATGCTCAAACGAATGGAAAAGATAGTATAGGGATTGTTTTTAATGCACGTGATGACGAACAAATTCGTGAAAGTTTTTCAGTAAGTTCAATACCTTTAAAATTGGGTAAGCAATTTTTACCAAGCGAAATAAGTAGAAATGGGGGGGTACTAAAAGGAACTTATATGCGTTTTATGGTAGATGGAGATGATGATTTAACCTGCGCACAATATGGCAATCTGCACGATGCTGATTCTTTGCAAAATTGGGTAGATATTACAGAGTACAACCCTCAAACCAAAGAGATAAAAGGAAAATTCAGTTGTAACCTTCTAAGAGACCCAGAAGGTGGGAATGCAGGTGAAAGATGCAAACCGTCAGACCCTGAGGTTATTCGCATCAGAAATGGTGT
>JAYUKY010000099.1:0-32639 GCA_043764015.1 Raineyaceae bacterium
AATCCTTAATTCTGAATCAGAGTTCTTAGACCTTTTGCAAAATTATATGTAAATAAACAACTGATAATCAATATAATACAAGTGATTTAATTTCTACAAGTTAAATCAGTTAGTAAAATATCAGTAGGTAGGAAATTTAAACATATTCCATAGTTTCTTGAAAAATCTTTTTCAAATATTTCTAAAATATTATCTGGTGTAAGCATTTATATAGATTTTATATTTTAAAATTCATTATTTGCATTATTCAACATACATCAAATAATACAAATAATGAAAAATAAAATTTAGCTTAAAAGCCTATTACTTACAAAAGTTCATAAATCCCTGCAATACCTTGTCCACCGCCTACACAAGCACTTACCATACCATATTTCTGACCTCTACGGCGCATTTCATTGAAAAGTTGCACAGAAAGTTTTGCCCCAGAACAGCCAAGCGGATGCCCAAGCGCAATAGCACCACCATTGACATTTATAATAGAAGGGTCAAGGTTTAGCTCTTGAATAACCGCCAAAGATTGTGCTGCAAATGCCTCATTTAGCTCAATTTGATGAATATCAGCCAAAGTAAGCCCTGCTTGTTTGAGTGCTTTTGGAATAGCCGCCACAGGTCCTATGCCCATAATACGAGGATTTACGCCCTCTGCTGCATACGCAACCATACGTGCAATAGGCTTCAAACCTAATTCATTCACCATTTTTTCAGACATCACTAACACAAAAGCTGCCCCATCTGATGTTTGAGAAGAATTACCAGCCGTAACGCTACCATTTGCAGCAAAAACAGGCTTTAATTTAGATAAACCTTCAATAGTAGTATCCAAACGAGGTCCTTCATCAACGCTCACCACAAAAGACTTTTCTTTCTTTTGTCCATTTTCAACATAAGTTTCCGTTACATTGATAGGCACTATTTCATCTTTGAATTTGCCTTCTGTAATAGCTTTGATGGCTTTTTGGTGAGAATAAAAAGCAAATTCATCTTGTTTTTCACGAGAGATTTTGAAGTCGTTGGCAACTTGTTCTGCAGTTCCGCCCATTCCTAAGTAATATTCTGGTGTTTTGTCAGCAATTTTCCAGTTTAAAGCTGTTTTGTAGCCCATTGTAGGCACAAGTGACATAGATTCCGTTCCCCCTGCAATAATACAATCAGCCATTCCTGCACTTATACGAGCGCAAGCTGTTGCTATTGTTTCAATTCCAGAGCCACAATAACGGTTCATAATAAGTCCTGGTACGTTCATTGGTAAAGAAAGTAACGAAATCATACGTCCCATTTGCATACCTTGTTCTGCTTCAGGAACGGCATTTCCTACAAAAAGGTCGTCTATGCGGGTTGGGTCAAGGTTTGGTACTGCTGCAAGCAAGTGTTTGATTACGTCTGCTGCCAAATCATCTGGACGAGTAAAGCGGAAACCGCCTTTTTTAGATTTTCCTACCGCACTGCGGTAGCCTGCTACAATGTATGCGTTCATTTTGATAGGTAATATTTAATGTATAATATTTGATATTGTGATGTATTTTTTGACAACACAATTATTTTCCAAATTTAGAAATTTTTTTGATTTTTTTTGATAAATACAGTCATTTTTCTGAAAAAAATAAAAAAACCTTCTAAAATTACCTAAAAAACATTTATATTTGGCTTATAATTCACTATTTAAAATTATTTTATTTATAATGATTCAGAAACCATCTTTAGCTTTTGTGGGTGCCTCTTGGATAGCATTGGGCGCAGGTATGATAGGATTTTTTGTAGGACTTTGGAATGCCCAAATGGCACTTAGCGAAAAAGGTTACTATTTTACAGTGTTGATGTATGGACTTTTTTCTGTGGTATCTGTCCAAAAAAGTGTTCGTGACCGTATGGAAAACGTGCCAGTAACAGATATTTACTATGGTTTGGCGTGGTTTTCTACGCTTTTAACCATTGTTTTGCTTGTTATTGGGCTTTGGAACGCCACTTTGCTAGGAAGTGAAAAAGGTTTTTATGCGTTTTCGTTTTTGCTGTCACTTTTTGGAGCTATTACGGTGCAAAAAAATACTAGAGATGCGCAGAATTTTGATAAGAAAGAGTGAATTTTTTGCTAAATTTGTGGCAAAACAATAACCAAAACTCACCAAAAAAGTATTTATGAAAATCACTCTTGAAAATATAGGACAAATAAAAAAGGCTGAAATTGACCTTAGCAAAGACCTTATTGTGCTATGTGGAGGTAATAATACAGGCAAAACTTATGCGGCTTATACGGTTTATGGGTTGTTTAGGTTTCTTGAAAAACTAGCCAAAAAAGCCACCCTGAAAGGTATAAATGATAAATTAAAAACACTATTGATAACTGGTAGTGTTAACTTGAATTTGGAAGAGGTCTTTCTTGCGGAAAAACAGAATATTATTAACATAATAAAATTGGGATATGTAGATTATTTAGCTACTGTTTTTGCTTCTCCAAAAGACTTTTTCAAGTATGCGCAAATTGATGTAAAAATTGATGAACGAATTGCACTTAGCGAAATATCGTTCTTTGAGATTGATACAGTAAGGAAATTTAGCCCACAAACAACAGCAACTTTTAATAAAGAAAGAGGAAGTTTACTAATAAACATTACTACTGTGAGTGAAGATGAAGATACGCTTACAGCCCTTTCTATAATAAAAGAGATTAGTAACAGTATTAGTCATATTATTTTTCAGACTTTTTCTGATGACGCTTATATTGCTCCTGCGGAAAGACTAGCAATAAATATCTTTAGCAGAGAACTTTCAGAAAAAAGAAATAAACTTGTTGATGATGTATTAAATTTTGATAAAAATCAAGATGCATCTGATTATATTGGCAAAAATGCAACAAGATACTCATTACCTATAAAAGATAGCTTGCAACTTGCAGAAAAGTTAGACGTGCTACAAAAAGAGAAAAGTAAATTTACATATTTAGCTGATGAAATAGAAACAAATATCCTAAAAGGGAAAATGAAAATTTCTGAATATGGAGGTGTAACCTTTAACCCTGACAAAACCCAACTAAATTTAGATATAAACCTTACCGCTTCTGGTGTGAAATCACTGGCAAGCATTATTTTTTATTTGCGTCACTTAGCAAAAGTAGGTGATTTTTACATCATTGATGAGCCAGAACTTAACCTGCACCCAGACAACCAAAGGAAAATAGCCCGTATTATTGCGCAAATGGTCAATGCAGGCATAAAAGTAATGATTAGCACACATAGCAATTATATTATAAGAGAACTCAACAACCTTATAATGCTCAATGTGAACAACAAAGAAAACAAAAAAGAAGCAACAAAACTCCTTGAAAAATATGGTTATCAAAAGGAGGAAATACTAGACTACAACAAAGTTGGGGCATATCTTTTTACATCAAATTTTACTAAGATACTTGTTAGTAATTTAGAAGTTACAAATACAGGTTTTGAGATAGCAACTATTGATAAAGAAACAGAAGAATTAAATGAATCTTCCTCCGACATCTTTTTCACTTTACATAATGACTAAAATATGAATGACAACCAAACAACTGATATTTTAGCATCAATAAAGAAAACAGTTCTAAGTTATTATGAACATAAAGAAAGTGAATTTCTTTTGGATAAAGATAAAAAAGTTATTACGCTCATAGAAGATGACAAAGAAGCCAAATGCAACGAAATTAAATTTGAAATAACGGGTGAAATATTGATTTATAAATTTGATAAGAAAAATAAACAAGTAAAAGACAAACATCCACTTTTATTTTTAGAACCAGAATCACCTGTGAGAAGTTTGGTTGATTACATTATTTTCTATCATAAAGACACAAAAAAGGGAAATAAACAATTATATGCAATCATTTGTAATTTGAAGTCTGAAAAAGCGGGCAATATGGAAGACCAAATGCTTTCTGGTAGTATCTTGGCAGATTTTATTTACAAAACTGCCGTTAGATGCCATAATAGCTGGAATAGTAGCAACAATAATAAAAAAATATCATTGGAAAATCTCAATATTATTTATAAAGAAATTGCTGTTTACTCAAAAATTCCCCCACAAGAAGGTAAAAGCAAACCTCACAACAACATTAAATCAAGAACTATCTTGCAATGCAACAATCAAGACGCTTATAATCTTGATGATAAAATTAGCTAAAAACGCACTTTATGAAACCCAATTTTCAAGATATTTCCTATAAAAATACGTATATTTCAACGTCTGAAAGCACTATTTCATCTAAAAAATGGAAAACTGCTGAAGGAATAGATGTAAAAACTTTCTATACCCTAGAAGACTACAAAAATATTGCGCATACGCAATATGTAGCAGGTATTGCGCCATTTTTGCGTGGTCCGTATAGTACAATGTATGTGCAACGCCCTTGGACAATCCGACAATATGCAGGTTTTTCTACGGCAGAAGCAAGCAATGCTTTTTACAAAAAAAACCTTGCAGGAGGTCAGAAAGGGCTTTCTGTTGCTTTTGATTTAGCCACACACAGAGGCTACGACTCTGACCATCCACGTGTCGTTGGTGATGTTGGCAAGGCAGGTGTTGCTATTGATAGCGTTGAAGATATGAAAATTTTATTTAATGATATTCCATTAAATGAAATGTCTGTTTCTATGACTATGAACGGAGCGGTTTTGCCTATTATGGCATTTTTTATTGTGGCAGCAGAAGAGCAAGGCGTGCCTGCAAATGCGCTTTCTGGCACTATTCAGAATGATATTTTAAAGGAATTTATGGTGCGAAACACCTATATTTATCCACCAGAGCCAAGTATGCGTATTATTGCGGATATTTTTGATTATTCTTCCAAAAATATGCCTAAATTCAATTCTATTAGTATTTCAGGTTATCATATGCACGAGGCAGGCGCAAGTGCAGATATTGAACTAGCTTACACGCTTGCAGACGGATTGGAATACTTGCGTACAGGCATAAAACAAGGTTTGGATATTGATGATTTTGCGCCACGTTTGTCGTTTTTTTGGGGAATTGGTATGAACCATTTTATGGAAATAGCCAAAATGCGTGCTGGAAGGCTACTTTGGGCTAAAATTGTCAAACAATTTAATCCAAAAGATGAAAAATCTTTAGCTTTGCGCACTCATTGCCAAACTTCTGGTTATAGCCTCACAGAGCAAGACCCATTCAATAATATTGCTCGTACTTGCGTAGAAGCACTTGCCGCAGTGCTTGGTGGTACGCAATCTTTGCATACAAACTCCTTAGATGAAGCTATTGCACTCCCTACTGATTTTTCTGCTCGTATTGCACGCAATACACAACTTTTTTTACAAGAAGAAACAAATATATGCAAAACTGTTGATGCTTGGGGAGGTTCTTTTTATGTAGAAAAATTGACAGAAGAACTAATGGAAAAGGCTTGGAAACTCATACAAGAAGTGGAAGCACTTGGCGGAATGGCAAAAGCTATCCAAACTGGGCTTCCAAAAATGCGTATTGAAGAAGTGGCAGCCAAAAAACAGGCTCGTATTGATGCAGGAAAGGAAATTGTGGTGGGTGTTAATCAGTATAAACCTGAAAAAGAACAGGAACTTGAACTTATGGAAATTGATAATACAACCGTTAGGATAGCACAACTGGAAAGGCTTTATAAAATCAAAAATGAAAGAAATAATGTTGATGTAGTGCGTAGTTTGGAGGATATAACCACGTCTGCACGCACAGGAGAGGGAAATTTATTGGCACTTGCCGTTATTGCAGCACGCAATAGGGCAACACTAGGAGAGATTTCTGATGCAATGGAAACCGTTTTTGGGCGACATAAAGCTGTTATTAGGGCTATTTCGGGTGTTTATGCAGCAGAAGCGTCTGATGATGAAAATTTCCAATTAGCGCAAAAAATGGCTGATGCTTTTGCTGAAAAAGAAGGCAGAAGACCTCGTATTATGATTGCCAAAATGGGGCAAGACGGACACGACAGGGGCGCAAAAGTCATTGCGACAAGTTTTGCTGATTTGGGTTTTGATGTGGATATGGGACCTCTTTTCCAAACGCCAGACGAAGTAGCACGCCAAGCCGCAGAAAATGATGTGCATTTAGTAGGAGTTTCTAGCCTTGCAGCAGGACATAAAACCCTTGTTCCTCAACTAATTGCAGAACTTCAAAAAATAAATAGAGGTGATATTTTGGTGATTGTTGGCGGTGTTATTCCCTATAAAGACTATGAATTTTTGTATAATGCGGGTGCTGTAGGCATTTTTGGACCAGGAACAGTGATTGCAGTTGCTGCACAAAAGATTTTAGAAAAATTAGGTTAAAAATCAACTATTCATTATTATTAAATTTGCTACCGTACACTATTTTAAAAGAAGATTACGGTCTGTAACATAATCCGTTTTTAAAACACACTTACTTTTCACATTCTGAAACTATACTACTATAACTATCAAAAGGCATACGAATACTAAGCCCGTTACGACTACTAAACGGAAATCTTATAGAAATATCCGCATCTCTTGTTCTTTTTTTAGTATATTTGCAAATGAGAAAATGATGCGAATGATAGACCTTTTGCAAATAAATTAAGACGTAAATAACTGATATACTAGATATTACATCAATTAAAATAGTAACAACTCAACCTTATTTTTGTGTTTTTTTTAACGAACCATAAAAAACATTAGTACTAGAAAAAAATCCAAAAATCTCTAAACTCCATTCTAAAAAAGATGCGAATAATAGTTCCTATGGCGGGCTTAGGCAAGCGTATGCGCCCACACACACTCACAACCCCCAAACCTCTTATTCCTATTGCAGGAAAGCCTATTGTACACCGTTTGGTGGAAGATATTGCTAAAGTTTGTGGGCAAAAAGTAGAAGAAGTAGCTTTTATTATTCACCCTTCCTTTGGCGCAGAAGCAGAAAAAAATCTTATTTTGGTGGCTGAAAAAATTGGCGCAAAAGGAACTATTTTTTATCAAACAGAGGCACTAGGAACGGCTCACGCTATTATGTGTGCTAAAGAATCTTTAATTGGAAATGTGGTTGTGGCGTTTGCTGATACACTTTTTAAAGCTGACTTTACGCTTGATGCCAATAAAGATGGCATTATTTGGGTGCAAAAAATTGATAATCCTAGTGCTTTTGGAGTTGTAAAACTCAATGAAAATCAAGAGATTACGGATTTTGTAGAAAAACCAACTACTTTTGTATCTGATTTGGCTATTATTGGGATTTATTATTTCAAAGATGGTGCATATTTGCGCAAAAATCTACAATATTTGTTAGACAATAATATTACAGAAAAAGGTGAGTATCAGCTTACTAACGCACTTGAAAATATGAAAGCGGAAGGTGCGAAATTTGCTATTGGAGAGGTTCACGAGTGGCTAGATTGTGGTAATAAAGACGTTACTGTGCAGACAAATGCTCGTTATTTGGAGTTTTTGCAGTCCGTAAACGTAGAACTTGTGGCAAAATCAGCTAAAATTATTAATTCTGTCATTATTGCGCCAGTTTTTGTTGGAGAAAATGCTATAATTGAAAACGCTGTAATTGGTCCTCATGTATCTGTGGGTGCAGGCACGAAAATTGCAGGTAGCATTATCAGCAATGCTATTATTCAAGAAAATTCTGCTATAAAAAATGCGCATATCACCAACTCTATGCTAGGAAATTTTGTTGTGTTGGAAGACACTCCAAAACAAGTAAGTTTGGGAGATTATAGCAATATTTTAAAGTAGAAATAAGTCTAAAACCTATTCAAATGCCATTTAGTGAATATAAAAATCTTGGAAATGCTATCAAAGAATTTAACTTGAACTACAAAGAACAAGTTTTTGAAGATGTTTTGCTGGTGGAAGTACCACAAAATTTGGTAGAAGATATAGCATTTAATTTGTTGGAACTTGTGTATGATGGCTCTGAAGCTATTATTTGTGAAACATTGATTTTCCCTGTTTTGAAAGAAGTTTGGAAAGAATTTAGAAAAGAATTGATGCTTTGGAGTCATCAGGCTATAGAATGGAACGCAAAGCTTTCTGGCATTCCTGATTATATGTTTACAAAACAGTCTGTTTTGGGTAAAGTGGTGATGGATAAACCTTATTTGGCGGTAGTAGAGGCTAAAAAAGATGATTTTAGTGCAGGCTGGGGACAATGTACCGCAGAAATGTATGCAGTACAACAAATCAACGAAAAAGCAGGTTTTTATATAGACAAAAAAACGGGTTTACAAGTTGATTTGATGATATTTGGGATTGTTTGTAATGGTAAAGTTTGGGAATTTGCGTCATTACAAAAAAATAATTTCATAAAATATACCAATATTGCAGACATCAATAACCTAAAAGAACTTTACAGCCTGCTAAGGCATATTTTAAAATCAATTACGAATTACGAATTATCAATTACGAAAAAAGACGTTTTAAAATAATTTTTCAAAAATGAAAAAACAACTTATAATGATTAGTTTTCTTTCCATAATACTTGCTAGCACAAGTGTTATGCCTGTTTTTTCTCAAAAAGATAAAAAAGAAGATAAGAAAGAAAACAAAAAAGAAGACAAAAAAGATAAGCCTAAAAAACGACCTTTTCAGACAGAAATGCAAGATAATGATATGGCACGCCAAATAAAATTGGAAGAAAATATCATTGATGGCTCAAAGTTTTTGATGTTGGAAAATTACGAAAAAGCAGTAGAAAGTTTTAAAAAAGCCGTTGATATTTCGCCACAAAGCTCTGGAGCGCAAATAAAAGTAGCTGAAGGCTACTTTATGCTTGCAAAATACCGTGAGGCGTTGCCGTATGCACAAAAAGCCCTAGAATTAGATAAAAATACCAAATATATTTATTTCGTTTTGGCACGTACTTACACCGCCACAGAACAACATCAAGCCGCCGCCGACACATATGAGGCACTTATTGACAAGAAATTCCCTAATTCTATGGACGAAATGGGGGCTTTATATGATATTTATGTCAATAATTTGAGAGATACAAAAAAAGCCTTGCGTGTGTGTGTTGAGATGGAAAAAATAACTGGCGTACAAGAAAATATCTCTCGTATGCGCCAACGCATATTTGTTGATGAAAGAGCCTTTGATTTGGCGGCAAAAGATATGGAAAAATTAATCATAAAATTTCCATATAATTTTGATTATCAGATAGTTTTGGCAGATTATTATTTTCAAGATAAACAAAAAGAAAAAGCCATAAAACTTTTGGAAAATATCATTAAAATATCTCCAGAAAATGCAGCAAAGGCACAAACAGAACTTTCTGAAATTTATCAGGCATCAGGAGAAACAGGCAAAGCTAATGATAATCAAGACCTTGCGCTAAGAAACCCAAAAGGAAGTCCAACGGAAAAAGCACTTATTTTTGCAGATTTGCTCAAAAATAATCCTACAAATGAGAAAATAAACAAATTAGAAATTTTACTCAGAGAAAATACCGTTTTGCACCCAGAAAATCCTGAAATTTTTATGGTTTATGGTGATTTATTGACTGAAAAACAGGATTATTTGGGCGCACAGCAGGCTTTTGAGAAAAGCATTAAACTAGAAAATACTCGTTATGAGATTTGGCAAAAAATCCTGAATGCTGATGTTAAACTTTTTGATGTAAGAGCCCAATTAAAGCACGCACAGGCAGCACAAGAGCTTTTCCCTAACAATGTTTATTTTATGACTTATGAGGCATTTGCTTATTTGGACACCTATAAATATACAGATGCTCAAGATGTGGCAAAACAAGCAATAAAAATCATTGGTAACAAAGAAAACCCGTTTTCAGGCTATTTGGAAATGATTTTGGCAAATATTCATTATGTCAATAAAGAAGACAAAAAAGCAGATGAAATCTATACCAAAATTTTAAAAGAAAGCAATAATTTAATCTATTTTCAGGTAAAACAAGCAGAAGCACTTGCAAAAACAGGTAAAAAACTAGAAAATGGGAACAAAATTTTGAAAGATGCCATTGAAAAAGAACCTCAAATAGAAGAACATAGGTACATTTATGCGTTTATTCTCTATAAGCAATCAAAATTAGAAGAAGCAAAAAATATCTTAGAAAAAGAGTTGCCAAAAACAACCAATGGTAAAACTTTAGAACTTTTAGGGGATATTTATTTTAGGCTAAATCAGCAAGAAAAAGCACTAGAATACTGGAATAAGGCACAAAAATTTTCTTATGTGGGAGAATTTTTAGATAAAAAAATTGTACAAAAGAAAATGATTGAATAGTTTTTTGAAGTACGAAGTTTGAGGTACGAGGTACGAAAATACAAGAAATTTCGTATTTCGTACCTCGTATTTCGTATCTCAAAATTAGGCTAAAAACTGCCTTACAAGTGGCAAAAGTTCACTATTTAGAGAAAGAGAAAATTTGCTAAATGTAGCTTTTTGACCGTTAGCAAAAAACAACTGAATTTCAAAGATATTATTGTTATCCAAATCAAAATAAGGTTTTTCTATGTTTTGAAGGTCTTTTTTGGTCGTTTTTTCACCCAAAGTGCTAGACAAGGTGCAGGTAAAGTTAGAAGTTTGCCAATTTTGTGTTTGTGCAAGTACATCTTTGAAAGACAAACTTTGTGTATTCAAATCCCAAGCAAAATAGTAAGCTCCATTTTTCTCAGAATTCTGCTCATATTTTTTAGCATTAAAGTAGCCTATTTTTGCAGAAACAGCCTTTTGCCCCAAAATATGCCCGTATTTTTGTCTGATAATCAGAGAGGGGCGAGTGTCTTGCATTTGTACAAATCCCTGCGACACAAAATCACCAACAAACTTGCTAAATTCACGAATTGCAAGCAGGTTTTTGTTGAGATTATGTGAAGTTTCTACGCCATCAGCACCAATTTTTCCTTGAAAAACCTTGACGAATTTCCCTTCCACAACGACTTCTACAAAGTCAATATTTTTCTCTAAATATGCCTTTTTTGTGTCACTAGAGTCATATCCAAAGTGATAAAAGTTATATTGTCCGTTGCTTTTTGTTTCCAAATTATCTGCTTTTTGGATTTGCCCAACAAAATGAGAAACGTCATTTTGAGCAGCATTGTAGTTGCGGCTACGGAGTTCATTTTTCACGTCCAACGTGGTTGTTTTGCCATTTAAAGCTATCAAATGATAAATAACTTCTCGTGTGGCTTGTACTGTAAGAGGTAGCATTTGAGTTGTGAGTTGTGAATTGTGAATTGTAAGTTGTTTTTTCGTAATTGAATTTACTGTAATTTTTAATTCGTAATTGAATTTGTAAGTAATATAAAAAGTTCTCTGTTGGCACGTGGGGCAATAGAATTATGGCATTTTTCAAAATATTTGAGTTCAAAATAAGGCTCAAAATAAGGTTTATATTCTTCTGGTGTACCTCCAAAAGGCGGTTCTGTACGTTCTTTGAAATCATCAAACAAAACGCCCACAAGTTTTCCGTTTGGTTTTAATAATTGGTGCATTTTTTTGGCATATTCTGGACGTTTTTGTTGAGAAATAGCACAGAAAAAAGTCTGTTCTACAATCAAATCAAAAGACGCATTAAATTTTTCTTCAAGTTCAAAAAAATCTCCACAAATGGTTTGATTTTCAGGGAAATCAGGGTTTTTTATCAAAAATTTATCAAGTGCTGTATTTGCCCAATCTAATAAAAACACATTTTTAAAGCCATTTTTGTAAAGATACGAAGTTTCATAACTATCACCACCGCCAGCCACCAAAATTTTTATATTTTTGTCGGTTACTTGGTCAAAATATGCCTTTAAAGGTGCGCTGACCTCACCAATATCCCAATTATCCGTATGATTTTGATAACGGTTTTGCCAATATTGTGCGTCAAGTATCATAATAAATAAATTTTAAATAAAACTTTTATAGGTGATTTGTAATATATTCGTGTGAATTTACAAAAAAGTTGTAAATTTGTGTAAAATATTACAAAATATTTTTTTTAATGTAAATAATCTACAAGCAACCTACGAATAATTAAACTTTATGTGCTTTTAATTGTTTGACTAACAGTAACTTATCAAAAATAAATTAGAAAATAAATTAGAAAATAAATTAGTTTATGGAAAATGAAAAAAAAGCTAAGAACAATAAAAATATTACACTTTTTATTGGTTTTACTGTTGCATTGGCACTTATCAATGGTATTTTAGTATATAATTTGATGCAAGGGCAAAAACAAATAGCACAAAAAGATGTAATTATTGAGCAAAAAAATGTGGAAATCAATACTACTTCTGCCAAGTTAGACTCTATTGCACAACAATTAGACATACGTATTGCACAAGCAAAAGAGAAAGACAAAGATTATGAGGATTTGATAGAAATCAAAAAAGAATTAGAACAAGATAAGAAAACCCTTTTAGCCTCAAGAGGGAACACAGAGGCACTTTTAGCGCAATATCAAGCAAAAATAAAGAATTATGAAGCACAGCTTGCCACCAAAGATGAGGAAATAGCTCGTTGGAAAGGTACGGCTGATAATCTTATCAAAGAAGTAGCTAAGGAAAAGAAAGAAAAAAATAGCCTACGTGATTCTATGGGTAGCGCACGCAAAGAAAAAGCTGATTTAGAAGCAACTATCAATAAAGCTTCTATCCTAAAATCTTCTTCCATTCGTGTTGATGCTATTTCTGATGTGGGCAAAATACGTACACAAGCTGAAAATAAAACAGGTTTTAAGACAAAAATAGTGGATAAAATCCTAGTTATTTGTCGGCTTTTGCCAAATGAAACTGCTAAAACAAATACTAAAAAAGCGTATTTACGTGTTATTGAACCTAATGGAGCGGTTTTGGTAGGAACTACAGGAGGGCGTTTTACAGATGCTAGTGGCAATGATGTAAATTATACTACTACTCAAAGTTTTTCTTTTGATAATACCCAACAAGAAATTAGGTTTGAACACAAAAAAGGCACAGAATATAGCAAAGGCACTTATAATGTAGAAGTATATTGTGAAGGACATTTGACGGGAAAGGGGAATTTTATTGTCAAATAAACTTTTTCAATTACGAATTATCAATTACGAATTACGGCAAAATTGAATAATAATGATAAATAGTTGGTTATAAATATTCAGTATTTTTTTTGTTTTAATGAAAAAAATAAATACTTTTGTAGCATCAGGAAAATAAAAACACATAATTCATTCAATATGAAATATTTTAATATGAAAGTCGTTAATAAAATAACAAAGCAAAAATTAGCAGTAGTTCTTCTTACAGGAATGATGTTTAGTGTAAGTTCTTGTGGACTTTATCAATACAATAACTCTGACCCTGCCAAATTGCCAGACCATCACGAAAACGACCCTTACGTTTATGGTGAGAAAGGAGATTCTGCACGCCAATTACGCAATGTTTATACTGACACTCCAGAATCACAGGCACGTGCTAATGCTATTCGTGACAAATTTTTTGCCAAAGATAATGCAGGTGATGGCTCTAATTTGCAAGAAAACACTGTTGCAGATAGTACCAAAAAAGATAAAAAAGTTGTGCCTGTTGTAGAAGAAAAGAAAAAGTAATTTTCTTATAATTTTGCTTCAACACATATAAATTTCTTTAAAATCAAAAACATCAAAAACTACACTATTTATGTGGCTTTTGATGTTTTTGATTTTGTGTTTAAAAGTGTTTCTCTCCACACTAATTAAGCCTTATTCTTGGGTCAATGACAGCATAAAGCAAGTCTGCAATTAAGTTAATAATCACAAAAACACTCGCTACAACCAGCGTAGCACCCATAATAATAGGCAAATCACGTCTGTCTAGTGCTTGTATGGTTTCAAAACCTAAGCCTTTATAATCAAAAATAGTTTCTATAAAAAATGCGCCTGCCAAAAGTGAAGCCAACCAATTAGAAATAGTGCTTACAACAGGATTTAAAGCATTTTTTAGGGCGTGTTTAGTGATTACTTTAAAGTTTGAAAGTCCTTTTGCACGTGCAGTACGGATATAATCTTGCGACAAAACCTCTAACATAGAACTTCTTGTCAGTTGCACAATAATAGCCAAAGGGCGTATTCCTAGTGTAAGCGCAGGCAAAATCAAGTTTTTGAGGTGCAAAATTTTGTTTCCGCTAATAGGGTCAATTTCCCAAAGCGTGCCAATACCATTAAGTCCAATATAAGGACCAATCATATAGCCAAAAATGAGTGAAATAATGCTTGCAGCTACAAAAGATGGCGTAGAAATCCCAAAAACAGACACTACTGAAATAAATCCGTCCCAAAAGGTATTTTGTTTGAGTGCTGCAAAAATACCCAAAGTAATCCCCACAACAGTCGCAAAAAACATAGCTGCAAGAGCCAAAATAATAGTGAGGCTCACACGTTGCGACACAATATCACTTACTTTTTGGTTGGTCTGAAAAGAACGCCCCAAGTAAGGATATTTCAACACAAAAACGCTTTCTCCTAACGGAATAAGTCTAGCAAAACCATATTTTTCTTTTTCTTTTGGTGTATCTGGGTGAACAGACATAGGGGACAAATCACGCATATACATATACAGTTGTGTATGCAGTGGTTGGTCAAGTCCTAAATCTTTACGTATGGCATCTCTAATGGTTTTGTCGGCTTGCTGGTCTACCATCATAGAAACAGGGTCGCCTGGTACAGTGAAAAATAGCAGAAAAACTACCATTACCACTCCCAAAATAACCAAAAAACCATAGCCTAATCTTTGTAAAATAAATTTTATCATCTTTTGTTGAGTTATGAATTATGAATTGTGAATTGTGAATAATAAATTATTTTTTACGTCTGTATTTTAATTTAAAATTCACAATTTAAAATTCATAATTATAATGGTATATTTCCGTGTTTTTTGCGTGGCGTAACTACCACTTTATTTTCAAGCATTTTGAAGGCTCTGATAAGTTTCTGACGAGTTTCACTTGGCATAATCACCTCATCAATATAGCCTCTATAAGCGGCACGATATGGATTTGCAAATTTCTTTTCGTATTCTTCCACTTTTTCGTTGAGTTTTTCTGCTGGATTTTCTGCACTAGAAATCTCTGCTTTAAAAATGATTTCTGCTGCACCTTTTGCGCCCATAACGGCAATTTCTGCGGTGGGCCAAGCATAATTCATATCTGCGCCAATATGCTTAGAATTCATTACATCATACGCACCACCGTAAGCCTTACGTGTGATGACTGTAATACGTGGCACAGTTGCCTCACAGAAGGCATACAAAAGTTTTGCACCATTTGTAATAATTCCGTGCCATTCTTGGTCTGTTCCTGGCAAAAAGCCTGGTACATCTTCCAAAACAAGCAAAGGAATATTAAAACTATCACAAAAACGCACAAAACGGGCTGCTTTCGTACTAGAATTGATATCCAAAACACCCGCCAAAACTGCAGGCTGATTGCCCACAATACCTATGCTACGACCTGCCAGACGTGCAAAACCAACGACAATGTTTTCAGCGAAATTTTTATGTACCTCAAAAAAACTATCTTTGTCCACCACCGTTTCTATCACCTCACGCATATCATAAGGCTGGTTTGGGTTTTCTGGAATAATGCTATCTAAACTAGGCAAACTTTCCCCTGCGTTTGCAACTTTTTCTTCATAATCTTCCATTGGAGCGTTATCTTCACAATTTTGAGGAAGATAAGAAAGCAATTTTTTAAGATTATTGATACATTCAATTTCGTTGGCGCAAGAAAAATGTGTAACTCCTGATTTGGTGCTGTGTGCGCTTGCACCACCCAATTCTTCAGAGGTAACGTCTTCGTGAGTAACAGTTTTAACTACGTTAGGACCTGTTACGAACATATAAGAGGTATTTTCAACCATCATAATAAAATCCGTAATGGCAGGAGAATAAACTGCTCCACCAGCACAAGGACCCATAATGGCAGAAATTTGTGGGATAACGCCAGATGCTTGCGTATTTTTGTAGAAAATATCCGCATAACCAGCCAAAGAAACCACGCCTTCTTGTATGCGTGCGCCTCCAGAGTCGTTTAAGCCAATAATTGGTGCGCCATTTTTCATAGCCAAATCCATTATTTTACATATTTTTTCTGCATAAGCCTCTGATAATGAGCCACCAAACACCGTAAAATCTTGCGAAAATACATAAATAAGCCTTCCATTGATAGTTCCGTAGCCTGTGATTACGCCATCACCCAAAAAATGCTGTTTATCCATACCAAAGTCACGTGTGCGGTGCATCACAAACTTTCCTATTTCTTCAAATGAGCCTTCATCAAGCAAAAAGTCTATGCGCTCACGAGCTGAAAGTTTGCCTTTTTTATGTTGTGCATCAATTCTATCTTGTCCACCACCAAGCAACGCTTCTGCGTTTTTTGCTACTAAAACCGTATATTTTTCTTTGCTATTTGGCATTTATTGTGATAATTATGAATTTATTCTTTTGATTTCTTATTGATTTTTTGAGAATAATTTTAGTGAATTTAAAATTATTTCCAAAAATAAAAAAATATATGGAAAAACTAGCTAAAAATGAAAAATAAATTATAATCTAACCCTTGTTTTGCGGTGTGGACTATAATTTATTTTGATATTAAAAACCCTTTGTATTTTTTTATTTTTTCAAGAAATTTGCCATTTGTCTAATTGCTTTTGTAGATTCTGGCAAAAAATCCCCTACCATATGCCAAACGTGTGGTACATTTTGCCAGACTTTGAGCGTTACTTCCACGTTTGCTTTTTTCATTTTTTCCGCTAATATTTTGGAGTCATCAAGTAAAATATCATTTGTTCCTACTTGTATAAGCGTAGGCGGAAACTGCTCAAAATTAGCATTGATGGGCGAAATAAACAAATGATTAAGAGGCAAACCATTGGCATAACCTTTGGCAGCAAGCTCCATTCTAGTTTTTGCAAGTATATAATCTACATGTTTATTGTCTTCAATAGAAGGGTTTTTGAGTTCCAAGTCTGCCCAAGGAGCTATCCAAATACATTTTTGAGGCATTTTTATCTTTTCTTCTTTCAAATATTGCAAAAGTGCAAGCCCCAAACCGCCTCCTGCAGAATCTCCCACCATATAAATTTTAGTGTCTTGATAGTTTGCCAAAAGCCATTCATAAACATTCAAAGCATCATTCAGACCGTGTGGAAAAGGTCTTTCTGGCGCAAGTCCATATTCAAAGCTAACCACGTGCATACGTGTTTGATGCGCAATACGGCTTACTAAGCCACGATAGGTATCAAAACTGCCCATTACATACCCACCACCGTGAACAAAAAACACAATTTCTTTAATATTTTTTGTTGGTGTATCATAATGATTGTTTGGTGTCGTCCATTCACACAAAACTCCATTTGCATTGGCACGTTGAATGCGTGTATGATGCAAAGGCACAAGACGCAAACCAATTTTATCAAAATCAATACGAGCAGTTTTTATGTCAATGGGACGACTTTTAGAAGGATTATAAAGGCTATTTGCCCACATTGCTACTCTTACCACATAGCTCTGAATACTTGCCATATTTTTTGTTTCTGATTTTTTAACTGAAAAACGCTTAAAAGTTATGAGATTAATTCCCTGTTTTGGTGATTTGTAGGTTATTTCATAATTTCAAAATTATACCATTTTCATTGTAGCAACAGTGATTTTTTCACGTCCTTGCTCAAATGAATTAGTATTTATTTCTATAATTACGTTGGTATTATCTTTTCTAATAGCTTGTACTTGTTTTATGCTGGTTTGTGGGGTACGCATACGAGAACTAGCGGCATCATCTTTGTTTTGAAGCTCGTCTAAACCTTCTCCAAGCATTATTTTGATATTTTTGCCTATAATATCTTCCACAGAATAGCCCAGCAATTTTTCAATAGGTTTGTTAGCCAGCTGAATGATACCACGACTATCATAAACTGCTATTGCGTGGCTTGTAGTGTCCAAAATAGTCTTTAATTTGCCTATTTCTTTTCCTGCAAGTTGTAGATTTTTTTCTAGTTCTTCTTGTGCTGCAATCAACTCTTCCGTATTTTGGCGCAGTTGCTCTTCTTGCTGACGAATAGCTTCCGTTTTGTTTTGAGATTCTTGCAAAAGCCTTCTTGTAGCATCATTGGCATTGGTTGTGGCAATGGAAGAAGCAACCACTTCTGCCAACATCTTAATAAAATCAATTTTGTAAGCTGGTATTTCTTCAAAACTAGCAAGCTCCAACATACCAATTACTTCATTATTAAACGGCAAAGGCACAATCAGAAGGCTACGAGGTGCAGCATCTCCCAAACCAGAAGTTATATAAGTATAGTTTTGTGGGATATTTTGCAAATAAACAACACCACCTTCCAAAAAAGCCTGTCCTAGTAGTCCCTCACCTATTTTTATTGATTTTTCTATTGATTTCTTCTTATTGAAAGCATACGCAGCACGTAAATCTAAGGTTTGCTCTTTATTTTGTTTATTTAATAAAAATATACCGCCTTGATTTATTTCCACATAACTAACAAGATTGCTAATTACTTCATTTGATAACATATTTATATCATCACTATTTTGGCGCAAAATTTCAGAGAACTTGGCAAGCCCAGCAGTTGCCCAAGTTCTTCTACTTTCTTGTTCATAAACTAATTGCAAACTGTCTTTCATATTGGCAAGGGACTGCCCAAGCTCTCCTTCGTTATTAAAAACAGAAATATCAGACCCAAATTTTCCGCCCCCTACTTCTACTGCAAAATCTTTAATTTCACGCAAATTATAGCCCAATTCATTCAAAGCACGAATAAGTGTATTAAGTTCGTCGCCACTTTCAGGGATATTTTCAGGAATATTTCCCTTAGAAAAAACCTTCAAACTATCCCTCAAAAGGCGCACACGTCTAAGAATTTGTGAGATAAGAATAGAGCCAATAGCAGCAGCAAGTGCTACTGCAAACGCAAATTCTAAGAAAACAATCCAAGGGCGCAGTTTATTTAGATACGCAAATTTTTCGTTGTATTGTTGTTCAATATTTTGAATAGTGAAAGTTGCTTCATCTATACTTTTGCTAAGGTCTGTAACAATAGGGTTGATGTTTGCCTGCACGTAATTTTGTATGTATTCGTCTGCATTTTGCACATTTTGCAAAGAATTTCTTTTGCGGTACAAAGAGATAGCTTGTGCATACTCTCGTTTTAGCCCCGTAATTTGGTTATCAATTTTGGCAAAAGTAACGGTAAGGTTATTATTATTAACTTTATTGATGTATTTATCCAAAGAATCACGGTTAGCACGCACTTCTTTTATCCAAATATCTTCATATTCTTTAAAATATTCTTCTGTATTTTTGCTAAAAATAATCCCTTTTTCAAAAGCCACTTGAGCCTCATTGACCTTATCAAGCACCGTAATAGTATAAACACGAGCTGGCTCTGTTACTTGGAGCAAATATTGGCGGTTATCTATCATAAGTCCCCACTGATAGTTTGCGCCATTGATAAGTATAAATGAAATAATAGCCATTGAAATAAAACCGCCTGTCAGCCGTCCTTGAATGGTTTTTAAATCTATTCTAAAATAATAAGAAAGAGATTTTTTATGTTTAGGTTGTTCTATATTTTCTGGTTGCATCTTTTGAAAACGGCTAATTTGAGCCGTAATATAGCAATAAATTGTGAATTATAAATTGTGAATTGTGAATTAAATACAAAACATTGATAATTAGATTATTACCTACTATTTTAAACATAGATTTTCCAAATTTTCAAAAATTTGGAAAATCTTGCTAAATCTCATTTATTTCTCACATCAAATCTTAAAACGCTCTCCATATACACTAGCAAGGCGGTTTCCTTCTTGTGCAAACACGTCTTCACCTACATAATCTACATAAGAGAGTGCGCCACCTGTGTAAGCAGGAAATCCAAAACCCAAAACAGAAGCCACATCAGCATCTCTGACGCTTGTAATCACATTTTGCTTTAAACATTTTTTAGCCTGAATAACCTGAATATACAAAATACGTTTTTTTAGTTCTTCTTCACTTAGCTGATTCTTAAGAAGTTGTACTTTTATTTTTAATTCTTCCGCAGAAAAATTAAAAACTGACATTCCAGCATTTTTGCAAGCATTTTCTATCAAAACAGGCGAAATACCTTCTTTTAACATCAAATTTCTCTCTTCTAAATATGCATCATTCACAATCTTTATATAATCTGCAAACGCATCAGCTAGCAAAATATTTTTTGTACGAAGTTCTTTATTCACTTCATTCATAGCAAAAAACACTGTTTTTACCATATTGCGTGCTTCTTTTGAAGTGGCTACTTGCGCAAAATAATCAATTTCAATGGCTAAACCTTGCTCTATTGGCACTTGTAAACCTTTGTACATACATTGCATTACAGCAAGTGGCGCAGGATAATTGCCTGTTTTTTGCGTATTAAGCAGTTTTTCACCATTTGCGCTCGTTACGCTTTCAAAAGGAATAATAAAATCTGTTTTTCCCGCAATTTTTCCCGCATTATCTTTCTTGTCCCAAGGCTGCAAAGCGTGAGGATTAGCCATTATCCACGCTTTTGCCTGCGTTATCATTTCCTCACGAGTGTTTGCCAGCGCATCTACAAGCCCTATTTCTAGTGCTTTTTCAGGGCTTACTTTTCCACCTTTCAAAATAAAATCTAGGGCTTTTTCAAAACCAATCATACGAGGTAATCTTTGTGTGCCTCCTCCGCCAGGAAACAACCCAATCAGCATTTCTGGAAGACCAATCAGCGTTTTAGGCTCATTTACGGCAATTCTATGATGACAAGCAAGACAAACTTCATATCCGCCACCCAGAATAGTGCCATTGATAGCTGCTACAAAGGTTTTTCCGCTTGCTTCATACTTACGAAAAACCCTATGCAAATCCGTAATCATCACTTTTGAGGTTTCATAAGTGCCGTGCTTCAGTATCATATTGAGGTCTGCACCTGCAATAAATTCTTTTTTATCAGAAGTAATAATCACGCCTACAACGCTGTCATCTGCCATAGCTTTGCTAGTTTGGGCATCAAGCGCAGCAATAGATGCTTCATTAAGCACATTCATTGGCGTATCAGTCATATTAAACGAGATAATAGCAATATTATCTTCTACTTTGTAGTTGAGCATTTTTGTTTGATTTGTATTTTATGTTTTTGTAATTGTTTAGGTCATAAATAATGTATCTACAAACCTAAACGGTTACGTATTTTTCACTTATTTTAGTATTTCCAATGCTTTTTCTAGTCTTTTAATAAAAACATCTTTACCTAAAACATCAATAGTTGTGCCTAAATCTGGTCCTGCGCCTGCACCTGTGAGGGCAACACGCAAAGCAGGCATTATTTGTCCAACTTTGATGCCTTTTGCATCTGCTTGTTGGTGCAAAAGTTCTTTTACCAAAACCCCAGAAAAAGGCTCATCAGAGAATTTTATGGTATTTTTTAGCCACGAAATCAAAAAAGATGCATCTGTTGTCCATTTACTTGCAACGAGTTTTTCATCATACGTTGTTGGTTCATTGAAAATAAGCATTACTTCTTTGTACAAATCTTGTGGAAAAACGGCTCTTTCTTTCACCAAAACGCATATTTTGTTTAGTTTTTCATCAGAAAAAGCAGAATAATCAAAATTATTTTCTTTCAAATCATTTTTTAGATAATCCAAAAGTTCTGTTTCCGTTTTTTGTGCCAAATAATGCTGATTAAACCATTTTGCCTTGGCAATATCAAATTTTGCACCTGCTTTATTGATACGTTCTAGTTTAAAACTAGCAATTAAATCATCTATATTAAAAAATTCACGGTTGTCGCCTGCACTCCAGCCCAAAAGTGCTAAGAAATTTATCATAGCTTCAGGCAAATAGCCATTTTCCTTAAAACCTTTCGTACCATTCCAATTCAAAGGAAAAACAGGAAAACCTGCCTCATCTCCATCTCTTTTGCTTAATTTTCCAGTACGCACTTCAATTACTTTTCCTTTTTCATCTTTCAAATCAGGTTTCATAATCAAGGGTAAATGCGCAAAAATAGGCGCAGTCCAGCCAAAAGATTGGTAAAGCAAGATATGCAAAGGCGCAGATGGCAACCATTCCTCTCCCCTAATGACGTGAGTAATTTCCATTAAATGGTCATCAACCACGTTAGCAAGGTGATAAGTTGGCATTCCGTCAGATTTCATCAAAACTTTATCATCAAGTGTAGAAGAATGTACCATTACCCAGCCACGAATGGTATCTTGAAAACGTACTTCTTCTTTATGTGGCATCTTAAAACGGATAACATATTCCTCACCAGCGTCCAAACGGCGTTTTACCTCGTCTTCTGGCAAAGTAATTGAGTTTTTCATATTCATACGAGAAATAGCGTTGTAAGACATATTTTTAGCCTTTGCTGCTTCTAGTTTGGCACGCATTTCTGTAAGTTCGTCTGTTGTATCAAAAGCGTAGTAGGCGTGTCCTTTTTCCACCAAATCCAACACATATTGTTTATACATTGGTTTGCGTTCAGATTGTCTGTATGGAGCGTGTGGTCCGCCTTTTTCTGGACTTTCATCTGCCTCAATTCCTACCCAACGCAATGCCTCATAAATATATTTTTCTGCATCAGCCACAAAACGAGTTTGGTCTGTGTCTTCTATTCTGATAATAAAAGTACCTCCAGTTTGTTTAGCAAGGATATAATTGTAAAGCGCAGTACGCACACCGCCAATATGCAAGCCACCAGTCGGGCTAGGCGCAAACCTCACACGCACAGGCGCAAGTGTTTTTTCTGTATTTTCCATTTTATATTGTATGATTTTTGTATTTTGATGCAAATATAAGATTTTTTTCTATTTTTTCTACCATAACAAAATTTGTAACTTCATTAAGTGGTTTCTAGTATAGGGAGCGGGCTGACCTCAGTTATTCAAAAAACAAAAAATCCTTTATCTTTGTGGTTATGAACGACAAATGAAAAAGGATTAAGAACTTACTATTAACTTTGTTGTTAATAGTATTGAACGGGAAGGATTTTAGAAAACGAAAAACTGCAGTAATACGTAATGGGGCATGCTCCATTGCGTATTACTACAGTTTTATGGCACTTTTTGAGAAGTATGTTTTGAAGGCCACAAAAACATTAGTATCAGAAAAATCTTACTTTGAAAGGCAGAGTCTATTCTTTCAGTTTATCCAGCAAAAGTTTGTTAAAATCCTTGCTTGCGCTATACATTTCTACGAGTTGTCGTACCGAAATAATGGCTTTAAACTTAGGAATGAATGTTTTTTCTACATCTACCTCTTTTTGTTTAAGGTTAATCATTTCTTGGATATTAGCGTTGAGTTGCTCATCTGTGGCGGTCAGAGAGGGCATTTCTAAGCGCATTTGTTTTTTGGCTTTGTTGATTAGTTGATGCTCTTCTATGTATGCCTCATATACAACCCAAAACTTTTTATCTTGGTCTGGTGTAAGATTTAGGCGTTTTTTTAGATATTCTTGGCGTGCTTTTTTGATTTTTTCACCTCTTTTTCCTTGCGCTTGGGCATTTACTTGCATAAAAATCCCGCAAAATAGCACTAAAATAAAAATAAGATTTTTTATTATTTGTTTATTTTTCATATTGATTTTTTGTTTTTGTTTTAATAATTATTTTAGTCCAAAAATTCTTCCTCTAGTTCTCCATTATTCAGCATTTCTTGTAGTTCTTCTTTTGGCAAATCATTGAGAATGTTGTTTTTATCTTGATTTTCTGGTGATTTTTCTTTTGTCTTTTCTATTGAACTTTCCTTTGGGCTTTCTTTTAGAATTTCTTCTGAAATTTCATGTGTATTATTTATTTCTTTCAAGTGTGTTTCTGTGATATGCGTTTCTGTGATATGTTCCAAAACGTAGTTTTCGTTGGTTTCTGTATGGTTTTCTTTAAAATATTCTACAATTTCGTTGTTAGAAATATCACTAGCAACAACACTTAAAGCAAGCAAATTTTCTGTATTATTTTGCTGATTATTTTGCTGATTATTTTGATTGTTTTTATCATAAATCACATAAGTAAAACCACCCATAAGCACTATTACTGCTGCAATAGCTAGTGATTTTGTATAATTACTGAATTTTGCATAGACAGATTTAGGCGTATAAATTTTGGTTTCTTTCAGGCTATCCTGCTGCTTATCTTGCTGCTTATTTTCTTGTTTTATCCTTTCATTCAATTTTTCAGAAAAACCTTCAAAATATGCTTCTGGTGTTCCAAACGGCATTTTTTTGTCAAAATTTTTCAATAGATTATTTTCAAGATTATTTTCCGTATCATCTCCCAAAGAATTATTTAAAATTCTTTGATGTATTCTTTCTGCTAACCCATCAAAATATGCATCAGGTACTTTGAAAGGGTCTTTTTTATCTGAATTTTCTAAATTAAACTTTTTCATTATTGTTGTTTTTTATTCGTTGCTTTCTGTTAGAATCACGGATTTTTATTGATTACGCAGATTATGCAGATTTTATGCTAGGTTTATTCAAAAATCCGTGTCATTTTTTTAATCCGTTTGAAATTCGTGATTCTAAAGTTATATGTTGTTTTCAATTCTTTGATATAAAAAAAATAAAATGGTTTAATTGGTATTTTGTATTTATTTCACATCTCACACTTTACACCTCACACTTCAACAAAATTTCTTCTATTTTTTTTACTGCAATATGATAAGATGCTTTTAGTGCGCCCACACTTGTCCCTAAAATCTCCGACATTTGTTCGTATTTCATTTCTTCAAAGTATTTCATATTGAACACAAGTCGTTGTTTGTCGGGCAAAGTAAGGATTGCTTTTTGGAGTTTTATGGCTATTTCGTCCCCTGTTATAAGGTTTCCATCTTCTAATTTGGTGGTTAGCTCATTGGCTACATCATCTGTAGAAAGGAAAAAGCGTTTTCTTTTTTTGTTGAGAAAGGCAAGACATTCGTTGGTAGCAACACGATAGAGCCACGTAAAAATCTGACTTTTACCTCTAAAATTGGCTAGGGAGTTCCACGCTTTGATAAAAGTTTCTTGTGTGAGGTCGTCTGCGTCTTCGTGGTCAATGACCATTTTGCGAGTCAGCCCGTATATTTTTTGTTGGTATTTCTTGACCAAATGATTAAAAGCGAGGGTTTTGGTGTCCTCGCTTCTAAATTTTTCTAAGATTTCTTTGTCGTCCATTTTTTTGAGGTGTGAGATGTGAAGTGTGGGGTGTGAGGTACAATACAAAAATATTTTTAACTTTGTATTATATATCTCACACTTCACACCTCACACTTCATACTTATTAATTTTTTCTTTGCAAAACTCGTTTAACAGCTTTCACAATATCAGGCACGTCAAGCCCATATTTTGCCATTAACTCGTCTGGTGTGCCGCTTTCTCCAAAAGAGTCATTAACTGCCACCATTTCCATAGGAAGTGGCATTTTGAGAGCTAGAAGTTGTGCAATACTATCTCCTAAACCGCCATTTCGTTGATGTTCTTCTGCAGAAACCACACATTTTGTTTTTGCTACTGATGCTAAGATAGCTTCCGAGTCCAAAGGTTTAATGGTGTGGATATTTATTATTTCTACGCTGATGCCTTCTGCTTCCAAAATCTCTGCTGCAAGTATAGATTTCCAAACCAAATGCCCAGTTGCAAAAATACTAACATCTTTGCCTTCTTGCAATAAAAGTGCTTTTCCTATTTCAAATTTCTGATTTTCAGGAATAAAAATAGGCACTTTTGGTCGTCCAAAACGCAAATAAACAGGGTGAGGATAGTCTGCAATGGCAATAGTAGCGGCTTTTGTTTGGTTATAATCACAGGGATTGATAACGGTCATATGTGGCAACATTTTCATTAGTCCAATATCTTCTAAAATTTGATGTGTTGCCCCATCTTCTCCTAACGTAAGCCCTGCGTGTGAGGCACAAATTTTGACATTTTTATCAGAATACGCAATGGATTGGCGGATTTGGTCATATACACGCCCAGTAGAAAAGTTCGCAAACGTACCTGTATAAGGTATTTTGCCATTGATAGAAAGCCCTGCAGCAAGTCCCATCATATTTGCCTCTGCAATTCCGACTTGGAAAAATCTCTCTGGAAAGGCATTTTTGAAGTCGTCCATTTTCAAAGAACCAATCAAATCAGCGCACAAAGCTACTACTTGCGAATTTTGTTTTCCTACCTCAAAAAGACCAGCCCCAAAACCAGAACGTGTGTCGTTGTTGCCAAATATTTCAAATTTTTTCATATAATAAGGTTATGTTTGTGTATGTTGTGTATTGTTTAGTAAAATATATTAGTTCCAGCGGAACGGCATATTTATAGAAATAAAACAATCCTTGTATTAAAGTTCCGTAGGAACGACATATTTATAAATTCCACTAAAGTTAAATACATTTTCTTGTTCATTTTTCTATAAATATGTTGCCCCGCTGGGGCTAATACATTTTTTACGTTATTTTTCTATAAATATGTTGCCCCGCTGGGGCTAATACAATTTTCTATCTACACACAAATCTAAGATTTTTATTTTGCAAATCAGAAAGATTTTGATTAGTTTTGAAAAAATATGAAAAATCAATTTAAAATTATGTTTTTGTATTCATTCACAATTCACAATTCACAATTCACAATTACTAAGTATGCAATATAAAAATTCTATCATAGAAACAGTTGGTAATACGCCACTTGTGAAGCTCAATAAGCTCAATAAAGGTATTAAAGGCACTATTTTGGTAAAAGTAGAGTATTTTAATCCAGGAAACTCTGTCAAAGACCGTATGGCAGTAAAAATGATAGATGATGCAGAAAAAGCAGGTTTATTGAAGCCAGGAGGCACTATTATTGAAGGAACGTCAGGAAATACAGGAATGGGACTTGCGCTTATGGCGGTTGCGAGAGGCTACAAATGCGTTTTTACAATGTCAGACAAACAATCTCAAGAGAAAATGAACATTTTGCGTGCCGTTGGTGCGGAAGTGGTGGTTTGTCCTACAAATGTTACCCCAGACGACCCACGCTCGTATTATTCTGTGGCAAAACGCCTAAATAAAGAAATTGCTAATTCTTATTATCCAAATCAATATGATAATTTGTCTAATTGGCAGGCACATTACGAAACTACAGGACCTGAAATTTGGGAACAAACCGCAGGCAAAATTACGCATTGGGCGGCTGGCGTAGGCACAGGTGGCACAATGTGTGGCGTTTCTAAGTATCTCAAAGAAAAAAATCCTAATGTTGTTTCTATTGGTTTGGACACGTATGGCTCTGTTTTCAAAAAGTATAAAGAAACTGGTATTTTTGATGAGGGCGAGATTTTTCCGTATATGACGGAAGGAATTGGAGAAGATATTTTGCCTAAAAACGTTGACTTTGATGTAATTGATATGTTTTTGAAGGTTACCGACAAAGATGCTGCCGTAATGACACGCCGTTTGGCACGTGAAGAAGGGCTTTTTGTGGGTTGGTCGTGTGGGTCTGCGGTTCACGGTGCGCTGGAATACGCTCGTGAGCATATGAAAGAAGATGATGTAATGGTGATTATCTTGCCTGACCACGGCACAAGGTATTTAAATAAGATTTATAATGATGAATGGATGAAAAATCACGGCTTTTTGGAATCTCGTGATTTTGCGACTGCAAAAGACATTATTGATGCAAAAAATGGCATCAATAGCATTGGAGGCGGACTTATCACCATCAATCAAGAGATGAAAGTAGGTGATGCGGTAAGGCAAATCACCAAAGAAGGCATTTCTCAAATTCCTGTAACAGATGGTGAGCAGATTGTTGGTAGCCTTGTGGACACAAGAATACTAGAAAAACTCATTGAAAACCCTGAAATAAAGGATTTGGCAGTCAAAGAAATTATGGATGCACCCTTCAAATTTGTAGGAATGGATAACACCGTTGATGTGCTTTCTTCTCTGATTGATAAAAATAATAAGGCTTTGCTTGTCAGAGATGCCCTAAATACGGTGCATATCATCACAAAAGCTGATTTGCTTTCCGCAATGACAAACTAGTCTTACATAAGAAATGATTTTGTTTGATGTATTCATAGTAGAGACGTTGCTTGCAACGTCTAAGTAACGTGTTGGAAATAATATCCTAGTTTCAAAAAGTCTAATTTTTAGGTTACGGTGGCGTGAACGCCACCTACAATAAAATATAAAACTAGGATATTATTTACAATCTATTCCTAACCGACAAACAGTTAACAGAGTTCAGACGTTGCAAGCAACGTCTTTACAAACAAACCTGCATAATATCACAAAAATCCCTCTCTAAACCATTTAGAGAGGGATTTTTTATTGATAAAATACTGTTTTTCTTAGAACAAATACCTTACACCAAACTGCATTTGCCAAACAGAAGACAACGTAATAATATCTCTATTACGTATTATTTCTGCAGTAGCCGTTTTTACTTGTGGACGACCTCCAACTAATATAGGCGCACCTACCGCATCTGTTACAAGGCTCGTAGCCGTAACAGCAACGGGAATAGTATAAACGATATTGCCAGTTACTGTATTGTAACTTTGTGCTGTCACAGGGTTTGTGATGCTTGTCGGAATAACGCCCCAGTTTTTATTCAACAAATTACCTACGTTAATAATATCTAAAGTAAACTGTAACGTATGTTTTTTGTCGTCTGCACCAGAATTATATCTAATATTCTGCATCAAACGCAAGTCAAAACGGTGATTCCAAGGAGCAACCGCTCCGTTACGTTCTGCAAATTGCCCACGTCTATCTTTTAAAGATGTTTCATTGCTAATAAAATTATCTAAGGCATTCCACTGCAAGTCAGTAGAAACTGTATAAGGGGCAGCCTTTTCAATTAGTTTGCCATTAACATCTAAAATACCAAAATTACGAATATCTACGCCATTATCAACAGTAGCAGTAGATGCTAATGTAGTATTTTGAAGTTCTATGTCTTCACGTGTGCGAGGAATATACATTAACTCATTGCCAGTAATACCATCTGCGTTAATATCACGTGAACTAGCACCCGCATTACCAATAATATAAGAAAAATTACGCCCAGATTGCCCATTGTAAAATAATGCAACATTTGTAGAGGCATATTTGCTATATTCTGCATTGTAAGAAAGCGCACCAACAATTCTATGTCTTAAATTAAAGTCTGTTGTTGCTTGCACAGGTGCATTAGGATTACCAGAAGTAATATTGTTATTAAAATTAGAAGAAGCCACAGATGAAGTTAAACTAGCAAAATCAGTTGCTTCCGAATACGTGTAGGCAAGCATAGTATAAAGCCCTTTTCTATTTCTTTCCAGCTTTGCAGTAAGGCTTAATTGGTCTCCACCACGAGCATTTTCAAGGACGTAAACGCCTGTAAAATTAGCAGGATCAACCAAACGAGGTCCTACGCCAGCACCCGTTCCAGGAATACCAAAAATAGGACGACCTTCATTATTAAGTACATTTTGTTGCCCTCTAAGGTTGATATTTCTAACATACATATCATTGATGGTTTTAGAGTATAAAGCCTCAAAAGTTCCTACCAAACCAAAAGGAAGTTTTCTATCAACGCCTAAGTTAGCCCTAAAAACCTGTGGCAAACGCAAATTTGGATTAGTAAGGTTGATAACAGAAGTAGCAGTTTGTGTTTGAGGCACATAATTAGGGTCGCTAAGAATAGCATCTCGTTGCGCAGGTGTTGTTCCTGCAAAAAGTGCGTTGATATCTGCCTGATTACCAAGATTGGCATCAAGTGCTATTTGCCCAAAACCAATACCATTATTACTATACTGATTAGAAAGCCATACAAAAGGAGGGCGACCTGCAAAAAGCCCTACACCGCCACGCACCTGCGTTTTCCCATCACTTTTCACATCCCAGTTAAAGCCAATACGAGGAGAGATAAGTGGTTTTGCAGTAGGTTTTGCGCTATTATCCAATCCAAATTGTTTTACAAAAAGGTCGTTTCTTGTTACAGAGCTAGACATATACGGCAAATCAGCTCTAACACCAATGGTTAAGCGTAAGTTTTTAGCTATGTTCCAATCATCTTGTGCATATACGCCCAACTGAATAGCACCCCAATTCACGCCTTGTTTAGGGTCAGCCGTACGAGAATAGGTTTTTAAGAAACGGTCAGGAGTACCAGATTCTAGACTAAAATCTATTGCACCAACTTCAGTAGGTTTTTGCAAAGAAGCAAATCTCCAAGAGCCTGCAAAGTTTTGAGTAAATTTATTTTCAAAGAAATATAACTCATTTCTAGTACCAAAAACGAAAGTATGTTTTCCTTTCTTAATAGTAAGGTTATCCGTAATTTCTATAAGATTTTGGTTAAGGCTATTAAGTCCGCCAATGGCATCAAGTCCTGCTCCTATAAATACATCAGCATCAAAAGCCGTTTTCATTGTCTTACTAATGACACTCATTTGAGGGAAATCACGCCCTTCATTTTCTCTAAAATCATTGATATTTGTAAAACTCACACGAAATTCATTACTTATTTTATTGCTAAAACGGCTTTGAAGTTCCAAAACGGTTGTGTTAGTGCGGTTTTTGATAATAGATCCAGAGTTACCAAAACTAAACTGATTACCACTTCTAAAAATATCTTTCACAAAAGCATCAATAAAGTTATGACGCAAAGTAAGTGTATGTTGGTTATTGATGTTCCAATCCAAACGAGCAAAAATTTTATTATTATTTTGCGTATTAAGGTAGTTTTCTGTCGGGTCTCCTGGGTCGTAGTTATATTTATTGATAAGAATACGACGCATATTGAGGAGTTCATTAGTAAAAGTTGTTTCTAACAAATCTCTGTCTGCTTCTGTACCGTTTTTCTGTCTTCTGACATTTTCAGCGTAGTTTCTGATATTATTTGGATTGGGGTCATCACGTCTGCCAAGTTCTGCATTAAAGAAATAAAATAATTTATTCTTTACAATAGGTCCACCAAAGCGAAAACCAAATTGTGTATCTCTAAAATTTCTTACTGTAAGAGGTGCATCACCTACTTTATCACCTGTAAATCTGTCGCTTCTTGTAAAATAATAAGCAGAACCTTCTAATTCATTTGTACCAGAACGAGTAATAGCATTTACGCCACCGCCCACAAACCCACTTTGACGCACATCATAAGGGGCAATAAGTACCTGAATTTCTTTTACGGCATCAAGGCTGACAGGTTGGGCGTTGGTACGTCCACCAGGTGTGCCTGATGCATTCAAACCAAAAACATCATTATTTACTGCACCATCAATCATAATACTGTTAAAACGGTTGTTTGCGCCACCAAAAGAAATACCACCATTATCTTGCGCAGAAAACTGTGGCGTAAGGCGTACAAAATCTTGCAAACCACGAGAGAGTGTAGGCAAAGCGGCTAATTGCTCACTATTGATGTTGGTAGTTGCACCTGTGCGCCCAGCATCAAAAGTAGCATCTCTTCTAGCTGTAACGACTGCTTCTTCTGTAATATCCAAACTTCCTTCTTCAATAAGTGCTGCATTTAGTTTGGTATTTTCACCAAGCCCAAGACTACCAAGCATAATATCTTGTTGTTTGTAACCAATAAAAGAGAAAGTAACTTTATAAGGACCTCCCACTTTCATATTATTGATACTAAATGTACCATTGTCATCTGTAACGACCCCAAATTGTCCGCCTGTTGGTGTGTGTACTGCAATAATGGTAACACCAGGGATTGCTTCTTTGGTTTTTTTGTCTGTTACTGTACCCGACATAGAGGCGGTAGTAACTTGTGCTAGTAGCGTTTGCGTGCTACAAAGCAAACAAAACATACTAAAAACGAGTAGAAATTTGTTTTTCATTGATTGGATTTAATTATTATGAGATATGTTTTTTTATGTTGATATAAATTTTCTACAAAAGTACACTTTGTATTTTGATTATTCTAATTTTTTTGTACTTTTCTATGTTAAAAAATCTTTAAGAAAAAAAAATATTCTTTATGATTTTTTTATAAGAAATTTGGAAAGTTGTATTTTTATTTTCATATTGTATGCCCTTTTAGAAATTTTAAAAACACAATTTTAATAATTTACTTAAATAATTTGTTGAGTGATAAAAACTAAAGAATTACAGATTGCCTACAAAGTTTACACTTCTTTTGAAGATTTGGACGCAACACAACAAAAACTCATCTTACAGGCTCGTAATGCTTGCTCACGTGCTTATGCGCCTTATTCAAATTTTCACGTTGGAGCGGCTTTTTTGTTAGATGATGGGCAAATAATTGAAGGAAACAACCAAGAAAATGCAGCTTATCCTTCTGGGCTTTGTGCAGAAAGAACAGCTATGTTTTATATTGGTGCAAACTTCCCCACTAAAAAAGTTAAAATAATGGCGGTTACGGCACATTTAGCTGCTAATAACCTTGATTTTCTGTCTATTTCGCCTTGTGGTGCTTGTCGGCAGTCTGTATTGGAATATGAAGAAAAACAAAAAGCACCTATAAAAGTGCTTTTGAGTGGTGAAAATGGTAGTTTTATAGAACTTCCTAGTATTGCTAGTTTGCTTCCGTTCAAGTTTGTGGAAGATAATTTGAGGTAAAAGAGAGGTATGAGGTACTAATTAGATAACGACATTGTAAGTTTGTATTCGTGGGGTATAAAACCCTACTGATTACCCACATCTTTTTGCATAAGCCAAGTTTCTCTAATGATGAGAAACTTGTTCCAGCCTTTCCATAGGCTTACAACGCCCAGATGCCTA